>JAFUVB010000045.1 GCA_017471245.1 Prevotella sp.
GTCAGTCGGGTGATGTTTACGCCGTGTACACTTGAAAAATGCATCTTTCCCAGTGTCTTTCCGTTGATTGATGGGTTGGTGATCACGATGCGCTTGCTCACCATCGGCTGATCAGTCTGCTCCCAGTCGATCTCTATTTCAGGACCAATGAATGCGATGATGGCTTCGGCATCGGCTTCAGCACACACGATGTTCAGCTGGTCGCCGATATGAAAGATGGTATCTCTGTTGGGGATACTTACGTGACCGTCGTGCAGGATGCGCGAGCAAACAAAGTCGCGGTTCAGGAAATTGTGCACCTGAAGCATCGTCTTGCCCTCCAGATAGGTGTTGGTCACTTTCAGTCGCAGACGGTATGGCTTCACGTTAGCATTGTCTGCCTCCTGCGCACTCAGTCGTCTCTCCTCGTTTTCCAGCCTTACTTTGCAGAAATATCTTATGGCGATGGTGGCTCCGATGATGCCCAGCACGCCCAAAGGATAGGCGCAGGCATAGCCGGAAGCTATCTGTGGAACGTTGCCTTCGAACACTGGCAGACTGTCTAATGCCTCATTTGCAGCACCCAGACCGGGTGTATTGGTCACGGCACCATACAGGGTACCGATCATCATGGGCAGGTTATGAGGATCGGAAGTGTCGAAAAACGAATAGTAACAGACGAACATCACCACCACATTCAGCACAATACCCACCGTTGCCAGTATGTTCAGCTTGACTCCAGCTGTTCCGAAGTTCTCGAAAAAGCCGGGTCCCACCTGCATTCCGATCATGAACACGAAGAGCACCAGACCGAAATCCTGTAGGAAGGTCAGTATGTTCGTGGGCGCAGTAAATCCGATATGCCCGGCAAGGATGCCGGCAAATAGCACGAAGGTGACCCCGAGCGATATTCCGCCTACTTTGATTTTACCTAATAATACGCCAGTAGCGATGACAATAGAGTAGAGCAGCACGATGTGTGCCACGGAATCGGTGGTCGTAAATATGTCTGTTAACCAATTCATAACTTTTCACGCAAATGAAACGGCTGCTTAGGAACAGCCGAATTTGGGTGCAAAGGTACGCATAAAATACCCATTCAACGAATTTTTGAACGATTATTTTTGCGCAATCCAAAAGTTTTTGAATTTTTAATGATTAAATATAAAATTCTTGGCAGAACATGCTTTAATCTCAGAAAAAATCTATAACTTTGCACCGTTTAAACAGTATACCTGAAAAAGCATTGTTGTTTTAATGGCATTAACTTATTCAACTTATTAATAATACACAAGCTATGTCTAACAGTAAGGAAAAGCTCTTTACCGAGTTTACAGCGCCTACCACTCAGGAGTGGTTGGACAAAATTGAAGTTGACCTTAAAGGTGCTGACTTCAACAAACGTCTGGTATGGAGAACCAATGAAGGTTTTAACGTACAACCTTTCTATCGTAGAGAAGATGTACTGAAGCTGAAGACTCCCGATTCACTTCCGGGAGAATTCCCTTTCGTACGTGGTAACAAAAAGGATGACAACACATGGTACATCCGTCAGGAAGTTATGGCCGACGATGCCGCAGAGGCAAACAAGAAGGCCTTGGACATCCTGAACAAGGGTATTGATTCATTAGGCTTCCGCATCCCGGGTAACAAAGTCAGCGCAGAATTCGTTGACCAACTGCTCGAAGGAATCCTTTGCGATGTCGTTGAAGTGAACTTCCACACATGCCAGAAGCATGTTCTTGAACTCTCTCAGATTCTCACAGCCTATTTCGAAAAGAAGGGCTACGACAAGGAGAAGGTGGTAGGTTCAGTGAACTTCGACCCAATGGAGAAGATGGTGATGAAGGGAAAGGATGTCACTCCAGTACTCAATGTGGCTCCGCAGCTCGTGGAAGCATGGAAGGAATATCCCAATTTCCGTTGCATCTGCGTGAACACCGTATCCCTGAACAATGCCGGATCATACATCGTTCAGGAGTTGGGCTACGCCTTGGCTTGGGGTAACGAGTATCTGCAGCAGCTGGTTGACGCCGGCGTTGATGTTGACCTTGCCGCCAAGAAGATCAAGTTCAACATGGGTATCTCAGAGAACTACTTCATGGAACTTGCCAAGTTCCGTGCCGCACGTATGCTTTGGGCGCAGATTGTGAAGCAGTATGAGCCTAAGTGCGACTGTGCTTGCAAGATGTGCGTGAATGCCATCACATCGAAGTATAACCAAACATTGTTCGACAGCTACGTGAATCTGCTCCGTTCTCAGACAGAAGCCATGAGTGCAGCTCTCGGAGGCGTTCACTCAATGGTGGTTACTCCGTTTGATGTCACCTATGAAGAGCCCACAGATTTCTCTGAGCGCATCGCCCGCAACCAGCAACTCCTGCTCAAGGAGGAATGTCACTTCAACAATGTTGTTGATCCGGGTGCCGGTTCTTATTACATTGAGCACCTCACCGACAGCCTTGCCGTGGAAGGATGGAAGATCTTCCTCAAGGTGGAAGAGGAGGGCGGATTCCTGGCCGCAGTGAAAGCCGGAACCGTTCAGGATGATATCAACGCAACGAATGTGAAGCGCCATGGCGATGCTGCCAAGCGCAAGGAGTTCCTGCTGGGCACAAACCAGTTCCCGAACTTTACTGAAAAGAGCGAAGGCAAGCGCGCACAGAAGTGCTGCTGCTGCGGTCATCAGGAAGAGGAGCCTGCATTCAAGAAGATTGAAAGCACACGTCTGGCTGCCGATTTCGAGGATCTGCGCATCCATACGGAAGAAACCAAGGTTCCAACGGCGTTTATGCTGACCATCGGCAACCTTGCCATGCGCCAGGCACGCGCCCAGTTCTCTTGCAACTTCCTCGCTTGTGCCGGTTACAAGGTAATCGACAACCTCGGCTTCAAGACGGTTGAGGAGGGTGTTGACGCTGCTTTGGAGGCCAAGGCCGACATCGTGGTGATCTGTTCCAGCGATGATGAGTATGCAGAGTATGCAATCCCAGCATTCAATTATCTGAACGGCCGCGCCATGTTCGTGGTTGCCGGTGCACCTGCCTGCATGGACGATCTCAAGGCCGCAGGTATTGAGAACTTCATCCATGTGAAGTGCAATGTGCTTGAGACGTTGAAGGAGTACAATCAGAAGTTAGGTATTTAATGTTAGGAGGACTGTAAGATGAGAAAACAATTTAAAGACATCGATATTTATGCCGGCATACAGGCCAAAGACGGCAATGCCTGGCTGAAGGAGAACAACATTACGCCTAACTGGAAGACTCCAGAGCATATTGAAGTTCGTCCCGTATACACAAAAGAGGACCTTGAGGGCATGGAGCACCTTGACTTCACGGCAGGTATTCCGCCGTTCCTCCGTGGTCCGTATTCCATGATGTATCCGTTCCGCCCGTGGACAATCCGTCAGTATGCCGGTTTCTCCACTGCCGAGGAGTCGAATGCATTCTATCGCCGCAACCTGGCATCTGGTCAGAAGGGACTTTCCGTGGCCTTCGACCTGCCTACTCACCGCGGCTATGACCCCGACAACGCCCGCGTGGTGGGTGATGTGGGTAAGGCTGGTGTGTCTATCTGCTCATTGGAGAACATGAAGGTGCTCTTCGCAGGCATTCCTTTGAACAAGATGTCGGTGTCGATGACGATGAACGGCGGTGTGCTTCCCGTGCTCGCCTTCTATATCAACGCCGGACTGGAGCAGGGTGCCAAGCTCGAAGAAATGGCTGGAACCATCCAGAATGATATTCTCAAGGAGTTCATGGTGCGCAACACCTATATCTATCCGCCTGCATTCTCAATGAAGATTATTGCCGATATCTTTGAGTATACCTCACAGTTCATGCCGAAGTTCAACTCCATTTCCATCTCCGGCTACCACATGCAGGAGGCTGGTGCTACAGCCGACATCGAGCTGGCATATACTTTGGCCGACGGTATGGACTATCTCCGTACTGGTGTGGATGCAGGTATCCCAGTCGACAAGTTCGCTCCGCGTCTGTCATTCTTCTGGGCCATCGGTATGAATCACTTTATGGAGATTGCCAAGATGCGTGCCGGTCGTCTGCTCTGGGCTAAGATCGTGAAGAGTTTCGGTGCAGAAAACCCGAAGTCGTTGGCTCTGCGCACCCACTCTCAGACTTCCGGATGGTCGCTCACAGAGCAGGATCCGTTCAACAATGTGGGTCGTACATGTATCGAGGCCATGGCTGCCGTGCTGGGACATACCCAGTCGCTGCACACCAACGCCCTCGACGAGGCCATCGCATTGCCTACTGACTTCTCAGCCCGTATTGCCCGTAACACGCAGATCTACATTCAGAACGAGACCAAGGTGTGCAAGCAGATTGACCCGTGGGCTGGTTCCTACTATGTGGAGACGCTGACCAACGAGCTCGTACATAAGGCTTGGGAGCACATCCAGGAAATCGAGAAGCTCGGAGGTATGGCAAAAGCCATCGAGACAGGTCTGCCAAAGATGCGTATCGAGGAGGCTGCTGCCCGCACACAAGCCCGTATCGACTCTGGCGTTCAGACCATCGTGGGTACGAACAAGTATCGCTTGGAGCACGAAGATCCCATCGATATCCTTGAGGTTGACAACACGGCAGTGCGCCTGCAGCAGGAAGAAAGTCTCAAGGAGCTGCGCGCCAACCGCGACGAAGCAGCCTGCAAGGAGGCTCTCAAGGAGATTACCGAGTGCGTGCGCGAGTTTGCCGAAGGCAAGAAGAGTAAGGACAACCTGCTCGCCCTTGCTGTTAAGGCAGCCGGACTGCGTTGCACCTTGGGTGAGATCAGTGATGCCTGCGAGGAAATCGTTGGCCGTTATAAAGCAGTAATCAGAACAATTTCAGGCGTGTATAGCAGTGAAAGCAAGAACGATTCAGACTTTGAGAAAGCCTGTGCGTTGACAGAAGAGTTTGCAAAGAAGGAAGGTCGCCGTCCGCGTATCTTTGTTGCAAAGATGGGTCAGGATGGTCACGACCGTGGTGCAAAGGTGGTAGCAACGGGTTATGCCGACTGCGGTTTCGACGTAGACATGGGTCCGCTGTTCCAGACACCTGCCGAGGCAGCTCGCGAAGCAGTGGAGAACGACGTGCATATCGTTGGTGCCTCTTCGCTTGCCGCTGGTCATAAGACGCTGATTCCACAGCTGATTGAAGAACTGAAGAAGCTCGGCCGTGAGGATATCATGGTGATTGCCGGAGGTGTTATCCCTGCTCAGGATTACGACTTCCTCTATAAGGCAGGCGTTGCCGCCATCTTCGGTCCTGGAACATCTGTTGCCAAGGCAGCCGTTGAGATGATGAACATTCTCTTGGAGAAATAATCCGAATCAACGATTATAGTTATTTCGTGCCGCTATGTAGCAAAAGCCGCTGAACAAGGGCTTTGCGCATAGCGGCACGATTTCTTTTTACCATGGAAAACCTATGCTTTTGATGGGTAAAAGCTATGCTTTCATGCAGCAAAATCTATGGTTTCATGCAGCAAAAACTATGGTTTCATGCAGCAAAAACTATGGTTTCAGCATGTAAAACCTATGCTTTTATTCATGAATAAGCATGTAACCTTCACCCTCCCGTTTCCTGAAATTCATTATTCTGCCACTTCCTCTCCGTGCTTAAAAACGATATTGATGTGTCGCTGCGCGTAAATCGCTGATTTTCAAAGTATTTTCCAAAACGCTGCGTTACTCGCTGCGTTACCCGCTGCGTTACCAGCTGCGTAGTTCCTTTGACCATTGAGCATTGACGATTGACTATTGAGCATTGACGATTGACCATTGAACATTGAGAATTGAACATTGACCGTTATTCATTCGACATTGATTGCAGATTCTTGTCTACAAGGTTAAGGTCTCCAATTAATACGTTTTGAGATTCGTGTTTAGTGTTCAATGTTCAATTCTCAATGTTCAATGGTCAATCGTCAATGCTCAAAGGAACTGCGCAGCGCTTACGCAGCAGGTAACGCAGCGAGTAACGCATCGTTTTGGAAAACACTTTGAAAATCAGCGATTTACGCGCAGCGACGCTTCATTGTCTTTTTTTGCTTATGAGAACGGCTCCTCTCTGACGCTTGGTTGGCGCGATGCATACAAAAAACAGACACCGAATCCGTGAATTCAGTGCCTGTTTGATATATATAATCTTGAGTTAATGTATCAGTTTCGCATTCTTTCGTCTGTCCGGCTGTCTATGCCATGTGGAAACTGTCGGTTTCACCCGGTCTGAATGCCTTTCCTTCTTCTTTCATGTAGACCAGCAGGTCGCCGAAATAGCCAGTCTCCTGAATGGTCTTCAGGTCTTTGCCTGCTGCATCCTCGTTATTATATTCCTTTGCACTTGCCAGGTGGTTGGTAAACTCCAGTTTCTTCTTTTCTGTATCAAGAACAGAAATCCATTCGTCTTTCACACGGTCTCCGATTACAAATGTCTTTGCCATAATCAATTCTATTTTTATTAGTTGTTTGAAATCTGCTGCAAAGTTACAACAATATTCAATCCGTTATTCACTTTTTATGCATTTTTTCACCGTTAACGTTTGCGCAACGACCGTCATAGGATCATAAAAAACGGAGAGTGAAGCAGTCTCCACCCTCCGACAGATAAATCTGAAAACTATGATAAAGATTTTTTATTCACCTTTAATGGCTGCCACGCCGGGAAGAACCTTGCCTTCGATGGCTTCGAGCAGCGCACCGCCGCCAGTAGAGATATAGCTCACCTGGTCAGCCATGCCGAACTTGTTGATGCATGCTACAGAATCGCCGCCGCCGATCAGAGAGAAGGCACCGTTGGCAGTCGCTTTAGCAATGGCATCGGCAATGGCTTTTGAACCGCCGATGAAGTTGTCGAACTCAAATACGCCGGCAGGACCGTTCCAAAGGATGGTCTTGGCATCCTCGATGGCAGCTGCGAAAGCCTTGCGAGTCTCCGGTCCGGCATCCAGACCTTCCCATCCCTCGGGAATAGCATTGGCAGGAACCACCTGAGTGTTGGCATCGTTGGCAAATTTGTCAGCAGCGATGCAGTCGGTACCCAATACGAGGTTCACTCCATTCTCCTTTGCCTTCTTGATAACGTCGAGGGCAACGTCCAGTTTGTCAAGTTCAACGATTGAATTACCGATTTCTCCACCCTGAGCCTTGGCAAATGTGTATGTCATACCTCCGCAGAGAATCAGGTTGTCAACCTTGCCGAGCAGGTTTTCGATAATGCCGATCTTGGTGGAAACCTTCGAACCGCCCATGATTGCGGTGAACGGGCGCTTGATGTTGCTGAGGATATTGTCAACGGCTTCTACTTCTTTCTCCATCAGATAGCCCAGCATGCGATGGTCGGCATCGAAGTATTCGTCAATCACGGCTGTGGAAGCATGCTTGCGGTGAGCCGTTCCAAAGGCGTCCATCACGTATGCGTCGGCATACGAAGCGAGCTTCTTGGCGAATTCCTTCTGGCTCTTCTTCATGGCTTTCTTTGCCTCTTCATATTCGGGAGCGTCTTTTTCAATGCCCACGGGCTTGCCTTCCTCTTCGGGATAGAAGCGCAGGTTCTCCAGGAGCAGTGCCTCTCCGGGCTTCAGTGCAGCGGCCTCGGCTGTAGCATTGGCACAATCGGGGGCAAACTTCACGTCAACGCCGAGAGCTTCGGATACGGGCTTCACGATCTGCTTCAGGCTCATCTTCGGGTTCACCTTGCCTTTGGGCTTTCCCATGTGGCTCATCATGATCACGGAACCTCCGTCGGCAAGAATCTTTTTCAGGGTGGGCAGGGCACCGCGGATGCGGGTGTCGTCGGTCACATTTCCATTCTCATCGAGTGGCACATTGAAGTCCACACGGACAATTGCCTTCTTTCCGGCAAAGTTAAATTCATTGATTGTCATAATTACCTTAATTATATATTAAAAACTTTTATCCTTTCCACGAGTGCAAAATTACGCAAATAAATTGACATACGCGCACAATGAAAAAAGAATTTCAATCTTTTTTGCAAATCAGAAAGCGAAATGACATGTTGGGATTGCAAAAATAACATAAAATGATGGTGGAGTCAGATAAAATGCTTATCTTTGCACGCAGAAAAAATGATGATAGCAACTCATTTCAGCGTATATGAAAGATTGTGTTTTGATTCTTAGCGGCGGCATGGACAGCACCACGATGCTGTATGATTATCAGGAGCGGATCGCATTGGCGGTCTCTTTTGATTACGGCAGCAACCACAACGCCAACGAGATACCCTTTGCCCAATGGCATTGCAGCCGTTTGGGCATTGAGCATATCGTGGTTCCTTTGCATTTCATGGCCGATTTCTTCAAGAGCAGCTTGTTGGATGGTGCCGATGCAATACCCGAAGGGAGCTATGATGATGAGAACATGAAGTCAACGGTGGTGCCTTTCCGCAATGGCATCATGCTTTCAGTGGCGGCAGGTCTTGCCGAGAGTCGCGGATTCAAGTATGTCATGATGGCAAACCACGGCGGCGACCATGCCATTTATCCCGATTGCCGTCCGGAATTTGTACAAGCCATGAGCGAAGCCATGAGGTGCGGCACGTTCCCTGGCATAGAATTGCTGGCTCCCTATACGAATATCACCAAGACAGAGATTGCCCGGAGAGGCAAGGCACTTGGGGTTGACTATTCAAAGACATGGAGTTGCTATAAAGGTGGTGATAAGCATTGCGGCCGTTGCGGCACATGTGTAGAGCGCAAGGAAGCCCTCCGCGATGCGGGAATTGAAGACAATACAGTTTATTTATATTAACAAGCAGAGCTTTTCTGCAATAATAACAAGAATCATGAAAGCATTAAGCACAGAAAAAGCACCCGCAGCCATTGGTCCTTATAGCCAGGCTATCGAGGCAAACGGATTCGTTTATGCATCCGGACAGTTACCAATCAATCCCGAGACAGGAGCATTCCCCGAGGGAGGAATCAAAGAGCAGACCCGCCAGTCGCTGCTCAATGCACAGGCCATCCTGCAAAGTGCAGGTCTCGACCTGAAGAATGTGGTGAAGACTACCGTGTTGTTGGCAGACATTGCCGACTTCGGTGCTATGAATGAGGTGTATGCCGAGTTCTTCTCGCAGCCATATCCCGCCCGCTCAGCCTTTGCCGTGAAGGCACTTCCCAAGGGTGCGCTGGTAGAAATCGAGTGCATCGCAGCCCGATAACTGAATCCTGCATGTGATATATCTTAATGAGAATGTGTCAAGATGCAATTCTGAATCTGTGATGACAGACAGAATGGAGTCTTGACACATTCTCGTTTTCTTATCCGAACAATGCGCGGAGCGCCTCTTCCACCTTACGCACGGGATGCAGTTCAATATTGAATCGCTGATGGTTGAACCCCTGCATGTTGTATTTGGGGATGATCATGTGCTGAAAACCGAGTTTTTCAGCTTCGGCAATGCGCTGCTCAATGCGGCTCACGGGGCGCACTTCGCCGCTGAGCCCCACTTCGCCAGCCATGCACCAGCCTGATTCGATGGCAGTGTCAACGTTGCTCGACAGCACGGCGGCTATAACGCTCAGGTCCATGGCAAGATCGGTAACCCGCAACCCGCCTGCAATGTTGATGAAAACATCTTTTTGGATGAGCTTGAAGCCTACGCGCTTTTCCAAAACGGCAAGCAGCATGTTCAGGCGGCGCTGGTCGAATCCGGTGGCACTGCGCTGCGGGGTGCCATAGGCGGCAGTAGATACAAGTGCCTGCGTCTCAACGAGGAACGGGCGCACACCTTCGATGGCTGAAGAGATGGCAATGCCGCTCAGTCCGTCATGGTCTTGGGTGAGCAGCAGCTCCGACGGATTGCTCACTTGGCGCAGTCCGTTCTGCTGCATTTCGTAGATACCAAGCTCCGATGTGCTGCCAAAGCGATTCTTGATGCTCCTCAGGATACGGTACATATAGTGTTGGTCACCCTCAAACTGTATCACAGTGTCAACGATATGCTCAAGTATTTTCGGTCCGGCAAGTGTCCCTTCTTTGGTGATATGGCCGATGAGGATAACAGGAATGCCGCTTGTCTTGGCAAAGCGGAGCAGGGCAGAGGCACACTCCCTTACTTGTGTGATGCTTCCCGGGCTGCTTTCCACGTCTTCTGTGGAGATAGTCTGAATGGAGTCTACCACCACGAGTTCCGGCTTCACCTCTTTTATATGTTCAAAGATGCTCTCAAGCGATGTCTCGCATAGAATCTGCACGTTGTCATGGTCTTCGTGGGGTATGCGTTGCGAGCGCATCTTCAGCTGATGAGCGCTCTCTTCACCACTGATATACAGGATTCTCTTGTCGGGCATGCGGAGGATTGTCTGTAGCGAGAGGGTGCTTTTGCCTATTCCCGGCTCTCCTCCCAACAGCACAATGCTGCCCGGAACCAGTCCTCCACCTAAAACACGATTCAGTTCCTCGTCGTTCATGTCGATTCTCGGCTCGTCTTTCGAGGAAATCTCCCGCAAGAACAGAGGCTTGTTCTTCTCGTTCTTTAATGATTTCCTTACGGAAGTAGCTGCCGACTTGGCAGCCATCGATCCAGTGTCGTTGGAAATACGTATCTCTTTAAACGTGTTCCATTGTCCGCAGGATGGGCATTTGCCTATCCATTTCGCTGATTCTTGTCCGCAGTTTGAGCAGACGTATGCTATCTTGTCTTTTGCCATAACTGCACAAAAGTACAAATAATTTTTGGTATACCAAAATAATTGATTACTTTTGCACAGTGAAAAAGGTCATGAGACTAATATCGCACATTAATAATGACCCGAAGGGCGACTCGTGTGCCATGCGCAGAGCTGCCCTTTTTCAAAAACTGAAAATGAAAAAAATATTGTCTGTTGTCATACTGATGGCCGTTCTTGTTTCTTGTGGCGATTCTGCAGAAGAGAAGAAACGGCTGAGCAGGGCTGAGCGTGCACGTTTGGCGAAGGAGGATTCGCTTGCTTTGAAGGTTGGTGTTCTGCCCACTCTCGATTGTCTCCCACTTTATGTTGCCCGTCAAGCTGGTCTTTTCGAAAAACTCGGTGCCGATATAAGACTGAAGCCTTTTGATTCCCAGATTGACTGCGATGCCGCGTTGGCGAAGGGAAGAATAGAGGGAAATGTAACAGATGTGGTGCGGGCAGAAAGGATGAAGCGGCAGGGCAGGGCATTGAAATATGCAACTTCCACGAATGCCTACTGGCAGTTGATTAGTAATCGGAAGTCGCGCGTCAATGAAATCCGTCAGTTGGAAGACAAGATGATGGCAATCACGCGTTTTTCTGCAACCGATCTGTTGGGCGACCTGGCGGTAGACAGTGTTAAAATGAAATCGGAGAATGTGTTTCGCGTGCAGATCAACGATCCGAATGTAAGGCTTCAGATGCTGCTGAACAATGAAATGGATGCGATGCTGCTCACAGAACCGCAAGCCACCACAGCCAGGATGATGAAGAATCCTGTGCTGATGGACAGCAAGCAACGTGATATTTGCTTAGGTGCCATCGTGTTCAGGGAGAAAGACTTGAAAGACAAGCATCGCAGCAAGCAGTATCAGGTGTTCCTGAAAGCATACAACAATGCCTGCGACAGTATAAATAAATATGGTGTGTCGCACTATTCAGAGCTGATCAAGCAGTTTACCAAGGCTGATGAGCGCACGCTGAAAGCCTTGCCGAAGATGCATTTCCATCATGCGATGCCTCCTCGGCAGAAGGATATCGACAAGGCTGTAAAATGGTTGAAATAAAGATGGAGCAAAAGGATAATATGCTGATTGAGGCATTGCGATATGTCAACGACAAGCAGTTGTTGCATGCCATTGATCAAGTGAAACACTTCCTTGAGGATAACCCAGGGGTAAAGTTTCCAGAACAACTCTATCGCATTGAAGACGATTACCGCCTGATGCTCAACTACATGCGTGATGGCTTTGTGGATCCTCAACGGGAGCGTGTCTATAACACATTGTTGGAGCGTATGTTCAAGGTTATTCAAGACCTTCGCATTGAGTATCACAAGAAGAACGTGGCTTTCTATGTGGATGCTACCCGCCATAGTCTTGGCTATGAAATGTCCAATGATGCCGTAAAGAATGAACTTGAATCGTATGTCGCCGACTTGGCAATGCTCTCTTTATTGCCTGAAGATGAGCGAACTGGGCAGGAACAGGATGTGCATAAGCGCCATTCCAACACGATGTCGCGCCTGTTTAATGATTTGGTGACAGCGCCCCATTGGTCAGAAAACAACAGGGTGTTCTATGAGCAGCTGTTACTCTCTCCAACCATTGATATGAACGATGCCCTGACGATGGTAAGCGCCATCATGCTTTCAACAATGAATTTCTATGATTTTCAGAAGATATGTATGCTCGTGCATGTATATATGAAGGCAGAAGATGAGCGTTTGCGCCAGCGTTCCTTGGTTGGGTGGGTGTTCACGATTCATTCTTCTACTGTCGTAGATGCCAAGTTGGATGGGCTGCTGCGCGAGGTTTTTGCAGATGGAACCACAGCGAGGGAGTTGGCAGACATGCAAAAGCAGGTGCTGTTTTGCATGAATGCTGAAAATGATACCGAGACAATCCAGCGTGAGATCATTCCCACGCTGATGAAAAACAATAATATCAGTATTAACCGTCAGGGTATTATCATTGAGAAAGAAGACGATACCATGGAAGATATCCTTCATCCCGATGCTGCCGACAAGAAGATGGAGGAGGTGGAACAGTCGATACAGCAGATGATGAACATGCAGAAGGCGGGTGCTGATATCTATTTTGGCGGCTTTTCACAGATGAAGCGGCTCCCGTTCTTTTACGACCTTGGCAATTGGTTCCGTCCGTTCAGCAAGAATCATCCGTCGTTGGGAAAGGTAAAACAGAAACTGAAAGGATCCGTCTTTTTTGAAAATCTGCTGAACTCTGCGCCATTCTGCGACAGCGATAAGTATTCTTTTGCGCTCGTGATGGAAAACCTCGTCGATCGTTTGCCTGAGAACATGCGTGAGATGTTGGACGATGCCGATTCTCTCGGACCTGTGGTGCCACCCGAAGAGAGCAGCAGCGGTGCGTTTATCAGGAGGATGTATCTTCAGGATTTGTATCGCTTTTTCCGTCTTCATCACAATCGTGTCGACGTGATGAGTCCGTTTTCCAAAGAAGAATATGTATTTGTGGCAAATCCTTCATATCTTGAACTTGGTTTGGATAACTGTTTCGCCGATCTGTGCATATTCATGCGAAAGCATAAGAACATGGAAGCGTTTGGCAGGCTTGCAAGTTTGTATGATGGAAAGGATGATCCCAACAGCATGCTGTATAGCGGCATATATCTTTTAGAGGTGAAAATGGACATAGAAAGTGCCATAGCCTGTTTCGAGAAACTGCTGTCAATCGATCCAGACAATGAACGGGCGAAGTCATTATTGGCACGATCCTATTTCGAGGCATGCCGTTATGATCTCTCATGTTCTTGCTATGAGCAGTTGTCACAGTCGCATCCCGATAACAAGGGATATCTCATTCATTTGGGAATTGCTCTTTCTTATGCCGGAAAATGTGAAGAAGCAGTCAAGCTGTATTATCAGCTACATTACGAACAGCCGGAATCCAAGAATATCCAGCGTGGTCTGGCGTGGGCGCTGATGGGTGTGGGAAAGTTTGAACAGGCTGAAAAAATGTACGACAAGGTGTTGGATGCAGAGAAGAAACAGCCGAGCGACTATCTCAATGCGGGCTATTGCCAGTGGCTGGCAGGTCGTCTGTCCAAGGCTGTGGCGTTTTTCGCCTCATTCCTCAGCGAAAAACATGCAGAATCTACATCGGTTCTTGAGGAAGAAATGAAAAATGATCATGATTTCCTTACCGAACACGGCTTGAAAGATACCGATATACAGCTGATGTGCGACCTTGTTACTCTTGCTTAGCTATTACTTGACACTCTTGCTTAGCCATTATTATAAAAAAGGTGAGAGGATATGGGCAAACCATCCTACGAACTTTTTCCATGGAGTGCGCCATTCGTTCCAGCTCTCTTTTGTGAGTTTGAAAGAGTCCTTTTTGTCTTTGTCAAACATGTCAGATAGTTCTTTTGTCGTGCAGGGATCAATGATAACAGCATTCTCTTCATAGTCCCAACGCAGAGAGCGGGCATTAAGATTGGCTGAACCTACGGTGCAGAATTTCCCGTCTACCATAATCACTTTGGTATGGTGGAATCCGGGTTTGTAGATCCACACATCGGCTCCTTTTTTCATTAGTTTATGAACATTATAGAAAACGCAGTCGGGAGTCAAGGGTATGTCGCTTTTCTGCGAAACCATGATTTCTACCTTAACCCCTCGTTTGACTGCGTTCTTCAAACTCTTTTTCAACTTGTGGTTCAGTGTCAGATAGGGGTTCACCAGCTTGATGCTGTCTTGTGCGTCATTAATGGAGTTGACATAGAATTGTCTGATAATAGCCCTTGTCACTCTCGGTTCGCGATTGATGATGCCAACCATTTTCTTTCCAGATGTCTCACAAGTGTCGGGTTTTAATCCTTCAAAATAGGAGAGCGCAGGTGAATGCCCGAAATATTGCTCACCTGTAATATCTTGTTTGGTAACTTTCTTCCACATTTTTAAGAATATGCGCTGCAGTGTATTCACCTCGTCTCCTTCAATTCTGCAGTGCATGTCGCGCCAGGAACCTACCACATCTGTTCCTTTGATATAATAATCTGCAACGTTCATGCCTCCTGTATAGGCTATCACACCGTCGATGATGACAATCTTGCGGTGATCTCTGTTGAAAAAATCATCAATCCAAGGAAACCTGACCGGGTTGTATTCGTATATCTCAATGCCGTTATGCCGGAGTTTTTTGATGTGCCGCTTCCTGAGTGGTTGGTTGTTTGACGAGTTTCCGAATCCGTCGAAAAGTGCCCTCACTTCAACACCTTCTTTTACTTTTTCTGCTAAAATGTCAAAAAGGAGGTCGGCTATGGAGTCATTTCTGAAGTTGAAGTATTCCAGATGAACATGATGCCTTGCCTGCCGGATAGCTGCGAACATATCATCAAACTTTTCCTGTCCGTTCATCAGCAGTGTCACATGGTTGTTCGTAGAGAAATGCACGCCCATGTTTTGTAGCTGCTTGACAATAAGCGAGTCGGCACTCTGTGCTAAAGAACTATTGCTGAAAACCAGCAGAAGCAGGAACAGCAATGTTGATGATATCCTTTTCATATAACGAAGCGAAAAAGTATTTAGGTATTATACATTAAACCATACATGAATAGTGATCGACCACTCCAAGAAGATGCTTTTCCTGATCCACCACCAACACGGTGTGTATCTTATATTTGTTCATAATCTTCTGTATTTCAGTGATCTTCGTGGTAGGAAGCACACATTTAGGCTCCTTTGTCATAATGTCAGAAACGGTCTTGTCAAAGAATTGTGCCTGCCATTTCTCCATGGCTCGGCGGATGTCACCATCTGTGATGAGTCCGCTCACCTGATTGTTTTCCAATGAAATGCCTAATCCCAGCTTTCCTTTACTAACATGGATGATGGCCTCGCCCAGATGCATCTCCTTCGGAATCACCGGCAAGTCATTGGAACGCATAACGTCTTGCGCCGTAGTCAGCAATCGTTTTCCCAGTTCTCCTCCGGGGTGGAATTGCGCGAAGTCTTTTGGTTCAAAGTGTCTCATTTGCATCAGTGCTATCGCCAGTGCATCTCCCATCACCAATTGTGCAGTGGTGCTGCTTGTCGGAGCTAAGTTCAGAGGACATGCTTCTTTCGGCACTTTGGTGTTCAGATGCACTTTGGCATACTTCACAAGCAGGCTTTCTTTATTGCCTGTTATGGCAATGATGGGAATATTCATGTGCAGCACCATCGGTATAAACCTGAGCAATTCGTCCGTCTGTCCGCTATTGCTGATGGCAATAATCACATCATCGTGTGTCATGACACCTAAATCTCCGTGATATACATCTAAGGGGTTAACGAAGAAAGACGGAGTACCAGTGCTTGATAGTGTTGCAGCTATCTTTGCTCCTATATGTCCGCTTTTCCCTACACCTGTAACGATGATTTTTCCTTTGCAGTTGTACATCAAATCAACGGCCTTGCTGAAATTGTCGTCTAATTGTGACTGTAGTCCGAGAATTGCATTTGCTTCGTCTTTAAAACACTGTGCAGCTATGTCTTGTATTTGAACCATGATTCTTTCACTAATACATCTATTTATTATATATATAGACTGTCTCAAGCAAAGAAGAACACTATATCAATTCTTCAATAAGCGTTTCCAAACGATTTAGTTCCAGCATGTTTGCGGCATCACTTAATCCTTCATCGGGATTGGGGTGAACTTCAAAGAAAAAACCTGTGGCACCAAATGCCTTTCCTGCCAATGCCATACAAGGCACAAACTTGCGGTCGCCGCCAGTCTTGCCTTCTCCGCCTCCAGGTCTCTGTACGGAATGAGTACAATCCATGATTACAGTGGGTACAATGTCAAGCATATCGGGTATGTTCCTGAAATCCACTACCAGATTATTGTAACCAAAACAGTTCCCACGCTCTGTCAGCCATATCTCTTTGGCACCGGCATCTTTTGCTTTTTCTACAGGATATCTCATGTCTTTGCCGCTGAGAAATTGCGCTTTCTTGATATTGATTACCTTGCCAGTACGGGCTGCTGCGACCAGAAGGTCTGTTTGTCTACACAAAAAGGCTGGTATTTGTATGATGTCGCATACTTCGCCTGCAACAGCCGCCTGACAGCTTTCATGTATATCTGTTAGTATTTTCAGCCCGTAACGACTCTTGATGCTGGCAAGCATCTCTAATCCTTTCTCCAATCCAGGACCGCGGAAAGAATGAATACTCGTGCGGTTGGCCTTGTCAAACGATGCCTTGAAGATAATCTCCGTGTGATGCTTCTTGTTGATGCGAACCAGTTCCCTTGCCACAGCGTCAAGCAGTTCTGCCGATTCGATGACACAAGGTCCAGCAATCAATACTGGGTTCTTAATGCTTTTCCGTTTCATTTGATTCATAGCGGTATATGGTGTTTCCAATGATGTGCAAAAGTAGTAATAAAATCTGATTTGAGAAACATTTTCGAAACTTTTTCGTTAAAACCGATGTTGTTTGCGAAAAAATGACTACCTTTGCAATCTAAAACGATTTATTAATATATATAGAAATAAAACTGGATATGAAATATAGCAAATTAGTGACAATCGCTTTGGCTGCCATGATAGTGACTTCGTGTAAGGTGCCAACCAATGTGAGTTATTTTCAAGATTTAAAAAACGGGCAGGTGAATACCATCACAAGTCAAGCTGGCATAAAACTCAAGGAAGGAGATAAAATCTCAATCGTAGTAAAAAGCAAAAACAACGATATTTCTAATATGCTGAATCTGCCGGTAGCTACTCAGGTTGTAGGCTATACTGGAGACAGGACAAACCGAGGTATGTCAGGCTATACCATCGATCGTAATGGAGATATCGACTTCCCCATGGCAGGCAAGTTGCACATAGCTGGATTGAGCAGGGAGGAAGTTGCGGAATTCATCAAGAAAACAATTGAGGAAAAGGCCTTGGCAAACAAGGATGTTGTTGTGACAGTGGAATTTCTGAACCTCCATTTTTCTGTATTAGGAGAAGTGGGCAGACCTGGAGAGTATTCATTCGGGCAGGATCGTGTTACTCTGCCCGAAGCATTGGCACAGGCAGGCGACCTCACGCTTTATGGCATGCGCGACAGCGTCTATGTGCTCCGCACAGAAGATGGTAAGCAGACCACCCATGTGGTAAGCATGCTTGACGCTCGTGAGATGCTGAATTCTCCAGCCTATTATTTGCAGCAGAACGATGTGGTGTATGTTGTCCCTAACGACTACCGCAAACGTCAGTCAAAAGTAAATGGAAATACATTCCAGTCTACGTCATTCTGGATTTCAATATCTTCAGTGTTGATTTCACTTGTATCATTGCTTCACAGATTATAATTATTACTTGATATGGAAACGATAGTACCAGCAAAAGCTAATGCAAACTATACAACGGGGCAGCAAGCACCTGCAAATGTTAATATGACCATGAAGGATTTTCTGTTGGCATGCCTGTTCCGGTGGAAATGGTTTGTGCTGTCTGTCATCATTGCTTTGATTTTGGCAGGATTGTATTTGGCAAAAAAGCAACCTGTATATTCGCGTTCCGCCGAGGTGCTGATCAAGAATACCAAAGGTGGTGGATCTTCGCTTAGCAGTGAACTCAGCGGACTTTCCGAAATGGGAATCTTTTCGGCAGCCTCCAACGTGTCCAACGAACTGATTGTAATGCGCTCACCGGCTCTGTTGATGGAGGTGGTGCGTCGCATGAACCTGAATGTCAACTATACTGTTTCAGGTTATCGTGACAATACACTCTATGGCGATAAGAATCCTATTAAGATTACTTTTGCTAATCTGAACGACGAGGATTTCGCGTCTTTCGATGTAAAGGTCAAAAAAGATGGTACTTTTGAAATGGATGATTTTACCAAGAACGGCTATGATCTTGATGGTTCCGTTTCAGGCAAGTTGAACACCACTGTGAAGACACCTGTCGGGCGTTTGTATATTGCAACAACTCCAGCTTTCCTGAAGCAAAAGGATGATATTAAAATAAGTATTACGCGTAGTTCTATTTTGGCGGCTACACAGGTTTGCAATAGTAGGTATGATGCATTCTTTACCAGTAAGACTGCTTCTGTCATTACTTTGAAATACGATGATGTGTCGATGCAACGCGCTGAGGATGTTCTGAACATGATTATCAAAGTGTATCAGGAAGGATGGATGGACGATAAGAACCAGATAGCGCTCAGCACTTCACGCTTCATCACGGAGCGTCTGAATGTGATTGAAAAAGAACTGGGCAGTGTCGATAGCGACATTTCATCATACAAAAGTCGTAATTTGGTTCCCGATGTGTCAGAAGCCGCCAAGATGTATATGACGAATGCCAATCAGGCAAACAACGAACTTCTGAACCTCAACAACCAACTCTACATGTTGACATTTATCAGGGAGCAGCTGATGGACAATACCAAGCGTAATCAGTTGTTGCCGTCTGGTATGTTGTCTCACAATGCAGGACTGGAGTCGCAGATTTCGAAATTCAATGATTTGCAGCTTCAGCGTAATAATCTGGCAGCCAGCAGTAGTGAGGGCAACCCGTTGGTAAAAGACTTGGATCAGCAGCTTGCCACATTGCGCACAGCAGTTAGTGGCTCTTTGAACAACACCATCAATCAGGTTCGCATTCAGATTAATGGTATTCAGGCGAAGGCAAATCAGAACAATGCTCAGATTGCTTCCAGTCCCGTTCAAGCCAAGCAGTTGCTTTCTGTTGAGCGTCAGCAGAAAGTGAAGGAGGCTTTGTATATCTATCTTTTGCAGAAACGCGAAGAGAACCAGTTGTCTCAAGCATTTACTGCATATAACACCCGCATCGTGACACCTCCGATGGGCAGCAAACGCCCCACGGCTCCTGTCCGCCGCAACATCTGGTTGGTGGCATTGTTGTTAGGCTTGGCAATACCGGCAGCAATCGTATATATTGTGGAGAGTCTGGATACCAAGATTCGCGGCAAGAAAGATATTGAGAGCGTTTCCATTCCCTTCATCGGCGAGATACCGCTTTATGGTGATAAGAAAAAGCGCGTAGAGGCAGAAGGCAAGATATTGGTACAGGCAAAGAAGCGCAATATGATCAACGAGGCGTTCCGTGTAGTACGTACCAACGTGGAATTTATGGCAAACAGTTACGAGAATGCCAAGGTGTTCATGGTTACATCAATTAATCCTGGCAGTGGAAAAACCTTCGTCACCATCAATCTCGCATCATCTTTTGCCTTGAAGGATAAGAAGGTTGTCATGCTCGACCTTGATATCCGTAAGGGTTCCGTTGGTCGTTACCTCAATGTCGGCACCAAGACGAAGGGGGTTGCCAACTTCCTCTCCGGTCAGGAGTCTGATTGGAATAAGATGATTGTCAACAGCCCCGATTGTCCACAGCTGGATATTCTCCCATGTGGTACAATTCCGCCGAATCCGGCAGAGCTTCTTTCTAATGGAAGACTTGAGGAATTGATTAACGATTTACGTGACCATTACGACTATATCTTCCTCGACAGTGCTCCTGTTGACATTGTTGCAGATACAGCAATCATTGCCGAATTGGCTGATATGACCATCTTTGTCATCCGTACAGGCTTGTTGAACAAGGAGATGATACCTACCATCGAAGGCTATTACACCGAGAAGAAACTCAAGAACATGGCTTTGGTACTCAATGGTTCTGAGATTGCCACCGGTCGTTATGGCTATCATCGCCACGGCTATGGTTACGGCTACGGTTATGGAAAGGGTTACGGCTCTTATACTCACGAAGAGGAATAATCATCTTTTATGTGGCTCTTCAATAGTCAGGTTTCAATCAGTGAGAGCGGTTTGTTAAACGGTTTCACTGATTATCACTGCCATCTTCTTCCTGGTGTTGACGATGGCGTGCAGAAAACTGATGAGACACTTTCCATCCTTCATCTATGGGAGCAGCATCATGTAAAGGAAGTGTGGCTCACTCCACATATCATGGAGGATATTCCCAACGAGCCGTCAGCATTGAAATCTCGTTTTGAAAAGTTGAAAAACCTGTATCATGGTGATATCGTTCTCCATCTGTCTGCTGAGAATATGATTGACAATATTCTGGCTGAACGGCTTGCAAACGATAATCTGCTGCCTTTGGGCATTCAGGGCAACCATCTGTTGGTAGAAACATCCTATTTTAATCCTCCATACGATATGGATGAAACCATCAATGATGTGCTATCCAAAGGTCTCTATGTGGTCCTTGCACATCCGGAACGGTATAACTATATGGAGATGGGCGACTATAAACGTCTGAAAGGCCAGCGGATACTCTTTCAGTTGAGTATTCCTTCCTTGGTAGGCGCCTATGGAAAAAATGTACAGAAGAAGGCTGAGATATTATTAGATGAAGGCTATTACGACCTCTGTTGCACTGACACCCATAGCCTTCGTTTCGTGAATTTCTTCCTGAAAGGTAAGATTTCAAAGAAAAGGGTGGCAACTGTACGCCAGATTATTGAGTCTACAGAAATATAGAATCCTCTGCTTACAGAGGATTCTTTTCGCTTTTATACCATTTCATAAACTCCTGAATACCGTCATGCAGCGTCCAGTGTGGCTTATAGCCGCACTCTTCTTCCAGACGTTCCGTGTTCGCATTGGTCTGATAAACATCACCGGGTTGCATGGGAAGGAACACCTTTTCAGCTTCCTTTCCAAAGGCTTGTTCAATCTCACTGATGAAATCCATCAGTTTTACAGGATTTGAGCAACCGATGTTATATACTTTGTAAGGCACATTGTTCGGGCATTCCTCTGCAACGGGCTGGTGGTCAATCACATGAATCGTACCTTCAGCAATGTCATCGATATAGGTGAAATCACGGATCATGTCTCCGTGGTTGAACACTTTGATGGGTTCTCCTTTGGATATAGCTGATGCGAAGAGCATTGGCGACATGTCGGGACGCCCCCATGGACCGTAGACGGTGAAGAAGCGTAATCCCGTTGTTGCGAATCCGTATAGTTTCGAATAGGCATGAGCCATGAGCTCATTGCTTTTCTTTGAGGCAGCATAGAGGCTTACTGGCGAATCCACCTTGTCTGCCTCACTGTAAGGAACCTTGGTGTTCATGCCATACACCGAACTCGAAGAAGCATATATCAGGTGACGGACATGATAGTTGCGGCAGGCTTCAAGTATATTCAGGAATCCCACCAAGTTGCTTTGCAGGTAGCTGTAGGGGTTGGTGATGCTATAGCGCACACCTGCTTGGGCTGCAAGATTCACCACCTTTTCAAAGTGTTCTTGTTCAAACAGCCTGTCGATCGATTCCTTGTCATCAATCGCCATTCTTACGAATCGACAATTGGTAAACATACTGCTCTGAACGGCATCATTCCATCCAAACTGGTTGTTTTCTTGCATGATGCCGCATTCAGCCAGTCTTCCATATTTGAGTAAGGGGTTGTAATAGTCGTTGATGTTATCGATGCCAACCACCTCATCACCACGCTTGGCGAGCATGTACATAAGTTTTGAACCGATGAATCCGGCAGCGCCGGTTACTAAGATTTTCATAATCTGATTTTAGTATTTGTTTGTTATTGATTTCTCCAATGTCGTTTTATCCGTAAATCTGCTGTGCTTCAAGATAGCTGTCCATGGAGCCGATGTCGAATCGGGTACCTGACATTACCCATGCATGTATCGTGGTGCGTTCCACGAGGTAGTGCGCCAGGTTCCCGGGAGCATCAAAACCACATCCGTGGTTCATACAGTCGACAATCAATGGCATGTCTTCCTTCTTATAAATATAAAAAGGTGGGACTGCCCAATGGCTCACAGGACTCTCTGGCTTCTCCTGCATTTCATTCACTTTCATGTTCTCATCCACGGCAATCACTCCTGTGCGCTGTAGCTTTTTCAGTTCCGGTTCATGATGGCACATAATCACCGACGTTCCTTTTTCCCGTGCATAGTCCACGAAACCCTGCAAAGAAAAGTTCAGGATGTTGTCCGCTGCCAGCACCATGACATCTTCGAATGGCGGTGGGGTAGGCGTGTTCCCGTCAGGATCGCCGGTGATGGCAAGCAGCAGGTCGCGCACTGCGCCGAGCCTTGTCTCATTCGAACACGTTCCGTCATCAATGATGCGAATCGGCTTCTTCCCGTTTTCCCGTTCTTTCGCCCAATTCTCAAATATGGGCGCAAACTTATGGTTCGTCACTATGACATGCTCGTCTATTTCGTCAATTTGGTCAACGTCGTCGAGCAGCCGGTCAAGAATGGTGCTGTTGCCGATTTTCAGCAGCGGTTTGGGGAAGTTCTTCGTCAGTTCCCCTAATCTGGTGGCGTAGCCCGCGGCAATTACGATATTCTTCATCATGATGGGTTATAGAAATTCCACTCCGTTGGCAGGGCTACAGAAGTATGCATGGAAGCTGTCCTTGTATTGAGGATACTGCTTCAGATACTCCTCTTCCACATGCCGTTTGATACTTTCCTCCTTGTCGGGATCCACTAATGCAATGCAGGCTCCCTTGAAACCGGCTCCTGAGAATCGACCTCCGTAGATGCCGTCTGTCTCGCGCATAATATGATACAATGCAATCAGCTCGGGCGATCCGCATTCATAGTTGTTCATTGAGCTCTCGCAACTCTCAAAGACATACTGTCCAAAACGCTCAATGTCGCCTGCTTTCCATGCCTCCACGCCATCTTTCACACGGTCGCATTCTGTATAGAAATGGCGTGCTCTTCGGGCAAAGCGTTCTGGCATGTCGTTCTCGTGTTTCAGGAATGTGGCTTCCTCCACGTCACGGAGGCGAGTGTCCTGTAGCTCTTTCAGTGGAATGCCCTCGTATGCCTGCATAATCCAAGCTGCTGTCTTGCACTCCGATACGCGCAGGTTATAGTCGGTTCCTGTCAGTTTGCGGGTTACTCCGCTGAAGAAAATGCCGAATTTAAAGGGCAGCATGCCTTCTTCAGCCCCATCCTTACCCCCTTTGCTCTTTCCTGATGCAAAGGGAATCAATTCATACTGTTGACTCTTCGTGTCGAGATATAGCAGCTTGTCTGCCTCACAGAGAACGACGCATGCCTGATCCAGGATACCATTATTCAGTCCCACATACTCCCTTTCTGCTCGTGATGCGTAGTGAATCACCTGCATCTTGTCTAATTCCAGGTGGTTCACCTTTGCAAGAGCCATCACAAAACCACAAAGCAGAGCTGCCGACGAAGACAGGCCGCCAATGGGCATGGAGCCTTTCACGATGCCTCGCACACCTTTCTTCAGTTGGAAATCCTGCTGCAATGCCCATGTGGCACCACGCAGATAGTCGCCCCAGTTGTTCTGTTTCTCATCAATGGGACGTTGCACGTTGAACGTCATCAGTCCCTCAAACGACAGTGACGCCATCTCCACCTTACCTGTTTCCGTCTCAGAAAACAGGAATTCTATGCCGCTGTCGAAGGCAAAACCAGTCACCAAGCCGTGCTGATGATCCACATGTGCCCCAAGCGGACAGATGCGGTAGGGCGAGAACAAACGGTATAAGGCATCGCCCGTACCAAAGAATGTGCGGTATGCCTGAAATAGATCATTCATCTGTATCATATCTTTGTCTATTTTTGTGCAAAAATACGCATTTTTTTTATATCAGCAAAGCATTTATGTCTTTTTCCACCTATTTCGCTTCAATTCTCAAAAATTCTCAAAACTTCTGTCGTGCAAGGTGTATGTAAAGATAATGGTTAAAATATTTTGTTCTCTCAGTTTTTTTTAATAACTTTGCAGCGTGAATTTGAAAAATAGAATTAAGGAGCTCGATTATCATTATAATATACGTGTGTGTTAGTAAGCGTTTTGATAGCAAATAACAGAATGTCGTTTTCTTTGGGTGCTGATAGTGAGAGTACCCGATAAGCTCCTAACATTCTTTTTTCATGAAATAGACAGAAGGTGTCTGCGGATGTACATAACATACATCCCTATGCGGAGGCAGTCTGTTCATCTGGATAACAAGGGCGCAATAGCGCCTTTCGTCTGTATCTCTCCAAGTTAAGTGCTTCTGGAGAGAAAACTATCTTTTATCCTGACAGACAACAGCCTCATAAGAATTACTGAATAAACACATATTTATATTATAATAATCAAGTTTCTTATTTTAGGACTACGGTTTGTGAAAATAGTAGTTTTTTTTGAATTCACATAATCTAAAAAATGAAAAATAGGTACTTACAATTGGAGCCTACGACATGCTACACATAGGTCATATCTTTATGTTCAAGCATGTTCATTATTAAAGACCAGTGATCATGAATACAATCAAGCGCAGATATCCAATAGGCATACAGACTTTTGAAAAAATCATCAAAGGTGGTTATGTCTATGTGGACAAGACAGACTTGGTGTGGCGGTTGACGCAGCTAAGCAACTATGTGTTCTTGAGCCGTCCTCGCCGCTTTGGCAAGTCGTTGCTGTCTTCTACGCTCCGTTCGTTCTTCGAAGGCAGGAAAGATCTGTTCGAAGGGTTGAAGGTGATGGAACTGGAACAGGAATGGAAAGAGTATCCAGTCATTCACCTCGACTTGAGCCTTGCAAAAGGCAAAGATTCGGCCGAAGAACTGCGACGCACACTATTACTGATGTTGTCGCGTAACCAGTTCTTTGAAGGCAATCCTGCCGAGAAAACTCCTGGTGAAAAGTTGAACGGAATGATTCAGCGTGCCTATCAGCAGACGCACAGCCAAGTGGTGGTCATCATCGATGAGTACGACGCCCCCTTGCTTGAAGTCCTTCATGAAGAAGAAAACCTGCCGCAGTACCGCAAGGTGATGCAGGAGTTCTATGTACCCCTGAAAGCCTGCGATCCCTATTTACGCTTCTGCTTCATCACCGGTATCACGAAATTCTCGCAACTGAGCATCTTTTCCACAATCAATAATTTGAAGAACGTATCCATGCGTCCCGACTTCTCTGCCATCTGTGGTATCACCGAAGACGAGGTGAAGACCGATTTCGCAGAGGACATTAAGCACATGGCTGAATTATTCGATTGCTCGCCTGAAGAGATGTTCAAAAAAATTAAGCAGATGTATGACGGCTATCACTTCGCAAGGGTCTCAGAAGACATATACAACCCCTTCAGCCTGCTCAATGCTTTTGACGATGGCGAGTTGAACAGCAGTTGGTTTGCCTCTGCCACGCCATCCTATCTGATACACCAGATGCAGCATTTCCGTACGGATATCACTGCCATGGATAACCTGGAGGAACCTGCCGAGTCGTTTGACATTCCCACTGAGGCCATGACAACAGCCCTGCCTCTGCTCTACCAGAGTGGGTATCTAACTATAAAGGGATATGACGCCAATTCAATGATGTATTCGTTGTCCATTCCCAATCATGAGGTACGGCTTGGTTTCACTAAAGGTTTGTTACCTACATATATAGGATTAGAAGCAGGTGGCGTTCAGAGTGGTTTTGCCGTGAAGTTCTGGCGTGCGCTGAAGCAGGATGATTTGGACTTAGCCCTGCGCGAGATGCAGGCCTATCTGGCAGGCATACCATATGTGGAAGGATTCAAGAAAAAATTGGAAGAGGCTGCCACAGCCGAGGGCTTCTACGAGTATACCTTCTATCTCATTTTCTCTATGCTGAATGTCTACGTCCGCACTCAAGTGAAGTGCGCTGGCGGTCGCACCGACGTGGTGGTCCTGATGCCCGATACTACCTACGTCTTGGAATTGAAGACCAACGGTTCAGCTCAGTCTGCATTGGATCAAATCAATCAGAAAGGCTACGCCGTTCCCTATCAGGCAGATCATCATGTGGTGAAGGCAGGCATTCACTTCAATGCAGACACCCGCACCATTGATGACTGGGTGATAGAATAAAATGTAAAGCTTTTGGCGAAATGGTGATTGCATAGAAAAGGAATAATTACATCATGATTCGTGCAATTCGCGTAATTCTTGTTCCTTCGCTTAATAATAACGATAACAGCCCCCTCCACCAACAATCTGTGAAATCTGTGCAATCTATGTGACCTTGCGTTTAAGTAGTCTCAGAATCTTGATAGAAAAAGAGACTTGAAATTAGAAACTATAATTTCGGATATAAAAATATTTGAACAATGTGCATAGTAAGTATAAACGTTGATGAGGCGACGCTTCGGGATATGCGTCCGGATCTGGACTCCACAGCAGCTATTCGCCTGTGGGTGCAACAGCAGATAGATCTTCGTATTCAGCAGATGGAATTCGAGGATACTGAAACAATGAGTATTGAAGAGGCACGTGCTATGGTTCATGCTGCCATCCATGAAGAGTATGCGAAGTTATGAACCGACGCACGAGTGAAAGCAGTGCCAAGCCTGACTTGAGCAATGCCGAGCGAGAAGGAGGAAATGCAGCGTGTAAATATATCATAAAGAAACGCTGTGTCCAGAAGATTGCCACCTTTTATCGCAATGTATCCAAAAAGTACCTACATACGTATTCTGAGGAACTAATGCATAATAACGCTGACAATGCTTTCGATGCAATGTTTCGTATTGAGAATGGTCTTCTGCGCCGCGAGCCGACACTCTCGCGCTGGGAAGGTTATTTCATGGCCAACACCGACAAGTGGTACTATGCATACACATACGATGGCGAGACGGTAACTGTGGTCGATGCCTGCCATGCGCAGAATATGCACGATGAGAAAGCCACCCAATGCAACGACATGGAGCACTATTTTTCCTACAATGCTCTTTCACCAGAGCCGACTAAAGAATGATTAAAGGGACATCCCTCGATCCGTGATTCGAAGAAAAAGAGAAAAGCAAATCATTTGTGCAATTCGTATTCTTTCGCTTAATAATAACGATAACAGACCCCTCCACCAACAATCTGTGAAATCTGTGAGATCTGTGTGACAACCTGACACAAAATCCTCAGAACCTTTCATGAAGTGTCTTGTACTGAAATAGCTTGACACGTTTTTCGCCATAACAACAATAAAAAGTTATGACAAAAGACAATCAAAAGAAGTTCACGGATGACTTTAAGCTCCGTGTGTTGAGCGACTACTACGAGAGTGGTATGTCAAAGAA
>JAFUVB010000046.1 GCA_017471245.1 Prevotella sp.
CAGATACTTAACTTTCTTTCCTGTCATTTCTGCGTATGCCATTTCCCGTCTGGTACTCTCGCCGATGTAGCCACCGACATTGATGACAAAGATTTCATCTGCCATGTCAATCTTTCTCAGGTGCATATCGTCGAGCATTTCCTTTACTCCAGGCTTCCACACCTCTTCGTCACCCGAATGGCCGAACATGCCAACACTAATGACAATACAACCTTCAAGCGTCAATCGTTTCTGGACTTCAATGAACTGCTCTTTAAAACGAGTGCTTCCGCAGAGCGTAACTATCTTGTAGTTCTGCATCATATCATTCAATGACCGTTATCCTCATTTCAATGTCATCAACAGGTCTGTCACCACGCCCAGTAGCTGTAGCCTGTATCATTTCTACAACGTTGAGACCTTCTTCAACCTCACCAAAGACTGTGTATTGACCGTCAAGATGGGGTGTACCTCCAACGGTTGAGTAGAGTTTCTGCTGTTCCTCGGTCAGGCCACCATCCTTTACCTGACTTTCTGCTTCCGCAGCCAGTTTGTCTTGCAATTCCTGTAGTCCGGTACGATTCCTTTCACGGCGCATCTGCATGATTTCCGCACGATGTTCTGCTGCAAGTTCATTGAAAGCAGCCTGAACCTTCTGCACCTTCAACTGCTTGGAGAACTGGCGAAGCTGTCCCTCATTGTAGACCTGTCCCCAGACGATATAGAACTGAGAACCGCTACTTCTGCGCTCTGGATTCACCTCGTCACCCTGACGTGCAGCAGCCAAAGCACCTCGCTTGTGGAAGATGCCGTCTTTTATCTCTGCTTCGAGGGTATAATCAGGCCCACCAACTCCAAGCATCTTTCCAGCAGGTGCGCCTTTTGAATCAGGATCACCGCCCTGAATCATAAAATCCTTAATCACTCGATGGAACAGTGTACCATCATAATAGCCCTCCTTCACCAGTTTCACAAAGTTGTCACGGTGGATGGGAGTTTCGTCATACAGGCGAACTACGATGTCGCCCAGCATTGTCTGTATCTTAACTTTCATATTCAGTATAGTTCGTTTATATAATTTTTCGTACTCATATCATAATAGAGTGCTTCGAGTTCTTCGACGAGCGAAGCGGCAAGCCGATTACCTGGAGGGTCAATTTCTCAACGGAATGTTCAATCACTCGTATCAGCTCTTCACGCCGATATTCCTCTGACTGTCCAAAACGTCCTGTGTATGCCATATTATCCAAGTTTTGAAATGAATTTCTCTCTATCTACAATGAATCTCAGATGTGTTCCTTCTCCAAGAAGCGTATCTCCGGAGTAAGCAGACACCTTAAACTCAATTTTTTTGCCGTCCACTTTTGTCACCTCAGCTTCGGCTCTCACCACGTCACCAATCTTCGAGGGCTTCAGGTGAGACGATTCGATATGACCGCCAACTGTAGTACAACCTTCTGGCAGTTCGTCTTTGACAGCAAGCATGGCAGCGTTCTCCATCAAAGCCATCATCATTGGAGTAGCGAGGACAGGCATATCCCCAGAACCGATAGTGACGGCAGTAACGGCATCTGTAACCGTTAGTTCACTTGTATGTTTCAGTCCAATCTCTATCATTCTTCAATATCGTTTTCTATGTTCTTAATCAGTTTGGCAGGAACGCCACCTACAAGAGAATTATCAGGAACGTCCTTTGTTACAACAGCACCAGCCGCTATCACAACATTGTTGCCAATCGTTATTCCTGGCAGAATGGTTACGTTTCCACCAATCCATACATCGTTACCAATCCGAACAGGCTCTGCATGAGCCATGTAACCTCGCCGTGCTTTGGGAGAAAGTGGATGACCGACAGTAGTAATTAGCGTATTCGGTCCTATCATCACGTGGTTGCCGATATAAACCTCTCTGATGTCGAGGATGGTCAGATTGAAATTGCCAGTGAAGTCATTGCCAATAAAGATGTTCTTACCACAGTCGCAGCAGAAGGTCTTGGCTATCCATACCCTTTCACCTACACTTCCAAGCATCTTTTTCAGATAGGCGTACTGAGCATTAAAATCCCTTCCGTCAATAGCGTTGTATTCCTCACACCAAAGTATTGCTTGGGTCTTTCGGGCTTCAAGTTCTGCATCGGCATAGCTGTATTCCAGGACAGCCTTCATTTTCTCCATTTCAGTCATTGCTATTCTCCGATTATTGTTACTATTAGTTCTCTTGCCCCACCATAATTCCTATACTCACAGAAGTAGATGCCCTGCCAGGTTCCCATATTCAGGTGTCCGTTGCTAATGGGAATCGTCAGACTCACGCCACTCAATGTTGATTTGGCATGAGCTGGCATATCATCAGCACCTTCCAATGTATGCTCATATTCTGGACGATTCTCTGGAACGAGACGGTTGAAGATGGTTTCCATATCAAGCCTTACGTCTGGATCTGCATTTTCGTTGATGCTCAGTCCGCAACTTGTATGCTTGCAGAATATGTTGATGATACCAGTCTTAGGCAGTTTTGGCAACTGACGTATTATCTCGCCAGTCACCAGATGAAAGCCTCTTGACTTGGGCTGTAGGGTTATCTCTAATTGCTGAATCATTCTGAATATCGTTAAAATTCGCCACAAAATTACTAAAAAATAGCCTAAATCTGCCATATTGGAAGTGAATGTATGTTATTTCAGCAATTTTCTAATGAAAATTGAGTAATTTTGTAGCCAAATCCGCGATTAAGCGAGTGCAGAGCCGAACTTGTTTGAACTTTGCCGAGCGTGAGCGGATTATCTAAATTGAAAGATTAACGAATATGATAGACCAGATTATTGACTACAACAAGGCTTTCGTAGAGTCCAAGGGCTACAAAAAGTATCTGACCGACAAGTACCCCGACAAGAAGCTGGCCGTGCTGTCGTGTATGGACACCCGACTGACAGAACTGCTTCCTGCTGCTTTGGGGTTGAAGAATGGTGATGCAAAGATTATCAAGAATGCCGGTGGCTTGGTGATTTCTGCTTTCGACTCAGCCGTGCGCAGCCTTATCGTTGCCATCTATGAGCTGGGCGTGGAGGAAATCATGGTGGTGGCACATTCCCATTGCGGAGCCTGTCACATGAGCTTCGACCACTTCCATCACGAAATGATAGCCCGTGGTGTGACGGATGAGACGCTTGATACCATCCAAAAGTGTGGAATTGACCTGCATCACTGGTTGGAGGGTTTTAAGGACACTCCCGAATCCGTCCGCAAGACCGTTGAGACCATCAAGACCCATCCACTTGTACCGAATGATATAGTGGTTAGAGGATTTATCATCGATTCAGAAACAGGAGCATTAGAAGAAGTAAAATGAAATCAAACATCTATCCATTCGTACTTATTGTACTGCTTTTATGTTCATGCCATAATAGCAAAACTAATCAGGCAAACGATTCTGATTTGCAAACGCAAATAAACGATTCACTGAGTGCAAGCCTTTCAGTGGGTAAAATAACGGCAGAAATGGCATACGAGGGTGTAGACAACTACTGCCATAAAGAGTATGACTGGAGTGTCGCAGAGGACAATCCTGACATGATGTATATACAGATGGGCGAAGAGACAGAAACTGAGTACCAAGTGGTGTTCCGTAGCTATACAGGTGCTTTTGTGTATTTCTATGTCGATAAAACAAGTGGCACAACAACAATGGTTGAGAAAGTTCCGAACCTTGATGTAGAGGAAAAATCAGGAACCATTAACCTGTTTGACTACCTAGAGAAGAAGGACTGATGGATTATCTGCCTAAAGACCCTGCAATACTGGTTTCGAGCGTTAACATGCTTCTGAGGGATGAAGAGTTTGACAGCCTTGAATCCTTGTGCTATGCTTTCAATAGAGAGACACACGAGATAAAGAACTACTTGCAGGGTCATGGTTTTGTATGGAGTGAGAGTCAAAAACAGTTCAGGCCAATAGGCTACGACGAATGATATCGAAGGACAGCATCTCGGGTCTGATTGGCAGTAGCAAAAGTGGTTTTAGCTATGGGCTTCCGTCCAAGACCAAGGTGATAGCACTTAGACTGGTGAGCCTGTAGAGCAACTATCAAGTCTCGCAGACTGTCGCGGTTGCTGAGTTGTCCGAACATTAGGGCCAACAGTTGGTTCCAACAAGTAAAGTGCTTGACATAATGGTCACCTTTGTACTTCCTGACATAGTCATTGAACTGGCTTCTGTTCAAAAATGAGGTAAGTTGAGAGAAAACGTATCTTGAATTGTTCATACCATCTAATCCTGTTTAGACGGCAAAGATACTAATTCAAATCCGTTTCACTTCAAAACTTCTCATAAAAGACTGTATTTCAATTATTTCAAAGAACGATTAGTCCGCTTTAACGGGACGGTAGTGATCATTCATAGAAAGTGTAATGGAGGCTGTAAAGACCGTATTTGGGGAACTTACCCCTGTAGAGATTAGGGTTAGCCATCAAGTGAATGGTCGTGTACCGAATGGCCAGTTGGTGCACCATTTGGATACAGTTGTTGGCGAACAGACCAACTCTCTGGATCACCATAGATTGGACTTATTCTTCTCTGCCAATATCAAACAAAGACTTTGCAACCCAAAGTAATCAAGCCCCAAAAAATTGCGAGCTGCAACCAGTTTTCACAAATTTATTTGCAAAGTTACGTTTTTCACAAAAATCCGTATTTTTGCATCCGATATTAACTATAGTTGAATCTTGTCGCAACTCGACAAAGCAGACGCAAGCATCTTTTTTGTCCTCACTGCCCCAAGAAAGTAGGAGTGTTTATGATAGAACAAGTAGAAAAAAAACTTAAACCTAAGTCTCGTGGTTTCCATTTGATGACCAGAGAGATACTTGGGCAGTTGCCCAAACTGCCTAAGACTGGTATCATCAATATCTTCTGCAAACATACAAGTTGCGGATTGAGCATCAATGAGAATGCAGATCCAGATGTCCGTGTGGATATGGAAACCATATTCAACCGTATTGTACCAGAAATGACGAACGAGCGAGTGGAGAGTAATGCTTGCATTAACTCTTCCGAGCGAGGAATTCGACGAAGTCAAAATAGACCAGAGTATGAGAATACAGAAATTACGGCGGGGCAAGGAAACTGGTTGTAACGATAATAGGTGAATGAACAGCCAGAATGAAGGGTCAGACAGCACTCGTTTCAAGGAGCAGTTGCTTTTGCTTTCTCCAGAAATAATACTTTCTTACCTGTTTTCTCTGCGTATGCGATTTCCCGTCTGGTACTCTCGCCAACATAGCCGCCCACGTTGATGACAAAGATTTCATCAGCAAGGTCGATCTTTCTCATGTGCATATCGTCAAGCATTTCCTTTACTCCAGGCTTCCACACCTCTTCATCACCCGAATGGCCGAACATGCCAACGCTGATAACTATGTGACCTTCTAAGGTCAACCTCTTTTGAACTTCAAAGAATTGTTCTTTGAAACGTGTGCTACCGCAGAGTGTTACTATTTTATATTGCCGTATCATTCACTGATAATTTTATACGTTTGATGTAATCCTTTTTCCAATAACTGTTTCTACCTGCTTCCTGCCTAATCATAATTCCTGAACTCTCAGAGATATAGCCATGGCCAAATGCTAAAGTCCAAGTGTCATTTCCCTACGATTCCAATCAGTTCGTCCATGCTGCTGATGATAAAGTCAGCACCTGCTTGAACAAGTTTCTCCCTTGTACCATTCCCCCAAGTCACACCGCAGGTTTTAGTTCCAGCATTGTATCCCATCTGTATATCTACATCCATATCGCCAACAACTAATGCCTGATCAGGCTTAAAACCCAATGCAGAAAGGATGTCCTGCACTGGTTCCGGATTCGGTTTTGCCTTGATCACGTCGTCAGCTCCTATCAGATAAGAAATATAACTGGAAATATTCAAATCACGAGTGAGCTCCACAAGCGAGGTGTGATTGCGTGATGATGCGATGGCGAGTGTGAATCCTTGCTCTTTCAATGCCGACAGCGTTTCGGCCACACAAGGAAATAGCTGTGGTTTGATTGTCTGAAGGTTCTCTTGAAAGATTCGCCGATATGTTCCGACACAGTTTTGGATCAGATCGTTGCCTGCTTCTGGATATAAAGATTCGAAACAGCCAGCCAAAGGCAAGCCGATGGTCGATGCGCATTCTCTCTCACTCCGCTCAGGCAGTTGATGTTCGGCTATTGTCATCTTCATTGTCGCAACTATATTCTGCCGGGTATCACCCAGCGTACCGTCGAAATCAAAAACAATCAGTCTAAAACTCATATCGCTTTCACCATTTGGGAATTTAATGTTTCTATACTTGGTTTTGTTTGCAAAGATAATGAAAAAGAAAGAAAAATGGATAATTATTTCGCGTTTCAGTCGGTTTTTCGTACTTTTGCAATATAATTATTGATCATTTATAATGAAAAAGAGTTTTATCACGGCATTTTTGGCATCGGTGATGCTGATTTGCGCTAATTCCTTATTTGCACAGGAAGAGAATGGTTTCAAGAAGTTTGATGTAAGGAAAGACTTCACAGAAAACGGTTTCCAATGGTTTCACGATGCAGAACTGCTGGCAGCAGGAAACCAAGAGAAGAGCAATGCCATGACTATTGGATGGGGTGGCATTGGAACGTTATGGGGTCGCACCGCTCTGACTGTATATGTGGCAGAGAAGCGCTACACGAAAGTGTTCATGGATAATGCTGAATATTTCACGGTGATGACTTTTGATGTGGAACAAAGCAAGGTTCTCAGATACATGGGAACAAAGAGCGGGCGCGACGGCGACAAGGCTTCTGCCCTCGGGCTGCACACAGCTTATACCGCAAACGGTACGCCCTACTATACGGAAGCAGACATGGTGATAGAGTGCAAGATAATGTATGAAGCACCCTTCGACCCGAAAGGCTTCAAGAGCGATGCTCCCCGCAGAATGTATGCAAACTTCCCGGCTGGTATCCACACCATGTATATCGGCGAGGTTGTGAATGCATGGAAGAAATGAAGGCATGAAACACATGACAGAGATAAACAATAGGAAATGACACGTTCCCAGAAAATCATACGTACCAGTGTAATCGGCATCGTTGCCAATGTGCTGTTGGCAGCATTCAAGGCAGCCGTGGGCATACTTGCCAGTTCTGTTGCTATCGTGATGGATGCCGTGAACAACCTGAGTGATGCCTTGTCGAGTGTCATCACGATTATCGGCACCAAGCTATCAGAACGTCCTGCCGACCGTGAACATCCTTTCGGTTTCGGGCGAGTTGAGTATTTCAGTGCCATTATCATTGCCGTATTGGTATTGTCGGCAGGTATCACCTCGCTGATTGAATCGGTGAAAAAGATATTCCATCCCACAGAACCGGAATATACTACTGTAACACTTGTTGTTATCGTTGTGGCTATCGCTGTGAAACTGCTATTGGGACAATATGTGAAGAAGCAAGGACTGCTGCTGAAAAGCGATGCTCTGATTGCTTCTGGCTCTGATGCGCTTTTCGATGCAGTCATCACATTGGCAACACTCGTATCTGCCGGCATCATGCTTGTATGGAACGTATCGCTCGACGGTATTTTAGGTGCTCTGATTTCGTTAGTGATTATCAAGGCAGGTTTAGAAATGGTTGCTTCGCCTGTCAATGAACTGCTCGGTGCAAAGGTATCCCACGAACTTGTCCACGAAATCAAGCAAGAAGTAAGCGCTTTTGAGGGTGTTCATGGTGTGTTCGACATTATTCTTCACAACTATGGTCCTAACGTCCTGATAGGTTCCTTGCATGTAAACGTCTATGATACGATGAATGCTCACGATATTCATGGTCTGACGCGCCGCATAACTGAACAGATGTTCGATAAGCATGGCATCATCATGACAGTAGGCATTTATGCCATTGCCACAGGTGAGAACAAGCGGAGGCAGCTGCAACACACGATTATGCAAGCAATAGCTAAGCATCAGGAAATCATCCAGGTGCACGGATTCTATTATTTCGAGGATGAACACAGGGTATCCGTCGATGTAGTCCCAGACATATCGGTACACGATGAGGCGCTGCTCTCTGATCAGCTCACACAAGAGCTGAAAGAGCTTGTGCTTAACGAAGAAATAACCATAGTGATTGACCATAATTATAGCGAGTGATGATGAGATATTTGCTCCGGTTACTATTTGTTTTCGGCATGCTATGGCACATTATCGGCTCTGGCTATGGGGCCATGGCACAGAGTATGGCTGCCGACAACACAGCAAGCGAAAAGCAGATAAGCCGGCATGAAGACTTCTTCCATAACATGGCAGAAGAACCGCAGAGCCCTATCGGCACAAGTCTGTGCTCGCCGCCCTTCTCTCATCGCGTGGTTTCTTCCCGTCCCGCACGGCTTTTGCCAACATACGGCGGCAAAAACAGCCATTCAAGTTGTCGATGCGCTTCGGGCAACATTCACCATCTATCCATACAAGCCATCAATACCCTAAGGCGAAGGAAGGCTGGACTTCGTCCAGGGTTTTCGTCTCCGCGCTTCTATTACGTTATCGCGCTGAGACGCATTCTTTGTTAGCAGGCTTCTTTCTTTGGAAAATGGAAGGAGGAAAGGAAACCTACATTTTATAACAAAGAATAAAACAATTCATTTTATGGCAAATATCAAAAATCTGCAGATGTGGAATACCATCTGCTATGATTCACGTATAAGTATCAGCAAGTCAATGTTTGGCCTGCGCACCACAGCTATCTATCAACCCACTAACAGCATCATAGATGCACGCACTGTAGAATACTCACCGCCCGACGGCGAATCTCTAAAGAGAATACTCACTTCACCGCGAACAAACATTAGTTCGGCTATCGGCAATTTTCATCCACAACCAGTGCCAAACGGCAACTATATGGCAGAACTCTGCATGTCGCGCGACGGGGCTTTTGTAGTTGTCCAGATCCTCCAGTATCAGCAACTGAGATACAACCCCGTTACTGAAGTGCTTATCTTTGAGGGTGACGATGCGCATAAAGTGAAACAGTTGTTCCTGTAATAAGAAACAAAAACAAGCCCGAGGCGACGACGTTGCATCACCTCGGGCTTATCATATTATAGAATAACGCCTATCCGCCAAAGTTGTCGTACATAATGCTCTCGGGATCCACTCCCAAAGAATCGAGCATCTGCACTACGGCATTCGACATCGGGCCAGGACCGCACATGTAATACTCCACATCCTCCGGGGCCTCATGATCCTTCAGGTAAGTGTTATACATCACCTGATGGACAAAACCCGGAGTATATTTCACACCAGCAGCATCAGCAGCAGGATCAGGACGGTCGAGAGCAAGATGGAAATGGAAATTTTGGAATTCCTTTTCCAAACCGAGGAAGTCGTCAAGATAGAACACTTCGTTAAGAGCACGTGCTCCATAGAAGTAGTGCATCTCGCGATCAGTGGTATGAAGCGTCTTTGTCATGTGCATGATCTGTGCACGCAACGGAGCCATACCAGCACCACCGCCTACCCAGATCATCTCTTTCTTCGAGTCGAAGTGAGGATGGAAGTCTCCGAATGGTCCGCTCATGATCACTTTATCGCCAGGTTTCAGCGAGAAGATATAAGAAGATGCGATACCAGGATTCACATCCATAAATCCGCTCTTGTCTGGCTTGAACGGCGGAGTTGCAATTCTTACTGTCAGCATGAACACATCACCCTCTGCCGGATAGTTAGCCATTGAATATGCACGTATAGTGGGTTCAGGGTTGACACACTTCAATGGGAACAAACCGAACTTCTCCCAAGATGGAAGATACTCATCACCAATCAATGACTTGTCAATGTCCTTGTCATAGTCCATTGTGAAGGCTGGTATTTTGATCTGTGCATAAGATCCCGGAATGAAGTCCATGTGTTCTCCCTTGGGCAGTTGCACCTTGAACTCCTTAATGAACGTAGCAACGTTCTTGTTAGAGATTACCGTACACTCATATTCCTTCACACCAAGGATTGACTCGTCAACATGAATTTTCAAGTCGCCTTTCACCTTACATTGGCAACCAAGCCGCCAATGGTTCTTGATTTCTTTGCGTGTAAAGTGGGGCTTCTCGGAATCGAGGATTTCTCCCCCACCCTCAAGCACCTGCACTTTGCACTGCCCGCACGATGCCTTTCCTCCACATGCACTAGGCAAGAAAATGCCATTCTCATTGAGTGTAGACATTAGGTTATTACCTTGCGCTACAGAAATTGTACGGTCGCCGTTGATCTCAATATTCACATTGCCGCTCGGTGAAAGATATTTCTTCGCCACGAGCAGGATAATCACCAGAAGGAGTATCACGATGAGGAATACCCCAATGCTATATGCTATAAACTGTCCCATATCTACTAAATATTAAGTCCGCTAAAGCACATCATGGCCATTGCCATGAGTCCCACGGTGATAAACACAATGCCGAGTCCCTGTAAAGGTTTAGGCACATCACAATATTGCATCTTTTCACGAATTGCACCTAATGCTACAATTGCCAATGTCCAGCCTATACCAGAACCAAATCCATACACGATAGCATCCCATACCGAAGTAATGGCTTGCGAATTAGATGGATCCATTAATATGCGCTGTTGCATGAAGAGAGATGCACCCATGATGGCACAGTTCACTGCTATCAAAGGCAGGAAGATACCCAATGCCGCATAGAGTGATGGCGAGTATTTTTCTACAGTCATCTCCACGAGCTGAACCATTCCGGCAATGACGGCAATGAAAAGAATGAATGAAAGATACGATAGGTCTACTCCTGCAACAAGACAGTCGGGACCCAGTACCTTGGTTTGCAACAGATAATTAACAGGAACGGTGACTGTGAGCACAAATGTCACGGCCATTCCCAACCCCAATGATGTCTTCACAGTCTTCGACACGGCAAGATAGGAACACATGCCGAGGAAGAAAGCGAAAATCATATTGTCGACGAATATCGACCGGAATAATAAACTTATTGCGTGTTCCATAACTTATTTCTCCTTATAAAAGTATGCACGATGAACCCAAATAACACACCCAACGAGGATAAGAGCCATGGCGGGCATGGTCATCATACCGTTGTTGACATAACCCCAATCGTAGCAGGCTTCAGGTATTATCTGAAAACCTAACAGAGAACCGCGTCCGAGGAATTCGCGAACAGCTCCCACGATAACAAGAATCATAGCATAGCCAAGACCGTTGCCTACGCCATCAAGGAATGATGGCCATGGTTTGTTCATCATGGCAAAGGCTTCAAGGCGTCCCATGAGAATGCAATTGGTGATAATCAGACCCACATACACGCTCAGCTGCACACTAACATCATAGGCAAATGCCTTCAGTATCTGCGATACTATGGTCACAAGAGCAGCGACAACCACCAACTGCACCACAATACGGATGCGGTTCGGAATGGTGTTACGGATGATAGAGATAATGACATTGGCAAAAGCCGTAATCACAGTCACGGCGAGACCCATCACAATGGCAGGCTTCAGCTGCGAAGTGACGGCGAGCGCCGAGCATATACCCAATACTTGTCCAAGTATAGGATGGTCGAGGTTCAACGGATTAGTAAATACCTCTTTATTTTGTTTACTGAATAGTGCCATAGATTTACTCCTCCTCTGCTTTTGGTTCAACTTTCACACTATCGGAATTGACTACGCTTTCAATCAGTGAGCCAACGGCATAGTTCTTCAGAGGCTGCAAACCAGCCTTCAGCATGGCATCCACACCGTTTGAAGTCAGCGTTGCACCTGTCACGCAATCCACCTGCGTCTCAGGGTCATCCACCTTCTTCACCACGGAAAGGACAACTTTGCCATCCTCGCCAAAGATTTTCTTGCCGATGAACTTCTCCTGCCAGGCTTGAGAGTCCTTAATCTCTGCACCAAGACCAGCTGTTTCACTCTCATGGTTGAAATAAGCTCCATAAACCTTACCTTCGTTGTCGATGGAAACATAACCGCTGATGCCGCCCCAAAGACCCATGCCTTTCAGACCAGCCACAACAATATCCTTGCCATTGACATTGCACTCGTAGACCTTCTGACCTTCTACATCCTTCTCTTCTTTCACCACCTCTGCATACTTGGCCTCAGCCTCTGCACCATCGAGGTCACGAATATTAAGCGAATAGAGAATCTGCTTTTTCACGTCAAGAGCCACGTTTGCATCCTGCATGGGCTTCAGTGCCTGATAGACAAAGGCAAGCAGGAAGGCGACGATGATCACAAGTATCGTACTATATAAAATAATGTACGCGTTTGAGTTTGTATTCAGTTTACTCATTTTGTACCTCCTCTCTTCAAACGTTTCGAGATATTGCGCTCCACAACAAAATGATCAATTGTTGGAGCAATCATGTTACCAAAGAAGATGGCAAGCATCATACCCTCCGGATAGCCTGCATTCATTACACGAATGATAATCGCCATGGCACCGATGATGAAACCATAGAAATACTGTCCTGTAGTGGTGCGGCATGAGGTGACAGGATCGGTAGCCATGAACACAGCACCAAAGGCAAAACCACCAAGAATAAAATGGTGCCACCACGTCATTGACTGACCTGTAGACTGGAAAATGAGTGCCATGACAGCACCTCCGACAAATACGCTCAGCATCGTACGCCAAGAGGCAATACCTGTCCAAAGCAGAATAACGGCACCGATTGCAATCGCAATCACGCTCGTCTCGCCAATAGAGCCAGGAATGAAACCGCAAATCATATCACAGATACTTGCATCGGGAGCTATTCCCTGCCCTATCTGCCCCAATGGAGTGGCGGCCGTGAAGGTATCAGGCAGCGTGTTGCCAAGACCGAAAATGGAATCCTGTGCCACCCATATTGTGTCGCCAGTCATTTTCGAGGGATAGGCAAAGAACAAGAACATACGTGCAGCAATGGCAGGATTGAAGATGTTCATACCTGTTCCTCCGAAGATCTCCTTACAGAATATCACCGAGAAAGCACAAGCCAATGCCAGCATCCATAACGGACAACCGATAGGGATAATCAATGGGATGATAATACCTGAAACAAGATATCCTTCTTGAATTTCTTCACCTTTCCACTGAGCCCATGCGAACTCAATGCCAAGACCGACGATGTAAGAAACGAGAATCTTGGGTAATACGGCGAAGAACCCATAGAAGAAAACCTCAAAAGACGAGGCACTTGCCAAGGTTCCAGCTGCCGCGAAATTCTGATATCCCACATTATACATACCAAACAGCATGGCGGGCATCAACGCAATCACAACCATGCTCATAATACGCTTCGAGTCAATGGCATCGTGGATGTTGACCCCACTCTTTGCCGTTGTGTTCGGAACAAAGAGGAATGTCTCGAATCCATCGAAAATACTCCGGAAGGCATGCAGCTTTCCGCCGGGCTCGAAGTTTGGTTTGATGTTATCAAAATATTTCTTTAATGACATAATCTTTTCTGTTTATACGTTAACAATTATGCATTTTCCTTGCGAAGCATGTCAAGACCCTCTCGCACAATTCGTTGCAATTCAAGTTTAGAACTGTCAACAAACTCAGCAAGCGCAAAGTCCTCAGGACTGACTTCATAAATTCCCAACTGCTCCATTCTGTCGATGTCACCTGCAATGATGGCTTTGATGAGATATTCACCATATATATCCATCGGTAGCACACGGTCATACTCGCCACTCATTATCATGTGGCGCTCACCGCCTTTCACACGAGCATCGAGTGCATATTCCCTTTTTTCTAACAACCATGAAAAATAGCTGCGGTTCACAGAGAACTGTTTGAAACGTGGAAGTATCCAGCCAAACATCTCATCGGCATCATCGCCTTCTTTTATCACGGTAATCTCAGAAACATGAGCTCCCAGATAGTCGTTCATGCCGCATGGCTTTCCAGTAAGAACATTTCCATTGATGATACGCACATTTCCCTTCCTGACACGACCATCCAGCAAATCGCCAATACAAGTACCGACGAGCACATCAGCATAAGCGGGATCATCAATCTCACTTCCTGCAAGGGCTATTGTGCGGAGAAGGTTCACTTTGCCAGTGTTGAACAAGCGCCCGAAGAATATCACGGCAGACGGATCGACTGTCCACACGGTCTCTCCCTTATTGACTGGGGACAGATGGTTGATCTGCACGCCAACGTTTCCTGCTGGACAAGGACCGTCGAACACATTCACTTCAACATCCTTTGCCTGGATAAGAACAGGAGAAGTCTGTTTACTTCCAATACCCAGATAAGTTTTAGCAATCTTCGACAGTGCGGTAAGACCCGTCTGGAAATCTTCTTCGTTGCCTTTCAGCTCGAATTCGAAATCAGCAGCAAGTGGTTTGTCGCGCAATGCACTCACAAAGATTGCTTTTGGAGCCGTTTCAGGATTGGTCGTAATGGCGTAAGGCAACTGGTCGATGTAGCCGAACAACCCAGCATCGAGCAGGGCGCGCTTCACTTCTTCACCAGAAAGACGGCTGACATCTTTTTTGCCGAAATCGACAAACTGTTGATCTGCATCCGTCTTCACTTTCACACACATCACTTTTCTGCGCTCTCCCCTCTCAACGGCAATCACCTCCCCACTGGCGGGCGATGCAAACTTCACATCAGGATAGCGTTTGTCAACAAACAAAGCATCCCCGGCTTTGACATGATCACCCTCTTTTACAACTACTTTTGGAACCATTCCCACGAAAGAATCCGGGACGAGCGCAATTTCACGTCCCTGACTGATTGGGATTTTCTTTTCAGCAGGTTTTCCAAGAAGGTGAATGTCTAAGCCTTTTCGTAGCTTAATAACATTTGCCATAGCTTTAATTAATTATATGAAAAATAATAATTCATGAACAATCGTTGCTTTGAACAAGCAATCCGCACGCAAAGATAAACAATTTTTTGCAAATATCGAAGAAAAAATAGACGAATTATCACATATTCCGAATAAAAAGATGTATATTTGTACCGAATTTAGGAATTGAAGACGGTTAAACATATCATAAACGGCATCGTATGGACTGTGTTAGGACTATACGTGTTGCTTGTCGTATTGCTGCACACTCCGGCAATCCAGTCTTTCTTGGCATCTCAGGTGAGCAGTGCTTTGGAAAAGAAATTGGGGACAAAAGTTCAAATCGGCAAGGTTGACCTCGGACTGTTTAACCGTGCAATCATCGATGATGTAATATTGTTCGACCAGTCTGGAAATCAAATGGTTAAGGCATCAAGAATGTCTGCCAAGATCAATCTGTACAAGCTGACACGTGGAAAGATAGCCATTTCATCGGCACAGCTGTTCGGATTCCAAGGAGATTTCTATAAGCAAACCAGCGAAAGCAAGCCCAACTTCCAGTTTGTCATCGATTCATTAGCATCAAAAGACACCACCAAGCACACTCCTTTGGATCTTCAGATAAGCTCGTTGATCATCCGTCATGGAAAGCTAAAATACGATCAATATGACATACTTCCCACAAAAGACAGATTCAACAGTGCGCACATGGACATACATGATATCAGCGCACACATCATGCTCCCTTATATAACCGACGACAACATACATGTAATCGTTAAGAAACTGTCGCTCAAAGAAAAATCCGGCTTCGACCTGAAAAGCCTTGCATTGCATTTTGATGCCGACAAACGCCATGCCATATTAAAGGACTTCTCGTGTATTCTGCCCAACAGCCAGCTGCATGCTGACAGTATTACGGCAGACTATCAATTCTTAGGCAGCAAACTGGATTTGAACACGCTAAGCTATAAAGGATCAATTGAGAAAAGCTATATAACTCCTTATGATTTAAGGAGTTTCATACCATCAGCTATTTCGTTCACAAATCCTGTTACCATCAACTCCACCTTCGCCGGGAACAACAAGAATCTGAACATTCACCCCCTGCTAATCCTTTCCGAAAAAGACGGTTTGAACATCCGACTGAGAGCTGAAGTTCAGAACCTCGACACCCAACCGCTATGGCTCGCACATATAGATGACTTCAAGGTGAGTGCCAACAGCATTGACCAGATAGCCAAGAACGTAAGTGGAAAAGATTTCAAGATGCCTGATGTGGTCACACGAATAGGCAACGTAGAATTCAAAGGTGATGTGGGCGGCAGGAACAAGGATATTTCCGTTGAGGGAAAACTGATGACTGACGCTGGTGAAAGCGACCTTGACGGCACATTCGATGGGCAGCATTTCCAGCTTCGGGTGGATACGAAAGGCATCGACCTGCAGCGGCTTCTCGACAACGATAAGTTAGGCATGATTGCCACTAACCTGAATCTTGACGGCAGACTGAGTAACAATGCGATATCGTCATTGACTGCCAAAGGAACCGTTTCTCGTTTCGACTATAATTCTTATTCTTATCGCGACATTGCCATCGACGGCACTTACGCGAACCAAATATTTGATGGAATGCTGTCGATGGACGATCCTAACGGCAAAATAACTATCCAGGGAATCTCCACAATCGACAAGAACAGCCCCACAGGAAAGTTCACGGCATCATTGAGGCATTTCAATCCCAAAGCCCTGCAGATTACGGACAAGTTCAACAATAGTGTGATTGGTGCCGACATTGATGCCGACATCAGTGGCAACTCACTTACGGACATCAGCGGAAGGGTGAACATCAGCGACCTCACCATCTCAGGTCAGGATGAGGAATACAGGCTCAACTCGCTCTTCCTTAACGCCGACAACAATCAAAACAACAAGAGATTATCCATTGACAGCGACTTTGGGCATTTCAATATCCAAGGGAAATACGACTATGCAACCATTGCACAGAGTGTCACCAATTTTATTGCCTCGAAGCTGCCCACACTGCCCGGGCTTCCCAAAACCACGAATGAGCACCACAACAATTTCACTTTCACCGCAGACATCACCAAATCAGACTGGCTGAAAACATTCTTCAACCTGCCAGTGACAATAGCCAAGCCCATTCATCTCAACGGTAGCGTGAACGATGAAACCCACCAGCTGAACCTCAACTCCACCCTGCCCCGCTTCTCCTATAATGACGGAGAATACGAAGACGGCATCATCAACGTGAGGACATCATCGGTCGACGAGGTGATTATCAGCGGACACCTGCGCAAACTGATGGAAAACGGGCAGAAACTGGACATCAACCTCAATGCCAACGGAGGCAACAACCAACTGATCACGAGCATCAACTGGAACAACAACAACCGCCGCCCGTTCAAAGGCACATTTAATTGCACTTCGGATTTCTTCAAGAACGAAGAAGGAAAATCGGCTGCGCACATCCGCATCCACCCTTCTGAAATTCAGGTTAACGATACCACGTGGCATGTGCAGCCATCCGACATCATCTACAGTGAGAAGAACTTAATCGTTGACTATTTTGCCATTGAGCACAACGACCAGCATATCATCATTTCCGGTTTAGCCAACAACAATCCCAACGACTCCATCGTAGCCGATTTGCAGGATGTGGATGTGAACTACATACTGAATCTCGTCAACTTCCATGCTGTAACTTTCGGTGGACGTGCATCGGGAAAGGCTTCCGTGAAATCTGCCTTCAACAATCCCGATGCAAAAGCCGATCTCGTTGTGAAGAATTTTGTGTTCCAAGAGGGTCGCATGGGTACGCTATATGCCAAGGCGGAATACAATAAAGAGGAACAACAGATTGACATTCACGCACAGGCAATCGACGGGAACATTGGGAAAACGCTCATCAACGGATACGTGTCGCCTGCCAGAAACTATATCGACCTGAAGATTGATGCCGACAACACAAGGTTGGAATTCCTTGAAAGCTTCTGCGGAAGCTTTATGGACAACGTGGAAGCGCGCGCTGTCGGAAGCTTGCGACTGGCTGGAGACTTGAAGGAAATCAACCTTACGGGCATGGCTGTTGCCAACGGCGGACTCGACATCACCAGTCTGAACACTCACTACACGCTTGTCAACGACACCATCCGCCTGATTCCCGACAACATCATCTTCAACGGCGACACCATTCGCGACCGTAACGGCAACTACGGCATCGTGAAAGGCACGCTCCATCATGAGCATCTCACCAAGCTCAGCTACGATCTCAGCATCTACGCCAGGAATCTGCTCAGCTACGACTTCCCCACTTACGGCGACAATACATTCTATGGAAAAGTGTATGCCACAGGAAACTGCAACATACAAGGCAGAAGCGGGAGCATAAACTTCGATATCAATGCTACTCCCGAGAAGGGATCGTTCATCGAATACAATGCTGCCAGCCCCGATGCCATCACCGACCAGCAGTTCATCACATGGAGAGACAAGTCGATAGAATATGAAGACAGCACCGCCGTGGCAAGGAACATCACCACTGCCAATATGTCGCCGATAGAGATTGACATCCCCAGCGACCTGCACATCAACTTTCTGATCAATGCCAACCCCGATTTCACACTGCGCCTCCTGATGGATAAGGGCAGCGGCGACTATATCGCACTGAACGGTTCAGGTACCATCAGGGCTTCATATTATAACAAAGGTGCGTTTGATATGTTCGGAACATATCTCGTTGACCATGGCATCTACAAGCTTACCATCCAAAACATCATCAAGAAAGACTTCCAGTTTCAGCAGGGAGGCACCATCGTGTTTGGCGGAAACCCCTATCAGTCGGCTCTCAACCTGAAAGCTGTATATACCGTGAATGGAGTTCCCCTGTCTGATCTCCAGATAGGGCGCTCATTCTCCAGCAATAACATCCGTGTGGACTGTCTGATGAACATCAACGGAACGGCAGAAACGCCCCGCGTGGAATTTGACCTTGACTTGCCTACGGTGAACACCGATGCCAAGCAAATGGTGCGCTCCATCATCAACAGCGAGGAAGAGATGAACCAGCAAGTAATCTATTTGCTCAGCATTGGCAGGTTCTATACGCTGAATGCCAACAATGCCGACCAGAACCAGAGCCAGACGAGCCTTGCCATGCAGTCGCTTCTCAGCGGAACCATCAGTCAGCAGATCAACAACGTGCTGAGCAGCTTCGTGAATACCAGCAACTGGAACTTCGGAGCCAACATATCAACGGGCGATGAGGGGTGGAACAATGCTGAATATGAAGGATTGCTCTCAGGACGACTGCTCAACAACCGACTGCTCATCAACGGACAGTTCGGCTATCGCGACAATGCCAATGCCACTACCAGCTTTATTGGCGACTTCGACATTCGCTACCTGCTCTTCCCAAGCGGCAATCTTGCCATCAAAGTATACAATCAGACCAACGACCGCTATTTCACCAAGAACAGTCTGAACACGCAGGGCATCGGTCTGATTATGAAAAAGGATTTCAATTCGTGGAAGGATTTCTTCCGAAAGGCACCCAAAGCCAGTGAATAAAACGAGCAAAGCTCTTTAGAAGCAAGAAGCAATATTTTAAGAGGCAAGAAGCAATATTTTAAGAAGCAAGAAGCAAGAGGCAAGAAGCAAGAGAAATGAATAGAGATACAATGCTCTATAATAATGCCTATAACATAGTTCTATTCTCTTGCTTCTTGCTTCTTGCTTCTTGCCTCTTGCTTCTTGCCTCTTGCTTCTTGCTTCTAAATCATCGTGAATCACCCATTTCTGAGCTGCATCAGCAATTCTTTCTGACGTGGCGTGAGGTTCGTGGGCAGCTTCACCTGATAGGTGATGATCAAATCACCAAACGTGCCGTCGCCACGGTCATAGCCTTTGCCGCGCAGACGCACCTTTGTTCCGGGCTGCGTTTCGGGCTTTACCTTCAGTTTTATCTTCTTGCCGGTGCTCAGCTGGATGATCACGTCGCCGCCGAGCAATGCCGTATACAGATCAATGTCTACCGTGGCATTCATCTCGCCGCTGCTCCTGCGACCGAATCCGCCACCGTTCATTCCCGATGTGGCACGGTTTCTGCCGCCAAACAGGTCTTGGAAGAAACTGCTGAAGCCGCCGCCCTGGCTGAACGAGCCGAAATCAAAACCTTCGAATGGCGATCCGCCGCCAGACCATTGGTATGTGCCGCCGCCGCCCCTGTTGAACATGTCGGCATTGCGCCATTGCTCGCCATACTGGTCGTATTTCTTCCGCTTTTCGGGGTCGCCAATCACGTCGTATGCCTCGTTCAGCGCCTGAAACTTGGCTTTTGCCTTGGGATCATCTGGATGCAGGTCGGGATGAAACTGCTTGGTGCGTTTCTTGTAGGCCTCCTTCACATCCTTCTGAGGTATGTCTTTTGGCACACCCAGAATCTTGTAATAGTCAATAAATGCCATAATTACTCCTCCTTTTTTATATATTTCTTTAAAAAACATGCGTGCAAAAAGCATGCCAAACAGTTTTTTTTCGTAATTTTGGCTTCGCCGAACTTACTTGCACTCGGAAATAAAAAAGAAAATCGGCTTTTTCTTTTTGTATTTCGCTCGTTTATTCGTAACTTTGCCAAAAATATCAAATATGATGACAAAAAGATTATTGACAGCTTGCCTCATGGCAGCATGCTTCAGCTCAACAACCATGGCACAGACCACCAAGAAAGTATCTCTCAGAGTAATCGAAACCAGCGACGTTCACGGCTGTTTCTTCCCCTATGATTTCATCAACAGGAAACCGAAGACGGGCTCGCTGGCAAGGGTTATCACATACGTGGACTCGCTGCGAGCCACATACGGCGACAACCTGCTGCTCTTCGACAACGGCGACATTCTGCAAGGACAGCCCATCTGCTACTATTACAACTTCGTGAAACCCGAGTTGGAGAACGTGGCAGCCAAGGTGATCAACTACATGAAATATGATGCCGAGACCTTCGGCAACCACGATGTGGAAACAGGACATGCGGTTTACGACAAGTGGATCAAGGAGGTGAAATGCCCCATGCTGGGTGCCAACATCATTGACACCGCAACCAACGAGCCATACGTGAAGCCATACGCACTGATAGAGCGCGAAGGCGTGAAGATTGCAGTAATCGGCATGCTCACACCTGCCATTCCCAACTGGCTCGAAGAGAATCTGTGGAGCGGGCTCCGCTTCGAAGAGATGACTAAATGCGCCCGTTACTGGGTGAGCTATCTGAAGCAGAACGTGAAGCCCGATGTGATCATCGGACTGTTCCACTCTGGCAAGGAGGGCGGAATCATCACTCCCGAATACGAAGAAGACGCCTCGCTGAAGGTGGCAAAGGAAGTGCCGGGATTCGACCTGATACTCTACGGCCACGACCACACGCGCCATCAGGACATCGTTGAGAACAGCAAGGGATTAGTGGTGTGCCTCGACCCGTCGTGCCACGCATATAACGTGGCGGATGCCCAGATAGAACTCACGCTCAGAGACGGCAAGGTGAGGGAGAAGACGGTAAACGGAAAGATTGTTGACGTGTCGGAACTGCCCGTCAATCAGGCATATATGGAGCATTTCAAGGCTGACATCGACAGCGTGAATGCCTTTGTGAACAGGCGGATAGGATCGTTCAAGAACAGCATCTACACGCGCGACAGCTTCTTCGGAAGCAGTGCCTTCTGCGACTTCATCCACAACTTGCAGCTGCAGATCACGGGCGCCGACATCTCGCTGAACGCTCCCCTCACCTTCGATGCCAAGATTTCGGCGGGCGATGTGTATGTGAGCGATATGTTCAACCTGTATAAATACGAGAACCAGATCTACGTGATGACGCTCACCGGAGAAGAAATACGCAAGCACTTGGAGATGAGCTACGACCTGTGGGTTAACACCATGACAAGCCCCGACGACCATATCATGCTGCTCAACGACGACACGAAGGGCGACCTGCAGCGGTTCGGATTCAAGAACATGACGTTCAACTTCGACAGCGCAGCAGGTATCGACTACGAGGTGGACGTTACCAAGCCCGACGGACAGAAAGTGCGCATACTCAGAATGAGCAACGGCGAGCCTTTCGACGAGCAGAAGACTTACAAGGTGGCGCTGAACAGCTACCGCGGCAACGGTGGCGGCGAGCTGCTCACCAAAGGTGCGGGCATACCGCGTGAGCAACTGAACAGCCGCATCATCTTCCGCAGCGAGAAAGACCAGCGTTTCTATCTGATGAAGGAAATAGAAAAGGCGGGCGAAATGGATCCGAAACCCAACAACAACTGGCGATTCGTGCCAACGGAATGGGCTGCCCCCGCCCTCGAGCGCGACCGCAAGCTGCTGTTCGGGCAATAAACCCGATAGGGCTTATATGCCTTATTCGCCCTATAGGCCCTATAAGACTTATAAGCCCTATAATCCCCTTTATCCCCAAAAGCCTTATCCCCCCACATCTCATGAAAAAATATTGGTTCGTATTCTGCAAAACCGATTTGCTGCTGCAAAAAAGCGGCGACGGCACCTGCCAAATACCATTCGGCGAAGAACCGCCGGTGGAGCTGAAACCATGGACAACCATTCACAACATCGCACCGGTGGCATGGCATGAAGGCGACGAAGTGACGCTTCACGACGGTGAGGTGAAAACGCTTCGCATAGACCATCCGGTGAAAGACTCGGAGAAATATGAGATGTGTCCGCTGCGCGCATCCTACTATAAGCTGCCGTTGGAGATGTATCTGATGGCGGGCAAGTGCCAGGAGATTCTCTATTGGGACGCCAACACGCAGTATTGCGGTGTGTGCGGTGCTCCCATGAAACTGCATACCGACATCAGCAAGCGCTGCACGCAGTGCGGCAAGGAGGTATGGCCGCAGTTGGCAACGGCTGTCATCGTGCTCATCCACCGCGGCGACGACGTTTTGCTGGTTCACGCCAACAACTTCCGCACCAATTTCTTCGGGCTCGTGGCGGGTTTTGTTGAGACGGGCGAGACGCTCGAAGAGGCTGTTGTGCGCGAAGTGATGGAAGAAACGGGGCTGAGCATCAAGAACATACGCTATTTCGGGTCGCAGCCGTGGCCCTACCCCTGCGGTCTGATGGTGGGATTCCACGCCGACTATGCCGGCGGCGACATTCGTCTGCAGCGCTCCGAACTGGCTCAGGGCGGCTGGTTCAGCCGTGACCGACTGCCCCAGATACCCGAAAAGCTGTCAATAGCCAGGAAACTGATTGACAGCTGGCTTGAAAACGGTTGACAAAGACATGGCGCTGCCTACAAAAAAGCGGCACAACGAAACCACCTTTATAGACAGTACACAATGTAAAGCCATCAGGTGGCACTTTGTATAAAATTTTTATTATTTTAGGCTTTTGTGTGTTAAAAATCCTAAAACCGCAAATACTTATCATATTTATTCCTAACTTTGCATAAAATCTGATTAGGAAATACGTGAAACGAGGATAGTATACTAAAACAAACAAGCAACCGACAATCACACAGCAACGGTGCTATATCATCCAAGTTCAACCTCAATGCTTCTCGCAAGCATCCAACAGTTATCAGCTCACCATGAATGCATATTTGTGATGAGGCTGATTTCATCTAAAAAAATGAAAAATAAGACAAGAAAGAACAGCAACCTCAAACGCATCAGCGTATGTGTAAGCACAAGGAAAACGGAGACGACGTTCCTTTGGGTGACCCGTATTCCCATCCACGGAATGCCTCTGATATCGACCCAGCCGATACCAGCAGCCCGGCGTGCGACCTTACCAAAGAGGAATTGCAGGAGCCAACAAATAAATACAAAGACATTATCAACCATCTGAACGATCTGATTGCACTGCAAAAGGAAACCATCCAACAGAAAGACGATACCATCAAACAGCAGAAACACATCATCTCCATGCTGGAATCTATCATCAGCAGGCAGGATGATGACATCAAACAACTCAAAACAGAGCACAACCGACAAACTGAAACCATCAGCATCAGCACGAAAAAGATCAGTGAACTGGAGAGCTGTGTGGAGTCATTATCCTATGCAAATCCCATAAAGGCGGAGTATCAGCCAACCAAAGACAACCTCAACCACATCTACAGCCAACTGGCGACATACATCGACCACAGAAAAGACCAACTACCGCACATCCACAACACCATCCGACAGCTGTTGGCGAGCCGGCAACTGGCAGTGGTTCGCTCACGCAACAACCCGAAAGAGACGGATATCGTCGTGACGGCTCAGCACTTGAGCGATTTCATCAGGGCGCTGTTCGACATGATGAACGATGAAAAGCTGCAAGAATTCGCCACAAAAAAGAAAGGTGCAACACCGAGAATGGCTAACTGGCTTGTGAAGATAATCAAGCAGAGAAAGGGTGAGCACAACGAACCGACAGAAATAGGGTTCGACACCCTGCGCGAAATCATTCGCAGGGCTGCAAAACGGCACATCGAGAAGCATGAGATTTCTGCAACTTTCTGACCCATGAAAGTTGCAGAATGCATTTTTTCAAACCAACACAACACGCTTATTATCAACAAGATACGAAACCAAGCAAAACTTTTTCTTCTGCAACTTTCGCAACTCTTTGGCATCAAATTATCATTTCTATACTTTTGCAACGACAAACAAAAAGTGGAACGCACCGCCACAACGGCGAGGAGTGACTGCGCAGGCTCATCAACAACGTGGCGGCACCACAAAACAACAAACCAAAAAGTATAGAAAGGAACAATGATGAAAAAGAATTTAATCGACACAGACATGCATCTGTCAGAAAACTTCACACTCGGCGAGATGGTGAAAAGCGCCACCGCCGAGAAGCTGGGAATCGTGAACATCCCCATGAGATGCCACATCATGAACATGCGCAACCTATGCCGCACCGTGCTCCAACCCTTGCGCAACGAGTTCGGACCCATCTTCATCAACAGCGGATACCGCTGTCCGGCACTCAACGAGGCAGTGCATGGCATGGGAGCATCGCGCCACATGCTCGGCGAAGCTGCCGACATTCACATCCGCAGCATCGACGAAGGCATCCGCTACTTCGACTTCATCCTCACCCACTGCCCCTTCGACCAGCTCCTCTTCGAGTATAGCCGCTCAGGAGCTGCTTGGATCCACGTGAGCACCCGCATCAACTTCACCCAAAACCGCCGCATGGCAATCCGTAACTACAAGGCGAACTGGTGAGAAACAACATTGAAACAACTGAAAAGCATGAGACCGAAAGACCTTTCGCAGCGGTATGCCACGCAACTGACATGCCGCTGCTGCGGACAAGAACTGCCTGTGGAATGCTTTGAACGCTTCCCGACAGGCACCTACCGCCATGTTTGCCGCAAGTGCCAGTATCAAATCTATGTAAGACCGCGCTACGAAGCACGCCGCCTGACGGAAATAATGCAGAATTAGCGCACCTGAGATTAAACGACTGACAATCAACTGATTGCAGAAAACGCTGCGTAATCCGCTGCGTTACCTGCTGCGTTACTCGCTGCGCATTTCAGTTGATGCAAAACAACTCTATACCGCAATTCTCAAAACTCATCTTCCGCAACGAAAAAGCTATGGTTTTACAGCGTGAAAGCTATGCTTTCGTAGAGCAAAAGCTATGGTTTTACAGAGCAAAATCTATGGTTTTACAGAGCGGAAGCTATGCTTTAGAGAAGACAAAAGAAGAATATCAGAAAACATTCTCACAAACAACAAACAAAATGAACGAATCGACAAAAACCGGGAAAGAACGTGCTGAATATCAGAGCGCACAGCAGCAGGTTGCCTTCGAAGTGGAAGACTTTCTCAACAAACACTATTGGCTGCGCTACAACGTGATGACTCAGAAAGAGGAATACTGCCCCAAGGAGGGCAACGACAGTGAAACACCACCGCCGGACGACATGTGGAAGCCGCTCACCAAGCGCATGCTGAACCAAATGGTGCACGAGCAGATGCGCCTGGGCGGCACTTCCTGGGATCTCGACATCACGAGATTCATCCAATCCACAATGGTGCCTGACTATAATCCCCTGCTCCACTACCTGCAGAAACTGCCCAAATGGAACCGCCACTATGACTACATCGGCAGCATGGCGCGCCGCATCCCCACCGACAACCATCAGTTTGGCAAGCTGTTCCACCGCTGGTTTCTTGCCATGGTGGCACAATGGCTCGGCCTCAACCGCGACCATGGCAACGCCGTGGTGCTGATGCTCGTAGGCAGTCAGGGGCAGATGAAAAGCACTTTCTGCAAGAAAATACTACCACCCTGCCTGCGCGACTATTACATTGATGACATCAAAATGGACAATCCTGAGCAAGTGGAGCGCGTGCTCTGCCGAATGGCGCTGGTGAACATTGATGAATACAACGCCAAGACTCCGCGCGAACAGGCAAAAATCAAGCGCATACTCACCGAGCGCGACGTGCAGGTGCGCCCCATGCGCAGCAGCGAATACACGGTACACCGCCGCATGGCATCGTTCACGGCAACCACCAACGAGCGATACCCGCTCACCGACCCAACGGGAAGCCGGCGCTACCTGTGCGTGGCGGTGAAAGGGTGCATACAAATTGCTCGCCCAGTGAAATACGACAAGATGTATGCCCAGGCACTCTACGAACTACAGAACGGCGAACCCTACTGGTTCAGCCATCGCGAAGAGGCATGTCTCAACGAGAACAATCGCCAGTTTCAGCACACGAGCACCACTGACGAACTGCTGCTCAGCTTCTATCAGCCTGCCGAAACCAGCGTGAAACACTTCATCCGCATAAGAGACATGCTCGACGAGATGAAAGCACGACTGCCAGCCTGCGACGTGCCGCCTATCCGCAAACTGATCTATGCGCTCAAACGCAACGGATTCAGCAATGGAGTGCAACACAATCAGCGTGGATGGTATGCCATACCTGTTCGATAAAACTACCGGGATACCTACAAGCAAATACGCAGCAGGTAACGCAGCGGGTAACGCAGCGGGTAACGCAGCCAGCTATGCAACTCACTAAAAATCAACGGGTTATCCGCAAGCAGCAGATAACCCGTTTTTTGTATCCCGTAGAGAGCATCATTCACTGCTTCTCATCATCAGAAAATGTTTTCGCGCTCCCATAGCAGCAGGTGATGCTCCACTAATTGGCGGTTTATTTTCCTTGCTAAAGCATCGCGTGCCTCAAAAAAAGTCTGGAACAACGGCAAGCAACTGCCCGGAATAACATACTCAATGTTCTTGCTGCTGAATCCGCGCGTACCTTTCGTGGTTTTCACCTTCGTGATGCGCCGGTTTTTATCCATCGACATATTCCTGAAACTGCTTACGTCCTTACCCATTATGGCATTTGTGATGTCATAAAAACTGTCGTTATAATCTTTCCCAGCATATTCTTTACTACTGTGATAGTAGCGGAACACCTCTAAGGCAGCACGATAGAGCGTCCTGGCCTCTGCCGAAAAACTGAACTGCTGCATGAATTCCCTGAAATCAAACGGCGGCACGATTTCTTCATCATTATTGACAGCAAATAGCGATTGCTGATTGCTTTTGTCCTCCATATACAGCACATTCAGGTCATTCTTGTCGCATCCCAACTCATCTGCAGTGAAAGGCATGATATAGTTTTTCTGATCTTTGTTAGAAAACTGGTTGTTCTTATAGAAGAGAGAAAACATAAGGGAGTCGTTGAACAGCTCTTCTGGTATATCGTCTGTAATACCTCTGTATACCAGATAGTTCCATTCGTAATAGTGGGCATGCGTATTGAAATTGATTCCCTTAGAGAGGAGACAGTATTTCAGGTTTTCTGTTGTGATTTTCGATGCTTTTTCCTTGCCTCCATTGCTCACGATGAGCACATTTCCTAAATAGCTCCACTGCCCCAGCACCATTCCTCGCCGCTGATTTTCCACGATGTGTTTCTCAATATCTTTAATGAGATACGGGCGCGAATTGTCATACGTATAGGATTTCACATATCCCAGCGTTTGCACCTTGAGATCATAGTCGTAGCGGTGGGCTGTAACGTGCGACGCATCTATCTCATGACCGTTCTCGCGGTCGAAAACCACTTGGCTCACAGCCCATTCCGACAATTTGAATGTATCTTTGGCATTGCTGAAAATGTGCGACACCACTTTGTAGCCCGAATTCACGAAATGCCGCATGGTGTTCTCGCGCAAGAAGAATTCCGTCTTGCAATAGTAAACAATCACATCGGGCTGCAACAGAAGCACTTTGTTGAAAAACTCAATTGCCAGATCGTTGGCCATTCCCCTCTTCCGCTGATACGGCGGATTCATCACCACCATCAGTTTGCGGTTCTCCCGCTTAGCTATTTCCTTAATGTCCAGTTCCACGCCTTTATATTTCCAGCAGGGCATACTGTCGTTGGCAAGGAAATCGAATTGTATAGAGTTCTCGAAACCTTTGATTCGGCAAGTGTCTACATCCATGTGCACCAATGTGGAAAGGTAGCAATACTGCTTGAAATCCTTGCCAAACTGGTTTTCAAGATTGCCCACGCCAGCACAGGGATCACAAACGATAAACTCATTCATGTCGTAATGCTGCTGCAAAATGCTGTTCTGGACTTCCACAAAGCAGTTCGGCGTATACTCACCTCCTGTGTCTCTTCGGTATTTCTCAGAATAGAGCATGCTGCTGTGCTCAAGAATCTTCATGAATTCGTGTTTTTCGGGTGGTCGCTTGTATCTACGCCAGAAAGAGTTATACTGCTCCGTGTTCACAATGGTATAATAATACGAATCGGGGTAGCCTTGATACTTGATTCCGTCTATCTCACCGTCGTCGAACATCAGGCGGTAGTTCAACAGGTTTGTGCCTTCGCGAAACAGGTTCCGGCCAGTTTCTTCTTCCCTCTTTCCTTTTACGACCTTGCCAAACAAGGTGCTGTCAACAATATCCTTATATACAGACTCCTTATATACGGTTCTGTTCAGCATGTCCACAAGGAAAAGGTTGATCAAATCCTGCTCATTAGGGATGTACTCATGGAAAACAATTTCATTTTTCCACTGATTGTAAACTGTGTTTACATTCTTTTCCGTGATGTTGATGCATACATCTCGCCCCTTTAAGATTGCTTTATAAGCATCGTGGATTTCCTCGTTGCGGAATACAGTTATCCTGCCTTTCACGCGATCATTGATTCTGTCGATGGCATCCCTTGTCGGGCGGCTGGCCTTCTCTTTGTCCCAATTGATGTCATTGTTATACATTACAGAATCATCACTACAGTCAATCAGCTCAAGCACGTCGTTCTTGTTTCCGTCCTTGTAAATCAGAGCCACCCGGCTTAGGATTGCCAGTTGTTTTTTGTTAGTCAGTATTACCTGGGCAATAGCCTCGCGGTGCTCAGACTCTGATTTTATAACCGACTTCGACTCTATATACAATAATAACTTCCCCCTGCGGCTCTGCAAGAGCACATCCACCTGATTCAAGACATCTAACGACCAGGTGCCAGAATCAAAATACTTCAGGCAGAAATCCTTTTTGAAGTTCACTTCGCCTGCTTTTATCATCTTATCTATCACGATTCTTCACTTTCAGGAATAATGTCATTGTTAATGCAAATGTACACAAAATTCATGAATAACAAGTTAACTGGATTAAGAAATTAAGTTTTCTTTAGAGGAAAAAACATGAATCATGCCAAATAGCACGGTGGCATGCCTCAGAAACCTTTCGTATACACACACCTGCTGCTCACGCACGAACATCAGAAACTGCCGTTTCATTTTCTCGGGAACTCGCTTTTTTAGGATTATGCCCGAAGCAGATGTTTTGGAAACACCCCCTCGGATTTCGTATCTTTGCAACGTCAAAACGAACAAAGATGCATCAACGTTCAAGCGACACGAGAATGATAACCAAATGTTTAACAAAAAAAACAAAGTATTATGTCTGTTTTGTATCGTTTCGTAAAGAACAACAATGAAAAGAGTAAGTCTTACGGCCAGTACTTCATCAAGGCCGTGATGACACAAACCACCGATCTGAGCATGCTCGCCGACCGCATCCAGCGCAACTGTACGGCAAAGCGCTCCGACGTGCTGGCAGTGCTCACCGAGCTGGTTGAGGTGATGCAGGACGAGCTTCAGGCCTCACACCGCGTGAAACTCGACGGTTTCGGATCCTTCAAGATCGGCATCAGCAGCACATGCGCAGAGTCGCCGAAGAAGTTCTCCCTCACCGACAACATGAAGGGACTCCATGTGAACTTCACGCCAGAGACGAAAACCGGCTCCGACAAGAAGCGCACAAAGACCTTCCTCACAGGATGCCACGTGCAGTTTGCACCGAAGAATGCCGACATTGCCGGCGACCCTGAATCCGGCGACAATGGTAACAGCGAGAATCCATAACAGCAGCGAGCCATGAAAAAGAACTGGAAACTGATCCTCAAGGTGATCATCGCTGTATTGACAGCCATTCTCGGTGTGTTGGGCGGCCAAGCCGCCATCGGCGCCCTCTAACTAACAAGCGGAGGCGGACCCACATGGATCCGCCTCCGCTTTTGTTTTCTTGTAGTTGAGTATATGCCTATTTACCTTCTTGTATTAGAATTCATCGCTTTTGACAATAACCCCAGAATGAGTTTCACTACATATCGCCCGACCATCCATGTCCGAGATCCCAATGCTCATCATAAACGAACTCGAAATAGGGCAAGGAGAATTCCTGTTCAATCAACCTCGTCAACTCCTCTTGAATCGATTCTGCCCAGCGACCAACCAGCACAATAAACTTGTTGATATTCCATGCCACGCGACCACGGGGAATCTGTGTATAGTCACCTTTGAACTTTGTTTCCTCACGTTTAGCCTGAGCCTGGAAATACTCTTTTGCCCACACTTGGCGGTGCAGATGCGGATAGTTGATAAACGGCAGTCCCTTTTCCGCTGCCTCTTCCACCATCTTCGGTGTCAGTTCCTGCTTGCACACGCCGAAGAACGAATGCTCTTCCTGATCATACCAGAAGATTCCCACGCACGGCATCTGCTCGTCGAATGACTTCATTTCAGCCATTTGGCTTTTACGTTCCTGTTCTGATAGCTGCGTCATAATTCTTTTTGTTTAAATTCTATCCGTGTAATCTGTGAAATCTGTGTGACCTTTATCGATAACAGCCTTCTTGATTAACGCGTCAATAAAGCCCTTCTCTATTTCATAATCTTAAGCACCTTACACGGATTACCTGCCGCAATACAATCGGCTGGTATAGACTTTGTCACCACACTACCGGCACCGACAACACTGCGTGCACCGATGGTCACACCCTTTAAGATAATACAATTAGCACCAATCCAAACATCATCTTCGATAGTTATTGGAGCACTCTGAATGGTCGTATATGGATTATTCGAGTCTGCACGCTTCTCACCTCGCCGTGACTGATAGTCTATCTGGTGTGTGTCGGTGTCAAGGATAGTGCAGTTGCCGCCGATATTCACGTTATTTCCTATCGTCAGCCGATTGTTAACCCAAATACACGTAGAACTCATTCCCACGTTGTTGCCTATGACAATCTCTGCCTGCTTGCTGCCCAGGTGGATGCAGCCCCGAAGGTTGCGGCAGATGGGGTTGATACCGTCACCACTCGTGAAGTGGAAGTTATCTCCTATCGCTATTCTCCCCACCCCAGCATATCCAGTCACATACACCTTGTTATACACCGTTAAGTTCCGTCCGAAACAAATGCCCTTCCAGCGGAAATACCAGCGGTTGTAACAACGGTAGAAGCGAATTCTGATGCTATTTGGAGTCGGAATATACTTCATGATATGTTGCTATCAGTTCTTCTACAATTCTTTGTCTATCATGGCGTTTCAGCGCGATTTCTCTTGCTCGCTTGCCTACTTGCTGATTTAACTCCTTATCGTCTGCAACCTGAGATATCCTGAATGCAGAGGTATAAGGATCATTGGTCGGAACCAGGAAGCCCGTTTTTCCTTCCTCAATCAACGATGATGTTCCACCCACATTTGTCGCAATAACAGGAACACCCAAGATCTGTGCTTCACATACACTGTTCGGACTGTTTTCGATATACGATGGCTGAAAATAAAGCGTAGCATTTGAAATAGCATCACGAAGCGTAGCTGCAGAAGCCACCCCCATCAGCTTAACATTAACATCATGATGATTCACGCCTGTCTTCTTTTCAAAGAACGCTGGATTCACATTCCCATATACCAGCCACTCAAAGTCAATGTCCATTTTGTTTTTCAGAATGTCAGCAATATCCAGCACATAGTCGAATCCTTTATACATCGGATTAGAACTGGTCGTCACTATCGTCAGTTTATCTGGAATATGTCTTTGGGAATCCATATAGAATTCAGGACGAAGGATTTCACTCCCATAATGATAAACCCTGTCAGGATTCATTATCTTTGTTGCTGAATAATCCCAGTCTGTCCTTCCGATAACATGTTTCGTTTGCTTCAACACCTGCTGTTCCCTATAGCAGCTGCGCCTCCAATACACATATAGCTGGAACCTGTCATAGATTCTCTTCAGATTCCAATCCTGAAACAAATAGCTTGTCTTCGATACCCCAGATGGGAACCATATATATATATAGAGAGAGAGAAGGCCCTGAATATGAACCACGACAGGGCAAGGAGCAACAAACGTAACAAGTCCTAAATACAATTCTGATCCAAAAAGATGGATCACATCGGGCTTGAAGTCTTCCACGACCTTCTTGAAACAGTCTTTATAGTGTTGCCATACTAATTCGTCACGCTTAACATCACGATATTTGAACAAATCAAGAATCTTATCCTTATAACACTTAGTATGATTTGGGAAAGGATAATACGATACACCATTCTGAACAGACTTAAATGGCTGACCGTCCATGGCAAAGCAGACACCAAGCTCAATTTCTGCTCGCTTCTTCACCTCGTTCAGCAACGAAGGCATCCATCCGCCACCATTATAACCGCCACGCGTTGTCGCAGAAACAAGCTGAGAAGGCGGCACATAGCCACATGAGGCAGAAAACCAGAGAACTTTCATATCTCAATTATGAACTATAAACTACCTATAGTCAATACCCATGAGTCTTCTTATAAAAGACTTCAACTGACCATAAAAAAACTTGATGGATTTCTCTTTCCCACCTCGATAATATCGAGCGTAGGCTGAGAAAATCTCTTTATTCTCACAAACGGGAATATCTGTTATAGATATTGGACGCGCGGACAATTCCATCATATCATATTTATGTGGAGAATTGTCACTGTGAGTACCTGTTCCATCCATACCACTTTGCAACGCTAATGATTTCCCAGGGTATATCACCAGTTTATTTGCCAAAAAACTGGAAGCATAGAAGCGCACAGCCCAAGAGTCAACAAGACCAACCTTTTGACAATAAAGCATACCATAGAAGCCTCCTCCACCACCATGCCCTATGTTGAAGTCTTTTGTTTTCCAACGAATTTGTTTCAGCAGTTCTTTTGTGTTTGGGTTGAATAAGCTCCATGCCCTGTCCCATGTGGCCCATCCCCAACATGCAAAATAGCGCAGGAAGAATGTTGCCGGGGCTTTGCTATCTATTGGGTTAAGAAAAGCAGAAACTGCTGAAACACGATCATCGTCAGCATATTTATCCAATGCCTCATTCATGAACTTCAGGAAATAGGGAGACAATATCAAATCGTCTTCAACAACTATCACTCTGCCGTACTTGTTCACTATTTCTGTAATACCGGCAATAAGGCTCTTGGCCAGTCCCCAATTCTTCTCACGTTCTACAATAGTAATTGACTTAAAGAGGCGTTTTTCGTTATGGTAATCATTAGCAACTGTTAGACTTAAAATGTATTCACGATTTGCCTTCACTCCTTCAACAGCCTTATCATTTTTGGGACCATCGGAGAATATGTACAGGTCAGAATACGCTGCTTCCTCATTCTTTAACAGCGACTCCACCGCTTGGCGGGTGTGGTCTGCTCTGTTATATGTAAATAATGCGATAGGGGCGTATTTATTCATTTTCTTTAATCTCTTGAATTAAAAACTTTTGTTTGCCGCGTGTGGTCTTTTCTATTTTATCGGTGTAAATTAACTCTATATCATATTCTTTCTTGTCAAAGAAACCTTTCAACTCATCTTCAGTGCTTTGGGTATAGTTGGTTCCTTTTACAATAAGTATAGTGAGTTTACCTTTCTCACTCTGACGTATTTGCCATTCTTTAATGTCGTTAAAGGCCTTGATGTGTCCACCAAAAACAAACCCTACTAAATATATTTTTTTCCCTTGTTTGTCATATATATAGTCTTTGGATCTTCCAAGAAGATTATTTATTATGATAGTTCCGTTTCTCTTTGTTCCTCCATAAACAGCAAAGTCTCCAGTCTTATATCTAATAAATGGAAGTCCTACGTTTGTGAAACCAGTCACAACAATTTCGCCACATTCACCTTTTTTTACTTGGTTCCCGTTTTCGTCAAGTATTTCCGTAACACCATACAATGGACTGCAATAATAACATGATTCGTGTGGCTTTTTATACGCGAATATGGACATCTCTGTATGTCCATATTGCCCCCAGACATCACAATCAAGAATACTGGAAATATGTGATGCCATTTCTTCATCGAAATTCTCACTCGTAAGATATACAGCCTTTAATTTGAATGATAATTTGAGGCTTCTCTCTTTCAGAAACTGGCAGAATGTTTTCACTCCAGAAGGATATCCCCTTAAAATGTTAGGCTTCTCACTATTAATACTGTTATAATAATACTCAAAGTTCTCTTCATTCAAATATAATGTAGAGTAGTGGATATTTCCATAGGGGAAATATTTTTTTTTAACATTCCAGAACTTGTTATTTCGAACATCCTCTTCACTGATTCTTGATCCATCGATTGATACTATTGTATCGGAAATGGAACATCCCATCTTCTTATAAAGGTATGCCTGATGGATTAATTCTTTATCAAAGAAGAAACTTTTCATATAATAAACAGGAAAATGTAGAGGCTCTCCAGTAGAACCTCCTGTATTTCGCCAGATGCTCCATTTCTCATTAATATTGTCATTGTAAATGAATCTGCCTTTTTCTCTAATAATTTCCTTTGAAAGAAGTGGAAGTTCGTGGAGGATGTAGTTTGCGTTTTTTGTTGTAATGTTTTTACCTTGTAATAATGTGCCGAAATAGCTATTATGCTCCTGCACATATTGTAAAAACTTTTTTAGGGTACGACGTTGCATATTGCTACTATAACCTATAGAAAAGAATAGTTTGTATAATAATGCCGTAAAATTGATTCTTAACAATAATTTATTCATAGAACACCATTGTCCCGTAAAAATGAGACGATTTAAATATTACTAAAGTTTCGCAAGTGATGGCGCACCTGCATAATTTAACATAAAATAGGAATAAAAATGGCCTCGATGTTTGGTTAACTCACTGAAAATGAGTAATTTTACAATCGCCAAAAAGTAAAATTCAAACATCAAAGC
>JAFUVB010000047.1 GCA_017471245.1 Prevotella sp.
GATAATCTGTGCCTTTATGTTGTCAAGGTCGCGGTTCAAGTCCAGTGCCTCCCTCGTCCTGCCTTTGGCGCAGTTGCCCTTGGCATCCCATAATGACAACGGGATGCTCCGCTTACAACTGAACTGGCTTTGCGTGCCATTAATGGTGATTCTGCCCATCACTGGCACGATGCCGTCCTTTACCTTGCTCTTGTTCGCGTAGAACAATACGGAAAATGTTGCTCTTCTCATTCTTCTTTCTCACTTTTAAAATTCGGGCTGCAAAAGTACATTCTTTCTGGGAATAAATTGCTACGCAAATTGCGGCAGATTGCGGAAAGAAAATCATGGAAAGTTAAAATGGTTCGAACTGCCTCAATCTGCCCCGATTTGCGTAGTCGATTAAGAAAGTTTAACTTTCGGAGATTACCCTAATCTGGGTTACGAATAAGAAACCTAACTCGTTCCGCAATCTGCCGCGATTTGCTTAATGCCACTTTGCGAAATTTCCTTGTTTTGCGCTCAAATGCCTTTATTTATGGGGCGAACTGCGTTAATCATCCAAAAATGCTTTTCTAATTCAGCATTATTTCGTATCTTTGCACCATTATTGTGCGCGCCACCATGAGTATCATTCATCAGTTGAAGGCTTACACCTTATTATATATATGATTGACAGTTCGGTTTTCCAAGGCAAGACAGCGGTTTATTACACGCTCGGATGCAAATTGAATTTCTCAGAGACATCTACTTTCGGGCAGATGCTTCAGGAAATGGGCGTTTCTACCGCCCAGAAAGGCGAACAGGCCGACATCTGTCTGATCAACTCATGCAGTGTTACGGAGGTCGCCGACCATAAGTGTCGCCAGATTATCCATCGTTTGGTGCGCCAGAATCCTGGTGCGCTGGTCGTGGTAACTGGTTGTTACGCGCAGTTGGAATCGGAAAAGGTGAGCCAGATAGATGGTGTTGACCTGGTGTTGGGCAGCAATGAGAAGTCGCAGCTGATACAATATCTTTCGGATGCTTGGATGGAGAAGCATGGAAATGCAGCAGGAGGCGATGCCGGCGATACCTTCGGCGGGCTGGAAAAGCCAGTGCTCCACCGCTATCACTCTGTAAAGACGAAGGATATCACTACCTTTGCGCCCAGCTGTTCACGGGGAAACCGCACCCGTTACTTCCTGAAAGTGCAGGATGGGTGCAATTATTTCTGCACCTACTGTACGATTCCTTACGCCCGTGGCTTCTCTCGCAATCCCACAATCGCATCTCTCGTGGCTCAGGCAGAGCAGGCTGCCGCCGAAGGAGGCAAGGAAATTGTGCTCACAGGTGTGAATATCGGTGATTTCGGTAGGTCAACCGGCGAGCGTTTCCTTGATTTGGTGAAAGCACTTGATCAGGTTGACGGCATCCGTCGCTACCGTATCAGCAGCCTGGAACCCGATTTGCTTGATGACGAACTGATAGCCTTTTGTGCTGAGAGCCGTGCTTTCATGCCCCATTTTCATATTCCTCTGCAAAGCGGAAGTGACGAAGTGCTCCGTTTGATGCACCGTCGCTACGACAGTTCCTTGTTTGCCCACAAGATAGAACTTATCAAACGCCTGATGCCCGATGCCTTTATCGGTGTGGATGTGATGGTTGGCACGCGAGGTGAAACCCCCGAATATTTCGAGACATGCTATGATTTCCTCAAGTCGTTAGACGTAACGCAGCTGCATGTGTTCCCATATTCCGAGCGGCCAGGCACCGCGGCGCTTTCCATTCCCTACGTTGTGAGCGACCGCGACAAGAAATTGCGCTCCGCCCGCCTGCTGCAATTGTCTGACGAAAAGACACATCGTTTTTATGAGAAATACATAGGCACTGAGGCAGAAGTGCTGTTCGAGAAGAGCACGCGGGGCAGGGCGATGAACGGATTCACCCGAAACTACATCCGCGTGGAGCTTCCCGCCCGCCTGGCAAGTGAGCATTTCGACAACCAGTTGGTGAGTGTGCGGCTGTCGGGATTTAATTATAACCAAACCGCCTTGACGGCAGAAATAGTCTGAAACTTATGGATAAGGTTGCAATCGTTATCTTAAACTGGAACGGCAAGCAGATGATGGAGCAGTATTTGCCTAATGTGTTGCTCTTTTCACGTGAGCATGCAGTGGTCTATGTGGCAGATAATGCGTCGACCGACGGCTCTGTCGGTTGGCTGCGCAGTAACTATCCCGAGGTGCGCATCATCGAGTTGGAGAAGAACTGGGGATTTGCCGAAGGCTATAACCTTGCGCTCCGTCAGGTGGATGCAACGTATTATGTGTTGCTCAACAGTGATGTTGAAGTGACCCACCATTGGCTCGTGCCACTCATAGAGTACATGGACTGCCATCCCGAAGTGGCTGCGTGCCAGCCGAAACTGCTGTCGGTGTTCCGCAAAGATTCGTTTGAGTATGCCGGTGCATGCGGAGGTTTCCTTGATCGCGACGGTTATCCCTTCTGCAGAGGGAGAATTTTTGACACTGTTGAAGAAGATAACGGGCAGTATGACGATACCTTTCAGGTGCTTTGGGCTACAGGTGCCTGCCTGATGATACGTGCTGCCGACTATCACGGAATAGGCGGATTGGATGGCCGCTTCTTCGCTCATAATGAGGAGATTGACATGTGTTGGAGGCTGAATATCAAGGGGAGGAAAGTGGTTTGCATACCCGACAGTAGCGTCTACCATGTGGGAGGCGGCACATTGCCGAAGGACAACCCGATGAAAACCTACCTGAATTTTAGAAATAACCTTACAATGTTGTATAAGAACCTGCCGGAAAAGGACCTGAAAAGGGTGATGCTGCGTCGCTGGTTCTTAGATTATCTTGCCGCATTCCAGACTTTAATCCTCAACAGACATTGGGGCGACTTCAAGGCAATCTTCCGTGCAAGGCGCGATTTCCGCCGTTGGCTGCCTGATTTCAATACCGACCGCGAGCGCATTCAGGCGATGCGGGGCGGCGCAACGATGCAGGAACGCATGCCGTATAGCATTCTTTGGCAGTATCATGCCAAGAGAGCGAGGCGCTATTCCCAGCTTCCGAAAACCGAATAGTTGTGTTTGCATTTCTACTTCCCGATGGTTAAGTTAGCCGAAGATATAGAAAAAAACAGTGCTTATACTTGTATAGGTGCTGTTTTTTTTGTAATTTTGCACGCGTTTTTATAGACAAAATACAACATTGCAATGAATATTTCTTATAAATGGCTAAAAGAATACGTTGATTTTAGCCTGACACCGCAGGAGGTGTGCGATGCTTTGACCTCAGAAGGACTCGAAGTTGATGCCTTGGAAGAGGTGCAAAGCGTGCGTGGAGGTCTGAAAGGACTCTACGTCGGCAAAGTGCTCACGTGCGAAATGCACCCAAATTCCGATCATCTTCATGTCACAACAGTAGACCTTGGCAGGGAAGAGCCTTCGCAAATAGTGTGCGGAGCGCCCAACGTTGCTGCCGGTCAGAAGGTGATTGTGGCCGATTTGGGATGCGTGCTTTATGATGGCGACAAGGAGTTTGTCATCAAAAAGTCGAAGCTTCGCGGCGTTGACAGTTGCGGAATGATCTGTGCTGAAGACGAGATAGGTATCGGCAACAGCCACGACGGCATCATTGTGCTGCCCGAAGATGCACCTGTAGGCATGCCGGCTGCAGAGTATTACCACTTGGAAAGCGACTGGCTGATCGAGGTGGACATCACTGCCAACCGTGCAGATGCGCTTTCCCACTGGGGCGTGGCGCGCGATTTGTACGCCTGGCTGAAGCAAAACGGCTATGAAACGAGCCTTCACCGTCCGTCGTGCGATGCCTTTACGGTTGACAATGAAGACCTTAACATCGATGTGGAGATAGAGAATCAGGAAGCCTGCAAGCGCTATGCGTGCGTGAGCATCACCGGTTGCGAGGTGAAAGAAAGCCCTGAATGGCTGAAGAATAAGCTGAATACGGTGGGCTTGCGCCCCATTAACAACATCGTGGACATTACGAATTACGTGATGATGGCCTACGGTCAGCCGCTGCATACCTTTGATGCCGACATGGTGAAAGGTCGTAAGATCGTGGTGAAAACAATGCCCGAAGGCACGCCGTTTGTCACGCTCGACGGTGTGGAACATAAGTTGAGCGACCGCGACCTCGCCATTTGCAATGCCGAAGACCCCATGTGCATCGCCGGCGTGTTTGGCGGAAAGGGTAGCGGAACCTACGAAACAACCAAGGATGTGGTGTTGGAAAGTGCCTATTTCCATCCCACATGGATACGCAAGAGTGCGCGCCGCCACGGCCTGAGCACCGATGCCTCGTTCCGTTTTGAGCGTGGAATCGATCCCAATGGCACGATTTATGCCTTGAAGCAGGCAGCCATTCTCTGCAAGGAACTGGCTGGCGGCAAGGTGAGCATGCAGATCAAGGATGTGTATCCCGCACCTTTACCCGATTTCCACGTAGACTTGAAGTATGATTATGTGCAGCAACTGATAGGCAAGGAGATACCTGCCGATACCATCAAGAGCATCGTTACTTCGCTGGAAATGAAGATCGAGACCGAGGATAACGATGGTTTGCAGCTCGTGGTTCCTGCTTATCGCGTGGATGTTCAGCGCCCTTGCGACGTGGTGGAAGACATCCTTCGCGTGTACGGATATAACAATGTGGAGATTCCAACCCAACTGAAATCGTCGTTAGTTATAAAAGGCGACGAAGACATAAAGCATCAATTGGAGAACCTTGTCAGTGAACAGCTCGTCGGATGCGGCTTTAATGAAATACTGAACAACTCTCTCAGCAAGGCTGCCTATTATGATTCGCTGAACAAATACCAGGCAGAAAACCTGGTGCGCATCATGAATCCCCTGAGCAGCGACCTGAATGTGATGCGCCAAACATTGCTTTTCGGCGGTTTGGAGAGCATTGCCCACAACGCAAACCGCAAAAGCCCCAACCTGAAATTCTTCGAATTCGGAAACTGCTACACCCATTCTCCCGAGAAGGCAGATGCCGAAAACCCCATGAATGCCTACAAAGAGGAGTACCATCTGGGACTTTGGGTGACGGGAAAGCGCGTCTCCGGCTCGTGGGCGCATGCCGATGAGCAGAGCAGTTTCTATGAACTGAAGGCCTACGTGGTGAATGTGCTGCGCCGGATAGGGCTGTCCTTCGGCTCAGTAGTGTTCAAGGAGAGCGACAACAACATCTTCTCGAAGGCCGTCGCCATAGAGAATCGCGGCGGAAAGCTGCTTGCTGAGATGGGAGTGGTGAGCAGGAATCTTCAGAAAAATGCCGATATCGACAACGAAATTTACTATGCCGACCTCAACTGGACTGCTCTGATGAAGGCAGTGCGCAAGAACAAGGTGGAGTATCATGAGATCAGCAAGTATCCCGCCGTAAGTCGCGACCTGGCATTGCTTATCGACAAGAGCGTGGAATTTGCCCAAATAGAGCAGATTGCCTACCAAAGCGAGCGCAAACTCCTGAAGAAAGTGGAGCTATTCGATGTGTATGAGGGAAAGAATCTGCCTGAAGGCAAGAAGAGCTACGCCGTTAACTTCATCCTTCAGGACGAACAGAAGACCCTCAACGATAAGCAAATTGATGCAATCATGCAGAAAATCATACTCAATTTGAAAAAACAACTCAACGCAGAATTGCGTTAACGTCATATCTTGAATAATTACTAAAGAAATAAAACAATGGGAAGAGCATTTGAATACCGTAAAGCTGCAAAGCTGAAGAGATGGGGCCACATGGCCAAAACATTCACAAAGATTGGCAAGCAGATAGCCATTGCCGTGAAAGCAGGCGGTCCCGATCCTGACATGAACCCCGCATTGCGCGCCATTATTGCCAATGCGAAGCGCGAAAACATGCCGAAAGACAACATCGAGCGTGCCATCAAGAATGCAATGGGTAAGGATCAGAGCGACTACAAGGAAGTTACCTATGAGGGATACGGGCCTCACGGCATCGCCATTTTCGTGGAAACGCTGACCGATAACACCACTCGCACCGTGGGCGACGTGCGCAGCGTGTTCAACAAATTCAACGGAAACCTCGGCACGCAGGGAAGTCTCGCATTCCTTTTCGACCACAAAGCCGTGTTCACATTTAAGAAAACCGACGGTCTCGACATGGATGAGATGATCCTGGACCTGATTGACTACGGCGTGGAAGATGAGTTCGACGAGGACGAAGAGGAAAACAGCATCACCATTTATGGCGATCCGCAGAGCTTCAGTGCCATTCAGAAGCACCTGGAAGAGAACGGTTTCGAGGTGACTGGTGCCGAATTCACCCGCATCCCCAACGATTTGAAGGATGTGACAGCCGAGCAACGTGAGACCATAGATAAGATGGTGGAGAAGCTGGAAGACTTCGACGACGTGCAGACTGTATATACCAACATGAAGCCAGAGGAGTAATGGCAGTCAAGCACATACAGTATCAGCCCGAAGGAACCTGCTCGCGGCTCATCGATGTCACAGCTGATGAGCACGATGTGATACAGCAAGTGTTCTTCATAGGTGGCTGCAACGGCAACCTGCAGGGCATTAGCCAGTTGGTGAGAGGGCAAAGAATCGATGACGTAATTAACCGAATCGACGGCATCAGGTGCGGTACCAAGCGCACGAGTTGCCCTGATCAGTTGGCAAGAGCCTTGGAACAGCTGAAGAAAGCGCCATTAGAATAGTGCTTGTCTACGGGATTTTATCCCTCAGCAACTGTCATGTCATACAACAAGTAGTTAAGTTTGATGCTTGCAACAGCAAGACATTCTGCTTAACTACTTGTTTTTTTGTATTTTGGAAATCAATAGTCTTTCGGGGTGAAGAGCAGGTCGAACATCTTCTTGCCGCGGTTCTTGGTGGAGAAGTAGGTGTATCTGAGATTGAATCCAGCCTCTTTATACGCCTTCAATTCGGTGGAATTCTTCACGGCTTCAAGCATTTCGGCGCGTGCCTTCTTAGGATCGATCGACGAAGTGTCGGCAATTCCCCGCAGCGAATAGTAGTAGTGCACGGTGCGCGTTGCGCTTTCGTATACCATGCTGTCGTTAACCACTACGTCGGAGACAGGCACCGGGCAGTATTTCTCTGTGTATTCCTTGCATTCGCGCGCAGCTCTTTCTTCCAGGCTCTCATGACATGCGGTCATGAAAACGGCTGCGACAATCATCATTACATACTTTTTCATTTGTCGGTTTCTTTTTCAAACAGTGGGTTATGATGCCGCGAAGATACACTATTTTTCCGAAATAACATGGCGTAACGGCCGATTTTTTCGCAAAAAAGTGTTACCTTTGCAGCCGAAAGCAGTGTTCCGGCCTGCCGCTGGTTTCATTCATCCACCTTATTCATAAGGTTTCATGATGAAAACGAGAGGAAAGTCCGGGCAGCACAGGGCGCTCCACTTCCGAAAATAGAAGCTATTGGCGACAGTAGGTAAAAGCAGAAGAAAAGAACCGCCAGTTTTGGCAAGGGTGAGAAGGTGGTGTAAGAGACCACCAGGTGATGGGTGATCATCATGCTGTGCTTTCTGGAGGCTGCAAATTCAAGTATACCGTTGACTGAGGGCTGCCCGCCCGAATCCATTTTTCATGGTGCGACGGAGGGTAGAATGCTGGAGGTGCATGGCGACATGTATCGTAGATAAATGGCAGGCGCAGGCTTTGCCTGAACAGAACCCGGCTTACAGGAGCGCTGCTTTTTCCTTTTTCCAACGCGCATCGGCACGCAGGGCAGCTCATCCGGTGCCTTGCGGCATTCATGCAAATGCCCAGTTGCGTTTCTGTTGATGCCTCCGTGCATCGTTCAATGTGAATTAACAGCATCGTGTATGGTGAAAAAACTCTACCGGTTCCTGAGAGAAGACATCTGGAAAGTGCAGCGCGAGGACATTTCTTCGTTCCGTTATCTGCTTTATGAAGTCATCAAGAAGGTGATGCTTGCTGTGGAATATTTCACCAGAAAGCGCATGATGGCCTCCGCGGCGGCACTTACTTACTCCACGCTTCTTGCCATTGTGCCTATCATGGCGGTGGTTTTTGCCATTGCGCGAGGCTTCGGCTACAGCAAATACATTGAGTCTTGGTTCCGCGAAGCGCTCGCATCGCAGCCCCAGGCAGCCGAAGTGATCATCGGTTTTGTGAATTCCTACCTCGTACATACCAAGAGCGGCATCTTCCTCGGTGTGGGTTTGCTGTTCATGTTGTGGACTGTGATCATGTTGATCAGCAATATTGAGAAGGCATTCAACGACATTTGGCAGGTGAGCACCCCAAGAAGCATCTTCCGAACCATCACCGATTACCTCGCAATGTTCTTCATCGCGCCCATCTTTTTGGTAGTAACGTCGGGCATTTCCATTATGATGGCAACCTTCGCAGATGGCATCGGCGAGGTGCTCATTGTGGGTCCCACGCTGCGATTCGTGCTCAAGCTGCTGCCATATCTCATCATGTCGGCAGTGTTCATTGCCTTTTACGTGTTCATGCCGAATACGAAGGTGAAGGTGAAAAGTGCCGTGGTGCCGGGCATCCTGGCAGGTTTCGCCATGCAGGGACTGCAGCTTTTCTACATCCATTCGCAGATTTGGGTCACCGGCTACAATGCCATCTACGGTTCGTTTGCTGCGTTGCCGCTGTTCATGCTGTGGCTTCAGATTTCGTGGACCATCTGTCTTTTCGGCGCAGAACTTGCCTTCACCAACCAGAATCTCGAAGAATTTGCCTTCCGGGCAAAGACAGAAGACCTGAGCCATCGCTATGTATTGCTGCTCAGTGCCTGCCTGATGACCCTCATTTGTCGCCGTTTCGAGCAGGGCGGAAAGCCTTATACGGCGCTCGAACTGAAGCTCCAGACCAACATTCCCATACGTATCACCCACGATTTGCTGGCTCGCCTGTCGAAAGTGGGCCTGATTGTGGAGGTGACAAATGATGAAAAGGGTGCCGAGTCGGTATATTTGCCTGCCGAAACCACAGCCAAACTGAGCATCGGCATGATGATCGACCGCCTTGAAGCTGAGGGCAGCTGGAACATTTCGCCCTCTTTGCGGCCCATGGAAACGGCTTCGATGCTCACCGCAATGAAGAACCGGAAAGACTATCTGGCGCTTCAGCGCGACATTCTCTTCAAAGACATCTGACAGATTGCTGTATTTTCTTTACTTTTTCTTGTCAGCAGAAAATGCGTTTTTGCCGGATTTAAAGAGCCGGAAGGCTGTTCATGCGTTCCCATTTTTGAGATTCCGGATTCAAGGAAGCACGATTCAAAGCCGCAAAAGATATGCTTTCGCAATAACGACATAATGATATAACGTTATAACGAATGATGATGCAAAGCCAAAGATATGCTTTCATTAAACAAAACCTATGCTTTTGCGCCGCAAAAGCATAGGTTTTATCCTTCAATACTTATGGTGTCTTCTTCAGAAATAGCAGCAATTCTTCTTTACTTTCTCATTCCTTCTCCTTTACTTCCTCATTTTCAGGTGTTTACGGAATCATCAAAATCCTCGTCATTATTTCGCTTTCAGCCTGAATGATCGGCTCTGCGCGATTCTCAGAGACTTATTTTGATGAAAAAAGTTTACTGTTGCTGCGCCAGCAGAAATGCCTTGAAGTCATCGAAATGCTTCGACATCGGGATGCTTTTCTTCTCTCCCTGCATGAAGGCAGCGAGGCGCGCGGGGATGGCAACCTCGGTTCCGATGACCGCTTCCACCGTTTCCTTGAACTTGGCAGGGTGGGCAGTCTCGCAGAAAACGCCCGTTTCGCCCGGCAGCAGCTGCTCTTGCAGGGCGCGATAGCCGCATGCTCCGTGCGGGTCGAGCACGTAGCCGGTCTCCTCGAAGCACTGTTTCATGGTCTGGCGAATCTGTTCGTCGCTGTAGGTGGCACCGCTGATGAGCGATGAAATGCGCTCGTGGCTCTCGCCGTAGAGGTCGTATATGCGTGCGAAATTGCTGGGATCGCCCACGTCCATGGCATTGGCGATGGTCTGTTTCGATGGTTTCGGCTCGTATTTTCCTGTCTTGAGATATTGGAAAAACACGTCGTTGGCATTGTTGGCAGCAATGAACCGCTTGACGGGAAGCCCCATCTCGCGGGCGAACAGCGCAGCACAGATGTTGCCGAAATTGCCGCTCGGCACGCACACAACCAGCTCGTCGGCAAGCTCTTTCTGCTTCATCCGCGCGTAGGCATTGAAATAATAGAACGCCTGAGGCAGGAATCGCGCCACGTTGATGCTGTTTGCCGAGGTGAGGTTCATGTGGTTGTTCAGTTCATGATCCATGAAAGCGCTCTTCACCAGCGCCTGGCAGTCGTCGAAAACCCCATCCACCTCGATGGCGGTGATGTTGTTTCCGAGCGTGGTGAACTGGCTTTCCTGAATGGCGCTTACCTTTCCCTTGGGGTAAAGCACATATACATGGATGCCTTCAACGCCGAGGAATCCGTTGGCAACGGCGCTTCCGGTGTCGCCCGACGTAGCCACCAGCACGTTCACCGTGGTTTTCTCGCCGCTGTTGATAAAGTATTGCAGCAGCCGAGCCATGAACCGGGCGCCCACATCCTTAAAGGCGAGCGTCGGTCCGTGGAATAATTCGAGCGAATAGATGGGGTGTTTCACCTTCACCACGGGGCAGTCGAATGGCAAAGTGTCGAAAACGAGTTCCTGAAGGGCATCTAAGTCAACGTCTTCACCGAAGAATGCGCTCGCCACATTGTAGGCAATGTCGCGGAAATGCATGTCCTGAATGTTGTCGAAAAACTCTTTTGGCATGCGGTTGATGCGTTCCGGCATGTAGAGACCGCGGTCTTCGGCGAGCCCCTTTACCACTGCCTTCTGCAAGGAAGCCAAAGGAGCCTGGTGGTTGGTGCTGTAGTATTTCATATTTGTTGTGCTTTTGATTGATTCTTGTTCTGCTTTGCCCCATGTTTAGGGCATGTTTCGGTTCAGATGGTCATAAATGTCTGCATGAATTCTTGCAGTTTCAGCAGTCCGAGACTGCCGCTCACGCAGCTTATTTCGTCGTATTTCGCAACTGCGTCGGGTGTGATTTCCGGGTGCCAGATGATGAATGGCACCGGCTCGTTCACATGGATTCGCATCTCAACAGGGGTGGGGTGGTCGGGCAGAATGGCTATGCTGACAGGCTCTTCCCACGTTCTCACTTCCTCGAAGATGGGGCCTATGAGTCGCTCATCCAAGTAGTTGATGGCCCGAAGCTTCAGTTCCAGGTCGCCGTCATGGCCTGCCTCGTCGGTGGCTTCTACGTGAACGAAGACGAAATCCTGCCTTCTCAGGGCATCGATGGCTGCCTGTGCCTTGCCCTCATAGTTGGTATCGGCAAGTCCGGTGGCACCTTCCACGTCCACAATGTCAAGTCCTGCATAGTGGCCGATGCCTCTGATGAGGTCCACAGCAGAGATCACGCTGCCCGTTTTCACCTGCGGGAATCGCTCAGACAGCGGTTCCATCGACGGGCGATAGCCTCCGCTCCACGGCCAGATGCTGTTTGCCGGTCGCTTTCCCTGCCTGATTCGTTCTTGGTTGAATGGGTGGTTTGCCAATAGTTTCTGCGATTCAAGGATCAGGCGGTTCAGCAGTTCGGCTGTTTCTTGTGCCGAAAAGCGTGTCGGTCTTTCGCTTTCATGGCCTGTTTCCTCCTTTGCCTTCACCATCAAGGGGCGCCATGGCTCGTCGGGATGGTCGTGCGGCGGTGCGCAAACAATGTTTTTGTTGCCCCCTTTCACAATGAGCAGGTGGCGGTATTGTATGCCTTTTACGAACTTGACGTGCTCATTGCCCAAGTGAAGGTTCAGGTAGTCGATGAGCGGAGCTGCCTCTTGCGTCTCCAGATTGCCGCCGTTGTGGGTGATGATCTTCTCTTCGTCGATGCAGATGATATTGCATCGCAGCGCAAGATCGTCGGCATCCATCTCATAACCTATGCTTGCCGCCTCCAACGGCCCGCGTCCTTCATACACGCGGTTCAGGTCGTAGCCCATGATAGCGGTGTTTGCCACTTCGCTTCCCGGCGGAAATCCTTCGGGAATGGTGATGAGCCGGCCTGCAACACCTTTGCTTGCAATCATGTCCATATACGGTTTCCGGGCATATTGCAGCAGTGTTTGGTTGCCAAGTTTGGCGACGGGGTGGTCTGCCATCCCATCGCCAAGAATGATAATATGCTTCATTTCTCTCTTAAATATTGGCTATCGACATGATGTTAGCAAACACACCGGCAGCCGTTACGCTTGCTCCGGCACCGTAACCCTGTATCAGCATCGGGTATTCCTTGTATCTCTCAGTGGTGAGAAGCACGATATTGTTGGAGCCTTCCAGATTGTAGAAAGGCGAATTGCGGTCGATCGACTTCAGCGAAACGTTGGTCTTGCCGTGGTCCATCGTAGCCACGAACCTCCATCTGTTGCCTTCTTCCTCCAGTTTTCGGCGCCGTTTCTCGAAGTCTTCATCCAGTGTGGGCAGCTGTTTCCAGAAGTCTTCAAGCGTGCCTTCGAAGAACGAGTCGGGCACGAAGAGGCTTTTCTCCACGTCATCCTGCTCCACCTGATAGCCTGCTTCGCGGGTAAGGATCACCAGTTTGCGTATTACGTCGGTGCCGCTCAGGTCGATTCGCGGGTCGGGTTCGCTGTATCCTTCCTCCTTGGCGCTCCTCACCGTCTCAGAGAATGGCATGTCTGCCGAGATCTTGTTGAAGATATAGTTGAGCGTTCCGCTGAGAACGGCCTCTATTTTCAGTATTCTGTCGCCCGAAGCGCACAGGTCGTTGATGGTGCCAATGATGGGAAGTCCGGCTCCTACATTAGTTTCGTAGCGGAATTTCACGCCCCTTGCCAGTGCCGTTTGTTTCAGTTTGATGTAGTTGGAATAGTCTGACGATGCCGCAATCTTATTGGCTGCAATCACGCTGATGTTGTGTTCGAGGAACGTTTGATACAGTGCCGACACCTCTTTGCTGGCAGTGCAGTCAACGAAAACGCTGTTGAAGATGTTCATATTGATCACTTCGTCTCTCAGACGGTTTACGTTGCTCGGCTCGGAAGCCCTGAGCTGCTCGCGGTAATTGTCAAGATCGATGCCGTCGCGAGAAAATATTGCGTTCTTGCTGCTGGCTATTCCCACCACGTTGAGCTTCAGTTTGCGGTTCGTTTTCAGCAGTTCATACTGGCTGCGTATCTGCTCTATGAGCTTGCTGCCTACGGTTCCCACGCCGCAGATGAAGAGATTGAGCACGTTATACTCAGAAAGGAAGAACGAATCGTGGAGCACATTGAGGGCTTTTCTCAGGTATTGACCGTCGATGACGAATGATATGTTGGTCTCGCTGGCACCTTGTGCGCAGGCAATCACGCTGATACCGCTGCGCCCGAGCGTACCAAACAGCTTGCCGGCGATACCCGGCGTGTGTTTCATATTTTCGCCAACGATGGCGATGGTGGCAAGTCCGCTCTCGGCATGCATGGGATACATGGCTCCCGTTTCTATCTCCTTGGAAAACTCTTCGTTCAATACGTCGACGGCGGCGCGTGCATCCTCGTCTCTCACACCTATGGAAGTGGAGTTCTCTGAAGATGCCTGCGACACGATGAACACCGATATTCCGTTGTTGGCAAGTATGGAGAAGATACGCCGGTTCACACCAATCACACCCACCATCGACAGACCCGACACGGTGATCAGCGTGGTTCCGCTGATGCTTGAGATACCTTTGATGGGCTTATTGTCGTCTCTCACCTTTTCCTTAATCAAGGTTCCGGGGTGGTTGGGATTGAATGTGTTCTTCACCTTGATGGGTATATTCTTCACGCAAACGGGGTAGATGGTCGGCGGATAGATCACTTTGGCACCGAAGTTGCAGAGCTCCATGGCTTCGATGTAGCTCAGTTCGTTGATGGTATATGCGGTTTTGATCACCCGCGGGTCGGCTGTCATGAAGCCATCCACATCAGTCCATATCTCCAAAACTTCGGCATCGAGGGCCGCGGCGATAATTGCTGCGGTGTAATCAGAGCCTCCGCGCCCCAGGTTTGTGGTCTCTTTCGTGTTCTTGTCGCGCCCAATGAATCCCGGAACAACGGCAATTTTGGGCATGTCTTGGAAGGTTTCCTGCACCAGTCTGTTCGTCAGCTCTGCATCCAAGATATGCTTTCCGTTCTTTTTTTCCGTGCGGATGAAGTCGCGAGAGTTCATTCTGCGGGCTCCCTTGATAAGTGTTGCCACGATATGACTGCTCAGACGCTCACCGTAGGATACGATGGCGTTTTGCGTTTTCTCACTTAAATCATGGATAAGATAGACACCGAAGAGGATGCTTTTTAGCTGTTCGAACAGCGAATCCACCGTATTGAACAGGTCTTCACGCTTTTTTGTGTCAGTGATCACGGTGTCTATCATCTGGTGGTGGCGGTTAACCATCGCTTCAAACTCATCTCTGTAGTGCTCATCTCCATTGAGAGCCATCTGAGATGTTGCGATCAGCTTGTCTGTTATGCCGCCTAATGCACTGACAACTACTACTACGGGCTGCTTGCGAGCCTCTTTTTCAACAATCTTTTTTAAGCATAAGATGCTTTTTACGGAACCAACAGACGTTCCGCCAAACTTTAAAACTTTCATTATTTCTGTAAATTTCTTGAGCTCCCTCTGACAAGTGAGGGGCAGTGCTCGGTTAATTTGCGTGCAAAATTATAAAGAATTATCTTAATGCACAACATTTTCCAATATATTTTAGTAATTTTGTGGCAAATTATTACAATATGATCAAAGAACTACAACTGCGCATCCTGCCGCATCAGGCTGCCTGCGAGGCATCGCTGAAGGATTATATCGCACGCGAAGAGGGTATTTCATTCTCGTCAATCACACATGTAAGGGTGCTCAAAAAAAGCATCGACGCGCGGCAACGCACCATTTACGTGAACCTGAAAGTGAGGGTTTACGTGGACGAGGAACCCGAAGACGACATGTATACACCTATTATATATAAAGATGTATCATCAGCTCCTGCGGTCGTCGTTGTGGGTGCCGGCCCCGGCGGACTGTTCTCAGCGCTGCGCCTTATCGAACTTGGATGCCGGCCTGTTGTGCTGGAACGAGGAAAAGATGTGCATGAGCGGAAGCGCGACTTGGCACAGATTGCCAAGACACATGTGGTTGACGAAGACAGCAATTATTGTTTCGGCGAAGGCGGAGCTGGGGCTTTCAGCGACGGAAAACTGTATACGAGAAGCAAGAAACGTGGGAGCGTGGAGAAGATTCTCAATGTTTTCTGCCAGCATGGAGCCAGCACGAGCATCCTCGCTGATGCCCATCCGCACATCGGAACAGACAAACTGCCCCGCATTATCGAGAATATGCGCGAGACAATCATCAGATGCGGCGGCGAAGTACATTTCCAGACAAAGATGACAAGGCTGCTTTTGGAGAACTCCGTCACAGCAATCGGCTCTCCGATCTGTCAAGGACGGACTGCAGGAGTGGAGGCTGTGGACTTGAAAAACGGCACATTCAAGTCGTTTTATGGCCCTGTTATATTGGCAACAGGTCATTCCGCGCGCGATGTCTACCGCTATCTGTCGGAGCAGAACATACCCATTGAGGCAAAGTCGCTTGCCGTGGGAGTGCGCTTGGAGCACCCTTCGCAACTCATAGACCAGATACAATACCACAGCAAACAGGGCAGGGGAGACTATCTTCCAGCAGCTGAATACAGCTTCGTGACGCAAATTGACAACCGGGGAGTGTATAGTTTCTGCATGTGTCCCGGCGGATTTGTCATACCGGCAGCAACAGGACCAGAGCAAATTGTGGTAAATGGAATGAGCCCAGCTAACAGAGGGACGCAGTGGAGCAATGCTGGCATGGTGGTGGAACTGCATCCCGAGGACATCGGAGCTGACGAAACGGATGCGCTCAGCATGATGCATTTCCAGGAAAAACTGGAGCGCGACTGTTGGTTACAGGGCAATATGAGGCAGACGGCACCAGCTCAGCGAATGGCAGACTTTGTAAACGGGAAGTTGAGCGGTAGTCTTCCAAGGAGCAGTTACGCACCTGGACTCATCTCAAGTCCGCTGCATTTCTGGCTGCCACCGGTGATTTCCCACCGTCTCAGTGCCGGTTTCAGAAAGTTCGGACAGATGAGCAGGGGCTTCTTGACTAATGAAGCGGTGCTCATAGCAGTGGAAACGCGCACGTCATCTCCCGTAAGAATCAGCAGAAAAAGTGACAATCTGCAGCATGTTTCGGTAGAAGGGCTGTTCCCATGTGGTGAAGGAGCGGGCTATGCAGGTGGCATTGTGTCGGCCGCCATCGACGGAGAGCGGTGCGCAGAGATGGCTGCCGCCTATTCCGTATCGGTGAATCTGATGTAGGTTCGGTCATCAAAACTGTTGTTTCCTTTCATCACTGCCTTCGTGGCTACGTGGATATCGATGCAGAGCGGGTCACTTTCCAGTGTGCTCTGCAGCCATTCCTCGCTTTCAGAAAGAGTAGGCAACAGGCGCGGATACCCATCGGTTGCAAGTACGATTTCATGGCAGTTTCTGGCGGAAATCACCTTCACGCCGCCCATGAAGACGGGGAATCCGTCGATCACGGCATAGGTGATGTTCTGGCTTTTGCACGAGTCGATGATGTCGTGAAGTATGTATTCACGACCGGTGTCGTGGGTCTGGAAATCGGAAACCTTGGCTCCCTGTTTTAGTTTTTCATGGATATAGCGACTCCTTTTCATGGCATTCACCGCCTCGGCAGGCTTTTCATTGTCGTGGTGAACACCATCAACAAGACACTGGCAATCACCAATCATCCATATTTCCTTTCTGTATTTGCTGTAGACAATGGCACTTGCGGTGAGGCGTTCCACGGGATTCTCCTGCAATTCTTTGAAGGAAATGCCATGTTCTCGGTATGTTTCTTGAAACACAGATGTAATGCCTTCACAGAAATCCTTGCATGTGATGTCGCTTGGAATCGTCTTCAAATATCGGCAGATGAGCATCATTGCGTATTGTCCGTTGCGCATATCGGGATGCAGTTGCACGTTGCTCTTGCTCGTGCTCCCATCAATCACTGCGACGAAACTATCTGTTACGACCATTCCGTCTTCGCATGTTTCTGCCGTTTTCTTGCCTTGAATCTTTTGTTCTATAACTTTTATCATGTGAGTAATAGGATTGATAAGGTGGTGAGGTTCGCTTTTCGGAATGGGAGGCTCGCTTTTCGGAATGCGATATTTGCCTTTCAGGATGTGATGTTCGCTTTTCGGAATGCGAAAAGCCTTGGCCGTAAAGCCTGGCAATGAGGTCTTCACGCCCGATACGGCGCAGTTCTCTTTCAATATTCCTGCGTTCCTCAGGCTTATACCAGAAAAAGAACTGCCGCTGAGCCAGCTTTTCTTTCGGCGTTTTAGCAGAAAATACGGGTTCCAACGTGTAGGGATCATAGCCGGTGTACCATGTTTCCGTGGCAACGGTCATGGGTGTCGGAGTGAAATCCTGCACCTGTTCGAGGTGGAAATCCAGCCGTTTGGTGATGGCAGCTAATTCAGCCATGTCTTCTTCCTTACATCCTGGATGCGAACTGATGAAATAAGGGATGATCTGTTGGTTCAAATGCTCTTCCTGGTTGATGCTGTCGAACACTCTTTTGAATGCTTCAAACTGGCTGAACGGTGGTTTCCGCATCAGGCGGAGCACGGAATCCGACGTGTGCTCGGGCGCTACCTTTAACCGTCCGCTCACATGTTTGCAGATCAGTTCCTTGGTATAGTCCTTCGCCGCCTTGTTTGTTTGCTCATCCTTGCTGTGATGTAGGAGCAGGTCATAGCGCACTCCGCTGCCGATAAAGCTCTTCTTGATGCCGGGAAGGGCATCTACGGCACGATAGATTTCCAGCAATGGCGTGTGATCAGTGTTCAGATTGGGACATATTTCAGGATGTATGCACGACGGTCGCTTGCATTTTTCGCATGCGTTACGGTTCTTCCCGCCCATGCCATACATATTGGCAGAAGGACCTCCGAGGTCGCTCAGATAGCCCTTGAAATCAGGCATTGCAGCCACCTGCCTTACTTCTTTGATGATGCTTTCCTTGCTCCGGCACGTGATGAACTTCCCCTGATGGGCTGAAATCGTACAAAAAGCGCACCCTCCGAAGCATCCCCGATGGATGTTCACAGAGTGTTTGATCATCTCGAATGCAGGTATGCGCTTGTTTTTATACTTTGGATGCGGCATGCGGGTATAGGGCAAGTCAAACGACTGGTCAAGTTCCTCGGTGGTCATTGGCGGGTACGGCGGATTCACCACGGCATATTTGCCATCCACTTCCTGAATCAGCCGCTGTGCGTGAATCTTGTTTGACTCCTCTTCAATATGCCGGAAGTTTTCTGCTTCTGCCTTCTTGTTGTGCAGGCACTCCTCGTGAGAATGCAGAAGGATATCTTTCTCGTTGATGCCGTTGGGTATTTCTTCTTTCTTTGCTAAATAAACGGTTTGCGGAAGATTTTTCAATTCGCTGATTTTCTTGCCATTATCCAACTCTTCAGCTATCCTTACGACAGTTTTTTCTCCCATTCCGTAGCTGATGATGTCGGCACCAGAGTCGCAAAGAATACACTTCATCAGTTTGTCTTGCCAATAGTCGTAGTGCGTAAGCCTGCGCAGCGATGCCTCGATGCCGCCTAAGACGACCGGCACATCAGGGTAGAGCTTCTTCAAAATGCGGCTATATACAATGGTGGGATACTCTGGTCGGCAGTCGTGACGGCCGTCGGGACTGTAGGCATCCTCAGATCTGAGCCTTCGGTTGGCTGTGTATTTGTTCACCATCGAGTCCATGCAACCGGGCGAAATGCCAAAAAACAGCCGGGGACGCCCCAGCTTCTTGAAGTCGCGGAAGTCGCCGTGCCAGTCGGGTTGGGGAACTATCGCTACCCGATAGCCATGAGCCTCCAGCACACGACCGATGACGGCCGCGCCAAAAGAGGGATGATCCACATACGCATCACCCGAAAACAGGATGACATCCAGTATGTCCCATCCTCTCAATTCCACTTCCTTTTTCGTGGTAGGCAGGAAATCGGTTAGTTGGAAATCTTTCAAAACGCTCTTTTTATTCTGTTTCCTGACTGTCGGAAGATGGTTTTCGCTTTCCCTCCCATTCGATATACAGCAGGATGAGGTTATGCAGTCCGATGGCTTTCATGTTTGTATTGTAGATCACATCGAGGCATAAGTCCATCAATTGCTTGTCTACTTCGTCCTGAGTTTCAAGGATTGAGCGGCAGTTAAGCTTCAGTTTGTCGAGCACGCCCTCATCAATGATGCCGTTGCTGTCAATCAGGTTTCTCAGCAGTGCATATCTTTCAATGGTCTCCAGGTGGGTATCGGTAATCTCGATGATTCTCGATCCGGATGTGTTAGCTTGTATCTTATACATAGTTATCATATGTTTTTAATTGCCAGTCAGGAATTGCAGGATTCCTTTCATGATGGTTCTTCTTTGGTTCTCGTTGGTGATGCACTCAAAGGGAATGCTCATGGTGAAAGTCTTATAGTCGTTTCCGCCGTAGGCAACGCATACGGGCTGGGCATTTTCGAGTGTCAATGCACAGAAAGCAGGTGCTATCGGATGGATGATATCTGTTGAGATGGCGGGATAGTGCTTCTCGTTTGCCACCCTGTGGAAACTGAATTTCGTACCCATACCCGTCACGATGGAATCACTGTCGGCACGTGTGATGTCGGTGAGCCGCAGCTTCAGCACGTCGCTAACGAACAAAGAGTCGCCCTTTGACCGCATGTCGCTGCCCACATAGGCACCGCTCACCATGATAGAACCGCCGCTCCGGGCATATTCCCTCATCTTTTGCTGCATGCTTTCTGTAAAGGTTTTATATCGCATCACTTTGTTCTGATCCTGCTTTTGCATCCCAAGCAGGAAGTCAACCACATGATATTTCATGATGTTCACCTTGCCGTCTTCAACGGCTTTCGCAGAGCAGCTTGCCACATTATACTGCTTCAGGTCTTGCATGGCATAGGCATGGGTTCTGATATGTTCGAAAGTGTTGCCGGCAAGTATCTTTCCCTGCCATTCCTGACCGCTATAACCGAGACCGCCGGGACCTTCAATGCCCACCATTTTCTTGTCGAAGCATATCTGTTTTCCGCTGTATCCGGCAGTGCGGATGTAGGGGACGCCGGGATCAGCATCGAAATTGAATCCCTGTTCGTCGGCTGTGTTGAAAGCGGCAGGTGCCGAGAGGCGGTTAAAACCATTGATGATGAGCACCGATTTCGTTGCACCCGTATGATGGATGGCAGAAACCGTCTCTGAAGGAAAGCTTTCGCCGCCTTTGTTGATGGCAGTAACCTTGAAACTGTATACCAATCCTGGGGTGAGTTTCAGTTCGCATGATGTTCCTTTCACGACGGTTCCATTGTCGAAACCGCCCGTTCCTATTGACTTGTATACCACATAGCTGTTGGGCTGTGCTGATTTCTCAATGGTGTCTTTCTGGTTTTCCCATTTCAGTTTCACTTCATCGGCCGACGTAAACTCAATTCTCAGCGACTGTGGGGGTAGGGGAGCCACCGTGAAACTCTTGCCATGACTGTTGGCAACATGCTTCAATATGCTCTTGTAGATGCTCCTTGCCAGGGTGAACCTGAAGTTTGGATCCTGAGCAAGCACCATGTCGGGGAAATTCTGATGGGATAATGTCTCAAAAATGGTGGAAGGAACCATCGGGCAACGTGTCTCAGAGTAGTTGGCATCCTTGCGTTCACGGATGACCCATTTGCCATAAACCCTTGACAAATCATGATACGCACCATCGAGAATAGTGTTCATCAGCGACCGTGAAGCATCGCGGCTGATGCCTGCCTGCAGAAGTCCGTTGTTGTGATTTGTGGTGCACACCCCAAGCGAACCATATATTGATGTGAAATCGCTGGAGTATCCGGCATCGCTATGCACGGCAACCGACAGTTCAATAGGTACTTTCTTGCCGACAGTATCTGGCACAAAGCATGATCCGCCAGCAAGCCAATTGGTCATAAACGACCTTACATTGATGTCATCAGAATAGTCATCCTGCCCCTCTTTGCTGCTGTAGACATGATAGGGAGTGCCTGCCCACTGCGCATAATAGCGTGCGCCTTCGAGGCAACGGGGCATTCCGCTTACGCTTCCGCCACGCTCGATGTTTCCCATTCCACCGCCAAAACGGACGGCATCGGCAGAAACCACTCCTTTGATTGTACTTACACTACTGAGTACTACCCGATTGTATGAGTTGCAACCTTTGTCGAAATCAAAATTTCCAAGATAAACCCACGTGCCGCCACCCATCTTCTGGTTGACATGGAACAGCGTTTCCTGTCCTTGATGGATAACCTTGTATTCTGCATCATCTACGTTCTTATCGTTGGAGGGATAGCTCACGTAGACAGCATAGTTGCCTGCTTCGGGCAGGTCGGGCTGATAAACGATTTCGCTTCCGTAGGCTTTCACGGCATTTGCCATACGGGCGCTTCCGCTTTCAAACGGATTCTCTCGGTCGTGCCATGCGCTGTCGCGATTGGCAAAGCCCGATACTGGCGATGGCATCCACTTGTTTGACCTGTTTATTTCTTTGTATTGCAGCGGGTTATCATCGTCGTTGTCAACAATTACTTCATTTTTCTGCCAGTCGCGCTCCCGCGGAGAAAACACAATAGCACCGGCATTCTCAAGCATCGGGATAAGATAAGGCACGACAATGGTTTGTGTGAAGAGGTCTTCTGTTGTTCCAAAGAGGAACGGTCTCTGCCATTTCCAAGTCTCTTTTCCTATGTCGTAGTATCTTCCGTGGCTTGCCCATACGGTGACATGCCTGTTTTGCAAGCCGTTGGTCACAGTGAAGGGGCGCGAACAGTTCTTCACCCACGGTTCTCCTTCATAGTCGATGCCTTTCCACATGTAGGGCGAAGACTCCTTCTTCACGCTTTCCACACGTGGCTGCACTGTTTCTTGCTTGGGCGAAGGCTGGGGGGCAGGAGGCGTTTCCACCTGAACAATCTGCTTTGTTCCGCCGCAAGCAGTCAACAAAGCGATGAAGATGAAGGATAAGAGAAGGTGAGAAATATGTTTCCGTGTCATGTTATACGTCTCCTATGCTGAACAGTTCCGGTCGCTTTCCCTTGAAATCCTTGAAATATGATTTGATTTCAACCATCTCCTTGTCTACATCGCCACTCGGGATGAAGCTCTTTGTGCATTGAATAAGTTTTTTTTCGTAGTCGATGCCATATAGTAAGATGGGTATTCCCGCCTTGAGCGCAATGAAGTAGAAGCCTTTCTTCCAGTCAGGATTCAGCGAGCGCGTACCCTCCGGAGTGATGCAAAGGTGAAATTCTGCCTCCTTTTTCGCCGACTCAGCAATGCTGTCGGTCATGCTTGTGCTCTTGGAACGGTAAACAGGAATGCCTCCGATGCGCCTGAAAAAGACACCCAACGGACCTTTGAACCATTCTTTCTTCATGAGAAAGTTAACGTGCATGCCCTCAGCACGCATATACAACTGCCCTAAAATGAAGTCCCAGTTGCTCGTATGCGGTGCCAGGCACACAATATACTTGTCGGGGTGGGCAATCGTAATCAACTTTGTCCACCCCAAATGCTTATAAAGCAGCCACCTGCAGAATTTCTTCGTCATCTGAAATGATGATTTTTCAGTTCATGTTTCCTATGTGATCAATAATCTCTGATACCTGTTCGTTGAAACTATTGATCAAGTCTTTGTAGTATTCTTTAGCCTTCATTCCCGGTTCAGGGTGAGAAATGCGACTTACATAGTCCTCTTGTATTCTCAGTATACATTTCAGCAGGGTTTCCACGTTCTCGGGATTGGGCTCTCCGCAATACAGCGATGCAGCTACACATTCTGCCAAGAGATCTTCGCAGATGTAGTTGATGGTTTTCTTTAAATCTCTTCTGTTTCTCATAATTGCATGTTCCTTTCATTCTGATTGGCCGTACCCCGAAAGGCAGGCATTTGTAATATCTGTATTGCAAATATATAAATAATTTATGAATTGCATGTCAAAATAATGAAAAAAATATATTAAAAACTGGTTTTTGGTAAGATTTCATACCAAAATCTCGTGAAAAATGCGTAATTTTGCACTTGTTTTATGCAGATTGAATCATATTAAGTTTATAAAATAAGGTAAAATCAAATGGAAAAAAGTGCATTGCAGCAGGCGCGTGCTGCTTATCAGCCGAAGTTGCCGAAGGCGCTTCAGGGTGCAGTAAAGGTAAAAGAAGGAGCTCCCACTCAGAGCGTGGATAACCAGGAGGACATCAAGAAACTCTTCCCCAACACTTATGGAATGCCGCTCATTGAATTTGAAAAGAGCGACGAGAAGAACAGTGCAAGAATGAACGTAGGCGTGATTCTTTCAGGCGGACAGGCACCCGGCGGCCACAATGTGATCACCGGACTGTTTGACACCATCAAGAAACTGAATCCCGAAAACCGTCTCTACGGCTTCATTCTGGGACCTGGCGGACTCGTTGACCATCAGTACATGGAGATAACGAAAGACTATATCGACGACTATCGCAACACCGGCGGATTCGACATGATTGGCTCCGGCCGTACCAAACTGGAGAAAGTAGACCAGTTTGAGAAGGGTCTTGAGATTATCCGTCAGTTAGACATCAAGGCTATTGTTATCATCGGCGGTGACGACTCGAATACAAACGCATGCGTTCTTGCAGAATACTATGCTGCCAAACAGTATGGCGTGCAGGTGATTGGCTGCCCGAAGACCATCGACGGTGACCTGAAAAACGACCAGATAGAGACTTCTTTCGGATTCGATACCGCCTGCAAGACCTATGCAGAGCTGATCGGCAACATTGAGCGCGACTGCAATTCAGCCCGCAAATACTGGCATTTCATCAAGGTGATGGGACGTTCTGCCAGCCATATTGCCCTGGAGTGTGCACTGCAGTGCCAGCCCAACATCTGTCTGATTTCAGAAGAGGTGGAGGCAAAGAACATGAGCCTCGACGATGTGGTAGAATATATCGCCAAAGCAGTAGCCGAGCGCGCTGCCAACGGCATGCCTTTCGGCACCGTGGTGATACCTGAAGGACTCATCGAGTTCATTCCTGCCATCAAGAAACTCATTGCCCAGCTCAACGACGTGCTTGCCATGCCAGAAGCAAAAGAGCTGAGCCGCGAAGATCAGATAGACTTTGCAAAGGGACATCTCACCGACGAGAATCTCGCCGTGTTCAATTCACTGCCGATGAACGTAGCACGCCAGCTCGCTCTCGACCGTGATCCGCACGGAAACGTTCAGGTTTCTCTCATCGAAACAGAGAAACTGCTTTCAACCATGGTGGCAGTGAAGATTGAGAAATGGAAGAAAGAGGGTAAGTTCCAAGGCAAATTCGCCACACAGCATCACTTCTTCGGATATGAAGGCCGCTGCGCCGCACCTTCAAACTTCGATGCCGACTACTGCTATGCCCTCGGAACAAGTGCCGCACAGCTCATTGCCAACGGCAAGACCGGCTACATGGCAATCGTGAAGAACACCACTGCCGGCACCGATGAATGGAAAGCCGGCGGCGTGCCTATCACTATGATGATGAACATGGAGCGCCGCAACGGTGAGATGAAGCCGGTGATACGCAAGGCATTGGTAGAGCTCGACGGCAAACCCTTCAAGACATTTGCCGCATCGCGCGAGAAATGGGGAAAGGAAACCTGCTATATCTATCCCGGACCCATCCAGTATTGGGGACCGTCGGAGGTGTGCGACCAGCCCACAATGACACTTGCCCTTGAGCAGATGTAATCAATTGCTACAGAGGAAAGTGGTCCGCAATCGTATGTCTACGGACCACTTTCCTTTTCATCAATTAATAATCCAACCATGATCAACAACCAGTCATGACGGCAAAAAAGCATGCATCCAAAAAGTCTTCTTCCCGGCGCAAGTCGAAAAAAGGCATTCTCAACCGCTATCCCAAATGGGCATGGTGGGCGGGAGGCATTTCTGTCGTGGCTATCTATGTATGGCTGTTCTATTATTTCTTCGTCGGTCCTTACGGCTTTCGGTGGCGCGCCATCTACGGTGATGCCAAATACCCCGACGGGTATGAGATTCGCGGCATCGACATCAGCCATTATCAGGGCAAGATAGATTGGGAAAAGCTGCAAGGGGCAATGATTGAAAGATGCCCCATACGCTTCATCATGATCAAGGCAACAGAGGGTTCATCAAGGTTAGACGAAAACTTTAACGATAATTTCCGTAACGCATTGGATTACGGATTTATACGTGGCGCATATCATTTCTGGAGCAATCATTCGTCAGCACGCGATCAGGCATATTTCTTCCTCAAGAAAGCCAAGCTCAAGGAGGGCGATCTGCCGCCCGTGCTCGATGTGGAACACAAACCGAAAGACATGTCGGTGGAAGACTTCCAGCGCGAGGTGCTCACCTGGCTTCATATCGTTGAAGACAAATATCACGTGAAGCCCATCATCTATACCTATTATAAGTTCAAGATGAAATATCTCGGTACGCCTGTGTTCGACGACTATCCCTACTGGATAGCCCACTATTATGTGGACAAAGTGGAGTATCAAGGCGAGTGGAAATTCTGGCAGCACACCGACGCAGGCCGCCTTCCGGGCATCAAGGGATATGTGGACTTCAACCTTTATAACGGCAGCTACTACGACTTGAAGCAGCTTTGCATCGGCGGAAAATAAACCCGCCAAACCGTGAACCATCAAACGGTGAACAGTTAGCCCATCAGCACTGAGCCGAGAACTGTCTTGCGGGATGATTTCTGACGTCCTCGTAACAGAAATTGAATGTTCAGATTCTTTACTCTCTCCTTGCATTAAAATCAATATCTTTGTGCACCTGCGCTTATAATGCTGAAAATCAGAGGGTTTATAGAAATTTATCCCGCACCCGCTGCGACACCTGCTGCGTCACCTGCTGCGTAATCTTCTGACAAGATTTTGTAAAAAATATTCATTAATCTGTAATTTGTACCTCAAGAACAGCTCTTACCAGAACGTCTTTGTATCGCAATGATCAATGGTATCATCTGTAATATGTACCTCAAGAGCGGCTCTTACCAGAACGTATTTGGAGCGCATTGATCAATGGTTCTCGGATTTCTTTACAAATTCGTGTCAGAAGATTACGCAGCAGGTGACGCAGCGGGTGTCGCAGCGGGTGCGGGATAAATTTGTGTAAATACTTGATTGTCAATAATTTGTGCGAGGTGTCGTTATAAAGTCTTTTTTAAGGTAGGAGGGGAGTAATAATCTTTTACAAACGAACCTTGCATTCATCCTTCCACAAGCAAGCTGCCAAACTTTTAAATATTCTTCATCATCGTTGAAAACTAATGTCTCACCAAATAAAACCTATGTTCTCATCCCTCAATACCTATGGTTTCATTGCGTGAAACCTATGTTCTTATCCCTCAAAACCTAAGGTTTCATCGCAAGAAACCTATCATGAAACATCCGTTTAATCCGTGAAATCCGTTGTTTTGGTATAAGATAAGAATCCGTTGTTTTGATAGAAGATGAAAAACCGTTGTTTTTATAAAGACAATCGTGTTCATCTGTTCCTTTCCGGTCAGTGGTTTTCCTTGGAGAAACAGAGCATGCACCAGTTGTTGTTGCTTGCTGTCTTTATCAGGCGCATGCCGAGTTCGCCAGCTTTTTCGGCAATCTTCATGCCGTCTTCCACATAGTAGCCGCTGAGTATCAGTATGCTGTCGATGCTCATCACGTCTTTGAAGTGCGGCATGTCGGCAAGAAGGATGTTGCGGTTGATGTTTGCCAGCACCACGTCGAACACCCCGCTGACGTGGGAGAGCACGTTGGCATCGCCCAGAAGCACCTCCACGTTGTCCACCCCGTTCAGTTTGCAGTTGTGCCTTGTGTTTTCCACGCTCCATTCGTCTATGTCGTAGCCCAGCACACTGTCAGCTCCGCACTTCGAGGCGATGATGGATAGGATTCCCGTTCCGCATCCGCAGTCGAGCACGCGCTTGCCTTTCAGGTCCATGTCTAATAGTGCCGATGCAATCATCTGTGTGGTTTCGTGCGTGCCGGTGCCGAAAGCCTGGCGGGCATCGATAACAATGTCGATGCAGGATGGCTGATTGTCGGCTACGGCGTGGCGCGGATCATGAATCACGCAGCGGTTGTTGATGATGATTGGCTCAAATCCGCCTTCTTCCCAGCTGGCGTTCCAGTCTTTGTCTTCGGCGTCGCCGATGGTGTAATCCACCCGTATGCCCTCCATGGGGAACGCTTCCATCTGCTGGCGCAGCATGTCTTTGTCTAAGAGCGATGTCTGCGCATAGCCGTTGAGCCCCTCGCCGGTTTCCTCAAACGACTCGCATCCTGCCTCACCTGCCAGTTGCGCAACGATGTCTCTTGCTGTCTCCATCAGCATATCATCGGTCTTGGCATCACTGTCAGCCGCCGATATTTTGAAAATTACTTCGTAATATTTCATTTTCTTTGTTAAATTTGCTACAAAAGTATAAAAAAATAGGGAAAATCCTATGTATCATTAGGGAAATTCCTTAAATTTGCAGTAAAATTAATAGTAATTTTGCATCGTGACATAATAAAATGAGCAAAAAATGAAAAGATTTGTACTTTTAGCAGTCCTTGTAAGTGCTCTGCCAATCGCAATGATGGCACAGGACGACCTTTATTTCACCCCGAAGAAGAGTGTGAAAAAGGCAGCAAGCACTTATGAAAAGATTGACGACAGCCCTGTTTATCACAGCGGTAGCAATCGAAATGTCGATGAGTATAATCGTCGCGGCAAATTCGGCAGCTATTTCCAGAAGATCGGCACTGATTCTTTGGGGAACGACATCATCGAATTCCATTCCAGCAAAGAGGATATCACCGACACGATGGCAGTCTATCCCGGAACAAAAGTGCAATTCGACGAGGAGGATGACTATGCTTACAGCCGCCGCCTGAGCCGTTTCGACGACTATTACTGGTATGATCCCTGGTTCTACAGCTACTACGGCTTCGGTCCGTATTGGCGCGCACGCTACTACGGATGGTATGATCCATGGTATGATCCGTGGTATTACGGAGGCTGGTACGGCAGTTGGTACGGCTGGTATGATCCCTGGTTCTACGGTCATTATGGCTGGGGCTATCCCTATCGCTACTGGGGCTGGGGCGGATACTATAACAGCTGGTATACACCTTCTTATTATGTGAGCTACGGCAACGGAGTAACCGGAACGCGCAATCATGGATTAGTGACTCGCGGAAGCACCACCACACCACGCGGCAATTTCGGAGGCTATCGAGGAAACGGGCAGACCACGCGTGCCTATAACCAGTCGGAGGCAAACAGCACCCGCAGAGGCACATTCGGTGGAAACCGCTCTTCGTCGAACAGCGGTACGCGTACATACTCTCCTTCAACCACTTCTTCACCATCGTACGGTGGCGGCAGCTTCGGCGGATCGCGCAGCAGCGGCGGCAGTTTCGGTGGAAGCAGCGGTGGCTCTCGTAGCGGCGGCGGTGGCGGCGGCGGCCATTTCGGTGGCAGGCGATAGTCTTCCGCCGTGGAGCAACGCCACGGGATTCAAGTTTTCGGCGGTTCGCCCCTTCCCGAAAGGGGCGATGCGCCAAGCGAAACTTCAGTAAGAATAAGTTAAACAGTGCATGTCGCGGATCGCGGCGATGCAATCAAAAACATAACAAAAGTAACTATGAAGAAATTATTGGTGATAGCTGCTTTCTCATTGGCTGTATTGCCGATGGCAGCACAGGAGACATACGAGAATGCCGCAGTAGCAACTCAAGACTTGAACGGTAGTGCGCGCTACGTGGGAATGGGCGGTGCCATGGAAGCACTCGGTGCCGACATATCCACCATCGGCACCAATCCTGCCGGTATAGGTTTGTTCCGCCACTCCATGGTGAGCGCTTCCATGGGCATGCTGAGCCAGCAGGGAGCGAAGACTTACGGCATTGCCGACAAGAATAAGGTGAGTTTCGACCAGGTGGGCTTCGTCTATGCCCGCCAAACCGGCGAGAACTCGTTCATGAACTTAGGTTTCAACTATCACAAGAGTCGCAACTTCAGCCAGATAGTCTCGGCTGCCGACCGCCTGAGCGGTGCATCGTCGAACAAACTGTCGTATATCAAGGGCGATCTGGGGCTTCTCGGTCTGCAGTACAGTAATTCAGAGTGGTTGGGAAACAGCAATGCCTTCAACCAGATTGACTATCTGAACTACAATGCGCTGATGTATGACGAGGATGATGATACATTCTACTACAACGAAGCCAACGGCTATACCTTCAACAACGGTGTGAAAGGGCATGTGAATGATTTCGACTTCAACATCAGCGGCAACATCAACGACAAGGTGTTCCTCGGTTTTACCGTCGGCATCAAGGATGTTGACTATCAGAAATATAGCGAATATTCCGAAAGCCTGCTCACCGGTCGCGGCGATCCAGTGGGTAATGTGATTATCAAGGACAGTCGCACCATCGAAGGAACGGGTTTCGACATCAAGGCTGGTGTGACCTTCCGTCCTATTGAGGAATCTCCCTTCCGCATCGCATTGTATGTTCACACGCCGACATGGTATGACTTGAAGACCAGCAACTATACAACGCTGACCAACAACTCCACCGTGGGACTCTATAACAACGGCTATTCAGAAGAAAGATATGACTTCAAGCTCTATACTCCGTGGAAGTTCGGTGCCTCTGTAGGTCATACATTCGGCTCTTCGCTTGCCATTGGCGCCACCTACGAGTTTGCTGACTATGCGCATCTCGACAGTCGCGTGAACACGGGAGAGAGCTACGACTGGTATTATGATACCTATACAGAGTCGAGCGAGCACGATTTTGCGATGAACGACCATACCAAGCAGTGCCTCAATGGTGTGCATACGCTGAAGGTGGGTGCAGAACTGAAGGCCGACGAAAACTTCGCAGTGCGCTTGGGATATAATTTCATCAGCCCGATGTACAGCAAAGATGCCTACAAGGATGGCAGCATCGACAGTCCGGGATCCTACTACGCTTCGTCTACCGACTATACCAACTGGAAAGCAACCAACCGTATCACGGCAGGTATCGGCTACAACATCGGCAAGCTGAGCATGGATCTGGCTTACCAGTATACCGCTCAGAGCGGCGATTTCAGTCCTTTCATGAACTATTGGGATGATACGGATCGCACGATGGACAATGTCTGCAACAGCGTGAAGGTTGACAACAACCGCCATCAGCTGCTGTTCACGCTCGGCTATCATTTCTAAACAGCCGGCACGAAATGTTCAGAAAGTTCGGCAGAGACCATGTTTGATTACTAATATTGCGCAAAGATACATATTAATGAATCACATCAGAAGAATTATGATATGCAGCTGCATGCTTGTTATGGCATGCAGCTGCATTTGTGCACAGCAGAAACGGGAGTTCCGAGGTGCGTGGATACAGGCTGTCAACGGACAGTGGGTGGGCATGAGCACACAGAAAATGCAGCAAACGCTCACATATCAGTTGGATGAACTGAAGAAAGACGGGGTGAATGCCATCATCTTTCAGGTGCGTCCAGAGTGTGATGCGCTCTATAACAGCCAGTTAGAACCCTGGAGCAGGTTCCTCACCGGCAAGCAGGGGCAGGCTCCATCGCCTTATTGGGATCCTCTTCAGTGGATGATCGACGAATGCCACAAGCGCGGAATGGAACTTCATGCATGGATAAACCCCTATCGGGCAAAGACAAAAACCACGAATGAACTGGCAAACAACCATGTGGCGGTGCAGCATCCTGATTGGATATTCCCTTACGACGGCCTGTATATCCTGAATCCCGGTATTCCTGCATGCCGCGACTATATATGCAAGGTGGTGGAAGACATCGTGAAGAGATACGATATCGACGGTCTGCACATCGACGATTATTTCTATCCTTATCCGGTTGCGGGTGTTGCCATCCCCGACAGCAAGCAGTTCCAGCAGTATAACAACGGTTTCAAGAACATCAACGACTGGCGCCGCGACAATGTGAATATCTATATCAAGCAGATGTATGAGACAATACATCGCGTGAAGCCTTGGGTGAAGTTCGGCGTGTCACCTTTCGGCATCTACCGCAACAAAAAAAGCGATCCAAACGGCAGTGCTACCAACGGTCTTCAGAACTACGACGATCTCTATGCCGACGTGCTGATGTGGGTTAACAATGGTTGGGTTGACTATAACGTGCCTCAAATCTACTGGGAGATAGGCAACAAGGCTGCCGATTATAAGGAGCTGATTGCATGGTGGAACAGAAATGCTTCGAAACGCCTGCTTTTCATTGGCGAGGATGTGGAGAGAACGGTGAAATATAAGGATCCGCAGAATGCAAACCAGCATCAGTTGCCTGCCAAACGTGCGCTTCACAGGCAGATGCAGAACGTGAGCGGCACCGTGCTCTGGTATGCCAAGGCTGCGGTTGACAATGTGGGCAACTACGGAACGCTGCTCCGCAACAACTATTGGCGCACTCCTGCACTTCAGCCTCAGATGAAATACATCGACGGAAAGGCTCCCAAGAAAGTGAAAAAGCCAAAGGTGATTGCCACCGACGACGGTAATGTGCTCTTCTGGAAGGCTCCTTCAGGAAAGGGATGGAAGAACGAGGCTCGCAACTATGTGGTTTACCGTTTCGCAAAAGGTGAGCCTCTGAATATGGATGATGCCTCACACATCGTTGCCATCACCCCCAACACCTATTATCATCTGCCGCAGCAGGCATCTGGAAGTGTCTATGTGGTGACGGCTCTCGACAGAATGAGCAACGAGAGCAAGGGTAAGAAAGCAAAGTATTGATGCTCTGCTATAGAAAAAGGTACCCGCGAAACATCAATTGATAATCAGCACAATTCTGATTGATAATCAGCACAATTCTGATTGATAATCAGCACAATTCTGATAGTTCAAGCCAGCGCATGCTCTTCTCGTCTAATTCATCTTTCAGAGAGGGCAGGCGCTTGCTTTTTTCTGTGAGTTCTTCCACCGAAAGCGTGCCGCTGCATAGCTGCTCTTCAATTTTCCGCTGTTCTTCTTCCAAGGCAGCAATTTCTTTTTCCAATTGTTCGAACTCGCGTTTCTCCTTGAAACTCATGCGACGGCGGTTGTCGTTGCGGTGGGAAACCCTTTCTGCCTTGGCAGGAGCCTCGTTTTTCTGGTGCTTTTCCTCCTCGATGCTCTTCAGCGAAGCCCATTCCCGGTATTGTGTATAGTTGCCGGGGAAGTCTTTAATCACACCGTTTCCCTTGAAAACGAGCAGGTGATCCACCACCTTATCCATGAAATAGCGGTCGTGGCTGATCACTATCACGCATCCGGGAAAGTCGGTCAGGTATTCTTCCAATATCTGGAGCGTCTGAATGTCCAGGTCATTGGTAGGCTCGTCGAGCACCAAGAAGTTGGGATTCTTCATCAAAACGGTGCAGAGATACAGCTTCCGTTTTTCGCCGCCGCTGAGCTTATACACATAGTTGTGTTGCTGTTCGGGCGAAAAAAGGAAGAACTGCAGGAACTGTGAGGCAGAGAGATGCTTGCCGTTGCCCATGTCGATGTATTCGGCAATGTCGGTAATCACGTCGATCACTTTCTGCTGTTCGTTGAATTGAAGTCCTTCCTGCGAGAAATAACCGAAGTTCACGGTGTCGCCGATGTCGAACCTGCCCTGGTCGATGGGTTCCAGCCCGAGCAGCATCTTGATGAATGTGCTCTTTCCGGTTCCGTTGTTGCCCACGATACCCATCTTTTCATAACGCGAGAAGTTATAGTAGAAGTCTTTCGTGATTACGTTGTCTTCACCGTATTTCTTCGAAATGTACTGGCATTCGAATATTTTTGAACCGATATAAATGCCATTCGACTTGAGACGTATTTGTCTTTCTTCTATGCGCTGCTTGGCAATCTTCTCCAGTTCATAGAAAGCCTCTTCGCGGTATCTTGCCTTGTGCCCTCTTGCCTGTGGCATTCTCCTCATCCATTCCAGCTCGCGGCGATACAGGTTGTTGGCTCTGGCAACTTCGGCTCTTGTGTTCTCAATCCTTTCCTGCCGCTTTTCAAGATAGTAGCTGTAGTTGCCGCGGTAGGTATAGATGGTTTGGTTGTCAAGTTCCAATATGATGCTGCACACCTTGTCAAGGAAAAAACGGTCGTGGGTGACCATGAGCAGTGTCTTGTTTCCGCGTGCGAGATAGCCCTCTAACCACACAATCATGTCGAGGTCGAGGTGGTTTGTGGGTTCGTCGAGGATGATCAGGTCGGGGTTTGTGATGAGAACATTCGCCAGCGCCACGCGTTTCTGCTGCCCGCCGCTCAGCTGCTTCATGGGTTGGGCGAGGTTGCTGATCTTCAGTTGCGTCAGTATCTGCTTCGCTTTCAGCACCTTATCCTCTTCGCCCTCATGGTTGAAGCAAGCGTCGAGCACGGTATCATCAGGATTGAACACCGGTGACTGCTCAAGAAAGCCTATGCGCAAGTCCTTGCGATAGATGATGCTGCCGCTGTCGTAGCCCTCTTTGCCGGTGAGGATGGAAAGCAGGGTAGACTTTCCTGTGCCGTTTTGTGCTATCAGACCAACTTTCTGCCCTTCGGCAATGCTGAAGGATATGTTGCGGAACAGCACTTGTGCTCCGAATGATTTGGTGAGTTGTTGAACGTCAAGGTAGGGTACGGGCATCTCTCAGTGGGTTATTCTTCTTTCAGGCTTTTGTTAATGCTGTCAATATAGTCTAACAACTCCTCGCGGCCGGTCTTCTTTTCGGCCGAGGTAATGAAGTATACGGGCAGCTCCTCCCACGTGTCTTCCAGTTGTTCCATCCATTTCTCCGCATTTTGCTTTGCCTTTACGGGTCCCAGCTTGTCTGCTTTTGTGAACACGATGGAGAACGGAACATTGCTCGTTCCTAACCAGTCGATGAACTCGCGGTCAATTTTCTGCTGCTCATGCCGTATGTCAATAAGCACGAAAAGGTTCACCAACTGCATCCTTTGCAGGATATATGTGGATATCATCTGCTCAAGTTTTGCCCGTGTTGTCTTGGATTGCTTGGCGTAGCCGTAGCCGGGAAGGTCAACGATATACCATTGATTGTTCACAATGAAATGGTTGATGAGCAGCGTTTTTCCCGGTGTTGACGATGTCTTAGCCAGGTTTTTCCTGCCGCAAAGCATATTGATGAGGCTTGATTTTCCCACGTTGCTGCGCCCGATGAATGCATATTCAGCCTTGCTGTCCTTGGGACATTGTATCACGGTAGGGCTACTGATGACAAACTCTGCTTTATTGATTTCCATAATTATTTTATATTTTTTGACCGCAAAGATAATGTTTTTATCCCAAAAACTCGTATCTTTGCGCTTGAAATCGAAAAAAATAGGCAATAAAGTGAAATCTGTGGAACATATAGACGGGCAGTATCCGTCGCAATTGCTGGAAAAAGCCGTCGGCGAATTCTCTAAATTGCCTGGCATAGGAAGGAAGACAGCACTCAGGTTGGTGCTTCATCTTCTGCGTCAGAGCAGTGAAGACGTGGAGATGTTTACGGATGCTGTGGGCAGGATGAAACAGGAAGTGAAGTATTGCAACGTCTGTCATAACATCAGCGATACCGAAACATGCCCTATATGCGCCGATCATCATCGTGATGCTTCCACCATTTGCGTCGTTGAAAATATCCAAGATGTCATGGCAATCGAGAATACGCAGCAGTATCATGGTCTCTATCACGTGCTCGGAGGCATCATTTCGCCTATGGATGGCATCGGTCCGGCTGACATAGAAATACAGTCGTTGGTCGACAGAGTGGCTTCCGGAGAAGTGCATGAGGTGATCCTTGCCCTGAACAGCACGATGGAGGGTGACACAACCAATTTCTACATATTCCGCAAGCTTGCTGATTTCGATGTGCGTATCACGGTGATCGCCAGGGGTATCTCAGTCGGCGGCGAACTGGAGTATACGGATGAGGTGACATTAGGTAGGTCAATTATTAATAGAATCCCTTTCAATGGATAAGACAATCGCAAAACTCAAGACATTATTCTATTCGTTGATCATCATCGCTTTGGTGCTGGTGGTGGTCTACGAAACAGATTTAATACTGCCGGGAGCGCTCAGCAGCGACAGTAAAAGCTCATTTGTGCTGTCGGCAATCATGGAATTGTACACGGTGTGCATGATACCTCTGTCTTTGTATCTGTTCAGAATACCCAAGATTCACCAAGGTTTGCTCAGCTCACCAGCCAAGTCTCTGCTGTGCTACGGTCGTCTCCGGATGATCTTGTTGGGCGTTGGTCTCATCGCCAACACCTTATTATATTACCTTTGCATGAACGTGACATTCGGCTATTTGGCAATTATCTTCCTGTTGGTATTCCCGTTTGTTTATCCGAGCAAGGCAAGATGCCAGGCTGAAACATCTGAAGAAGAATGAAAAAACTTACGATAGTCATCGTCAACTATAACGTGAAATACTATGTGGAGCAGTGCATCCGCAGTGTGAAACGGGCAACGGAGGGAATCGACGCTGAGGTATATGTCGTTGACAATCATTCTCACGATGGTTCCGTTGAGTATCTCCGGCCGCTGTTTCCCGATGTCACGTTCATAGAAAGCAATCACAATCTGGGTTTCTCGCGCGCTAACAACATCGCAATCAGCCAGTCGGAGAGCAAATATGTGCTGCTGCTCAATCCCGATACCATCGTTGGCGAAGATGCCATCCGCCATTCCGTTGACTTCATGGATGCCCATCCCGATGCGGGAGCAGTGGGCGTGAAGATGCTCTACGGCAATGGCATCAAGGCAAAAGAGAGCAGGCGGGGCGTGCCAACGCCGCTCACGTCGTTCTATAAGATGTGCGGTCTCTGCGCCCGCTACCCTCAGCATCCCAAATATGGCAAGTATTACATGGGATACCTGCCATGGGACAAGCCCAGCGAGATTGAAATCGTGAGCGGTGCCTGCCTTATGGTGAGGCGGAATGCCATCGAAGAAATAGGTTTGATGGATGAAGACTATTTCATGTATGGCGAAGATATCGACCTTTCCTATCGTCTTCTGCAGAAAGGATGGCACAATTGGTATCTGCCGGCTACCATTCTGCATTACAAAGGTGAGAGCACGGAGAAATCCTCGTTCCGTTACGTTCACGTCTTCTATGATGCCATGCTCATTTTCCTGCGCAAGCATTTCGGTTATCTTGGCTTCTGGATCACCATTCCCGTGAAGATTGCCATCTTCTTCAAGGCTTTCATCGAGATGATTTCCATGTTCCTGAAGTTCATGCGCAAGTCGCTCGGATTCAATATCCTCAGAAAGAAAGACTATCCCGACTATGTGTTCATCGGCAAAAAGGAAAATCTCGCGAAGTGCGAACTGCTGGCAAGGAAGAAAGGAATCACCGTTCAGTATGTGGAAGGCGACTCGCTGACATGCCCCGACGGCCATTTGCAGTTTCCGAGGATGATGTCGGCGCGCAAGCTCACCTATATTATATATGACACCACGGCCTATTCCATGCAGCAGATATTCGCTGTCATGGAAAAGAGTGCCAACCATTTGATACAGTTAGGAACGTTTTATCCCGACAGAAACATCATCATTACAGACCAGGAGATACTCACATGAACAACACTCTGACACTCCGCGCCTTGGAGCCCGACGATTTGGAGGTGCTCTACGGCATAGAAAACGACAGCGACCTGTGGGATGTGGGTACCACCAATGTGCCTTATTCCAAATCATCGCTCCGCAATTTCATCCTCAACACCACCAACGACATCTATGCCGACAAGCAGTTGCGCATGATGATATGCGCCGGGGAAGAAGTGGTGGGAATAGTAGACTTGATGGATTTCGACCCCAAGAACAGCAGGGCAGAGGTGGGAATAGTGATCATGAAGCCCTTCCGCAGGCGCGGCTACGCCCTGAAAGCACTGGCGCTCATAGCAAAGTATGCCTCCGAAGTGATCCATCTGCACCAGTTGTATGCCTTCGTCGATGCCGACAACGTATCGTCGCTTCGACTGTTTCATCAGGCAGGATACCGCGACGAGTCACTTCTGAAAGGCTGGCTTTATGATGGATGCCGTTACCATGATGCTCTGTTGTTACAATTTTTTTTGTAAAAAAACAGAATATCTCTTGGTGGAAAAGAAAAAAATAACTACCTTTGCAACCGCAAAAAGGAAAATGACCATTTAAGGTGCGTTAGTTCAGCCTGGTTAGAATGCCTGCCTGTCACGCAGGAGGTCACGGGTTCGAGTCCCGTACGCACCGCAAAATGAAGCTTTCCTGATGCAAAAGGTGCGTTAGTTCAGCCTGGTTAGAATGCCTGCCTGTCACGCAGGAGGTCACGGGTTCGAGTCCCGTACGCACCGCAGAAGAGCCTTTTTCGAGGCTCTTTTTTTGTTTTGTGTTTTTGAACAGGCAATCGGGACTCAGTCGATAATCAGTGGCTCTGCTCCATCAAGTCCTTACTTATTGTTCCTTATTCATTTTCTTCTTTTTGGAAACATTTCTGAGAAGAAAATAAACTATTGCTATGCAGACCACGGCGATGATGAAATACTTGATGTAGTCGCCATATTCCATGATCTTATCGTTCAATTGGTCTTCACCCACGATGCTATGCAGATACCATCCCAACGCTGCCAGTATGCAGTTCCATACGCCTGCGCCGAGCGTGGTATAGAGCAGGAACTTGCCATAGTTCATCTTTGCCAGACCGGCAGGGATGGAAATCAGGTGGCGTATGCCGGGTATCAGTCTTCCGGTGATGGTAGCCACCATGCCGTGGTCGTAGAAATACTTCTCGCTCTTCTCCACTTTCTGCTGGTTCAGCAGGCACAGATGACCGAGCTTGCTGTTGGCAAAGCGGTAGACAACCGGTCTTCCCACGAAATAGGAAACCACATAATTGATGGTCGCCCCCAAGTCGGCACCCAGTGTGGAGAACAGAATCACTAACCAGATGTTGATGTTTCCCGCTGCTGCATGATAGGCGGCGGGGCTCACCACCAGTTCCGACGGCACTGGAATCACGGTGCTTTCCAACATCATCAGGAAGAATATGGTGGGGTAGTTGAGGTTTCCCAATAAAGATGATATCCAATTCATAACATGCTGTAGTTGCTTATTGCATATTGATAGTAATCCGACGGATCCATGCCTTCAGGAAACATGTATCCGAGTATGAGTTTTGCCTCGCGCGCATCTTGCTCCACGGCTTTCTGAAGGTATTCGTAGAACCTGTCCATGTTATTGCCAAGGAACTGGCACACTGCCATATACGAGTAGCCTTTGTTCCAGTTAGTGTTCTTATACAGGATGTCGAGCATCTCGCCTGCCATGTGTACGTATCCGGCTTCGTAGGCGGCGACGGCGATACGATAGAAAATATCGGGTGCCGAGTTGCTTTCGCGGATAGCATTGTTGAAGCACAGCTGCGCTTCTTCTGTCTGGTCGTGTTCCAGATAGAACTGTCCTTTCAGCACCAACAGTTCAGCATGGTTGCCATTCAGTTGTGCAGCCTTGTCTAAAGATGCCAAAGCACCTTCCAGGTCGCCAGTCTTGTCTTTGGCAAATGCTATTTCCTGACAGATGTCGGGCAGGTTGTTTGAGTAGGGTGGTGCTATTTTCTCCGCCCGCAGCAGGTGTTCCAGTGCCTCTTCGTTGCGATCCAGATTGATCAGGCAGATGCCGCAGAACAGTTCTCCGTATTCATCGTCGGGCCGAAGCTTGTTGTAGCGCTCGTAGTAGGAGAGTGCCTCCGCGTAATTCCCCAGGCTGTATAGCCCGTTGGCTATGTTCAGCGTGGCTTCATCGTTGTCGGGATTCAGCGCAATGGAGTATTCACTGCTCGAAATGGATTCATTGAACTTATGTTGGTTATACTGTGTGGCGGCGAGACAGTCCCAATAGTCGGACGAAAAGGCATCTATGTCGATCAGTTTGTTGAACACTTTCTCGCTTTCCTCGTTTCTTCCCAGTCCTTCGAGCGTTCTTCCGAGCAGCAGAAGATACTCTTCGTCGTCTCTTTCGTCAATCTTCTGCAGCCATTTCCATGACGTTTCGTATTGTTCGTAGTCGGTAAACAGCGATGCCACGTCGAGAGTGCTTTCCTCAAGCTCATCTTCATCGATGTCTTCAAACACTTTCTCCAGATAGCTGTCGGCTTTTTCGGTCTGCTTTTCGGCAATGAATATCTCTGCCATGAGGTAGTGATACTCCATGTTTCCCTTGTCTTCTATCTGGTTGGCATAGAATCTTGCCTCCTGCGGGTTGTGGTTGTGCACCAGTGCAAACCTTGCCCTGAGAGCCAGCGGATAGATTTCGCCGGGATAGATGTCGAGTGCTGCATCGATAGCCCTGAGGGCTTGCTCTGTCAGGTTGTTGTTGTCGTAATACTCGGCAATGTCTGCATAGTCTTCAGAGCTGATGATGCATGGCACGTTTCGTTTCTCGCAATCCTCATATTCCTTGAGTATTGCGAGAAACTCATCGCTTTTATAATAGTCGTACTTTCCTTTCAACGGTACAGAAAACGTGTTTTATCCTTTAACTTGTTGCTTTGCCCATGTGTCTTTCAAGCCCACAGTCTTGTTGAATACCAACTGACTGTCGTTGCTGTCGAGGTCTGCCATGAAGTAGCCGATGCGCTGGAACTGCAGGTATTCGCCGGGTTTGCGCTGTGCGGCATATTCTTCCACATAGCAGTTGTTGATAACCTGCAGCGAGTCGGGGTTCAGAAGGTCACGGAAATCACCCTCTTCGGCCGATGGATTCTCCACATTGAAGAGCCGGTCGTAGACTCTCACCTGTGCTTTCTTGCAGTGATCGGCGCTCACCCAGTGCAAAGTACCCTTCACTTTGCGGTTTGATCCGCTCATTCCGCTTCTGCTTTCGGGGTCGTATTCTGCCTGAATCTCGATGATGTTGCCGTTTTCGTCTTTCGTGCACCCCGTGCATGTAACGATATATGCATTCTTCAGTCTTACTTCCTTGCCTGGAGTCATGCGGAAGAACTTCTTCGGCGCATCCTCCATGAAGTCTTCCCGCTCAATCCAGAGGTTGCGGCTGAAGGTGATTTCGTGAGTTCCGTCGCTCTCGTTTTCGGGGTTGTTCACGGCAATCATATTCTCGGTCTTTCCTTCCGGATAGTTGGTGATCACCAGTTTCACCGGATTCAGCACGGCACTCACGCGTGTGGAGCGCGCATTCAGGTCTTCGCGCACGGCTGCTTCCAGCAATGCCACGTCGTTCAAGGCATCGAATTTCGTATAGCCGATGCTGTCGATGAACTTGCGGATGCTCTCTGGCGAATAGCCTCTGCGGCGCATTCCGCACAGCGTAGGCATGCGCGGATCGTCCCAACCTGCCACGAGGTGCTCGTCGACGAGTGCTTTCAGCTTGCGTTTGCTCATCACCGTGTACGTCATATTCAGACGGTTGAACTCAATTTGTCGTGGGCGGTATTCCTTTTGCTGCTGCATTTCCTGCAGTTCGTCGATGAAATGGTCGTAGAGAGGACGGTGGGGAACGAACTCCAGCGTACAGATGGAGTGGGTGACACCCTCAAAATAGTCGCTCTGTCCGTGTGCGAAGTCATACATCGGGTATGCATGCCATGTGGTTCCGGTGCGGTGATGGGGTGTATGAATGATGCGATAGATGATCGGATCGCGGAAATGCATGTTCGGATTAGCCATGTCGAGCTTGGCGCGCAGTACCATTGAACCCTCCACTGCCTCTGGTGTGTTCATCTTCTTGAACAGTTCCAGATTCTCTTCAATGGGGCGGTCGCGGTATGGCGACGGTGTTCCGGGCTGTGTGGGCGTGCCTTTCTGCTCGGCAATCTGCTCGCTCGTCTGCTCGTCGATGTAAGCTTTTCCCTGCTTGATCATCCAGATGGCGAAGTCCCACAGCTGCTGGAAGTAGTCGGAAGCGTAGTATACGTTTCCCCATTCGAATCCGAGCCACTTGATATCGTTCAGTATCGAGTCGACATATTCAGTGTCTTCCTTGCTGGGATTGGTGTCGTCGAATCGCAGGTTGCACACGCCGTTGTAGTTTTCCGCCACACCGAAGTCCATGCAGATGGCTTTGGCGTGGCCGATGTGCAGGTATCCGTTTGGCTCTGGCGGGAATCGGGTCTGTATTCTCCCGTTGTTTTTTCCTTCTTCCAGGTCTTTTTCAACCAGTTGCTCAACGAAACTCAGGCTTTTCTTCTCTTCGCCTTTATTCTCATTTATAATCTCTGTCATAGCTATACATTATTATTAAGACGGTGCAAAAGTACATAAAAAAATTGAGAATACTATGTATGATGCATAAAAACCTTGTGTTTTTTGCGGCAAAAAGGCAAGAAAAAGGAGGATTGGCAGCAAAGCCCATCCTCCTTTGGCGGTTAGTTTGTTGCTGAAAAATCAGAAGAACATGCTCGCCAGTGCGTAGCAAACCACTGTGGATACGATCACGCTGATCAGTCCGGGAACCATGAATGAATGGTTGAACACGTATTTTCCGATCTTCGTCGTTCCCGTTCTGTCCATGTTCACCGTAGCGATGTCGGTTGGATAGTTGGGGATGAAGAAATAGCCGTAGGCACATGGCAGCACGCCCAAGAGCACCCAACCGGGAATGCCGAGTGCGTAGGCAACGGGCAATAGCGACACGATGACGGCTCCCTGCGAATTGATGAGCACTGAGAAGATGAAGAACATCAGGGCTATGGTCCACTTGTAGTTCTCCACCATCGAGCCGAGCAGCATGCGCACATCATCCATGTGGGCGTTGAAGAAGGTGTTCGAGAGCCAGGCAATGCCGTAGATGGCAACCACGGCTACCATTCCCGACTGCCAAACATTATCGGCAACGGCATTCTTGGGCTTGGCACCGCATACGATAATCATCAGTGCTGCTGCCGAAATGAGTATGATCTGGATCACAAGATACATCTTGATGGTGACCATCGACTTGACGGTGACACCCGGCATCACAATGCCTGCTGCTGCCAAGCTGGCAGGCGACACGGTCTTACCTGTGGGCAGCACCACATCCTTGGCACCTTCCACGGCAATCACCTGCTCATAGGAGGGCAGAATCTGCTGTGCGAATGCCAGGATAACGATGATGGCAACGGCGGCAAGGAAGATGTAGACGGCATATTTCGCCTTTTTGTCGATCTGCTTGTTGAGCACGGTGTGCGTGTTACCATAGATAAACTCGCGCTGCACGGGATCGGAGATGCGTGCAAGGAACTCCGGGTCCTTGTCTAAATCAAGACCGCGGCGGCTGCTCCATGCTGCTGCAACCATGATACCCACCAGACAGCTGGGTATTGTTACGGCAACGATCTGCGGAATGGATATCTGGAACCCGTTGATGGCCGAGATGGTGGAGAATGCAACCACGGCAGCCGAGATGGGCGAGCAGATGATGGCAATCATTGAAGCCACACTTGCCACGGCGCAGGGGCGCTCCGGGCGGATGCCTTTCTTGATCGCCACATCGGTGATAATGGGCATGAGTGTATACATCACATGACCTGTTCCCACGAGAATGGTCAGGAAGAAGGTTGACAGCGGTGCCAGGTAAGTGATATACTGTGGGTGGCGGCGCAGCATTTTCTCTGCTATCTGGATCATCCAATCCATTCCGCCAGAGGCTTGAAGTATACCTGCGCAGGTAACGGCTGCCACGATGATGTAGATAACGTCGGTGGGAGGTGTGCCGGGGCGCAGGCCATGGTCGAACACCAGTATGGCAAGACCCAGTCCGGCGATGGCTCCGAGAGCCAGACTTCCGTATTTGGAGCCCAGATAGAGCGCCAGCAGGACAATCAGTAATTCTATAATAGTGATAAGCATTGTATTCTTCTGTTTAAAGGATTATTAGAAAATGAGCATTGACAGTGCATAGGCCACCAGCGTGGCAGTTACCACATGAATCAGGCCGGGCATCATGAACGAGTGGTTCAGCAGGTATTTACCGATGACGGTGGTGCCTGAACGGTCGAAGTTCACGGTGGCAATGTCTGATGGATAGTTGGGAATGAAGAAGTAGCCATACACAGAAGGAAGCACTCCGAGCAGCACCGGTCCCGGGATACCTAACGAATAGGCGAGCGGAAGCATGGAAACCACCACCGCACCCTGGGAGTTGATCAGCACTGAAACGAGGAAGAACACAAAGGCTATCGACCAGTTATACTTGGCAACAATGTCGCTGAGCATGGCCTGCATCTCGTTGGTGTAGTTAGAGAAATAGGTGTCAGCCAGCCACGCAATGCCGAAGATGGCGACCACTGCCACCATTCCCGACTGCCAGACAGCCCCATGCACGGCTTTCACCGGCGATGCATTGCAGAACAATATCATGATGGCTGCGGCTGAAATCATCACAATCTGGATCACCACATTCATCTTCAGCTGGACGGTTGACGCCTCGGTGATGCCCGGGATGAGCACGTTTGCCTTTGCAAGAGCGGCGGCTGAAGCCACCGTTCCGTCGCTAAAGGTGAAGTCGGGCGCATCTTTCACGGCCTTGATGGTGGAGTAGGTGGGGAGAATATCCTGGAAAATGGCGAACAAAACGATGATGCAGAGTGCGCCGAGGAACACGTAAACGGCATTCTTTGCCGACTGCGGAATCTCTTTGTCGAGCGTTGTTGCATTCGAACCGTAGATGTATTCGCGCTGGATGGGATCCTTCAGCTTGGCCTGGAACTCAGGATCCTTGTCGAGGTCCTTGCCGCGATGATAGGAGGCAGCAGCGGCAGCCATCAGTCCGCATACACATGCCGGGAACGAAATCATCAGCACTTGCGGGATGCTAACGTCGAATCCGTTGGCGTTGGAGATGGTCACGAAAGCAACCACGGCAGCTGCAATGGGCGAACACGTGATACCCACCTGCGAGGCAATGGATGCCACACCGCACGGGCGCTCCGGTCGGATGCCCTGTTTCAGCGAGATGTCGCAGATGATCGGCATGAGCGTGTAAACCACATGGCCTGTTCCCACCAGCACCGTCAGGATAAACGTGCAGAAAGGAGCCAGGAATGTGATGCGGTCGGGATGCTTCCTGAGCATCTTCTCCGCAATCTGGATGAGCCAGTCCATACCCCCCGAAGCCTGCATGATGCCAGCACAGGTAACGGCGGCAATGATGATGTAGATAACATCGGTGGGTGGGGAACCGGGCTTCATGCCGAAGCCGAACACGAGTAGGGCGAGACCGATGCCGGAAATGGCGCCCAGCGCCAGTGATCCGTATCGAGAGCCTACATACAGAGCCAATAAAACAATCAGCAACTGTAGAATCATTGTGAAACTCATAGATGAAAGTGTTTAATAGATGTTATACGTTAGTTGTTATTTTAATTATTTCATGACATTCAGCATGTAATTCATGATGCTCTGCAATATATTCCATGATATTCTGCAAATTTAATCAAAAAAGCCTTAAAACCAAAATAATTTCGATAAAAAATTGCCTGTTGGCGATTATTTTCATGCTGTGCGCGACCACATGCTTTCATTTTGCTCGCGCTCATCCCGCCTTTCCCAACCGTTTTTTAGCGCAGCTGAAAACCATGCAGCAATGTTTGAACATCAAAAACATTTGGTTTTAAAGATTGGAAGCATAGGTTTTTCTCAAGAGTGAATGCATATAGGGCTTATAAGGCTTATAGGGCATATAAGCCCTATGAGACTAATAGGATTAGAAAAAACATAGGTATTGGAGCCTCAAAGCATAGGTTTTGATGATTGAAAGCATAGGTTTTGATGATTGAAAGCATAGGTTTTGATGATTGAAAGCATAGGTTTTGATGATTGAAAACATAGGTTTTGATGATTGAAAGCCCATGTTTTGAGATGCTGGAGCAAGTGAAAGTGGCAGGAATCGATGCTTCATCACCATCTCCTACAGAGCATAAAAAACGGTTTTATGCCGCACCTGAGCATAAAGTGCAGATATTCAGACGTTTAGAGGATTTTATCCCGCACCCGCTGCGTCACCTGCTGCGACACCTGATGAGGTTTTTCCTGACCATTTTTCATGTGTTTGTGATGATTTCTGTCCTTTTGCTCCAATTTTCTATCCGATTTCACCAATTTTCTTTGTAATTGTGTCCGCAAACAATGCCTTCTGAAAGGTTAAAATTGTTGTCGTGGATTTTTACTTTCGCCTCGCAACCATCTGAATATCAAGTTGTTGTGTTGTTGAGTATTCTTACTATTTCGCCGTTTTTCCACAAAATTACCCATCTGGTGACGCAGCAGGTGACGCAGTGGGTGCGGGATAAAACTCGCTAAACGTCTGAATATCTGTGAGTTATGTGCAGGTGTCGGATAACTGAAATCATTATTTATGGGAGTGAAATTGAGTTGCCGAGGTGTCCATGTGGTGTAGTAACCACTCAGCAGCCCCAAATAGCCCCACTCTGCAAATCTTAAAAAAGAGTCGCCTACGGCGAGAAATCTTACAAATCTATTCAAAATCGTTCAAATCTCCTTTTCTTTTTTTTGTAAGATTTGGTCAGATTTGTATGATTTCTGCCCCTGAAGGGGCACTCTTCTTGAGGTTGCTGAGTGGCTACGTGATGTGCTGGAATCGTTAATCTTCTGAAAACATTTGCCGATTACGCCAATTTTTCTTATATTTGCACAATAATTACCACGATGCATCCTGCTTTCATGGGCTGTGGCGGCAGAAACCAAGCATCAGGCAGGGCAAAGGGTAAGACAGAAATCATTAAAGAGAAAACAAAGGTTTATGCAAAACGGATTTATAAAAGTGGCTGCTGCCATCCCGGCGGTGAAGGTTGCCGACTGTGCTTACAACGTGGAGAAGATGAAAGACATGATTGCCCAGGCCGAAAGCCAGGGCGTGGAAATCATCGTTTTCCCCGAACTGGGAATCACCGGCTATACCTGTCAGGACCTGTTTCGCCAGCAGTCGCTGCTCGAACATGCCGAGAGGGGAGTGATGGAACTGATGGATTTCACGCGCAAGATGGATGTCATCGTCATCGCGGGCTTGCCCGTGGTGGTGGGCGACCTGCTTCTCAACTGTGCCGCAGTGATACAGAAAGGCGGCATCCTCGCCCTCATTCCCAAGACATACCTGCCCAACTACAGCGAGTTCTATGAGAAACGCTGGTTTGCTTCCTCACAGGATCTGGAACCGACAGAGATCCGCTTTGCAGGAAACCGCACGACGGTGACACCCGAACCGACGCTCTTTCAGACCGCCGACGGCGTGAAGTTCGGCGTGGAGATATGCGAAGACGTGTGGGCGCCTGCCCCGCCGAGCAACCGTCTGGCACTTGCCGGAGCCGACCTCATATTCAATCTCTCGGCAAGCGACGAGCTGATAGGCAAGCACAGCTATCTGCTGAGTCTGCTGGCACAGCAGAGCGCGCGCACCATAACAGGCTATATCTACAGCGGCTGCGGCTTTGGCGAGAGCACGCAGGATGTGGTGTATGGCGGCAACGCATTGATCTTTGAGAACGGAAGGCTGTTGGAGGAGGCAGAACGGTTCTCGCTCGAACCGCAGATGACGGTTTCGCAAATCGATGTGGACAAACTGCGCACCGAGCGCCGCACAAACAGCACCTATGTGAATGCGCAACGCGGCAATCAGGCACGCGTGATCGACTGCCATACCATAGCTCGCCGCGAGTTCGAACTGATACGCGACGTTGATCCGCATCCGTTTATACCAAAGTCGGATGACATGAAACGCAGCTGCGACGAGATATTCAACATCCAAGTGTGCGGACTTGCCAAGCGAATCGTACACACCAACAGCAAAAAGGTGATCCTCGGCATCAGCGGAGGTCTCGACAGCACGCTGGCGCTCTTGGTTTGCGTGAAGACATTCGACAAGCTCGGCCTGCCGAGAGAAGGCATCATCGGAGTGACCATGCCCGGTTTCGGCACCACCGACCGCACCTATCGCAATGCCGTTTCGCTGATGAAGAACCTCGGCATCACGATGAAGGAAATCAACATCGCCAAATCGGTGATGCAACACTTCGAAGACATCGGTCACGATGTGTCGGTTCACGACGTGACATACGAGAACTCGCAGGCACGCGAGCGCACGCAGATACTGATGGATCTTACCAACGAGCTGGGCGGACTGGTGGTCGGAACGGGCGACCTGAGCGAACTGGCGCTCGGATGGGCTACCTATAACGGCGACCACATGTCGATGTACGGCGTGAATGCCAGCGTTCCCAAAACGCTGATTCAATACTTGGTGCGCCACGTTGCCGATGAATTCGGCAAGAGCGAGGGCAGCGACGCAGGCACAAAATCCATCTTGCTCGATATCCTCGACACGCCCATCTCGCCGGAACTGATACCTGCCGACGAGCAGGGAAACATCAAGCAGAAGACAGAAGACCTGGTGGGTCCCTACGAACTGCACGATTTCTTCCTCTATTATTTCCTGCGTTTCGGCTTCTTTCCGCGCAAGATCTACCTCCTGGCATGCAAAGCGTTTGTCGGTGCATATGAAAAAGAGGTGATCAAAAAGTGGCTCACCACATTCACGCGGCGCTTTTTCTCGCAGCAGTTCAAACGGTCGTGCCTGCCCGATGGTCCCAAAGTGGGCAGCGTGAGCCTGAGTCCGCGCGGCGATTGGCGCATGCCGTCGGATGCAAGCAGTGCCTTGTGGTTGCAGGAGTGCGAACAGTTGTAGCCGGTTTGGGAGGTGAGCGTGCGAAACAGAACGAGGCAATAATATGCGCAAAAACGCGTTATTCAATTAATGAAAGCATTCTGTAGGTCGATATTCTTGACGGTTGTGCTGGTGCTGGCAGCCTGTTCCGACGGTGATTCGTTCAGTGATTCGCCGTCGCGGTTGCTGTCGTTTTCTGTCGATTCGGTCAAGATGGATACCGTTTTCTCGCGTGTTCCCACTCCCACGAAGTCGTTTTGGGTGTACAATCGCTCAGGCAGCGGCATCAGATGCAGCAAGATCAGTCTCGCCAATGGTAATCAGACGGGCTATCGCGTGAATGTGGATGGCATCTATCTGAGTGCTTCCGCAGGCTTCCAAGCCCAGAATGTTGAAATCCGCGACAAAGACAGCATCCGCGTTTTCGTGGAACTCACGGCACCCGAAAATGGCATCTCATCACCCCAGGAGCATGAAGACGATCTGGTTTTTACGCTGGAGAGCGGCGTGGAACAGCGCGTCTGCCTGCATGCCTACACATGGGATGCTGAGATGATCGACAATATGGTGGTGAGCAGCGATTGCGAATTGAGCGGAGAAACGCCGACCATCATCTACGGAGGAATCACGATTGACGAGGGTGCCACGCTGACCATCAGCGGCGGAAAGACCCTCTATTTCCACCATGGCAGCGGTATCGATGTGCATGGCAGGCTTGTCATCGAGGGAACAGCTGAGAAGAACGTGGTGTTGCGGGGCGACCGCACCGACAATATGTTCGATTACCTGCCCTACGACCTTGTGAGCGGGCAGTGGAGCGGTATCGTTTTTCATGAGAATTCTTACGACAACATCATTAGTTACGCAGATATCCACAGCACATACAATGGGATTGTGTGCGACTCTGCCGATGTCTCGAAAACCAAACTGAGGTTGGAGAACAGCACGATTCATAATTGTCAGGGCGCAGGTCTGCAGGCGCGCAGCTGCAAACTGCACGTTGTCAACTCGCAAATCACCAACACGCTGGGCAGTTGCCTCGATGTGAGCGGGGGAGATGTCGTGATTCAGCATGCAACCCTGGCGCAGTTCTATCCGTTTGACTCTGAAAGAGGCGCCGCCCTTGCCTTCTCCAACGGAAAAGAATTGCCCCTGAAGCTGCGCTGCTACAACTCGCTGATCACCGGATATGCCGAAGATGTGGTGATGGGAACGCAGGCAGACGATGATGCCGACTTCGATTATATGTTCGTATCATCCATCATCCGCATGCCCGAAGTATTCTTGCCGGAAGAGAAGACCGAAGGGAGAAAAGACGTGGCAGACACGCTGCATTTCCAAAAGGTGGTGTTCGAGGATCCTGCAGATACCCTTTCCCTGGGTGAGAAGCATTTCGTGAAGGTTGATATCAACACGCAACACTATGATTTTCAGCTGAGCAATGCTTCAGCGGCGATAGATTTCGGCTCTCCAGAGTATGCACTGCCAGCCGACCGTAAGGGCAGAAAGCGTGACGACAAGCCCGATGCCGGATGCTTCGAGCGGCAATAAGGATGGCATTTAAGGAATAAAAAGCTTTATATACAAGAACAAAAAGCTTCATATACAAGAATAAAAAGCTTCAAGAGAAAGAACAATTAACTTCATATACGTAAGATGAAAGATATAGTTTTACAATCAAACATCAAGCTCTGTCAGTTGGATGAGTTGGATGAACAGGGCAGAAGGCTCGTTGAAATGGCAAAGAAAGCCACTGAAAACAGTTATTCGCCATATTCCAATTTCGCAGTCGGGGCAGCCTTGCGATTAGCCGACGGCCGCGAGATGATAGGTGCCAATCAGGAGAACGCCGCGTTTCCCGTGGGATTGTGTGCAGAAAGGGCAGCCATCTATGCAGCTCAGTCGCAGCATCCCGACCAGCCAATCGTTGCCATAGCCATAGCAGCGCGCAACAGCAAGGGGCTTATGGCGGAGCCGATCAGCCCATGCGGGTCGTGCCGTCAGGTGATGATCGAGATGGAGCAGCGCTATTCGTGCAGCATAAAGATCTATCTGTATGGCACCGAAGGCACTTACGTGATCGACAGCATCCGCGACCTGATGCCTTTATCGTTTGTTGATGAATCGATGAAATAGTTTTTTTGAGTATTATAAACATTTGTTATGATGAATCCGATGGGCGACTATGCACGTTTCACAGTGGAACGTGAGCAGCCCTTGTTAGAGTTTTTGTTGGAAAACGTGGATGGCATGAGCCGCACGAGAATAAAGGCTGTGCTGAAAGGTCATGGCGTGATGGTCGACGGAATGTGCGTAACCCAGTTCGACATGATGCTCCAGCCAAAGATGAAGGTGATGGTGAGCAAGACGAAACGCAACATGGAGGTGCTGCAAAGCCGATTCTTGAAAATCGTATATGAAGATCAGTGGCTTGTGGTTATCGAGAAGAATGTGGGCATACTATCCATGGCTGCCGGGCATTCTTCGTTGAACGTGAAGACGATATTAGACAAATATTTCCAAAATACAAAGCAAAAGTGCACGGCTCATGTGGTTCACCGCCTCGACCGCGACACAAGCGGGTTGATGATCTATGCCAAAGACATGAAGACCGAGCAGAAACTGGAACAAGAATGGCACGATATCGTATACGACCGCCGTTATGTGGCGGTGGTGAGCGGATGTGTTGAGCAGGAAGGAGGCACCATTTCCAGTTGGCTGAAGGACAATAAGTCGTATTTCACCTATTCTTCGCCTGTCGATAACGGAGGAAAATATGCCGTCACTCATTTCCACACGCTTCGCCGTTCCAAGGATTATTCGCTGGTGGAGTTTGTGTTGGAGACCGGCAGGAAGAATCAGATACGCGTGCATACGGCCGATATCGGCTGTCCTGTATGTGGCGATACGAAGTATGGAAACGGTGATGATCCCATCGGCCGCCTATGTCTCCATGCCTACGTGTTGTGCTTTGAGCATCCGGTAACTCATGAGCAGATGGAATTCAGTACGCCTATTCCGTCGGCATTTCTCAATATTGTGAACAAAGATTAATAATATAAGTAGATGAACACCATATATCTTGTATCAAAACAACGGAGTTTTATCTTATACCAAAACAACGGATTTCACGGATTTCACGGATGTTTCCTGAGTAGCGTTAATCCGTAAAATCCGTAGAATCCGTTGTTCTGAATATAGCATAGTTGTATAAACTAAAAATGAATAGTTTCTTAAAATGGAAAATTACTATTATTATATACTGGCAATCATCGTTTTGGTTGTTGTGTTTCTTGCCATCAAAAAAGTGGCGAGCTGCCTGATTAAAAGCATTGTCATGCTTGTCATCATAGCATTGCTCGCCTATGTGTGGTATTATTACTTCAGATGATTCGGCGAATCATGGCGCTGTGTCGTTTGTATTGCTACAGCTGATACGGCGAAACATGGCGCGGTGTCATCTGTTCATGTCGAAACCAAGGCGGATACCGTCGTAGTTGCCGGCGATTTCGCTCACTGCCGACAGTGTGCTGTTGCCGCTGATTGAACCGAGCACCTGCATCACGGAAATCAGTTTCTTTGATTCGAAAGTAAGACTCATGCCGTTTGCCGAGCGTGCCAGGTATCCGTTCATGTTGAACAGCAATGTCTTCAGCGCGATGCTTCCCGATTTTGCATCATAATCGTAAGTGCCGCTGATGCTTTTTCCGTCAACTTTTGCCGAGAACGTATTGTCTTCCTTGAATGTGAAATAGGTGTTGCTGCTGCTCACGCCCAAAGAATTGTATGTGGGAAGCAGCTTTTCTTTTACCTCTGTGGCAATAATCTCGCCTCCTGCCTTAGCCAAGAGCTTCTCAGAAGTGAATGCGCATCCGGGAGAGTTGTATTTCCATGTGCCGATAACTTCTTCCTGCGTTAGTTTAGTGCCGCCAATCACATTGTAGAGAATGTTTGTGAGCGTGCCGGTGTTGGTTGCTGCACCAATAACGCTGCCGAGAACATTGCCTAATGTGGACAAATCACTGCCTCCAGTGCCAGAAACACCGCACGATGTGAGTGTTGCTGCCAATGCCAATGCATAAAATGTTTTCTTTTTCATTTTCTTTCAATTAATTGTTTATCAGTAAATTATTTGTTGTTATTATCTGTTCCGTCGGTATTTTATCAGTATATCATTTGTTGTTGTTATCTGTTTCGTCGGTATTTTGTCAGAAAATTATTTGTTGTTGTTATCTGTCTTGTCTGTATTGTCTTTCTTTTCTTCGCTCAGAAGCTGGTTGAACAGTTCGCGCAACTTCTTGGGCGAGTGGATGTATTCGCGAATTTCCTTCAGTTTCTTCTCATTAGGCGTGCCGTGCATCCACAGGCGAATGTATCCATGGTCGGAGTATTTGTTCTGCATGTGCTCATAGAAACGTTCCCATTGCTGTTCGTCGTCCTTCTCAGGATAGTTGTTTAGTCCATATTGAATGGTGCGTCTGAACACGGTCATTGGGTCAAGGTCGCGGTCGGCTTCTGCAACAATCTTCCCATAGATGCTTCTTGGGGAGTGGCTTGCTGATGCCCGGTGGTCTTCAACCGCCTCTTTCATGATGCGGATCTGTTCTGAAGAGAACCATTTCCGCAGCCGCGCATCCGTAGCGAGTATCTTTCCGCCCGTGATATGGTGGATTGCCCGCGGTCCGCTAAGTCCTAAGTCATGGTAGGCAGCTATGGTATAAACCATGTTAATGTCGGCTCCTGATTGCCTTCCGATTTCCAAAGAACGTCTGATAACACTTGTCACGTGCGACATGTTGTGCGCTTTGTCGAAGGCTGCATATTGCGGCAGTATCTTCTGTTCTATGAAATCCATCAAATCCAAGCTGACATTATTTTCCATTTCATCCATTTTTTATTTGCAAATATACGATTAATTGTTTACTTTTGCAAGCAAATTCAACAAATTGTCTGTTTTTTTATGCTAATTGGGGCTTGGCTCCTATGAACAGAAAGATGGATCGGAAAGAAAAAGATATGGCAGAACCGAGGAGAGACTCTGCCCGCTCATGGGTGCTGGCGGCGCGTCCGAAAACGCTGACGGGTGCTGCTGTTCCTGTAATGATAGGCTTGTCGATGGCGTTTGCCGACAGGTCGGCAGCGATGGCGTTCCATTGGTTGCCGGCAGTGTTGTGCTTGCTCTTCGCGTTCATCATGCAAATTGATGCAAATTTCATCAACGACTATTTCGATTTCAAACATGGAAACGACGATGAAACGCGCTTGGGACCGAAACGTGCGTGTGCAATGGGGTGGGTTACAGTGAGAAACATGAAGCATGCCATTGTGATAACAACGGCGTTGGCATGCCTTGTGGGATTGCCGCTCATCTGGTATGGCGGTGTGGAAATGATAGCGGTGGGATTGTTTTGCGTGGTTTTCTGCTTTCTGTATACCACACATCTCAGCTATCTCGGTCTTGGCGACCTGCTCGTACTTGTGTTTTTCGGAATCATACCCGTATGCGTACCTTATTATATTCAGATGCATGCGATAACCGGAGCTGTTGTCGTGGCTTCAGTCGCATGCGGTCTTGTCATTGACACACTGCTTGTCGTGAACAACTACAGGGATATAGACAACGACAGAAAAAACGGTAAGATCACGCTGATTGTGAGGATGGGTGCGCGAATGGGGCGGTTGTTCTATCTGCTGCTTGGTGTTGTTGCCTGCGGATTGGGTATTGTTCACATTCAAAACGTGCATCCCATGGCATTTGTCCTGCCTTTTGTCTACCTGATCTTCCACATCGTAAGCTACAGACAGATGGTTCGCATTGACCACGGGCGTGAACTTAACATCATCTTGGGCTATACCGCCCGTAACATGCTGATATATGGGCTTCTGGTTTCGATAGGCATGTTGATATAGGAGAGTGAATTTATAAGAACAGAATACAGAATAAAAAACAAAATATAGTATGAAAACAAGATCGGCAGAGTGGTTTGAAGTAAAAATCGCTTATGAAAAGACCATGGAAGATGGTCTGCAGAAGAAAGTAAAAGAGAGTTATGTGGTGGATGCCATGAGTTTTACTGAGGCAGAACGCCGCATCATGGAAGAAATGTCATCCTATATCAGTGGCGCATTCGACGTGACTGATATCAAGAAAGCATCATTCCGGGAGATCATCTTCTCGGAAAACGACAACGACGACCGCTGGTATAAAGCCAAGTTGCAGTATATCACCATCGACGAAAAGACCGAAAAAGAGAAGCGCTCCAATGTTTATTACTTCGTTCAGGCAAGTACGCTGGCTGGTGCAGTGAAGAATATCGATGCCGTTATGGGCGGCACGCTGATCGACTATGTGATAGCTTCTTTGAGCGAGACCACGGTGATGGATGTTTTCGAGTATCATAAGGGCGTTGACGATGAAAAGTCTGATAAGCCCGAGTATGAGTAAACCGGATAGGCAAGGGTAGGGAATAGTAGGCTATTTCATTGTGGTTATTCTTAATTCATGCATTTATGTATCCAGTAAAAGAAAACTTGCGCAAAGTGCTCTCGCAGTTGCCCGAAGGCGTGCGATTAGTAGCCATCAGCAAGTATCATCCGAATGAGTATATTGAAGCTGCCTACGAAGAGGGGCAGCGCATCTTCGGTGAAAGCCATGAGCAGGAGCTAAAGCAGAAGCATGCCACCCTTCCTTCGGACATAGAGTGGCATTTCATCGGCCATCTGCAGACCAACAAAGTGAAATATATTGCGCCCTACATATCGATGATCGAGGCTGTCGACTCGCTGAAACTGCTGAAGGAGATTGACAAACAGGCGAAGAAGTGCGACCGCGTCATCAAAGTGCTGCTCGAACTCCACATCGCTGAAGAAGAAACAAAGTATGGCCTCTCATTGGATTCTTGCAGGCAGTTGCTCGAAGAAGGCGAATGGCGGCAGTTGGATCATGTGAAGATATGCGGTCTGATGATGATGGCAAGCTATGTTGACGATGATCAGCAGATCAGAAATGAGATGATGCTTGCTGCAGAATTCTTCGATGAGGTGAAGCTGAAGTACTTTGCCGATGATGACGATTTCTGTGAACGAAGTTGGGGAATGAGCCACGACTTCCCGATAGCATGCGAATGCAGGAGCACCATGGTGAGAATCGGCACCACCATCTTCGGTCCCCGTGTTTATTAATATGCGCTCAACCAAAACAATATCAATATGGATATCAGGCAGAAGCTAATAAAACTCGGAATCAGCGAGCTTGCCGACATGCAGAAAGAGGCAAGCGACGTGTTGCTCAATACGAAGAAAGATGTAATCATACTGTCGCCGACAGGCAGCGGCAAGACATTGGCTTACCTGCTTCCGCTGGTAGAAAGCATCGACGGCACTAAGGATTGCATTCAGGCAATCGTCATTGTTCCAGGCCGCGAACTGGCACTTCAGTCGGCAAACGTGCTGAAAGAACTGGGCAGCGGCATACGTTGTATGGCATTATATGGCGGTCGCCCCACGATGGATGAGCATCGGAAGCTGCGCGAATTGAGACCTCACGTGGTCTTTGCAACCCCAGGAAGGCTGAATGATCATATAGACAAGCAGAATTTTTCGGTAGATGATGTGCGCTGGCTCATTATCGACGAGTTTGACAAATGCCTCGAAATGGGGTTCCGCGACGAGATGCAGCGTGTAGTGGAACGGCTTCCGCGCTTGAGCCGACGTGTGTTGCTGTCAGCCACCGATGTGAAGGAAATAGACCGTTGGGCATCAGCATTCATGAGCAATGCCACGGTTATCAACTATCTGTTGCAAAAAAGCGATGATGATAGCCAGGAAGCGCAACTCATGATAGGCAACGGCCGCTGCTCAATGTATACTGTGGATAGCCCCGACAAGGACAAACTTGAAACGCTTTCCAAACTGTTGAGAAGTTTTGGACAGCAGAGCAGCATTGTGTTTTTGAACTATCGTGAAAGCGTGGAGCGCACCGATGAGTATCTGCGCAAGCAGGGATTTGCCACTTCTGCCTTCCATGGCGGGCTCGAGCAGAAGCAACGTGAAGATGCATTGTATAAGTTCAGCAACGGCTCTGCCAACATTCTCGTCAGCACTGATCTTGCTTCGCGAGGGCTCGACATTCCGAACATCGCCAATATCGTGCATTATCATTTGCCTGAAAGCGAAGAGGGCTACATCCATCGCGTGGGAAGAACTGCCAGATGGGATGCTCAGGGAAGGGCTTTCTTCATCCTCCACTCGGGGGAAGAAGTTCCTTCTTACGTGAATGAAACTACTGAAGAATACGTTATTCCCGACCAACTGCCTTGGCCGGCAGAACCTCTCATGGCTACCATCTATATCGGCAAGGGAAAGAAAGACAAGATTTCGAAAGGCGACATCGTGGGATTCCTGTGCAAGAAAGGTGGTTTAGAAAGTAGCGACATCGGGCGCATCGACGTGAACGACCGTTATTGCTATGCCGCCATCACGAAAAAGAAAGTGCGCCAAGTGCTTGAAAAAGTGAAGGGTGAGAAAGTAAAAGGTGTCAAAACGATAGTCGAAGTAGTAGAATAAGTGTTAAAATTGGCACGAATAGGTAAAATATTGCCAAAATATTTTGTTTGATATAACAAATTGTATACTTTCGCAGAAAATTTCAAACTTATATTAATTAAAAATTTAACAATCAAATGAAGAAGTACAATTTCACTGCAGGTCCTTGTATTCTCGACCGCAGCGTGATCGAGAACACAGCAAAGGCAATCTTAGATTTTAATGGAATGGGTCTCTCCATCGCAGAGATCAGTCACCGTTCCAAGGACTTCCAGGCCGTAATCGATGAGGCAGAAGCCCTGGCAAAGGAACTTCTCGACATTCCTGAAGGCTATTCCGTTCTCTTCCTCGGTGGTGGTGCATCACTCGAGTTCTGCATGATTCCCTACAACTTCCTCGTGAAAAAGGCTGCCTATCTGAACACTGGCGTATGGGCAAAGAAAGCTATGAAGGAAGCAAAACTGTTTGGCGAGGTTGTTGAGGTTGCCTCTTCAGCCGATGCTAACTACACTTTCATCCCGAAGGGATGGACGGTGCCTACAGACGTTGACTATCTCCACATCACGACAAACAATACTATCTACGGTACTGAAATCCGCGAAGACCTTGATGTTCCCGTGCGCCTGATCGCCGACATGTCTTCCGATATCTTCAGCCGCCCCGTTGATGTTTCCAAGTATGATGCCATCTATGCAGGTGCACAGAAGAACCTTTCAATGGCCGGTGTCACCATCGTGATTGTCAAGAACGATGCTCTCGGCAAGGTGGAGCGCCAGATTCCCACCATGCTCGACTATCGCACACATGTTGACAAGGGTTCAATGTTCAACACTCCTCCTGTGGTTCCCATCTACACAGCCATGGAAAACATGCGCTGGATCAAGGCTCAGGGTGGCGTGACAGCTATGCAGAAGCTGGCAAAGCAGCGTGCAGAGATCGTTTACAATGAGATCGACCGCAACAAACTCTTCCGCGGAACAGTTGAAACAGAAGATCGCTCTTACATGAATATCTGCTTCGTGCTCAACGAAGAATACAAGGAGCTGGAGAAAGACTTCTTCGATTTCGCCACCTCTAAGGGTATGGTGGGCATCAAGGGTCACCGTTCTGTTGGCGGTTTCCGTGCATCTTGCTACAACGCTCAGACCATCGAAGGTTGCGAGGCATTGGTTGCTTGCATGAAAGAATACGAAGCAAAACACTAAGTCATTGACAATTGACCATTGAGCATTGACCATTTCAAATGAAGAAAGACAATCAAATCCTGATGGACAGCAAAGCATTTGCGATTCGAATTATCAAATTATATGCATATTTGAAAGATGAGAAACACGTGGTGATGCTGTCAAAACAGGTTTTGAGAAGTGGTACCAGTATTGGTGCAAATGTTCGTGAAAGTGTCAATGCTCAAAGTCGATTGGATTTTATAAATAAATTAAATATTGCTCTAAAGGAAGCAAACGAAACTGAATATTGGCTTGAACTGCTCCATGAATCTGACTTTTTGGATGATAATCAATTTGATTCCATTTATAATGATTGTGGTAAAATAGCAGCAACGCTGACCAAAATCATCAAAACAACCAAATCTGGCATGCTGGAGTAATGGTCAATGGTCAATGTTCAATGTTCAATTATTTAAAATGAAAGTATTAGTAGCAACAGAGAAGCCTTTCGCCAGCGCAGCTGTTGAGGGCATTCGCAAGGAAGTGGTAGCAGCAGGCAACGAGCTTGTGCTGCTTGAGAAATATACAGAGAAGGCTCAGCTTCTCGATGCAGTGAAAGATGCAGACGCACTGATCATCCGTTCCGACAAGGTGGATGCAGAGGTTCTCGACGCTGCAAAGCAGTTGAAGATTGTGGTTCGCGCAGGTGCAGGCTACGACAATATCGACCTCGCCGCCGCAACAGCCCACAATGTGGTTGCTGAGAACACTCCGGGCCAGAACGCCAATGCCGTTGCCGAGCTGGTGTTCGGTCTGTTAGTGTTTGCCGTACGTAATTTCTACAACGGCAAGAGCGGTTCCGAACTGAAGGGAAAGAAACTGGGAATCCTCGCATTTGGCAATGTAGGCCGCAACGTGGCACGCATCGCAGCCGGCTTCGGCATGGATGTTTACGCTTACGATGCATACTGCCCCGCTGCCGTTATCGAGCAGGCTGGCGTTCATGCCGTAGAGAATCAGGACGCTCTGTTTGAGACTTGCGACGTGGTATCGCTGCATATCCCTGCAACAGCAGAGACCAAGGAAAGCATCAACTATGCATTGGTGAACAAGATGCACAAGGGCGGAATCTTGGTGAATACTGCCCGCAAGGAGGTGATCAACGAGACGGAGCTGATCAAGCTGCTGGGCGACCGCGAAGACCTGAAGTTCGTTACCGACATCAAGCCCGATGCCGATGCTGATTTCGCACAGTTCGAAGGCCGTTATTTCAGCACTCCCAAAAAGATGGGTGCCCAGACAGCCGAGGCTAACATCAATGCCGGTATTGCAGCTGCCAAGCAGATCAACGCATTCTTCAAGGATGGTGACACCAAATTCCAAGTTAACAAGTAATCAGAGTCAGCATTATGGCAGTCATCAAACCATTTAAGGGCATTCGTCCGCCGAAAGAACTGGTGGAGAAAGTGGAGAGCCGCCCATACGATGTGCTCAATTCTGAAGAGGCAAGAGAAGAGGCCGGCGACAACGAGATGAGTCTCTATCACATCATCAAGCCTGAAATCGATTTTCCCGAAGGCACAAGCGAATACGATCCGCGCGTGTATGAGAAAGCCGCTGAGAACTTCCAGAAGTTCCAGGACAATGGCTGGCTCGTGCAAGACGATAAAGAGCAGTATTACATCTATGCCCAGACGATGAACGGAAAGACACAGTATGGACTGGTGGTAGGTGCTTACGTGAACGACTATCTCACCGGTGTGATCAAGAAGCATGAGCTGACACGTCGCGACAAGGAAGAAGACCGCATGAAGCATGTGCGTGTGAACAACGCAAACATCGAACCGGTGTTCTTCGCTTTCCCCGACAACGAGGTGCTCGACCAGCTCATCAAGCGCTATGCAGCCAACGAACCTGAATACGACTTCATTGCCCCCATCGACGGTTTCCGCCATCAGCTGTGGGTGATTTCTGATGATGCCGACATCGCCACCGTAACAGAAGAGTTCCGCAAGATGCCGTCGCTCTATATCGCCGACGGTCATCACCGCTCTGCAGCAGCAGCTCTCGTAGGTGCTGAAAAGCAGAAGCAGAACCCCAACCACAAGGGCGACGAGGAGTATAACTACTTCATGGCAGTGTGCTTCCAGGCATCGCAGCTCACCATTCTCGACTACAACCGCGTGGTGAAAGACCTGAACGGCATGACATCTGAGCAGTTCCTCGATGCATTGAAGAAGAATTTCGATGTGGAGAAGAAAGGTGCAGAAATCTATAAGCCGGCTCAGCTGCATGAGTTCTCGCTCTATCTCGACGGCGAGTGGTACAGCCTTACCGCCAAGGAAGGCACCTACGACAACAGCGACCCCATCGGCGTGCTCGACGTAGACATCTCCAGCCGACTGATTCTCGACGAACTGCTCGGCATCAAGGACCTGCGTTCCAGCAACCGCATCGATTTCGTGGGCGGACTGCGTGGACTTGGCGAGCTGAAACGCCGTGTTGACAGCGGTGAGATGCGTGCAGCGCTTGCCCTCTATCCTGTGAGCATGCAGCAGATCATGGATATTGCCGACAGCGGAAAGATCATGCCGCCCAAGGCAACATGGTTTGAGCCGAAGCTGCGCTCTGGTCTTATCATCCACAAACTTGTGTGATAATGACCGACGAGTATAAGACCATATCAGCAACAAGCGAGGGATATTACACCGAAAAGCGGAGTAAGTTCCTCGCTTTTGCGCATCATGTGGAAACCGTAGATGAAATAAAGGACATTCTTTCCTCCTACAGGAAGAAGTATTATGACGCCCGCCACGTGTGCTACGCCTACATGCTGGGGGCGGAAAGGCAGGAATTTCGCGCCAACGACGACGGTGAGCCGAGCAGCACTGCCGGAAAACCGATTCTCGGACAGATCAACAGCAACGAGCTCACCGACATTCTCATCGTGGTGGTGAGGTATTACGGCGGCGTGAACCTTGGAACAAGCGGGCTGATTGTTGCCTACAAGACAGCCGCCGCTGATGCCATCGCCCATGCCGGCGTGGAAATGCGCCAGGTGGAAGAGCGCATCGTCTATGATTTTCCATACGTGATGATGAACCAGGTGATGAAGATTGTGAAGGAAATGAACCCGCGAATCATCGCGCAAGATTATGACAACACCTGCCGGATCACGCTCGGCATCAGGAAATCAATGGCTGATGCACTGCGCAGCAAACTGGAAAAGCTCAGCTTCGGCGAATAGTGCGTCACCGGAAAACGCATGCAGCGGCTACGGAGAGTGCGGCAACGCACGCGCATGAGCACAAAAAAAGACCACCAGAGGTGAGAGACGCTTCTCTTGTCTGGTGGTCCTGAAACACAATCACTTTATTAACCCTTATTACCATTATTTCTTTCTCGTCCGAAACCGCCGCGCTCCATTCTCTTCTGGCGGTCGCTTTCGTATTTCTTGTATTGCTCAGAGGAGAATATCTTCTTGAGTTCTGCCTCATACTTGTCCATCTTCTCCTTGCGCTCTTTCATCATTTTCTCCATTTCCTCGCGGCTCGGACGCTGCTGGTTCTGTACAGAAGCACCTGAATTACCGTCGGGGCGCTGGCGGTTCTGACCCATTCCCTGACCGGGACCCCTGCCTGGACCTCTTCCAGGACCTCTGCCCGGACCCATGCGGAACAAATCTTTATATTGCTCGTTCAGTGCCTTCAGCTTTTCGGTCTGCTTGGCATCCAGTCCGTATTCCTTAACCATCATCTCTGTGCGGTCTACGCGTGGGCGCTGACGTTGTCCGTCGTTCTTCTGTTCTTGAGCCGATGCCGTGGTGAGCGTGCATGCAGCTATCATTGCTAAAACTAATTTTTTCATTGTCTTTGATTTGTTTAATTTGTTATTTACTGAAAATAATCGCGATATTTTGACTTTATGACAGTTTCCGTTTCTTGATGTTTAATGGTTAGATACTTTTTTAGTAAATTTTAAAACAAATACTTGCTCATTATGAAAAAATGTTGTAACTTTGCATGTCGATAAGGAAGATTGGCAGAGTGATCGAATGCGCTGGACTCGAAATCCGGTATACCCATTATGGGTATCGGGGGTTTGAATCCCTCATCTTCCGCTTATGCAGATCAGTTAAGAAGTGTTTTTCAGGGGGACCGTGAGGTTCCCTTTTCTTTTTATTTGGTATAGGCTCAGTCGATAATTTGTATATACACGCGAGTAACTCCATATCAATAAAATGAAATGATGCGGCACCTGAGCTTAAACAGCTGTATATCAGTACGTTAGATTCCATTTACCTGCACCCGCTGCGTCACCTGCTGCGTCACCAGATGGGTAATTTTGTGGAAAAACGGCGAAAAAGTAAGATTTATTGACAATGCAACAGCTTGATATCCAGATATTTGCGAGGCGAAAGTAAAAATCCACGACAATTATTTTAACCATTCTATAGGCATTGTTCGCGGACACAATAACAAGTAAAATAAGTGAAATCGGATAGAATATCGGAGCAAAAGGACAGCATCTAATGAAAACTCATGAAAAATGGTCAGTAAATACCCCATCAGGTGTCGCAGCGGGTGACGCAGCAGGTGCGGGATAAATCTCCGAAAGTGCCTGAATGTCAGTGCGTTATGCTCAGGTGCGGCATAAAACCGTTTTTATGCTCTGTAGGAGATGGTGATGAAGCACCGTGATGATGCATCGATTCCTGCCACTCTCATTTGCTCCAGCATCTCAAAACATGAGCTTTCATTCATCAAAACCTATGCTTTCACCTTTCAAAACCTATGCTTTGAGGCTCCAAAACCTATGCTTTTTTTCATCCTATTAGTCTCATAAGCCTTATTTGCCCTATAAGTCCTATAAGCCCTATATGCCTTCACTCTAAAGAAAAAACATGCTTTCTATCTCGGAAACATATATTTTCTTCAAGGAACGATCACTTTTCGTCGGTTCATGATATAGATGCCCTTTGGCAGTTTCGTCGGGTCATCGCCCACATAGATGCCGTCGAGCGAATAGATTCTCTTTTTCTCGTCGTTGCCGGTGATCATCACTCCGCGTAAACCTGATGATATGTTTTCCAGAAAATCGAAAGTGATGATGCCGTCTTCGGATTCGTTGATGTTGAAGATGGGCTTGTTCAGGCTTTCACCCACATAAACCGTGGGCTTCACCTCGCTGGTGTCGGTGAGGAACCTCACATTCAGACTGCCCGGAAAGGGGTCGCCGGCATAGCTGGCGCGATATTCTGCGGCGGTGTATTTGCGTGGATCCACTTCGTCTTCGCCGAGCACCTGATACGAGCTGATCAGTAATCCGTCGGCTGGAACGATGGTGAGGCGCGGCTGTCCTGCCGTGTTGTTAGGATGGTCGCTCACTCCCACGTTTTCAGAGCTGTAGTTCAGGTGCATCACAAGCATGCCGTGGCCTCGCGCATAGCTGTTCCAGCCCTGCTTTTGCACGTTGAACAGCAGGAAATATTCGCGCCCTTTGCTGTCGTTGTCGTTCATGATGCGATAGGCTTTGCCGCCATTCTGTATGGTCTGAAGGCTCACTTGCTGTGCCTCTTTCAGCGTGTCGATGGTCATCCAGCCCATCACTTCTTGTTCCCAGGGGGTGTATTCAGCCGGATAGAAGCCGATGTTGCCGCCCAGATACTCGCCGCCGTCCATCACGTCCCAGTCTTCCATGGCCTGGTTGTTGATTCTTGCTCCGTCATTGGTGGGGTAGATGTCGGGCAAGCCCATGCAGTGGGAGAATTCGTGCACGAAGAGTCCGATGCCGTTGATGCGCTTTTCGCCCCAGGCTTCGGTGTGGATGGGCGCGCCTCCTAACTCGCAGTGAACGCCATACCGCGATACGGTCTTCCCGTCGTATGATCCGTAGCTGCCGGTGCTCGATTTTGGCCAGATGGCATTCGATGTAACGCCCGAATAGCTCTCTCCGTAACCGGCATAGATGATGTATACGAGATCCACCTTGCCGTCGTTGTCGGCATCGTATTGGGAGAAGTCGATCAGGTCGTCGGCTGCCTTGCACACATCGGGTATGAACAGATCCATGCGGTCGTTGCTGCCGCTGCCGTAATACGACATTTTGTTGTTCAGTTTCACGGGTCCGTACACGTCGAACTGGGGTGCGAACTTGCCGAAGCTCATGTCTTTGAAATACTGCTTCACGCTTCCGTAGTTTCTTTCCACCGTCTTGTCTACGTCGTTGGTGGGCTGTCCGTCAGCATTGAGGAACGAGTCGAAGAGCTTCCGGGTGGTTTCGTAGTTGTTTTTGAACAGCGAGTCGCTGAACTCTGCCAGTATCACGATGGCTTTGGGCGTTCCTTCGTGGGGGAAATACGAGGAGTTGTTTGCCAGCTTCTCTTTCCTCATGCCGCTTTTCTTGGCCGCTGATGCCGTTTCCTGCTGCATGGCGCTGAGAAACAGGTGCTTGTCCTGCCTCTTGATGGCAGCTTTCTCCTGCTCGTTGCGGTTAGAAGGAGAGTGGGCGAGTATGCCGGTGGCTTTCAGCGAGCCGTCGTCGCCCACTTCAGCGATATAGTATGAAAGGTCATCGTGCACAAGCAGCACGCCGTCGGCTGTGGTATACCAGTGGCTGAAGGCATCGCCATGGCTGTAGATGGTGAGCTGCGTGCCGTCGGATTGCCTCACCGTGTGAGGTCCGCGCTGCGGTTTCACTGCCCAGCAGTTGATGGCTATGAGTGTGATGACGAGTGTATAGATCAGTTTTTTCATACTTTTTTCTTTTTTTAATAGTAAAGATACTGCCCTTTGTTCTTGGTTCTTGAGCCGTATTCGATGGCGTGAACGGGGCAGTGGTGATAGCAGCTGAAGCAGGTGAGGCATTTCCCGTTGTGCTTCCACGTGGGTGTGGCGCCCTTGCCTGCCTGAATGTCGTGAACGGGGCATACGGCGGCGCATTTGCCGCACTGCCTGCATACGTCTTCCTTCACGCGAAACAGCTTGTCGCTCACTATATATTTCACGAAGGCTGCTCCCAGCACGTGGCTGTTTGTCTTGGGCCAGCGACCTTTGTAGGTGCGCGTGATGCCTGGCTCGCGGTCCACGATGTAGGGCAATATGTCGGAAAGCTGCCTTGCGGCGGTGGTTTTCTTCGTCCATTCTTTTTCTGGCGAATCCACGTCCATGAAGGGCAGCCCCACGTAGCTCTCAGGCATGATGAGCGAAAATACACTGGTGGCATGCAATCCCCTCAGGTTCAGGTCTTTGTTCAGATATTCCATGGTCTGCCCGATGTCGTCGCCGGCGGTGCACAATGCCCAGCAGAAATGGCGCGAAGCATCGCTGCTGAATTTCAGTTTGGCGATGAATTCGCGCACCAACTTGGGCGGTCGCCATCCGTGAACGGGGAAGCAGAAGCCTATCCGCTCACCTTCATTCAACGTATAGCTGCATGCGCCATCGATTTCGTCGGCCATGTTGAGCATCGGCTCGTTCACTGCCTGCTGAATTTCGGTAGCTGCCCATCGGGTGTTGCCTGTTCCTGAGAAATAAAATATCATTTTGCAAAGTTACACTTTTTTTCTTAACCATCAAAATTCCTGACGATTTATTTTGTTTTGTGCAAGATTTCGAGTAATTTTGCAGGTCATGAAAAGAAAAGAAAGATATGAGTTCGTGCTGGGTTATTTCCGTGAGCGGATGCCGCACGTGAGCACTGAACTGCAGTTTGGCAGCGTTTTTCAGCTCTTGGTGGCAACGGTGCTCAGCGCCCAGTGTACCGACAAGCGCATCAATCAGGTGACACCGGCATTGTTCAGCCGTTATCCCGATGCGAAAACCATGGCAGAGGCTGAGCCGGAGGATGTGCTCGAATACGTGAAAAGCGTGAGCTATCCCAATGCCAAGTCGAAACACCTGGTTGAAATGTCGCGCATGCTGGTGGAGAGCTTCGGCGGCGAGGTGCCTGTAGAGATGAGCGACCTCGTGAAACTGCCTGGGGTGGGGCGCAAGACTGCCAATGTGATTCAGGCAGTGGCCTACGGCAAGAGTGCCATCGCAGTAGATACGCACGTTTATCGTGTGAGCCACCGCATGGGACTGGTGTCGAAGCGTGCCAACACACCCGTGAAAGTGGAGGAGGAACTGAGCAGGAACATACCCGAAGGCGACCGCGCCGATGCTCACCATTGGCTGTTGCTCCATGGCAGATATGTTTGCCAGAGCCGTCAGCCGCGCTGCAGCGAATGCCCGTTTGACTTCTTCTGTCCCAAATGCTTAGGGAACTCAAAGCTTGAATAAAAAAAGAACACGTAGAAATCTGTATGACAGATAGTTATAACATATAATTAATCAAACACTTGATAATATGCAGACACAACGAATACTCAGTTTCCTGAGAGATATTGCTGCCAACAACAACCGCCCGTGGTTCCAGCAGCACAAACAAGAATTCGATGCCGTGCGCCAGGATTTTGAAAATGGCATTGCATTAGCCATCGGAAAAATCACCGAATTTGATGATACCATTGCCCATATCGCGGTGAAGGATGCCGTTTACCGCTTCTACCGCGACACGAGATTCTCTCCCGACAAGTCGCCTTATAAGCGCCACCTCGGAGCTTATATCTCGGCTCATGGAAAGAAGTCGCTCCATGGTGGCTACTACATCCATTTAGAGCCGGGAAACTGCCTGCTTGCATGCGGCTGCTATTGGTTACCCACCAATATCCTCACCTCCTGCCGCAACGAAATCATGTCGAACATCGACCAGTGGCGAGGCATCGTGGAAAGCCGCAGGTTCGTCAGCTTGTTCGGAAAACCGGGAGCAGGCGAGTGGAGCGATGACAATACCACGTCGCCGAAAGGCTTCGGCATCAGCATGCTCAAGACTGCACCCAGCGGATTTCCTAAAGATTATGAGTTCATCGAATATCTCCGCATGAAGGATTACTGCTGCTGGAAGCGCGTTCCTGATACGTTCTTCGACGGCGACGAGTGGATCAACGAAATGGCAAAGGTGTTCCAGGCGGGCAAGCCGATGATGGATTTCGTGAACAGCGTGGTGGATGATTATGAATAAAAGGATTGTTAAAACAGACAGTTTGTAATGGAATATATGTCACAAGAGGGCTACGACAAGCTCGTAGCCGAACTGCATCAGTTAGAGAGCGTGGAACTGCCGATGGTGAGAGATGCCATTTCGGAGGCACGCGACAAGGGCGACCTCAGCGAAAACTTCGAATATCACGCCGCCAAGCGCGAACAGGCACGGCTGCTCAGCCGAATCCGATTCAAGCAGAAAGTGCTTGCCAATGCGCGGGTCATCGATGTGTCGCGCCTTAGTGCCGACAGCGTGCAGCTGCTCAGCAGGGTTGAAATGACAAATATGGCGAATGGAGCCCACATGACCTATACCATCGCCAGTCCCAATGAGGCGAATATCCGTGAGGGAAAGATTTCCATCAAGTCGCCCATCGCGCAGGCTCTGCTCAACAAGCGGGCTGGCGACGTGGTGGAGGTGTGTGTTCCCGCCGGAAAACTCACGCTCCGCATCGACAGCATCCAACTGTAGCAACGGAATGTATATTCATGCAGTCATTTGCAAAAATGGCGCTGGCACCCACTCTTTGTTTTTTGTACTTTTTCTGCAAAAGAGAAATGATTCTCGGAAATTTTTTATAACTTTGCAACCACAGAACATAAAGCGTTAGATATTATGCCGGAAATTAGCAAATTCTTTGGAATAATCATCAGCCTCTACTGGCGCGACCACAATCCGCCGCACATACACTTCACCTACGGCGAATACGAGTGCACCATCAGCGTGCTCGACCGTGTGGTGAGCGGCAAAGCCCCGTCGAAGGTCATTGCCAAGGTGAACGAGTGGATGGACTTGCACGAGGCAGAAATACTCACTCTTTGGGAAAAGGCTCAAAGGGGCGAGAAACTGGGACGAATCGAGCCACTTAAATAAACAGAAAGGAGAACAATATGCTGAGAGTAACCGATGTTGATTATGTGAAGGACTACGAGCTGCTGCTCACGTTCAGCGATGGTACGCGCAAACTCTGCGACCTGCAACCCTATCTGACGGGTGAGGTGTTCGGCGAGTTGCTCGACCTCAACAAGTTCATCCAGTACGGCTTGACGGGCTACACCATTGAGTGGGCTAACGGCGCAGACCTCGCACCCGAGTTCCTGCACGATATAGGGCGGGCTGCGTAAGTGTCAGACACGAGAAACAAAGGACGGGAACCGAGGACGAGGATGTCGGAACTGGATCTTCGACGAGCAAAGCGGCAAGCTGATTGCCCGCTTTTCATCAGGCATTTATATATCGGTTTCTTATTTCAAAATAATCTTCTGAGTCGCTTTTACTGTATTATTCTGAATCTGTACGACATTATATACACCAGATGCTCCGTTAAGTGTTATCTGGGTTTCTCTCTGTCCTGCGGGAACGTTGGATTGCTTTACCTGTGTGCCTGCTGCCGATATCACCTTGATTTCTGCCCCCGTAGCATTTTCATCGCCAAAGTTAATATTGATAGTTGCGTTTCTGTCTGCAATTGTTGGTGATACGCATAGGCGGGCTGGAGCAACATTCACTTTCTTTATGTCCGTGGTTTCCCTGTCGATAAGATAGAAGAGAGTACAATTGTTGTCATTGATAGATGCGTCTATGGCAATGTATGTCTTTTCGCCAATTGTGACGATGTATACACGGTCTGGTTTTGCTGAAACTTCGCTTCCAAATGTCAAGTCATTAAGAATAGCACCATCCGCAGAAACTATCTGGAAGCCAATTAAAGCCAACTTTGATTTTTCAGAGATGTTGGTAGTGCGCTTCGTCTCGATTCTTTCTTCACCATAAATACCGTCATCGACCACACTGTATTCCCCCGTGCCTTCTGTTGCCGAAAGAGTGTATTTGGGAATGATATACTCAAACTCTTCATCCTTATTGAATAGGGTTTGCGATGCCTCAAAATAGTAGTTGGCTCTACCGTCGCCATAGTTAAGGTTAATATTGCAGAGGCGAATGCGTCGGAGAGTTTCTTGCCGGTCTTCTGTTCGTGTTCCCGTTACGTGCCAGTCGGAGTAGGTTACGTTATAGCCAACATTATACATGTACATTCGTCCATTCTTGCAACGCCAGTAACGTTTGGGATATTGCTTTCCGAAATAATCGTAATTGAAATAGTAGTCGGAAACAGAATAGAAACTATTATCAGTAAAATCAACGACAATGAGGCTGTCGCCATTTTCTTCTTTCGTTATGTGTATAGAACTATCCGTAAATGTTGGGTCGGAAGCCATTATCTGGTTCAGCCACGTCTCGTATGTGGTATACAAATCCTGTTCATATACACCCGCAACATCTACCGAAACGACCTCGCGTTCCTCATCTTGGAAGGTAAGCTGATAATTGAAAGTTTTCTCTTGCCGAGTATTGATGGTTTTAATAAGTTCTATGTTTTCATCATAGACCAGCAGATTCTCGTCTGAGTCATCATGCATTGTAAGAAGAGGAACATTATTAAACGTGAACTCTTTGGGAATTGAAAGAGAACTACGGTCTGGCCAGCCCAAATCTAAACGCTCCGTGGTTTTAACTTGTGAATGTGCAGTGCATGCAAGCAGCATAGCTACTAACGAAATGATGATCTTTCTCATAGTTCTTCTTGTTTGATTGTTAATGAACGCAAGAGGCGCAGACTTTCGCCATACACCTCACGGCTCACCACAAGCCATCATCAAATATGGGAAATCTGCGCCCGTTAGCGGGACAGTCCCAATATTGATGATTTGCTCGTTTTCTCGCGGTGGTGATTGTGAGGTTATTGAGCAATATGTCTTTGCACTCTTTGCAGAATGCGACGACAAAATTACAAAAAGAAATCCAAATAGCGACAGGAAAAGACAAAAATATTGTAATACAAGAATGAAATAAGCTATAATACGATTCTGTATCTTCCCAAAATCGTCCTATTGATGCATTAGAAAAATGAATAAGTTATATGCCATAAGAAGAAAAAAACAACGAAATGCTGAAATTTGGGAATAATTTACTATTTTTGCAACGTAATTGTATAAAGACATTGTTTATGGGCGTAACATTTGACAATCAAGAGCAGCGCTTCGTGTTCGATTTTGAGCACGATGGGGTGGAGGATATTATCAGCCTGATGGGCGACGGCTATCAAGTGGAAGCATTCGGACGCTGCTTCTATTATGGCTATGAATTCTCGGAGCAGGTGGACGGAAATGTGCGCACGGCATTCATCAAACACGTCAAGTTTTCTGAGAACCTGCAGAATAATCCCGACTTGACGCAGTTTGTTAAGAAAGCCGTCGACAATCTTAATCGTAGAATTAACCTCTACGACTATGATTTAGTGGTTATGCCCGAGTCATCGAGCAAAGTCAATCAGTACATGCTCCGCTACATCTACCGCTTTGCCCAGCCGTCATTGCACAAGATGGAACTGGTAAAATCGCTACCCTCCAGCATTTCATTTGATATGGACGCATACGAGAAGCAATATCTTGACGATGTGTTAGAGAATGGAAGGCCACGCTATACTGAAGCCCAAAAGAATGATGTCAAGCAGTCTATCAATAAGATGATGGACTTGATTCACCAGAAAGATTACTTCACGATTGCAAAGGATGTGAAGAAAAGCCGCTTTCGTCCATATATGATGTCTTTCCTCCGCTTTGCAAACAAGGAAGATGAGGAGTTATGCGCATCTATCAGGAAGCAGAACGTTCTGGTTATTGATGACGTAACAACCAGCGGCTCTACGCTTAACGAGATTCTGCGTACCCTCCGTATCCTCAACGAAGATAACGAAATCACAATCTTTAGCCTGATAGGCAGACGGGATTTGATGGCTGAGGCTATATAATCTTCGGACTACGCTATTCCTCTTCATACCCCTCCATCCGACAAATGTGGTGGGTCTCTTTCCGTGCCTCTCTCCAGCGAGGGAAATACTTGTCCATCAAGGGATGCTCATGCGCTGTTTCCACAGACAAGGACTATTGGCTAAGGAGTCTAATACTTCTTTTTTAATGTCTAAGGATTCTGGGATTTTAAGGATTCTATCGTCATCCTTTGAATCCTTTAAATCTTTAGTATCAAGATCATTCCCCAGAAACGTCGGCATCATCAGCCAGTGTCCCAGAATCTTATAGACCGACAGATCCACCAAGTCCCAGTTGTTGGCCCGTTCGGCATATTGCAGGTAAAGCGTTACGATTTCATCCCGCTGTCTGATGGCTTGCTCATCATGTTCCAGTCGTTTCGTGGCCAATCGCTCAAACTGGTCAACAAGGATCAGAAAACCGCAAAGACGAACCTCATGCCAGCGGGAAAGCAACAGCTCATGGATCTCGCTCAAAGGGAAGTCTTTCGATACGACCTTAACAACTTCTCTCGTCTGCGGTACCTTAATGCCCAAGAACTCATCGCCCTCACCATACTCTCCTGGTCCGCTCTTAAAGAACCGCAAAAAGTTGAGTCGCTGCTCATGATCTCGCAGCGACTCCATGTATTCGATAATCTCTGATGCCCTTGTCATCCCTAATATTCTTCACTCTTCATTCTTCACTCTTCACTTTTTAGAGTCTTCTTTCGATCTCCTCCCAATTGACAATTTGCCAGAGGGCGGCGAGATGGTCAGGACGACGGTTCTGATAATCTAAATAGTAGGCATGCTCCCAAACATCGAAGGTCAGCAGAGGCTTCAAACCGCGTTGCACAGGATTAGCGGCATTCGTTTCTTGCGTGATCACGAGCTTGCCGTCTTTGTCTGCCGACAGCCACACCCAACCGGAGCCGAATAATGTTGCGCCCTTCTTTTGAAACTCCTCCTTGAATGCCTCGAACGAGCCGAAATCTCTTTCTATCGCATCAGCAATCTTTCCTGTGGGCTTATTATCTGCTTTGGGCGCAGCAAATTGTCCGAAGTACAGCTCGTGATTCAGAATCTGTCCGGCATTGTTCAGAATGCCACCTTGCCCTTTCACTACAATCTCCTCCAACGACAGACCGGCCAGCGGACTATTCTCAAGCAGTCCATTAAGGTTATTCACATACGCCAACAGGTGCTTACCGTGGTGGAATCCAATTGTCTCTTTGCTAATCACTGGCTCTAATGCATCGTCAGCATACGGCAGAGCCATCAACTCGAATTTCTTCATACCTTATTATTTTAAGTTTATAGGGGCAAAGATAGCAATTATTTCGCAAAAAATATTTGAAAAACAAAACTTTTCTTTATTTAGAATGTAACCTTTCTGTTTTTGTAACGACAAAATGTCCTAACACCTAACATGAATCACAGCAAAACCTTTGTGTATTGGCAGTTCAGGTATGTTAGGTGTTAGACTTACCATGGGGGCTGCATGTCCATCTGTTCATGAGATTACGTCTCGATGATGACGAAGATTACTTCTCACTACCGACAAGCCGTAACCTCGCAATTCATTTCCAACTTGGGAACATTTCATTCCCAGTGTGGGAATAATGGTTGCATAGTTAGGCAGCAAATATCTATTAGTAAAGCAAGCCCCAAAGCCAAAGGGGTATTTTTTCCCCATGTCCGATGTCGATACCATGGCTGACAACGTAACTGCTATATTTTTACTTTAGAAAAACAAATTTTATCCACATTTTTAACTTTCGAAAGTAAAAACGTCATCTTGTAAACTGTAATTTGTAGCAATCTGTTTGAGTTTCAATTATTATCCAAATAGCACCACTTTTGCGATGATTTCTTTGAATAGGCATAGAAAAAGACTGCCACGATGGATGGCCTATAGTATATATAATAAATAATGTGGAGAAACAACGAGCGGGAAACCGAGGACGAGGATGTCGGCGCGGGTTCCCGCTTTAATACTTTATAGTTTAACGATAACTTCACGCCCTATCAGTTGTTTCAGCTTTGCGCCCTCAATATCGTCGGAGTAGATGGCTTTCCAATGGTTTTCATAGAGAGGATTGTTGCGGTCGGCAGAGCCGTCTTTGTCAACACGATAGAGAATGATGCGCTCTTTGTCGCAGATGCCCATGATGGATGAGCGGAGCATTCTTGCATAAGACAATCCCTGTGAGAATGCCTTTTGTTGTTCGGTAATCAGCGACATGTCGAGCTTAGCCTCAATAACCATCGGAGCGTTTTCGAAATGCTTTTCTCCACGTGGGAAGAAAACGAAATCGGGAATGGCCTTTTCGTTGCGTCCAGCCTTCTGGGATAGCTGACGCGACCAGTCGGCTTCTGTATATCCAAGCCGTTCAAGCATCGGAATAAGTATGTTTTCCTCGACATCCTTTTCCAACTTGATTTCACCGAAGTCAATATCGCAGCCCTCAAACAGTTTCGGAAGCATAGAGGTGTCGCCTCCCTTTTCCTTAATCAATCGCAGCAGTTCGCCATAATTCTCAGCTGTTAATTCAATGCCATTGATGCCTTGCAAGTTGCGGCGAACTATGGGCACGTCTGAGAAGTAAGCATCGTCTTTCAAGTCCTTAAACGATATTTCCGGCACACGCACACCATCGCAAACCGTAGTACGGCAATGATAATAATCGAAGGGATTGAATATGCCCGCCGAATTTGCTCGCCAAATTGAATGGATGTAACTACGGGGCGATGTACAATATACAATAATAATATCACCTCGGCGTGTACGTTCGTTGCACGACCATATATTTGCCAAATTATAGTCAGTGTCTTTGCCCAATTTGTCGAGATAGTCGAAATCTCCTTTCCCCCCAGCACCTGTAAGCCACACATTCACTGGTGCAGGCAGCTCTGCTTTCGCTTTTTCATCCAACAGCATCGGAGCAAAGTCGTAAAGGCAAGCACAGAATTCAGCGTCCGTCAGTTGGTTCTCTCTCTGAAATGCATTCATCACTTTGCAAATATCATAATAGTAACCAAGATAAGTCAAATAGTCTTTTGAGTGCGGTATTGGCGGCAATTCCAAGCCAAGTGCATCACAATTACGTTGTATGGCGTCAAAGTGGTTTGGTAATATGACAGGCTTGAAAATTTCTACATTATAATAAAGAAACGTTGAGAGTAAATGAACCAATGCGGTCTTGGCACGGTAGTTGTCTCTTTTGATCCAGACAGATTTGGCATCATCATAGAACACAATTTTTTCATCCTCTTCAATACGAGCCTCAATAACTTCAAAATCTTTAGCGAATGCGATGAAATCCTCTTTTGTAATCGCCTCTTTTGTTAGTATGTCATTATCTTTTAGATTGCAAAGAAGTTGCATATACCATATACAAACATGTTCAGGGTTAATCATGCTTCCCCATTTCTTTGCATATTCAAACAAGCCTTCAATGCCTTTGTAGACATCTTCAACTTCGGGATTGAATAACTCAATAACTCTCTTTCCATTCTCTGAATCCTTGTAAAGATTCCACATTTTCTTGTTCATATCTTCGATGTTTTTTGGTTTATTCAAAAAATAGTTGAACCTTTGCACTTGCTGTTAGAAATGACAGTTCTAAATGGTTTGGACGGATGTCGTAGTGATACGATGTCCGTCCTTTGCCATTTACATAGAAACAATGTCTGCATATTCTTTGGGAGAGTTCCAAGTCATAACCTCTACTTGAGCCTCTTTGCTCAAACTTACGGCTTCGTCGAATGCCCAGCGCTCATCAAAACCATTCTGACCCTTTTCTTCCTTGGCAATTCTCAGAAGCTCCTGATAATAATCATATCTCCAGCTACTCAACTCTTCGCTGACAAAATACACAGGCACTTTGCCATTCCTTGATGAATAGACATAAGTATGTACTCCCTCACCGTCTGCATCAATTGCAATTGCCTCATGTTCAAAACCCTCATCCATGTCAACAGCATAAACATATTTGCCTTTGAAGACTTTAACCAGCGCCAACTTTTTATAGTCCAACTCAATGTCATCAGCAAATGTCATAGCTGCTTCCATTCGTTCCTTTTCAAGAGTACGAAGCTTCAGCGTATCTACGATTTGAGCATTACAACCATTATTCATATCATGCACGTTTTCTAATTAATTGAAGAGGCGCAGACCTTCGCCATACGTCTCTCGGCTCACCACAAGCCACATCCTAATATGGGAAAGCTGCGCCCGAAGCGGGAACAGTCCCAATAAAGGATGTTTGCTCATTTTACTCAGGTGGTGATTGAGAGACTATTGAGCAATATGTCTTTGCGCACCTTTCGGATTGCGAGGGTAAAATTACACAAATTATCCGAAAATGCAGCAGGAAAAGACAAAAATATTAAAAAACGCGGGGAAATATGTTATAATACGGTTCCGTATCTTATTTATTTCGCAAATTTATGTTTACCTTTGCAGCAAAAAGGCTTATATGGAACTGACAAAACAAGACAGGAGGGTATTGAAAGACATTATTCGTATAGGTATTCTGCGCCGTTGCGAGGAATGGCTGACCGAGACATCGACACTTATAAATAAGGAATATGTTGATGATGAAAATGCCTTTGAGAGGTGTATGGAGGTGACTAAGCGTTCGCGTGATTTCTTCAAAGAAGCTATGCGTCGTGAGGATTACTATCGTAATACCATGATAGAACTCGGTATTGAGAACCTGCTCTTTGAGGGCTATCTAACAGAAACGGATTTCGTCAAATGTCGCGAAGAATTGCGTTCCTACATTCTGGAGCGTCATCAACAATTAAAGAACATGCGTTTAGAAAAACAATAGGTATTATTCTACTTCTTAATCAATAACTTTGCCCATTCGGGTATGTCATCAGTATATTGCTTAAAGAGTTGACCGTCGGTAGTTCGAAAGAGCAAACGGGGCAACTGATTATCAACCGAATTGTCATAAACGTATGCACGGTCTGCAAAAGAAATGGCTTTGGCTGCATTCTGTAAGGATTTATAGTAACGGGAAATAACCTTGGATATGGGAACTTCATGTCCTCCGTCAAGATAGCGCTGGGTGATGCGAGCCACATTGATTGCGGGGTCTGAAGTGCAAACGTAGAAAAAGCGAATAAAGAAACCTGCCTCATTTGCTTTCTTCAAAAACTCCAATTTCTCTATGGATGAGAAGACTGTCTCAAACACAAAATCCCGACCTTGCTGCAGACACTCATATCGCAGTTGGGTAGCTTGCTCTGCTGCCTTGAGTACAGCTTCAGGAGAGTTCCAATCACCAAATGTTTCTTGTGCAATATTGTCTGGATTGATATACAGGCTTTCAGCCGTCCATTCGTTATTCAACAACTGGACATCCTACAGATGCGATGTGTCTCTTTTCGAACCTCGCACCAACGAGGAAAATACTTGTCCATTAGCGCATGGAAGCGGGCGTTGTGGCTGGGTTCTAACAGATGACAGAGTTCGTGGACGACATGCTCAGCAATCCAGTCGCGGTGTTCCACAATGAATCGCTCTACTTCCTTACGAGGCATACCGATGGGTGCCGACACGTGCACATCGCCGTTCTTCACGATGCGCATCGACAGCCGTCGCGTCCGCCTGTATGTCACCTGTATTGCCAAATGAGAAAGTCTTGATTAGTTGTTGCGATCGAATCTGCGACGCATGTCTTCAAATCGTTCGTGGATGTCAAGGATGCAGTCGTCGAGGTGCCCTGCATGACGGGGATTGCTCATGTCACGGATAACGGATCCGTATTTGCCACAAATGCCTAAGTCGACAAGGTTGGTGTCGAATAGTGCCTTAACTTCCGGCTGTAGCTCTATGGCTTGCAGGTCGATGACATCGCACATCAGCAGCCCTGCCAGGGTGCTATCAAAGGCTTTAGTCTCCTTGATATGATTTGTTGCGAAACGTAACACTTGACGGAACCATTCTACAATATCACTGCGGCGCTCAGGCTGTCGGAGGGCTATCTGAACGACGGCAGGGAACAGTTGGTATTTTGCATGAGTGCTTAGTCCTTCTTCCTTTACGAGTGAGAGCAGACGGTCAAGTTGGTGTTGACCAAGTTTGTAGATTGTGGGCGGTAGTACTTCGTGTGCAGAATCGCCAAAATGGTAGTCGAAGAAATCGACTGACTGGCGCATCACTTCAAGCACTGCATCAAGGCTCGTCGTGTCGTTGCCCACCTCGGCAATCAGCATCAGGGCTGTGCTCAACGTCCCGTTATATTCCCAATTGTCGTAGGCCTCCAGACTGTAGTCGCAGGTCAGTCCGATGTGATATATAATCAGTTGCTCCAAGTCCTGACGGAGTTCCTCATGCGGCAAGGCGAGAATGCGGTCGGTCAGTTCGTCTTTCAGGCAGACGTCATTCTCTGGCTTGGCTAATTCTTCTTGCAACCAGGGATAATGCAGCGAAACAGACTTAGGGTAGTCAGGATGTTGGTAGGTATATTCAACATCCGGGCCATATGTCTTGAACATGGGGCTGTCTTTCCAATTCTTCAGTCGCTCAGCCATTTCTCCCAAGTCAAAACCGTCTTCGTTATACGCATCCTCTTCTTCGTCGTCGGGTGTGTCATTGATGACGAAATCGTAGTTTCCTTCACCCAGATTCTGCTTGAGCAGAGGCAGATAGCGGCTGGCCTCCAGATGGCTGTGAGCCACAAGCATGTGCTTGCCATCCTTGCCAAACTCATACTCTATAAGCGGGATGTCATCGGTGTCTTCTTCAAGCATATACCGTGTCAGGTTGAAACTCTTGTCGGGCTCGATTCCAGCCTCTTCTGCGTATGCTATCGAACCATATATCCAGTTGTGGGCTTCTTCATATGTGCACTCTTCGGCACCGATTTTGTCTATTATTTCCTCCAATTCGTAGTCCTCCAAACGAAGACGGTAGAACGAATCCTTCACGCCAAGGCAGTAAGCATCGACCAGAAAGACTGCCATGCTGATCTTTCCGCCAGTGTGATTGCGGGTGACAAGGATGTGTCCCTCACCGACCTCTGTAATGTCTGTCATGTAGCACTTGCCTATTTCCAGGGTTCGTGCCCTTTGTTTCATATATTGTTCGGGCGAGAGAAATTGCTGTCCTTGTTGTTTCTTTTGCTTTTTCTTAGCCATAATGAATATGTATTCCTTTTATTGGGATGCAAATTTACGAAAAACTTGCAAAATGTCGGCATTATTCGAAATAATTTCGTAATTTTGGCCTCAGTTAAATCAAATCGGAATAGGATTATGGCAAGCAATGCAGACTTTGTGCAGTATATCGTCGACCAGTGTAGTGGTGCGTGGGAGAGTCCACGGGGAGGCGACGGAACGTCGGGAATGATTGTCGCCAAGAAAATGTTTGGCGACTACGGCATCTATTGCGATGGGAAAATCTTCGGACTTATCTGCGACGACCGGCTATATATCAAGCCGACGGAGGCGGGTAGGGCATTACTCCGAACCCTCGACCTGCAACCACCATATGAGGGAGCGAAACCGTATTTTTACATCGCCGATGTTGACGACCGCGAATACCTCTCAGCTCTCGTCCGCGAGACCTGCCGAGCATTGCCAGAACCGAAACCGAAAAAGAAAAAGTAGAAGGAAAGTCAGGGAGCGGATTCCTCGATGCGTGCCTATTACCCAGACACATGCGTTAGTATGTAAAAACAGGAAGTCGTGAAGAAATTGCGAATATACGGAATTGCACCCAAGCCCCTTAGCAAACGCTGAGGGCGCAAACCGAACTTCGTCTCGTAGTGCGGATTGACAAACCAGAGGATTCGGTCTTTAATCGTGAATGTGCCAAGGGCTTTCAGTATCCGTTCAAATTGTTCTATCGGTGTCTTTGTTTCCTTTATTGACATCAATTCTTTGATACATCCGTCGTCTTCTCCAAATGCTTCCAATAGTAGGTGATAAAGGGCTCTTGGCAACAGATGAACAAAGGGTAGATGGCTGATAACTCGGCTTCGGCATATCTGCTGATGGCCGCCAAAAGGCATCTGCCAAGCAGGGAACGACATGAAGACGATGCCGTCTCTTTTAAGAAATTGAGGCAGCAACGACAAGAAACGCTGCTTATCGCTGATGTGCTCAATCACATCGTGGCAGATGATAACATCAAACGACCCATGCAGTTCTTCAAGTAGGAAAACATCCGATTCGATGAAGTCGCCCTTCGCGTTGCAGTCCGCAAAGAATTTCCGCGCATCGGCAATCCTCCCTTTGCTAATGTCAACGCCCAAAGTGTAGCATCCCATTTGAGCAAAAGGGAGCAGGTTGCCGCCGTCGCCGCAGCCAATCTCCAATACGCGGCAGTCTTGACCGGGCCGTTTGAACTTACTGATATACGGTATAAAATATTTCCGACTGGTCTGAGCCAGTTCGTCGAAATAGAGTGTCCTGTTCGTGTGACGTTGTTGCATATTAAAACAATTCGTTGCAATTTTGTTCTCTACTTATAAAGTCCAAAATTGCAACGAATGACTGCACGGGGTGGGAGGTTATTTTCTCAGTTTGCCTTTACTATCCAGATATTTTGTAAATTTTTCCCATTGTGCGGCCCGATTGATGCGGTTGGCCTTCACAGTTTCATCGTCGATGAACTGCGAGGGATAGCAGTCTTGGAGATAATAGCAGTCGTCGATGACCTGCCCACCTTCGATGCGCCCCTGACAGAGCACGAGGTCAAGGAATACCTGACTACTGATGAGACCGACGTATGTGGCTCCACCTTCGAACAGGAATTCTCCGTCCAGATAGAAGTCGATGCCGCTAAGTAGTTGGAGCCTGCCGTTGGGCGTTGTCGGCGTGTCACGGAAGCGTAGCTCGCGGGTGTTCACGTCGAACCATTCGATGTCGTCGTCGGTGAATAATTCGCCGTCGGCACCATTCCCGCTGTCGCGCCTACCCGTAGCCTTTCGCGTCTCAGTCGGCAGGACAGAGTATGTACAGAGTCCAGCCTCTGTCTGCTGTCGCTCTGCTTCAGGCATGTTATTCACTTCATTGTCATCACTACTGCAAGCCGTCATTGACATTGCGAGGCTGGCTATGGCTATCGCCATCGTCCAGATGCTGTTTCTGATTTTCCTATTCATAATTCTATGGTTTAAAAGATGTGTCTCTATTAATATAGTCCTGATATCGCCAAAAGACTGCACCGATTACCAGGTAAACCTGATGCCGAAGGGCAGCGAGAGGTCGAAGGGATGCTCCGTGCGGTAGGTCTCAACGGGGCTGCCCGTGGGGATGTAGTATTGCAGGCGGGGCTCGAAGTAGGCGTTGACGTGGGGCAGCAACTGGTACTGCACGCCGGCACCAGCGTTCACCGACCACTGCCAGGGAACCTTTACTTGTGCGTGGGTCGTCGGCAGAATCAGCGAGTCGCCACGCTCGGGCTGATACGGGCCGATGTAGAGATACTGCGTCGTTTCTTTGCCGCGCACGGGAATGTCGAGCCCGATGCCACCGGAGGCGTACAACTGCCAGCGGTTCTTCTCCAGCAGCGTATATCTCAGTTTCAGCGGCAGACCGACGTAGTAGAGTTTCTGTGTGCGGCGGGTGAGCATGTTTCCGTCGTCGCTCTCAAAGGTGGACTTCATGCGGGTGTAACTCAGTCCGCTGGTCACGTTCCAGCGCCTGGATAAGGGATAACTCAGCGACAGTTCAAAGGTGCGCGGACTCTCGTGATGTTTCCTTTCTGACAGAGGTGCGTCGGGATGTTCGACATTGGCGATGGCGATGCGCCGCATATTCATGGCGTCCACGCTGTCCATTGCGCTGGCGTAGTTGTTCACGTAGTCCATATATTCGCCCCAGTTGTAGATGCGCATGCTACGGGTCTGAACGCCCGAGGCATAGTCGACGACGGTCAGGAAGTTGTCGATGACCGACGTGCCGTTTGAGGGTACGCCAGCGTAGGTCAGCATCGTACTCAGCGGGGACTTCTTCTTCATTGGCGTGATGTCGTTTATGTCAGGCAGCGTGTCGGAAGTCTCTGCCGTCTGTATATCAGTATTATGCAGGATGTCAGGCAGCGGGCGGACAACATGCATGGTGTCTGTGTGTTCGTCTCGCTCTATTGGAAGCAGAAGCGTATCGACAGGGATAACAGAGTCGGTCGTCTGCCCGAGGATAGGCACGATGGCAATTTGCGGAGTGGCGGACTCATTGGGACTTGAAGGCTTCTTGATGGCCGGCCGGCCAGCGTGCTTTGTCGCTATGGGCAGTCCTGTTTCCGCGCGGTTGTTGCTTTTGTAAAGATAGAATGCCACGGGCAACAGCAGCGGCAGCAGCCACAGCATCCAGTACCGAGCCAGTGACTTACGGAGCATCTTTTTTGCCCGTGCCAGTTGTGACGATGACGAATGTGGCTCGATGCCCAACATGGTAGCAATTTCCTTATGCGACAGACCATCAAAGACCGAGAGTCGGAACACCTGCCCATAGCCCTCTGGCAAGCGCTCCACCATGCGCAGTACGTCCTCTAACGGTACGCCCCTCACGTTAGTTTCATTATCTGGAGCCGCCAGAGAATTTGCTTTCTCCAAGGGAACGAATGGCAGACTGTCTAAATGGTCTTTGTATTTCGATGCTACGTTTCTCGTTATTGACATCATCCATGATTCAACTTTAGAAGGTTCCTTCAGCCTATCTAATGATGTGAAGATAATCACGAAGGCATCGTGCAGCACATCGTCCACCGTTTGCTCATCACTGATATAACGTCGGCATACGCCCCTCATCCGTTGGGCGTATGCCTTATACAGTTCGCCGAGTGCATCGGCGTCTCCCTGTCTGCACTGTTCTATCAGCCGTGTTATCTCCATCGAAAACTTAACGTCTCTATCTATATAGTCTGAAAATCGTGCAAATACTGCACGAGGATCACTATTTTTTTCAAATTTACTTGATTTTTGCGTGAATATTTTGCAAAGTTACAGTTTTTGCCCATAGCAATAAGCCTAATTCTCAAAACTATTTGTATCTTTGCATCAACAAAAAGGCAAAACTAAGAAAAAGATATGAATGCTACAGCATTTTTTACGCGTGTTCTCAGTTGGCTGACGCGCAGCCGGCTGACGGTGGATAATTCGATGGTGAAGGAACTCGACCTCGACCGCTTCTTAGGTAGTTGGTACGAGGTGGCCCGCTTCGACCATTTCTTCGAGCGCGGCATGTCGCAAACCAAGGCCAACTACGTGCTTCGCGATGACGGCAACATCGACGTCATCAATACGGGCATCAAGAATGGCAAGCCCAAGACGGCCAAGGGCAGGGCGAAACTGACGGATAATCCCGCCTTATTCCGCGTCTCGTTCTTCGGTCCGTTCTACTCCGACTATCGTGTCATGCTCGTCGATGCCGACTACCGCTACATGCTCATCGGCAGCAGCTCCGACGGTTACCTCTGGATTCTTTCCCGCACGCCGCAACTCGCCGACAGCGACAGCACCGCCATCCTCAGCGAAGCCACGCGTCGTGGCTACGACACCGGCAAACTGATTTGGGTGAAACAAGACTTACCAGCCCTATGGAGCATTTAGAAGGAAACTCGCACATGGAGCAAACAGAAAGCATTCCGCAGACGGAGCAGATTGATCGAATCCAGCAGATGGAGCGTTGTCTCGACCGTGCGTCGAAGGCCTTGATGCGTCTCTCGGCAGCCCTCGACGAGTATGCTGATGCGCAGGATGCCCTCCGCCAGTTGAGCAACTACTACGGCAGCGACTTGTGGAAGCACGACATCGCCGCCGACTCAGCCGGTCTCCTCCCCCAAGACCTGAAACGCGGTGTCCTCTCCGAGGATGCTGTCTGGAACTTATTGGAAGATGTTCGCGACTTGAAAGAACGGATGCGGGAGATGGTGACGATTCTCAGCAGTTTTCTCTCAAGATAGATGAATCTCTGCCATCGTCTCTTTAGATAGTTTCCTTGATGAACGGTTCATACCGTATTCTGCGGACGGCCCTCAACGAAAGCTTTTACGTTGTTTACTGCCGTCTTAATCAGTCGCATTCTCGCTTCATTCGTGGCCCAGGCAATATGCGGTGTGATGAAGGCGTTCTCTTGGTGGAGTAGGGGATTGTCAGCCCTTGGAGGCTCCTCGCTCAGCACGTCGGCACAATAGGCTTTCAAACGATGCTCACTCAGTGCGTTTGCCACATCCTGCTCATTCACCAATGAGCCGCGCCCCGTATTAATAAGGATGGCTGATGGCTTCATCTTCTGGAGCCTCTCGTGGCAAATCAAATGGAGGGTATCTTGCGTCAGCGGACAATGCAGACTTACCACGTCGCTTTCCTTGAGTAGCTCATACATTGGTCGTTTCTTCACGCCTGCAGGCAGGCTGTCTGCATCTTTACTGGTGTAGGCAACCACTTTCATGCCGAAAGCCTGCGCTATCTCAGCCACCCGACTGCCTATGTTGCCAAGTCCTACGATGCCTATCGTCTTTCCCGCCAACTCCGTCAGATCCGTGTCCCAATAGCAAAAGTCCTCGCAAGAAGACCATCGTCCTTCTCTATTTTGCTGTGCATAATGCTCCGTCCGATTCGTGACTGTCAACAGATGTGCAAACACCATCTGCGCCACACTCATCGTGCTGTATGCCGGCACATTGGTCACCACGATGCCGCGCTCCTTCGCCGCCTCGATGTCCACCACGTTATACCCCGTCGCCAGCACCCCGATGTACTTCAGCCGCGACAGCTGCTCTATCTCTGCCCGCCGCAACACCACCTTGTTCGTCAGCACAATGTCCGCCTCCCTGATCCGCTCCACCGTCTCTTCCGCTCGTGTCCGGTCATACACCGTCAACTCGCCAATCGTCTCCAGCCCATCCCACGATAAATCGCCAGGGTTGACTTTGTCTTCGTCCCTCGCGACTCGGCCATATCCAAACATGTTTGGATGGCACTCGCTGCTCCGTCCGATTGCCGTATATCCGTCAAGTATTACTATCTTCATCATATATCATTTACAATTTTCCGAACTAATTTTTTTCATTTCGAGAGAACCAAATCAGCCAACAAAACGGCTGATTCTTTTTCGTCTTTAGGGGCTTCTTTCGGTTTCCACGCCACGATGAAGCGGACAGAGGATGATGTAACCTGATATCCCTTTGCCGCCCAGTCTTTCAGGGTGGCCTGCATGTTGACCGAGAGTTTGGCTACGGGCTTGTTTCCACTACGGCTATATAACACGTCATTGCTGAAGTATAACGCATCTCCTGCATGCAAGGCCAGCACGTCCTGTTTTCGCTCTTTGAAATAGCCCAAGAAGACATCACGATGTGACAACTGAATGACGATCTCATCGGGCATGGGGTGTTGTTCTTGACTGCTGACATGTTGGGCTGATTCCAAATGCTCGAAACAAGGCCCGTTGGTGTGAATGAACAGCCGGTTCTTGGCACGAGTCATGCCCACATAGTAGCGCCGCATCAAGGCATCGTCCTTCCAAGGCGTATCTGACATCAGCATGTACACATTGTCGAACTCGCATCCCTTGGCTTTGTGGATGGTGGAGACGACCACCTCAGCATTTGCAGTGTCGCAGAAATCTTCTACCGACGACTCAAAGACGAACTCACGGAAATCGCTGCGATACTTCATCTTGTTGGTCTGCTCAAACAGTTCCAGACACCGTTTGACGTATGGCAAGGCTGTGCTCCGCTCGTAATCAACTGCTCTACTAACGGCTGGTACATATACGCTGACCGATGGCGTGTCACGCAGACCAGTCCCTCCTCATCGCGCATGGCGACAATGGACGTCTGTTTCATCCTGCCGTGCATGGACCTGATCGCAAATGCATTGGCCACGTCAACCACCTGACGACTGCTGCGGTAGTTGTCGGTCATCTCTATAAAACGACTCCCTGCTTCTTGGGTCAACTGATAGAGATACTTGGAGTCAGAACCTCGGAACTCGAAAATGTTCTGGTCGTCATCGCCCACGGCAATCACACGCATGTCTTCATTGCTGCTCATCAAGGCTTTCACCAACGCATATTCCTCGCTACTCATGTCCTGGGCCTCATCGATGACCAGCACGGTCTTGCCAATCTTGCTGGGTTCCACCTCGCCTTGGGCTATCATCTCTGCGGCTCTCGAAACCACATCCCAGGCATCGTCCAGGTTTCCGATACGTCCCAGCAGGTCGAAGCAGTAGGAGTGGAAAGTCTTGATTTCCACGAAATGAGCCGCATTGCCTATCAGCCCCATCAGGCGCTGCTTAAACTCCGTAGCGGCGGCCCTTGAGAAGGTCAGCATCAGCAGTTGCTCGTGCTTGACGTCTTCGAGCAGCAGCAGCGAAGCCAGTTTGTGCACCAGCACCATCGTCTTACCGCTTCCGGGTCCTGCTGCCACCACAATGCACCGCGACTCCTTGTCGTTGATAATCTCTTTCTGACGCTCAGACAACTGTCCAAACAACTGGCGGTATTTTGCCGGAGTCAGGTTCCGTTCAATCTCGCCAAGCCGCTCGCCCTTGAAATACTTGCCCACGAACTTCCGATAGTCCATCTGGAAGTAGTCCTGTACATATTGCAACGCAGCATCATAGTTGCGCACCATCAGGTTGGCATATTCGCCTACGATGTGCACCTGCTGGATTTTCTGCTTGTAGAACTCGTTCAGCATGCGATAGTAATCCTGCTTGTACCGTTGCTTGCTTTCCTTCAACCGCTTGATGTCCATAGCGTTATAGAGCACCAGGAACCCGCCTTCCAGCTTCAGCGCATCAATCTTCTGCAGGTATAGCAGCGCCTCCTCCACTTCAGGTAGCCCGACATCACCGAGTCCGCCAAACAGCGTTTGCTGATGGCTCTTGAGTTGGTTCAGCAGTACGACGATAGAGAACTGTATGGTTCGTCCTTCGGTGGCGTTCGACTCAACCAAACCATAGAGCCACTCTACGGCAAAACGGCTGATCTCAATACGCTTCTCAAACCGTTTCATCGTGGCATCTATGTCACTTTGAAGCAGGATTTCTATATTGTGAGCCGCATCTTCCTTCTTGCGGATATAGCCTTCCACGGTCAGGAAATACAACAGCGTGCGTATGTCTTTCTCTTTCGATGTAAAGATGCCGGCGTTCACGGCTTGGTCGTTCAACTGCTTGCAGGAAGTCCGCAGAATGCCGTCTTTCACGTTCTGCAAGATGAAGCGTTCCAGTTTCATGAACCTCTCCAGCAGCAATGCTGACTTCTTTTCAGAACTGCCGGCATCCTGTAGATAGGCTGACATGTCACGGCTGTCAGCCAAGATGCCTTCTTGGCGCATACGCTCCACCACCGAGATGACCTCCCCCTTGTTGAGTCCCAAGATGTCTGCAAGGTAGTCCACGCGCGATTCTGCCTCAGAATCTTGGGCTTTAGCGATGTGCTTCTGCGAGATGAGCGACTTGATGACTCTCACCGCCTTCTCCACCTCATCGCTGGCAAAGAGTGCCGACCGGGTGATTCGCTCTCGGGCTTCGTCCACATTCCTCACCGTGATGCCGGTCGCAAACACATGGGGAATGTTGTTGCCGCGTACCAGATAGCCGCTTTGCTCCAGTGCCGCCAAGGCTGTGCGCACGCGTGTCTCGATGTCAGCCATCTGGTCGTCCCAGCCTGCTTGCCGAGCTATCTCCAGCGCAGAACAACTCACGCGGTCTCGCTGTTTGGTTTGCCGTTTCACCGCATTCCATACTTGGTTGATCTCGCTGATGCTGAGTTTCGTCTGGTTCAGCAGAATGAAATGTTTGTCAAGGTCAGCATCGCTATACAGCACATAGCATCGGGCACTCAGCGAGGGGGCGCGTCCGGCACGACCGGCTTCCTGCACGTAGTCTTCCAGCGAGGCGCTGATGTCGTAGTGTACCACCAACCCCACGTCTTTCTTGTCCACACCCATGCCAAAGGCTGAGGTCGCCACGATGATGCGCACCTGTCCGCTCATGAATGCGTCTTGGTTCTCGGTCTTTTCGTCACGCTCCATCTTGCCGTTGAATGGCAATGCCCGGTATCCGTCGCGCGTCAGTTTCTGGGCCAGTTCCGTCGTGCGGCGTGTCCGTGAGGCATAGACGATGGTCGGACAGTTGGCATCAGCCACCAGTGCCCTCAGTTTCATGTATTTGTCCTCGTCCGTGTCAGCATGTATCACGCTGTAGTGCAGGTTGGTTCTTGTGGCCGTCGAGGCAAAGATGTCCAGGTTCAGATAGAGCGTCTGCTTGAAATAGTCGCAGATGTCCTGGATGACCTTTTGCTTGGCTGTTGCCGTGAAGCACGACACGGGAATCTGATATCTGCAGCCTTTCTTCTTTTGATAGTCGCTGATGAACTTGCCGATGTAGAGGTAGTCCACACGGAAATCCTGCCCCCAGGCAGAGAAGCAGTGGGCCTCGTCTATCACAAACCTTACCACATGGCGTTGCAGCAAGATGTGCTCTATGGTGTTGGAGCGCAGCATCTCCGGAGAAATATACAGCAGCGACTCCCCGCCGTCCTGAACCCGCTGTATGGCCAATGCTCTGCTGATAGGGTCCAGCAGGCCGTTGATGGTCACAGCATCCGTAATTACGCGGTCTGCCAGGTTGTCCACCTGGTCTTTCATCAGCGACTGCAACGGCGATATGACCACCGTCAGACCGTGCAGAGTCCTGCCTTCCATCAGTGCAGGTAACTGGAAGGTGAGGCTCTTGCCGCCACCCGTAGGGAAGATGGCCAGGAGCGACCTGCCTTTTACGGCTGCCTCTGCCGCCTTTTCCTGCAGGTTCTCTCCCTCGAAAGTACGAAACTGCTTGTAGCCAAAGAATGCTTCGAGGTTGTAGTGCAGATCCAGTTGGGTATTGCAATAGGGGCAACCCTCTCTGCATGGCGTCTGCCGCAACAGTTTCATGACGTATTCCACCTCAGGATAGTTGCGCAGCACCCATCCTGGCGTAACGGATCGGTAGTCGGTCGTGTCGATAAGGGCCAGGGCGTAGGCCAACTCACACGTAGAAAGACTGATGAGCGTGTCGAAGGGAGCATGCGAGCATACTTTCCCCTCATATTCCTCTTGTATCAATGCTGCCAGCCCGCCATTCTGCCATTCTGCATCCACAAAGTTCAGGAACCCGTCAAATTCAGGCTTGCCTCTCAGCAAGGAAGCGAAAATCCTGCGTTTCTTCTCCGTCAGAGAATACCATCGTTCCACCTCGTCAAACAAGAGGTCTCGCGCCTTCTCGCAGTCGTTCACGGGATTGTTCACCTGGTCGCTCATCAGTTTGTCGTCCTTCAGCAATCGGTGGTAGGGTCGTTCAGGAAACAGCAGCGGCGACATATACAGCGTGTCAACCAGTTGCCAGCGATGCTGTTCATCGCCAAACAGATATTTCGCATCGTGATGGATGATGTTATGACCGCAGATGTATTCCGTGTCTCGAATGAACTCAACAAGTCCCTGTCGCGAAGCATGGTGATAGACGGTACCATCGGAGCGAACCGCCCCAATGTCGTGAATCTTCTTGTCCTTCAGACCCACCTCCACATCTACTATGGCATAGCCCTTTCCGTCTATCATTCCTTCACTTTTCGGATCGCCAAAATTAACTGCAAAGTTACAAATTTTGTGGCTAATATCCGCATAATTCGAAATATTTTCGTATCTTTGTCTTCTATTAAATAAATTGGAACAGGATTATGGCATGCAACGCAGACTTCGTACAGTATATTGTCGAAAGGCTACGAGTGGGCGACGGAACTATAGTGCTATGCACCCATATTTCGAGAGGCATAGTTTTTCTTGTCTCATGTTGAATTTATTATAGTGCAAAAGTATCAATTTATTCCAAAAAAATGGCATAGTTTGTTTCTTTTTATTACCTTTGTACACAAAATCCCCAAATATTATTGATATTATGAGTCAGAATATATCAGAAAACGAATTAGATTTCGATGAAACATCTTACACCTATCAGCATCCGGAATATCCCAAGACGTTGGAGATGGAGTATCCCTGGGTGGGTGAGGAACTATGCAAGCCCGAGAACGCCCTTGGCCTGAAACCTCAACTCGTAAAGCGCATATTGGCCCTGCCAGCGGAGGCGCTGCGTCGGGATTTGGAACACCTTATCATGTATCATGTTGGTTTGACCTGTGACGAAATATCCGAAGACTACGATTCGGGCGACCAGTTCAACGGTGTTATCGGTGCGTCGCTTATTCTTTTGGCAGACGTAGGCAACGGAGAGAGCAGTCTTGACGTGGTACTTGAGGTGATGCGTCAGTCACCAGACTTCAGCGAATATCACATTTGCGACTTGGGTGAAGACCTGTTCATTCCTACCATCTGTAAGTTGGGCCAGGAACA
>JAFUVB010000077.1 GCA_017471245.1 Prevotella sp.
AGTGACTTCTTCTGGTATCAAGTGGCTCTTGATGGCATCAGTATGGATGCGGTAATTGATTTTGGATAGTTCTCTCTTGGCAGTCCAACCTAATAGTTTTTGCTCTTCCTCCTTTAACCGTTGGAATTCCTCTATAAGATAGAGTTTAAAGGTCACACTAATTGCAGTTCCAAACTCAAAGGCTATATCTTTGAAGGCATATGTTCCTCCATATCGGCCCTTCTTTACAATGATACCAATGGCATTTGTCTTCTCAATCCATTCACTCACACTCATGACAAAACTCGGTAGACCCGCCTGCATTCTAAAGTGGTCAAATTCGACCACTTTAAAATTCGGGTTGTGTATCATCTCCCATGTGCCAAGGAACTCAATCGTATAACGGTTTCGTAACCAGTTCTTGATGATGTCTGCTGCGCGGCTCTCACTTTGCTTGCCATTAGCCATATCTGTAAGCGATATGTAGTCTTTGTCGTTATAAGACAAGATCGTTATTTCTGTATTCTGGACGGTAATCTTTGCCATTGGGTCGTTCTATTATATATTATGTATGCAAAGGTAGCACAAAAACACGAGACAAAAGAACAAAAGGCGAAAAATCCCTCAAAAGTTTTGTAATCTCTCATTTTCTGTGTACCTTTGCCCCCGACAACGAGCCATTGAAACAGGCTGGTGGCTCTGCGTCGGGAGTTCTTTGATACGCAAATCACAGCAGAATGAGGAAATTAGAAAGGTCTGTTATCCGTAACCACGATTTTTCCAAATCCCTCAGACTGCCTTTATCTACAAAAGGTTTGCGATTTTATCCAAAATTACAAAATAATTCATAATAAATCCTTAACTTTGCAGCAATATCAATTAAAAACAGCGCACAGATGCTTAATTTCACAGTAGGTCCCGTGATGTCGGGCGATGCCGTAAGGGCAATAGGAGGGGAGCAGGTTCCGTATTTCCGCACCCAAGAGTTTTCAGAAATCATGTTCCAAAACGAGCGGTTGATGCTGGAGTTTGCCGGTGCTCCGGAGGGAAGCCGCGCTGCGTTCATGACAGGTTCAGGCACGGCATCAATGGAGGCGACGGTAATAAATGTGCTTACCCCCAGTGACAAAGTGATTGTCGTGAACGGCGGTTCCTTCGGGCAGCGCTTTGTTGAACTGTGTCAGATTCACCGCATACCTCATACAGAGATACATCTTGATTATTGCGAGCCGCTCACCGAGGCTCACCTCGCGCCGCTTGCCGATAAGGATTATACGGCATTGCTTGTGAATATGGGTGAGACATCCACAGGTGTGCTCTACGACATGCCGATGATCAGCCGTTTCTGCAAGGAGAACCATCTGTTGCTTATTGTGGATGCCATCAGCACATTCCTTGCCGATCCGTTTGACATGTCTGCATTAGGTGCCGATGTGATGATTACCGGGTCGCAGAAAGCACTGGCATGTCCGCCGGGAGTATCCATCATTGTGTTATCGCCCGTTGCGTTAGACCGTGTTGAGAAGAATCCCACCACATGCATGTATCTTGACTTGAAGGGCGCATTGAAAAATGGTGAGCGCGGACAGACACCATTCACTCCTGCCGTGGGTGTCTTATTGCAAATCAATCGCAGGTTGAATGACATCAAGTTGCAGGGAGGAGTGCATGCTGAGGTTATGCGTATGAGCGAGCTGGCTGCCGATTTCCGCTCAAAGGTCAGTGTCCTTCCTTTCCGCATGGCGAGTCCGTCGCCGTCGAATGCTGTGACGTCGCTCTATTCTTTGGCAACACCAGCCTACGAGATATTCACGGTTCTAAAGGATGAATATCAGATTTGGATTTGCCCCAATGGCGGCGACCTGCGAGACAAGATATTCCGCGTGGGTCATATAGGAGCACTGACTAAGGAGGACAACACGGTATTGGTGGAAGCCATGCTCGACATGGAGAAAAGGGGAATCATCAAATGAAAACAGCTGCATGGGTGACCTTTTATGATGAAGTGGTCGCTCATGCAGCCGTTTTATTGCTGTGACTTTTTAATTCTGTCTTCAATGACCTTGGCAACAATCATGAACTGATAGAATCCTTCGTTCATACTGTTAATCAAGCCCGCCACACCGTTCTTATAACTCTCGTCCATAACGTACGACTTGAAGAATCGCCACGCAGGGCGGTAGAAGAGTGCAGCAACACCATAGCGCTTGCCAGCCCTTTTCTTCACTTCGTTGTTGGAGTAGCGGTTAAACTTCTCAATCTTGTCATACACATAGTTCTCGTCTAAGTGGATGAGAATGGTCTGTTCGTTGCCGTCGTTCATCCGTTCCACCCTTCCGTTCACCTTGGGAAATGTGTGTACGTAGGGCGGCCAAATGGTTCCCTCCCTGATGAAGAACCGCAGCTGATAGGCGCGTAGCCGCCCCTTTTCCAGTTTGTTCATGACGCGGTTTCTGCGCGGAATGTATAGTCCTTCGGGGCAGTCGGGCTGCGAAATCTTTTGATAAAGGTAGTCGCGGAGCTGAGGTGTCACCAGCTCGTCTGCGTCGACCACTAAAACCCAGTGGCATGAGGCGCTCTGGATGGCAAAGGTGCGTGCCGGCTCGGCACTGACATGGTCTGCCTTTGGGAATGTGACTATCTTACATCCATACTGCCTTGCAATCTCCAATGTGCGGTCGGTGCTTTCCATGTCGCAAACCACCACCTCATCGAAGTCCTTCACAGATTCAAGAACCTGTGCAAGAAACTTCTCCGCGTTGTATGTGTTGATGACTACCGATATTCTGTCTTTGGCTTCCATCTTTTAGTAATGAAAAGCAGTTTCCTTATAGGTGCTTTGCCGGCTTCGTGGCACGAATGAAGTAGGCAATAAGCAGTATATAGGCGATGAGTGAGCAAAGTTCAGACAACGGGTTGGCAAGCCATGACTCGCTGATGGGATTGAATCCGGCAAAGCGCAACAATGCGCTGACCACGCCCATCAGGGCGCCGCCGGCAATGAATCCGCTTGCGATGAGCGTACCCTTTTCGCCGCGTTGTTTCCTTGTTTCTTCTGAGTCTTTCTTGCGTGAAGTGACATACCAGTTTACTGCTCCACCCACGAGCAGCGGGATATTCAGTTCCAGCGGAATGAACATACCCAGTGCGAAAGGCAGTGCGGGAACCTTGAAATAGGTGAGCACCAGCGCTATGACTGCTCCGATGCCATAGAGGATCCAGGGTGCGCCCACGCCGCTCATCAGCGGTTCGATGACGGCAGCCATGGCATTTGCCTGAGGTGCTGCCAGTTCACCGCTGGCAAAATTGTATGTCTTGTTCAGCAAAATCATCACGCCACCGACGGTAGCTGCCGATACCAGCACACCGAGGAACTTCCATTGTTCCTGCTTCACAGGAGTGGTTCCTAACCAATATCCTATTTTCAGGTCGGTAATAAAGGAGCCTGCAACGGAAAGCGCCGTGCAAACCACACCTCCCATGATCAATGCAGCAAGCATGCCACCGGGACCTTTCAGTCCTACAGCCACCATCACGACAGAAGCAAGAATCAGTGTCATCAGCGTCATTCCGCTCACGGGGTTGGATCCTACAATGGCAATGGCGTTAGCGGCAACGGTGGTGAAGAGGAAAGCGATCACGGTAACGAGCAGGATGCCCACCAGTGCAAACAGCAGATTGTCCATCACGCCGAACCAGAAGAACAGGAACGTAATGATGATGGTGAGGACAGAACCGATGGCGATAATCTTGAAGGCGATGTCGCGTTGCGTGCGCAGCTGGTCTTTGCTGGTGCTGCTGCCACCCTTCATCTCCTTTGATGCAAGGCTCACGGCACTCTTGATAATGCCCCAGCTCTTTACGATGCCGATGACTCCTGCCATGGCAATGCCGCCGATGCCGATAGACTTGCCGTAAGCCTTGAAGATCTGCTCAGGTGTCATGTCGCCCACAGCCACGTTGATGCTCGGATCCCATACGTTCAGGATGTCGTTGGGAAACAGCAGCGCCATGCCTGGCACGATGATCCACCAAACAGCGAGCGAGCCCAGGCAGATGATGAAGGCATATTTCAGTCCGATGATATAGCCCAGTCCGAGCACTGCCGCACCCGTATTCACCTTGAACACCAGCTTGGCCTTGTCGGCAAGGTCGCATCCCCAGCCCACCATGCGCGTTGTGACGTTCTCGTTCCACCAGCCGAAGGTGGCAACAACGAAGTCGTAGAGACCGCCAACGATGCCAGCCAGAAGCAACGGCTTTGCCTGACTGCCGCCTTTCTCGCCGCTAACCAGAACCTGTGTGGTGGCTGTTGCCTCGGGGAAAGGATACTTTCCGTGCATGTCGCTGACGAAATACTTACGGAAGGGAATCATGAACAGGATGCCCAGAATGCCGCCTAACAGCGAGCTCATGAAGATATTGATGAACGGAGCCGCCATTTCGGGGTATTTCTCCTGCAGGATATAGATGGCGGGAAGGGTGAAGATGGCACCAGCCACCACAGAACCTGAACAGGCTCCGATGCTCTGAATAATCACGTTCTCGCCCAGACCCTGCTTGCGCTTGGCAGCCGTTGACACGCCAACGGCAATAATTGCAATGGGGATGGCTGCCTCGAACACCTGTCCGACCTTCAGTCCTAAGTAAGCGGCAGCCGCAGAGAAGAGCACTGCCATGAGAATACCCCACGTCACTGACCATGCATTCACCTCGGCATACTGCTTGTGAGGCGACATGACGGGTTCATACTGTTCTCCTTCTTTCAGCTCGCGGAAAGCGTTGTCTGGGAGCTGGATGTTTTTCTTTTCTTCCATATCTTTTATTGATTGTTTTTCTTCTGAATGATGGATAGGTTCTTGTGGCGTTTGTGACGCTGATGGTTGCCGCAGACTGCGACTACAGTTCTTCTGCCTTGGGCAGTGGCTTGTGCTTATGACTCACCTTGAAGCGGTCGAAGCCCTCACCGTATACACCAATGACGGCACTCTGGCTGACAAAGGCGTTGGGATCCACCTCGTCGATCAATGAGAAAATCTTTGCGCTCTCGCTCTGCTTGGCAAGCACGAACAGCATCTTCACCTCGCGACCGGAGAAGAATCCCTGACCGTTGATCACCGTGCAGCCGCGATGGGGATCTTCGTTGATGCGGCGAGCGATTTCATTATATTTCTCTGAGATGATAAAAAACTGTACACTCCTGCGCATGGAGTTCACCACTTGGTCGACACAGAACGAGGTGACAAAGAGCACCACATAGCCATAGATCACCTTCTCCCAGTCTTTCAACACGAAATAGCTGCTGGAGATGATGATCACGTCGCATATCAGGATGACGCGTCCCAGTGAGATGTCACGATATTTGTTGATGATGGCGGCAATGATGTCGGTGCCTCCCGTGGAGCCGTTGGCACCTAAGCCCAGCCCCACGCCGCTACCGCAGAACACGGCACCCAGCACTGCAGCCATGAATGGCTGGTCTTGCAGCAGGTGCAGCTGTGCAGTGTAATCACGTGTGAGCGACAAGGCTGCGGTAAGCACCACTACGGCATAGATGGTCTTCACGCAGAATTTCCATCCCAGAATCTTCAGTGCCACCACCAACAGTCCGGCATTGATTACGAAGTAGGACACCTGTGCAGGTATGTGCAGCGGGCTCCATTCCAGGATGGACGAGATACCAGGGACACCGCCCGTGGTGATGCCGTTAGGCAACAGGAAGATGGACCATCCGATACAGTAGGAGAGCATTGCCAACCCAATGAAGATGTAGTCGCGCACCTCCTTCCATAGTTTCTTTTTCTCTATGTTCATAGTTTTCATCGTTATTAATTGAATTTCAACCTACAAGAACCCGAAAGTAGAATTGTTTTGTTAATTCCGGTGCAAAGGTAGTGCAAAAAAACAAAAACGAAGAATGTTCTATAGAAAAACTTGAATAACTTTTTATACTCACGAAATACAATATCGTGAGACTTTCATTTCTTCTATTCCATCAACCGTTTGCTAAGTTCCTTCATTCCCTCGCTGGCTCCCTTCTGTATGTGCTCCACATCAGGACCGGCTTTCACGGCATTCGGGTCGATCAGGTAGATGGGGATACCGCGGCGCGTGTATTGCACCAGTCCGGCGGCGGGATAAACCACGAGCGACGTGCCGATGATGATGAAGATGTCGGCCTTCGACACTTCCTCGGCGGCAATGCTGATGTTGGGAACGCCTTCACCGAAGAATACGATGAAGGGGCGCAGCAGCGAACCGTCGCCGGCCTTCTCTCCCGGTGCCACTTCCAGATTGGGGGCGGCAAGCATCTTCTGATATTTGGGATTGTCCACATCGCGGCTGGAGCAAACCTTCATCAGTTCCCCGTGCAGGTGGATCACTTTCTTCGATCCAGCCATCTCATGCAGGTTGTCCACATTCTGCGTAATCACCGTTACGTCATACTGCTCCTGCAGCTTGGCAACCAGGCGGTGACCTTCGTTGGGCTTTGCCGCCACCAGTTTCTTGCGCAACATGTTATAGAAGTTGTTCACATACTCCGGGTCTGCCTCCCATCCCTCGTGAGTGGCAACGCGCGAAACGGGATAGTTCTCCCACAAGCCGTCGGCATCGCGGAAGGTGCTCAGGCCGCTTTCCACCGACATGCCCGCACCGGTTAATACAACAATTTTTTTCATAATCTTTTCGTTTGATAGCCCTTCTCTGTGCCTTCTGGCAGGCTTTTCGGGGGCTTGGATTCTAAAATTTGCACAAAAATACGAATTTTTTCTCAATATCCGCAAGTAAATCCAAGAAAAATAGTACCTTTGCCCCGTTTTAAAACAATTACTCGCCGTAATCTTGTGTTTATGAAAATCTTGCGGCGGGAACGACTTGATAAATTTTACGTAAAAGGAAATGGACAAACTGAGTTATGGGCTGGGACTGGGTATCGGTCAGCAGCTCGCCCAGATGGGTATTGAGCATTTCAGCATCGAGGATTTCTCGGCTGCAGTGCGCGATGTGATTGAAGGAAAAGAACTGAAGATCGGTCATCGTGAGGCGCAGGCCATCGTGCAGGATTATTTCCAGAAGCGCGAGGCTCAGCTCAACAAGGAGCGCGAGGAGAAAGGCAAGGAGGCCAAGGTGGCAGGTGAGCAGTTCCTGAAAGAGAACGCAAAGAAAGAAGGTGTGGTGACACGCCCGAGCGGATTACAGTATAAAGTGCTGAAGGAAGGCACGGGCAAGAGTCCGAAGGCTACCGATCAGGTGCGCTGCCATTACGAGGGATTCCTCATCGACGGTACCGTATTCGACAGCAGCGTGCAGCGCGGCGAGCCCGCCGTGTTCGGTTTGCAGCAGGTGATTACCGGATGGACAGAAGGTTTACAGCTGATGAAGGAAGGCGGCAAGTATCGTTTCTTCATTCCCTATCTGCTGGGCTATGGTCCGAGCGGTGCCGGCAACAGCATCCCTCCCTATGCAGCACTGATTTTCGACGTAGAGCTTCTTGAAGTGTTGTAACAACCGAAAAAAAGTAACAATCAATCATAAATCACAAATAAGTAATGAAAAAATTAGCAATTGTAGCCGTTTTGGCTATCGTGGCCGCAGCATTCACAGCTTGCGGCAATCGCGCTCCGAAGGCAAGCCTGAAGAATGACGTTGACAGTTTGAGTTATGCCATTGGTATGGCACAGACACAGGGTTTGAAGGAATACCTCGTAGGGCGCATGGGTGTTGACACCACCTACATGGACCAGTTCATCAAGGGTCTGAACGAAGGTGCAAATGCCGGTGACAACAAGGCAAAGGCAGCCTACTATGCAGGTATCCAGATTGGTCAGCAGGTAAGCAACCAGTTGATCAAGGGTATCAACCACGAGGTGTTCGGCAACGACTCTACCAAGACCATCTCCATGAAGAATTTCATGGCTGCATTCATCACAGGAACATTAGGAAAGAAGGGCTTGATGAATTCAGAGCAGGCTCAGCAGGTGTTCCAGCTGAAGATGGAGCAGATCAAGGCAAAGTCGATGGAAGAGCAGTATGGCGACAACAGAGTGGCCGGCGAGAAATATCTTGCCGAGTATGCAAAGAAGCAAGATGTGAAGAAGCTCGACGGCGGCGTGCTCTATCGCGTGCTGAAGGTTGGTACTGGCGAACTTCCCGCTGACACATCGAGAGTAAAAGTGAACTACGAGGGCAAGACCATCGACGGTAAAGTGTTCGACAGCTCTTATGAGCGCAAGGAGCCTACCGTGTTCCCTGCCAATAGAGTGATTCCCGGATGGACAGAGGCTCTTGTTCACATGCCCGTTGGTTCTAAGTGGGAAGTGGTAATTCCTCAGGAAAAGGCTTACGGTGCTCGCGAGCAGGGACAGATTAAACCTTTCTCTGCCCTGATCTTCACCATCGAACTGCTCGGCATCGAGAAATAATCCCTTTTTCACCGATGAAGAAACTATTCATGATAGCACTCGCCCTCGTGGTGGGTGCTTCTTTCTATCCTGCCGATGCAGCGAAGAAAGACAAAAAGAAGAAAAAGGTGGAGGCGGTGCCGATGGTGACGCTTGAGAACGCCTCCGACTCCATGAGCTATGCCGCTGGAATGGCTGTGACCGACGGTCTTATGTCATACCTCAAGAAACAGTATGGCGTGGAAGAAGCATTCATCGACGATTTCATCCGCGGTTTTGAGGATGCCGTGAAGAGCGGATTCGACGACCCTACCAACGCTTATGGCGCAGGTATTGAGATTGCCAAGATGGTGAAAGACCGCATGCTACCCGATGTCACCAAGACCTTCGCCGAGATTTCCGACAGTATTCAGGGACCACTCTTCTATCAAGGCTTTGCCGCTGCCATGAAAAAAGACTCCACCGTGATCTCCTTCAACAATGCCGTAGAGCTGTTCAAAGAGCACATGGAGAAGGTGGGGCTGCTCAAAGCTCAGCAGAAAGCTGCCGAGGAGGCGAAGAAAGCCGAACAGAACGAGGCTAACCGCAAGGCAGGAGAGCAGTTCCTCGCCGAGAACAAGACCAAGGAAGGAGTGATCACCACGCCCAGCGGTCTGCAATACAAGATTCTCGCGCAGGGCAAGGGAGCCATTCCCAAGGCCGACGACGAGGTTATTGTGAAATACGAGGGCAAACTGCTCGACGGAACCGTCTTCGACAGCAGCTACAAGCGTGAAGAACAGACCAACAAGTTCCGTGCCAACCAGCTCATCAAGGGGTGGACGGAAGCCCTCACCATGATGCCCGTGGGCAGCAAATGGCAACTCTTCATACCGCAGGAGCTGGCATACGGCAGTCGCGACATGGGTGAAATCAAGCCATACAGTGCGCTCATCTTCACGCTCGAACTGATTGATATCGCCAAGTAGCGTGCTCCCTATTCATTCAGAAGAAGGTGTGTAATACAGATATTCCTACAGAAACAACGGATTTCACGGATTTTACGGATTTAAGTCATGCTGATCATCAGGAACTTAAATAATCCGTTTAATCCATGAAATCCGTTGTCGTTTTATTTTGATATGCCCTCTTTTGTTTCCCCATAGTGCCGTTTTTCCTGCTCCGAAGCGCCGTCCCGCTTCAGCAAATCAAATTGATTTACCGAGCAAATTAATTTAACTAAAGTTTCGCAAGTGATGGCGCACCTGCATAATTTAACATAAAATAGGAATAAAAATGGCCTCGATGTTTGGTTAACTCACTGAAAATGAGTAATTTTACAATCGCCAAAAAGTAAAATTCAAACATCAAAGCCGTGA
>JAFUVB010000078.1 GCA_017471245.1 Prevotella sp.
ACCGACATTCATAATTATGCAGTTTTGAGACTGCAAAATTACTCTGTCTTTTTCAAATCAAAAAATCAATGATCGCTCTGAAACCCTTATTAACAAAGGGATATATGAAGTTGAACTAAAATTTATCGCATCACTAATAACGTTCAATGGTAAACGCTCTACTAAGTGGAAAGAACGGAAAAATGACGCACCTGAGCCTATCTCACTCATTGTTAACTACTTACAGAAAATTAACCCGCACCCGATGCGACACCCGATGCGGCACCCGAAGCGGCACCCAAGTGGAGGGTGTGAATTTAGGAGTATAGGAGTATAGGAGTGAAGGAGTTAAGACAAATGTCTTGCTGCAGATTGCTTGTACTCAAATGTATTCTCTAATATTCTAATCCTCTCACCTCTCACTTCTAAAAAAATGCTTCTTGCCTCTTAATACTCCTTTACTCCTATACTCCTAAATTCACACCCTCCACTTGGGTGCCGCATCGGGTGTCGCATCGGGTGCGGGTAAATTTTTCAAAACTCCCTGATTGTCAGCAGTTTGTGCTCAGGTGCTGGTAAATTGTTTTTTTAACCCTGGGAGAAGCCGTCTATCACGAAATGCAATATTATTCTCGTTGTTTTGTTGCGTATTTCGGAAACAATTCGTAACTTTGCTAAAAATACGAAGGAAATTGTCCGTGCCGAAGCATTACGGAAAAAATATTACGAATCTCTTGCCTCTTGCCTCTTGCTTCTTGCCTCTTGCTCCTTGCTTCTTAATATCTTAATTTCTCAAAACTTTTCTTGCAAAAAACTTGGAGGTTACAGGGAAAAAGTGTATTTTTGCAAAATGAACGGTGAAACAAGCGCCTCTCGCAGCCAGCGAAATGCGATAAATCTTTTAATAGCATAATATCTAACTAATATATAAATATTTCTAACTAAAAACCTTAAAGATTATGAAGAAAGGATTTTTACTTAAAACGTTGATGCTCCTCATGGCATTTATGGGGGGGGTAAATTCTGTCATTGCTGAGGAAGTTGTGTATACTTCTGTCGATTTTACGACAAAATCAGCAAAGAATAATGATTATACATCTACCTGGGACTATGGCGATTGGAAACTCTTCGGCGCAAATAACTTCAATGGAGAATGGGGTTACATTCGAATGGGTGGCAAAAATCTGACAAACGAAGACCGTACAATCACCGGAACGGTTGCAATTGATGCAGAAATTACGAAGGTTGTTGTGAACCATAATGGTGTAAGCAATAAAAACTTAGTAGTGAATAGTGTTGCCGTAACAGCAGCAAGTGATGCCGATTTTACACAAAATGTTGTAACTACAACGGTATCTGATCCAGAAGTAAGTGCAGAAGGTAGCATAGAACTGGTTCCAAGAGCAGCATTTGCAGCAAATTCTTATTTCAAAATTGTTGTTAATGTTACGAATAGCAACAACAAAAATTATGGTCTCGACGTAACAAAAGTTGAATTCTACAAAGAGAGCAGTGCAACGGATAAACCAGTTTCACAGATTTCTTTCCCGGAGAATTCATACACAGTTACCTTGGGGGATGAATTCACTGCACCCGAACTAACCATAACAGCTGGAGATGGAGAAATTTCCTACAAATCCAGCGATGAAAAAGTTGCAACTGTTGAATTCGCTCCAACAGGAGCACCGACAGTAAATATTATTGGTGCAGGAGAGACAACTATCACAGCAACAATAGCTGAAACCGATAATTATAAAGGAGCAAAAGCGTCATACACGCTCACTGTGAACAAGCGAGTAGTACCTGTTACATATTACAAAGTAAATAGCCCCGCTCAGTTGGTTGACGGAAAGCAATACATCTTAGTATATGAGAATGGAGAAGAATCTGCAGCTATGGGAGACATCGTTACTTATGGGCAAAATGACGTCGGTTCGAAAATTGATGCAACAATTAATGGAAATGAAGTTGTAGTGGATGAAAGTGAAATTAATGAGCTGACACTTGGCATCGTTGACAATGGCTACACCTTCCAAGCAAATAGCGGAGCATTTTTGAGCTGGTCTTCTGGAAACACGCTCACACAAGATAAGGAAGTTAACGATGCTTCTACATGGACTATTGATGATTATTTCACCATCGCAAATGTTGGCGATCCAGCAAGGAAGCTGCAATATAATTCAACAAATACACGTTTTGCATGTTATGGAAATACTAATCAAAAGCCGATTGCCATTTACGCGAAAGAACAGCCAGAGGGAGCTACACTTTCTGTATCCGTTGGCGCTGAAGGCTTCGCTACATTCACAGCTCCTTTCACGGTGAATGTTCCAGAAGACTCTGAGGTTAAGGCATACGTGGCAAGTGGTTCTGACGAAATTACACTGGAGAAAGTGAATGTAGTTGTTAAAGGTCAGGGCGTGCTGCTGCATGGCGAACCTAATGCCACGGCAGAATGGGGTGAGTCAGCAGAAGGTATCGTATTCTCAGGAGAGAACCTCTTCGTAGGAGTAACGAGGGAAGTTGCTTCTTTGGCATCAGTAAACGAGAGGACGGGTGATACATTCTTCATCCTGAACGTCGGCTCATTGGGTATCGGCTTCTATGCAGCAGGCGGACAGTCGGTTCCGGCAGGCAAGGCATATCTGAAAGTTCCTGCAACCGCAGGTGCCAAGGGCTACATTAGCATTAACTTCGGCGAAGTGGCAACGGGCATCAGCGAGCTGAAGGCTCAACCCACAGAGAACACCATCTTCAACCTGAACGGCGTGCGCGTGAAGGACATGAACCAGAAGGGCGTTTACATCGTGAACGGAAAGAAAGTGGTGAAGAAGTAGTTCTTCGTTCATAGTGAATTTAGTTCATAGTTAAGAATCAAAACAAAAAGAATAATGATATGAAGAAAGAATATATCAAGCCAATGGCATTGGCAAAGGAAATGCAAGGAGAGCAGATGCTCGAAGGAAGCAACCCTATCTTGTGGATTGACGAAGACGGCAACGGCGGCGGCGGATACACGCAGCCCAACGAGGAAGCCACCAAACCGGGTATGGGCAAAGGCATCTGGTTCTATCTCGATGATTAATCATTCAACAGACGGAAGTGGCTAAGCGCTTATCTGCTTTCCGCTTCACGGCAATCATTCCTGCTCCGGGCGGCATTCCGTCCGGAGCATTTTTTTGCGAAAATAGAACAATAATTATTTATGTTTTTAGGAGTGAAGGAGTAAAGGAGTGAAGGAGTTAAGACAAATGTCTTGCTACAGGTTACCCGTACTCGAATGTATTCTCTTGCCTCTTGCTTCTTACTTCTTGCTTCTAACTGATTCGTAAATATTTAAGTTTTCTCCTTTTTTTCCTCATTCCGTTTGTTTATTTCAGAAAAAGCAGTATATTTGCAAAATAATAATCACCATTATTATAATCGCCATTATCATTTTGCATTATGAAATTCTACGATAGGGAATCAGAGCAGCAGATGCTGCAAGAAGTGCTTCAGCAGAGCCGGCATGAAGCCCGCATGACAGTATTGATGGGGCGCAGGCGCATTGGCAAGACAGAGCTGTCGCTCCGTAGCGGCGACAGCAACGTGTTATATTTCTTCGTTGGAAAGAAAGCCGAGGCGTTGCTGTGTCATGACTTCATCGAGGAGATTGCAAGCAAGCTCGGAGTGCCACTATTGGGGCAGGCAAAGTCTTTCGCCGAGGTGTTTCGGTTTGTTCTCCAGCTGTCAGAGACAAGGGCGTTCACGCTGATCATCGATGAGTTTCAGAATTTCCAGAAGGTCAACGCCACTGTTTTCAGCGATATGCAGCGCGATTGGGACCTATGGAAGCGCAAGAGTCATCTGAACCTGATCATCAGCGGTTCCGTGTTCACGCTGATGCGGAAGATTTTCGAAGACTACGAAGAGCCGCTCTTCGGGCGTGCCGACGAGATGCTCACGCTGCAGCCGTTCAAGACGAGCACGCTGAAAGAAATCCTCAGCGACTTCAATCCTGATTACACTGCCGAAGACTTGCTGGCGCTGTTCAGCATCACCGGTGGCGTGGCGTGGTATGTAACGCTGCTTCTCGACCACGGGAAGACACGATGGAAGCAGATGCTCGAATCTTTGACCGAAGAAAACTCGCCTTTCATCAATGAGGGCAAGAACATACTGATTGAGGAATTCGGCACCGACTACGTGATTTATTTTTCCATCCTCACCTGCATTGCCAGTGGCATGAAGACCAGTGCCGAAATAAAGAACGAACTGGGCATCGACAACATCAGCAGCTACCTCTCGCGATTAGAAGACTACTACGGTCTGATCAGCAAGCACCTGCCTGTCTTCGCCAAAGAGACCAGCAAGAAAGTGCGCTATCAGCTCAACGACTGCTTCCTGATTCTCTGGTTCCGCTTCTTTTTCAAACATCAGGCACTCGTGGAGAACAAGGCATTGAAAGCCCTTGGGGCAATCATACTCAGAGACTACAGCAGCGTGTCGGGACTGATGATGGAGCGCTATTTCGTAAGAAAGTTCCAAGAGCAGGGGCGCTTCATCGTGGGTGGATGGTGGGATCGCAAGGGATTCAACGAGATTGACCTTGTTGTGGTGGATCCCGTCGGCAAGGAAGCGTGGGCCTATGAGCTGAAGAAGGATGAAAGCCGCTACGACGAGGCTTCGCTGAAGGCGAAGGTTGACGTTATGCTCGCTCAGACTCCGGAACTCCGCAGCATGAAGATTCACATCGGTTCACTCAGCAAGAGCGACATGTGATTTGGTTATTAGGAGTTAAGGAGTGGAGGAGTGAAGAAGTAGAGGAGTTAAGGAGTGGAGGAGTGAAGAAGTAGAGGAGTTAAGGAGTGGAGGAGTGAAGAAGTAGAGGAGTTAAGGAGTGAAGACAAATGTCTTGCTGCAGGTTACTTGTACTCGAATGTATTCTCTTGCCTCTTGCTTCTTACTTCTTGCTTCTTTAAAATCGCGCCAGTTATTCAAAAAAGGGGAGAATTATTTTGTGTTTCGATATAAAAGCCGTATCTTTGCGAAAAAGAAAACAAACGAAAGAAATCTATGGAAATAAAAAGAAATTTAACATTGTGCTTTTGCCTTCTGTGCGCTGTTGCCGGTTGGTCGGCAACGCGAAGCGTAACGACGCTGAGCAACGGCTGGCAGTTCTATCCCGCATACGACGTGAGCCGCCACCCCAAGGCAGAGACGGTGAGTGTGCCGCACACATGGAACCTCAACGACGTGTTCAACGGCATGAAATACGAGCGCGGTGCCTATATGTATGAGCGGCAGCTGAACTACGATGCCGCACAGATGCAGGGCAAGCGCGTGTTCCTGAAGTTCGATGCTGTGAACAGTTTCGCCGAGGTTGCCGTCAACCAGCAGTATGTGGGTCATCATGCCGGTGGCTATACTGCATTCTGCTTAGAGATTACCGACAAGCTGAAGGACGGCGACAACAAGATCAGTGTGCTGGCAAGCAATGCCTATCGCACTGATGTGGCACCCTTGGCGGGCGACTTCAATGTGTATGGTGGCATCACGCGCCCCGTAAAGCTCATCATTACCGGCAGCGACTGCATATCACCGCTCGACTATGGTTCGTGCGGCGTCTATGTGCATCAGGATAAGGTGACGCGCGAGCAGGCTGACATCACCGTGGAGACCATGCTGTCGCTCAGCGGCGTGCAGGGCAAGGCGGTGCGCGTGAGCATCATCGACGATGGCGGCACCGTGGTGGCTGAGCAGACGAGCGCCGTTTCATCGCACATATCCCACCAAACGGCTCTGAGCATTGCGCATCCGCAGTTGTGGGACGGTCGCGACAATCCCTATCAATATAAGGTGAAGGTGGAACTGATGGCGGATGGGCGCGTTGTTGACTGTGTGGAGGAGCCGACGGGCTTCCGCTTCTTCTCCATCGATGTCGACAAGGGGTTCTTCCTCAACGGCAAGCACTTAGACTTGCACGGCGTGTGCCGCCACGAGGAAGGCTACAAGACGGCAGGACTCTATAACGAGGCAGCGATGAAGCAGGATGCCGACATCATCCGCGACCTGGGCAGCACGGGCGTGCGCTTCGTGCATTATCCCCATTCCAAGTATGATGTGCAGATGTACGACGAGCGCGGCATAGTGCTGTGGTATGAGCTGAACCTCGCCGGACCGGGCGGATACAACTCTCCTGGATACATGAAGAACCCGCAGTTTGAGGCGAATGTAATGCAGAACCTCATCGAGATGATCAAGCAGAACTATAATTCGCCAGCCATCTGTTTCTGGAGTCTGTGCAACGAGCTGTCGTTCAAGTATGACGAGCCTGCCACCTTCCTCCGGGAGCTCAATGCCAAGGCGAAGCAAATAGACCCGCAGCGCCTCACCACGCTCGCCATCTGCTACAGTCAGGATGGTTTCCAGGGCATCACCGACACCTTCGGATGGAACAAGTATTTCGGATTCTATGAGAATCAGAGCGGCGTGGGCGAATTCTTCGACCAGGCAAAGATTGAGGCCAACGGCATTCCGATGGGCTTGTGCGAATATGGTGCGGCAGGCAGCCCCAACCAGCACGGCTTCGAGAAGAAGGTGACCAACAGGATTCACTACGAAGAGAACCAGGCCCGCGTGCACGAGGAGAACTGGCGCGACATGTATAAGCGTCCCTATGCGTGGTGCAAGTTCATCTGGCAATACAGCGACAATCCGTCGAGCATCCGCGACGAAGGCGACTACCGGGGCATGAACGACAAAGGTATTGTGACCTACGACCGAAAGGTGTTCAAAGACTCGTATTATTTCTACAAGGCAAACTGGAACACGGAACCGATGCTCTATATCGCCGCGCGCCGCTACACCCAGCGCACGGATGCCGTGACCGACGTGAAGGTATACACCAACCAGCCGCAGGCCACGCTCTATGTGAACGGCAAGAAAATAGGCAAGGCGAAGAAAGATGACATCAGCCGCATCGTATTCAAGAACGTCACCCTGCGCGAGGGTGAAAACACCATCACGGTGAAGGCGGGCAAGCTGACCGACGAATGCCGCTGCACGTTCAACCCGAATGCCAAGAAGGAAGATGCCAAGCCGCAGGGCGGACGACTCGACGGGGCGGTGAATTGATAGTTAAGAATTAAGAATTAAGAGTTAAGAGTTAAGAGTTAAGAATTAAGAATTAAGAGTTAAGAATTGAGGGTTAAGAATTGAGGGTTAAGAGTTAAGAATTAAATATTGAGAATATGCGACGAACTGTTTTAATAGTGTTATTCTGCATTTGCCTGATATCGTCAGGACATGCACAGAAAGTGATAGAGGCTACGCCGCAGACTTTCCAGAGCGCGATGAAGGCGTTGCGCAGTGCGGTGAAGAACCAGAAGGAAGACGTGGTGGTGAAACTGCGCGGCGGCGAGTATGAACTTGACGCGCCATTGGTGTTCGACATGAGTCTTTCAGGCAAGAACGGCCATTCCATCATCCTGAAGGCAGCCGAGGGAGAGGTGCCAGTGATCAGTGGCGGCAAGCACGTAACGGGCTGGCAGCGCGTTCACGGCAACCTGTGGAAGGCTTCGTTCAACAGCAGCGAGAAGTTGCGCACGCTGATTGTCAACGGCAAACGGGCGCGCATGGCAGGTTCGCGCCATCTGATACAAGGACTGGGTGCTTACGGCAGGATCGACATCACGGGCAACGAGGCTTGGGCTTTCGGTTCGGGACAGGCGCCGGTGGGCATCAAGATGCAGGCAGGAGCCGAGATGGGAGCCTTCCGCAATCCGCAGGATGTGGAGTTGGTGCAGAACAATGTGTGGAACGAAAAGATTCTCTGCGTGCAGGACATGCAGAAGTGGGGCGACACCATTGCCGTGGAGCTGCAACAGCCCATCAGTGCCATCCTAACCACGTTGAAATGGGCGGGCAAGACCAATTTCGACCGTCTGTTCTTCGTGCGCAATGCGCTGGAACTGCTCGATGAACCCGGCGAATTCTATTTCGACCGTAACGCGCGTACCTTATATTATATTAGCGACGGCGAAGACATGACAAAGGCAGAGGTGATTGCTCCGCAGACAGAAGGACTCATCAAGATTCTGGGAAAGAGCAACAGTGAGCAGGCAGGAAACATACGTATGGAAGGACTCACCTTCGCCTATGATGCCTGGAACCTGATGCCACTGGCAGGCGAGTGTGGCGGAAAAAAGGCTGAAGGGCGCGGATTCGGCGGCATTCAGAGCCTGGGTCTTGCCCTGAAGTATATCCCCGACGGCAACTGGCATCCCACGAAATATAATTCATGCGATGTTCCCGACGGCACCATTGAGGTGCGCAACGCGAAAAACATACAGATCGTCCGCAACCGCTTCGTACATCTGGCATCGGCAACAGCCATCAACTTGGACAACGACGACTCCGACATCGACGTGACGGGCAACGTGTTCTGCGACCTCTTGGGAAATATCATTAGCGTGGGGCATCCGCAACACTATGAGATTGGCGACGGCGAAGGGCGCTTCCCGAAGGGAGTGGAGGGACTGTGCCACGACATCCGCATCACCAACAACTATGCGCGCAACGTGTGTCTCGACTTCCGGCAGTTGGAAGCAATGCTCGGCTTCTTCGTGAAGAACGTGAACTATGACCATAACGACATCTCAGGAACACCCTACGGTGCCGTGGCACTCGGCTGGTGGTGGGGCAATGCCGCCATCCCCGAATCGAAAGTGGCTGGCAACAACACAATCAGCTATAACAACCTGGGGCATACGCATCAGGTGCTCACCGACGGCGGCATCATCTACATGCTGGGTCGCCAGCCGGGATCAGTATGCGAGGGCAACTATCTCTACGATGGTCCGCGCTGCATCTATCCCGACGATGGCTCTTCTGGCTGGACCATCCGCAAGAACTTCATCAACAGTGTGCGACAGATGTGGCTGCACATCGACTCCGACCGTGACTATGAAATCACGATTGAGGACAACTATGTGAAGGATAACTATCTCAAGAACAGCGGAAAGGGCGTGGAAGTGGTGCGCACTCACAAATACCGCAACATACCTTTCGACGATGAGGCGCTTGCCATTCAGCATGCTGCCGGCATAGAACCTGCCTACCGCGACATTGTTCCCGCAGAAGAGCCAAACCCCATCAGGCTGTATATTGAAATGGCAGTGAGGAAAATACAGTAACGTGGCATGACTTCAGTGATAAAAAAAGCCGATTTCATCGCAGTTTTTCTCTCTTTTTGCTGTCTTTCGGGAATGGCACAAGAGAGGTATGAACCCACATGGCAGTCGTTGGAGCGCCATGTGGCAGTACCCGAATGGATGCGCGATGCCAAGTTCGGCATCTATTGCCATTGGGGAGTGTACACCGTTCCGGCATACGGCAACGAACAGTATTTCCACTATATGCACGACGACGGGGTGGGACTGATGAATGCCCGCCAGCGCCATGAGCAGATGTACGGTCCGCTCACACAGTTCGGCTACCACGATTTCATTCCGATGTTCAAGGCGGAGAAGTTCAATGCCGACGAATGGGCGGAGATGTTCCGCAGCAGTGGCGCACGCTTTGCCGGACTGGTGGGCGAGCATCACGACGGATTCTCGATGTGGGACTCTAAATACACGCCCTTCAATGCCAAGAAGATGGGACCCAAGCGCGACATCGTGGGCGAATTGTCGCGTTCCATCAGGCAGCGTGGCATGAAGTTCTTCCTCTCCCTTCATCATGAGAACAACTATTATTATGTGAAGGTGAAACAGGAATGGGCTGCCAACAATCCCAAGTATGCCAAGATGTACGGTTGTCTGATGCCGCGAGCCGAATGGTATGACATGTGGCTGAACAAAAGCAAGGAGGTGGTGAGCAAGTATAGCCCCGACATTATTTATTTCGATGCGTGGATGGATTCCATTCCCGAACAGAAGAAACTGGATTTCCTCGCCCATTATTTCAACCATGCGCAGCAGACGGGGCAGGAGGTGATCTTCACTTATAAATATAAAGAATTTCCCCGTTCCATCGGTATGCTCGACCACGAAATGAGCAACCCCGACCAGATAGATCCCATTCCATGGCTGTGCGACTATACCATCAGCACCGGCTATCATTCGTCGTGGGGATACGTGCGCGGCATGCAGTACCGTTCCCATCGCGACATCATCCAGAAGCTGGTGGAGGTGGTGAGCAACAATGGTCAGCTGTTGTTGAACCTTTCGCCAATGGCTGACGGCACCTTCCCGCAGGAGCAGAAGGATATTGTGGAGAATGTCGGTGTGTGGCTGTGGTCGTATGGAGAAAGCATCTACGGCACGCGCCCCTTTGTGGTCTCACACGAAACCACAGCAACGGGCGAGCGCGTATGCTATACCCGGAAGGGAAACTATGTGTATGTGATATTCCTCGACTGGCCGGGAACGGAGAAACCGCAATTGCTCACGGCATTGAAAGACGACAACCTAAAGGGACAGGTGACGGATGCCACGCTGCTCAGCGTGAAGCGCAATTTCAAATGCCGTGTCAGTCAGGGTGCCGATGGTCTTACGCTGACCATACCGCAAGGCTCGCGCATCCCATCTGATGCCGCCTATGTGATAAGGTTGCATATCTCTCACCTCTAACCTCTCACCTCTAAATTACTAAATATAACTACTCCGACAACTTCACTTTGTTCTGATAGCACAAGGCGGCACCGATGGCGGTGCAGAACTGTGAATAAGTAGGAATGATGAAGTGCACACCGTAGAGCTTTTCCATCATGGGGAAGATCACCTTGCACTGCGGCAGCAACGTCAGGTTGCCAATCATCACAAACTCCTTGATGCCAGTGCCGAGTGATGCCAGGATAGTAGCGGAGCCGATGGTCTGTACCACCGTGCAGATGATGCCTGCGGCAATGTCCTCCTGTGAGGCATTGCTCTGTACGTTGCCAAAGATAGAAGCCGTTGCATCAAGGGGAAGACCAGGCAGGGGGACGGCACTGATGTCGCCTATCTGTAGGTTCACGTGTGAGATGTCGCCGTGCTCGGCGAGTGAAGCCACGTGCTTGATGTCGTCGGTGTTCAGCAGCAGGCGCGACAGTCCTTGCAACGTGCCGCCACCGATACCGATACCTCCGATATGCTGAATATGCTCGCCATCGTATTTCACGAAGGATGTTCCCGTTCCCATGCTCACCACAATCATCCGGTCTTGGTTTGACTCATAGCGCGCACCGAGGCCATCGGCAATAAACTCCTCCGCCTTCTGGGTAGGCAGGCCATAGATCGATTCGTTCACGTATGCGCTGCCCACGCCCGTGAGCATCACCTGTTCAATGTCGTTCAGGCTGATTTTGTTGTCGTGGAGGTATTTCCCGAAAGCACCATAAAGCGAGGTAATGGGGTCGGTTGCCTTGATGCGAATGGGCGACACGACCGCTCCGTCGCACAAGCCCACAATCTTCGTGGTGCTGATGCCCACGTCTATTCCAATAACGGTTTTCATAAGTTTTTCTTGTTATTTGCGGGCAAAGTTACGAAAAGTCGAGAGAAGAACAAAATAATTTATTTATTTTTTCTTTCTTCCGAGACGGAGTAAGTTCGCCGATTTATCGGCAAAGTTACGAAAAAACAAGTGAAAAGCAAAAGGAAAGCTCGCTTTTCTTTTCATTTCCGAGACGGAGTAAGTTATTAAAAGTTACGGGAAACGAGTGAAAAGGGGTGCACCTATGATGGCACACCCATACAAATAACTAACCTAAATAACTCCTAAGTATGAATAATTTATTATCACAATAAAAATATTCAGTATTCTTTCACATCTTCTCCAAGAATGCGTTTAATGTGGTTCTTCAAAATGTAATAGGCCGGATTTCCCATGGCTCCATGACCATGCCCGTCGATTTCATAAAGATAGACATCCTGATGACCAACCAACTTTAACATGCGCCAAAGATAAGCATTCTCTTCATACCGTCCAAAGAGTTCCAGGTTGCGGTCGCCCGTAATCAGAATCATCGGGGGCGCATCCTTCCGCACATGAAAAAGTGGTGCAAACTCGTCAATCGTTGGCTGCAGATTGGGGATGTCATGCATCTTTCGATAAGAAAAATGGCTGATGGCCTGTCCGCTGAAAGGAATCAAGCCCGCAAAGTCATCAGCATTCAGATGATACCTCTGCATCCACCTCTTATCCAAGCCAAGCATCATTGTGATATATCCGCCGGCAGAATGGCCGGAGACAAATATTTTTTTCTCGCTACCACCATATTCCCCAACATGATGGAATACCCATGCCATTGCTTCGGCGCAATCGTCAAGACACTCCCCAATGGTGACTTTTGGCAGCAGGCGATAGTTCACGGCAACAACCACAAATCCTTGTTTCATCAACTGCGATGGCACAGCCTTATTCCCGCCCGTCAGTCCGCCTCCGTGATACCAAACCACTACAGGACAGTCGGTCAAGCCAACAGGATAATATATATCCAGTTTGCATCGCTCCAAGGCATAAGTACCCTTCGGCACTGTATTGTATGAAATTTCTTTTATCATTTTGTAGTCAGGCTCCTGGGCAGCCACAGATTGAGCTGCCAGGAAGACCATAACTAACAGTAAATGCCTGAAAAACAATTTTTCACTATTCATATCAATACCCATAATTATTACCGTCAATCAGCTTATTCTCTGCAATCTCCGAAGGAGGAATAGCATAGAGCAGGTTCTTTTTCGTGCGCACGGTAGACCGCTGTGCATTGCCGCAGACAATAGACTGCGTCTCGTTCATCACATTCAGGTAGAGCCCCCAGCGCAGCAAGTCGAACTTCCTGTTATACTCCATGGCCAACTCCAGTCCGCGCTCCTTCAGCACTAAGCTTCGCGCCTCCACCTTGTCGGTGACATTCCCAGAATAAAGTGTCGTCGCCTTTGCACGGTTGCGGATCACATCCACGTCGCTCATGGCAGCTGCCACATCGCCCAACTCCACTTCCGCCTCGGCACGCAACAGATAAGCCTCGGCAAAACGAAGGAGAATCACATCCTGCTCTGTCTGTGAGGCATTCTTCGCACTGAAGAACGACGGATTAGATATATCCCCATCATAATATTTCGTCATGCAGGCAACTCCATACTTGTAACTGCTGTTGAATCCCGATTTAAAAGCCTTCAGGTTTTCCGGCAGGTTGGCAGCATTATATTTCTCAGAATTCGACGGGAACGAAACCCAGTTCTTCTGCGTATACGACGTGAGGTAGTAATGCCATACACCGTATACGGCGCGGTCGTCATCCTCGTCATACTGCTGGTAAAGATTCGGAGCCATATAGATCCAGGCACCGCTGCCGCCATAGGGAGCGGGAGTGAAATAGTTGTTCAGACCAGTGGTGCGGAAATCCACATCACCACCGGCAGCAGCACCCCATACAAATTCCTTGTTGCGCCGGTTGTTGCTTCCCCATAGCTTCAGGTATTCCGGCATCAGGTCGAAGTCAACGCCCCTGCGGCTGATAATCATGTCGCACAACTCCTTGGCGCGGCTATAGCACTGCTGGGCAATGATATTCTCCGACCCGTCGACCTTGTCACACGTGAAACGAGTATCCTTACCCTTGATATCCACAATCATCTCCGCTCCGCCGCAGGCCGTTGCCGTGGAGCCCATCGTGCAATAAACCTTAGCAAGCAGCAGCGCAGCCGCCGTCTTGTCGGCATGCCCCCATTCGCCCACATTGCCTTCTGAAACGAAATGCAAGTAGCCAAGGCTTTCTTCCAAGTCATTGGTAATGGCACCATAGACCTCCTCAACAGGAGAGCGGGGGCAGTCGTTGTCCGTCTCCGATGCAAGGCGGAGCGGAACGGCTCCGTACATCCTGACAAGATGGAAATAGGCAAAAGCGCGCAGATACAGCACTTCGCCATAAAGCTGGCGCACCTTCGGCTCCGTCTGATAGGCATCCGTGCGCTCCAACGATTCCTTTGCCTTATTGGCGCGATTCACCATCCTGTACATCGAACTCCACATGTCGTTGTTCGTGTTGTATGCCCAGTGACCCGTGATATCACCGCTGCCAGCAGAGCTCAGCACCCAACCCGGACCGGCACAATGGTCGTGATCATAGTCCATCCAAGCCTGATAAGTCTGTTCCATCATCCAGTTGTCCCAGAAGATGGCATAGATACCAGTTACCAACTGTTCGGCACCATCCTCCGAGGCTGCCAGTTTTTCCGCCGTGAGTGAATATGGTTTCTCTTCCAAGGAGCAGCTGCCCGTCGCCATCACCACCAAGCCCGCTGCCAGCAGGCCGAGGATTCCCTTATAAATATTTTTGCTCATAATTCGTTTTTATTAAAATTGTAAAATCAGAATGTTACATTTACCCCCACCACGAAACTTCTCTGCTGTGGATAGGCACCCGAGTCGATACCCCTGAGCGAGGGAGTGGAGCCGAAGGAGTTCACCTCCGGGTCGTAACCTTCATATCGTGTAAACGTAAGCAGGTTGTTTGCCGTTGCATTCAGGCGCACCGATTCGATGAACGGCAGCGGCTTCCTGAAGGTGTAGCCAACGGAGAGCGTGCGCAATTTCAGATAAGACCCGTCGTCGAGAAACATCCTGGTGAACTTAATGTCGCGCCCGCTGTAGTAGAAAATCTTCGGAGCCACGGCATCGTCAGGATTCACGCTCCACGAATGGTTGTATACATAATAAGGAATGTTGCGCGTGTCGCCCACATCGTAGAAACGAAGCGAGTTCATGTTGAAGATATCATTGCCGTGAACGCCCTGGAAGAGCAGACCCAAGTCGAAATTCTTCCAAGTCAGGTCAATGTTGAAACCATAATAGAAGTCGGGATTGGCATCGCCGATCCACGTCTGATCCTTATCCGTAATGAAGCCGTCGCCGTCGTTGTCAACATAGCGCAGCTCTCCCACCCAGTCGCGCCGGATGATTTCCTCGGTTGCGGCATCGTTGCTTGCCAGCGTGTAATCCGGATACTGGGTCTGAAACTGGTGGCTGCCGATCACCTCTTCGCGAGAGTTCCAGATGCCGTCAGACTGGAAACCATAGAACGAGCCGATGGAATGACCGTTTGCCAATGCGTAGGGGCGCAGGCTGTTGTAGATGGAGTTGGGGAACATCGGATCGTCGCCGAACTCCGTCAGCTCATTCTTGTTAAACGAGATGTTTCCTCCCACCGTGAGCGTGAAATCCTTATTGTTCACCGCATAAACCTTCACATTGGCTTCGAAGCCCTTGTTGATCACCGAACCCGCATTCGAAAGAATCTGCATGATGCCCGTGCTTGGAGGCGTCTGCTTGTACTGCAGCAAGTCGGTAGTCTTCTTGTGATAATAGTCGAGTTCCACCACAATACGTTTAAACAGCTCCAGTTCTATGCCCGCATCATGCTGCCACGTGGTTTCCCACGTCAGCGCGCTGTTTCCCGGATTATACGTATTCGTGGCATAGCCGTTCTGGATAGCCGTGCCGAAGGGATAGTTGGCCGATGCTAAAAGCGCAAACGTCTGATACGAACTGATGGCCTGGTTGCCCGATGCGCCGTAGCTGTAGCGCAGCTTCACATTGCTCAGCACGCCCGTCAGCGGTTTCATGAACTCCTCCTCCGACAGACGATACGACACGCCCACCGAAGGGAAGAACGAGGCGCGCTTGCCCTTCACAAACTTACTCGACATGTCGTCGCGCGCGGTGAACGTCAGGTAATACTTGCCCGCATAGTTATAGGCAAAGCGCCCAATCAGCGAGAAGAGCTGCGACTCCCCCGCGTTGGAGTTCACCTTATAGTATTCGCTTGCATCCTGCAGCAGCCAGCCCTCCGTGGCATCCGTGCCGAACCCCTGCACGGCAATCGTCTTGTCGTAATATTTCGACTGCTCCCACGACGTTCCCACTGTGGCACTCACATTGTGCTTGCCCCACGTCTCGTTGAACATCAACAGGTTGTCATATACAAGGGAGGTTCTCCAATTGTCACCAGCATAGGAACGGCCTTTCACCGTCTTTCCCTCTGCAAGGTCGCTCGGCCAATACTTGTTGGCATTGTTCGTTGTGTAGTTATAGCCCACAACCGTGCGGAACATAAGCCCTTTTATCAGATTCACATTCACATAGCTCGAAGAGCGGAACGACATGTTCCTGTTCTTGTTCAGAGCCTCCACATAGCGAGAGGGGAGAGCCACCATGCTGTATTCCTCATCCAGCTCGTCGATGAAATAGTTTGCTGGGAAAGTGAGGGCAGAACGGATCACGCCCTCCGTACCGTTGTTCTTGTTGCTCGTTGCCGCCTTGATAATGCTGCTGTTAGCGAAAGTCCCCGATATGGAGGTTCCCAGCTTGAGCCAAGGCTTCACCTGCTTGTTCAGGTTCAGTTTCAGCGTGTAGCGCGTATAGTCAGAACCCTTCACAATACCCGTCTGGTCGGTATATCCTGCGCTCAGCGCATAGTCCATACCCATTGCCTGTCCCGTGATGCTGGCATTCAGGTCGTTGGTCACGCCCGTGCGGAATATCTGGTCTTGCCAGTAGTAAGGGTCATTGCCGAAATCCTCAGGTCCCTTCTTATATTCGCCTTCCGAATTCTCCATTCCCGGGAACGGCAGGTTTATCTGCTGCCATTCGAATTTCGAAACCTCTTGGGTGTTGATATACGACATGTTCCGGTAAGCAGCGTAGTCGCGCGCGCCGAGCACCTTGATCTTCTTCACCGGATTGCTGAAAGAAGTCTTATACGACACCGTCACCTTGTCCTTCATGTTCAGACCTTCACCGCTTTTCGTTGTTATCAACACAACACCGTTGGCACCGCGCGAACCGTAAATTGCCGTGGCAGACGCGTCCTTCAATATCTCAACGGAAGCAATGTCGTTAGGATTCAACGATGACAGGACATTATTATAACTGGCAGTCTCCGACTCAAAGTTAATAGTGTCGTCGTTAGAGTCGGCTATTGGAACACCGTCAATCACATAGAGAGGTTCCGTGGAACCCTGAAACGTGTTTGTTCCGCGAATCTGGATGCTGATTCCACCACCAGGAGCACCGTCGTTGGATACGACATTCACACCCGACAGGCGCCCCTGAATGCCCTGCTCCATGCTGACAGGCGAATTCTTCATGATGTCGCCACCCTTCAACTGTCCCACAGAACCAGTCAGGTCGCTCTTCTTCACATAGCCATAACCCACCACCACAATCTCATCGAGAGCGGCGGCATCGTCCTTCAAAACGATCCGTATCCGTTTGCCATCTCTCGCTGAAACGGTCTGTGACTGATAGCCGATGAACGAAACCGTAATCACGGCATTGTCAGGCACGTTGCTGACAACAAAACGCCCATCCATGTCGGTCACTGTGGCGGCATTAGAGTTCTTCACCTTGATGGTTGCTCCGATAATAGGATCTCCATTTGTGTCGACAACGACACCCTCCACGGTCTTGCCCTGTTGAACGCAGCCAACACCTGCAGTATCGTTTGCGGCATGGGAATAAGCCACTGGCAACAGCATCAAGCCAACAGCCATCATCAACATTCTAATTGTTTTTTTATCCATACTCCTTGCTTTAAGTTAAAGTTATAAATCAAATTCTAACGGCAAAATTAGGCGTTTTGCCATTCCTCCTCCTCCCCAAATGTATTTTTTTCACTTCCAATTTGTATCAGAACACAAAAGAAAACACAACATGACACATTTCGCCCCTATTTCTCTGGCAGATAAAATCTACGTTGTTTTTATTGTTATTGTTTATTAATCGGTGTAAAATTCACAACCTGCTCAGATGTAAAAATCTCTTTAAGGCGTCCACTTGTATTATGAGTATTGGCAGAGAATCCTGTCCAAAGCATAAACCAGGCAAACTTGTTCATTTTCTTGAGGACTCCAAGTCCTGGCAGGTCTCCCACTTCGCCAATAGCAACTATTTTGCCGCCGGCTAATTCCACTAACTGGTTATGATGTTCCAGGCGCCAGTCGCCATGGTAGATATCGGTGGCAAGAACATCTACATATTCTTTTCCGGGGAAATACAGATTATAGGCCATGGCCGTATCTCCAGGAGCTTCCCTGGGTGCATTCGCATTCCAAACCCATAGAAGGTTATCCAGATGATGGATGTTTACCATCCGATTGTACAGCATCTTCCATAGCTTGGCAAAGCCATCTTTTCCCCTTCTGTTGCCCCACCAGAACCATTCGCCGTTCATTTCGTGATAGGGTCGCCACAGGACAGGAATATTCCTCTCCTTCAGTACCTTCAAATAAACAGCAATAGAATCAACCTGTTGTTGCCACATTTTATTCATCCGGCTTCCTTCGGTGAGGAGTTCCTCCCACTGTGAATCCGTAAACTCTCCACGAGTCTGTTCTCGGAAGTAGACGCGTGAAGTTCGGTCAAATGGTCTGTTGACATGCCACATGAGCGTGACTATATGTCCTTGTTTGTATTCGCGGGTAGCTATTTCGATGACTTTATCGGCATCCCAAGCCAAATCACCTCCCCATATCAAAGGCTGTTGACCGCTTGCTGTCTCAATACGATCCAGGTCTTCCCAGTAACTCGGAAGTGTTATTCGATTATGATGCAGTCCTGACAGGATTTTTCCATTGGCAACAGAATTGTAAAGCCGTTTTAGCAGCGCTCTTGCCTCTGGGGTTGCAGAGGGGTTGACGGGGTTGTCCGCATGTGCCGACCATCCGGCAATGCTTTCTAAAAGGAGAAAGGCAAACAAAAAGAGTCTTTTCATATAAATCTTTAATTCTTGTTGTTAATCAGATATGGCTCCAATATTTTTGACATCAGGTCGTAAGCCTCAGGGCGGAGGTGCAGCTTGTCTTTCAGAAAAAGCTCTCCGCGCAACACTCCATTCTTGTCATATAGCACAGATTCCATTTCCACAAAAGTCAGCTTCGGGTTCTGCTCACAATAGTTTTTCAATTTCCAGTTGAGATATTGGTGAACACCATCGCGATTGATTGTGGAAGGCGAGGTTCGGAAAGAGAGAACAATGACGGGCACTTCAGGGAGGTTGAAGTTTATCAGATTCAGGAAACATTTTATATAATCCAAAACCTGATCGGGTGTTGCACCGGAATTGAGGTCGCCTGGTCCGGCATAGAACACGATTTGTGCCGGGTCGTAGGCATAGACGAGCCGGGGAAGATGGTAGAGGATGTCGGAAATCAATGCTCCGCCGAAACCACGGTTCAAGGTGCGGTGATTGGGGAAACACTGTTTCGTGTCCCACATGCGTATTGTTGAACTTCCTATGAACAGGATTGCCCCTGGGGCGGGCTTGGCGATGGCGTCCTCGTTCCAAAAGGCAGTCAATTGGTCGCTGTAGGCATCGGCGCGCTTATAATGCTGGGCATTAACAGTGTTACAACAGAATAAAGAAAAGACGAATGTCAGTAAGATATACTGTTTCATGACAATTGGGTTTAATAATATTGATGTTACTAAAAAATAATCAGCGTTTTGCACGTTCATATCCTAATATCCTTCGCATGATCATGCTTCCTTCGTATCCTGCTCCGCCGTGGCCGAATCCGCTGATGGCATATTGTTCCACGTTTGTCTTGCCAAGACTCTTCAGGAGTGAATACATGTAGAGGTTTTGGGCATATCTGGTGGGGCGGTCAACCTCGCGCTGTCCCGTGATCAGCCAAACTGGCGGAACACAATTACGTGCCATGCCTATGGGTGAGTATTTGTCGGCTACAACCCGGAAATGCTCAATATTGAATTCATCGTTTATGCCTGTGTGCCTTGACATCTGTCCGGTAAGCGATACGTAGCCTGCCAGTTTATCAGCGTCGTATCTGGCATCAGCCAAATAGTGCTGATCCATTGCCAGCATCATGACGAGGTAACCTCCCGCAGAGGCTCCTGAGATATAGATGCTATCAGGATTTCCATTGTATTCTGCGATATGTTTATGCACCCAAGCCACCGCCTCCGCAGCATCCTCTATATAGGAGGGAGCGTTCACCTTGGGAGTGAATCGGTATTCTGCGCTCACTACCACAAAGTTGCCGTACATCATGGATTCGGGTATTTCCTTGATGCCGCTCTTCAGGCCTCCGCCGTGGAACCACACGAGTACCTTGTTGTTTCCGCGTTCCTTCGGATAGTGTATATCCAGTCGGCATTGAGTTCGCCTGTAAGCTGACTCGTTGGAAGCAACGTATGGAATGTCAAGAATTGTTTCGTAACGATCTTTCACATCGTCGGTGTGGGCGAATATGGTTTCCTTGAACACTTTACCGGGGTCTTCTCCCGTCATGTTGCTCACAATCAGCAGCGAGGCAGGCTGAACGCAGGTATAATGGTCAAAACCTTCAAGCTCATACAGTGGAACAGTGCTGTTTCCGTCTCGCTCAAGAGCGTCTTTGAGATAGATGTTCTGCTCTGTGAGAGAAGGCAGCTCATAGCGCCGATCGCCGGTGAAAAGAAACAGCCGCGTGGCGAGCTTGCGCGAGTGGTTGATTGCTGCGCAGGAGTCGATATAGGGTGACGGGTGGTTTGTCTCTTGCCTGAAGGCGCGGGGCGTGATCACCTCCCCGCTGACGGCATAGAAGTTTTCCACCTTGTCGGCATCGATGCCGTGTTTCCCGAGATATGCTTTGTCGAGACAGAGCATGAGTGCCAGGTATGCCCCTTCGGCATGTCCGGCAATGCTGATTCGCAACGGGTCTCCGCCATAGCGGGAGATATTGTTGCAGACCCATGAAACGGCTTCGGCGGCATCCTCAATGTATGCGGGGTGCGTGGCACGTGGCGAAAGGCGACAGTCAGGTGTTACAACCACTATCCCTCTGTCTTGGAAAGCGTCAGGGAGGTGACTGCCGTCGCTATCCCTGAGGTCGCCGCCGTGAAACCATATCAGCACCTGCTGGTTTGCTGCGCCTTCGGGTGTATAGACATCCAGTTTGCAGCGTTCACGCCTATAGGAATCGGTTTCTGAGTCAGCCGTATAACATATATTTCTTTCTGTTTTCATTTTTGCTGTCAGAACCTGGCAACTGATAGCCCACAAGATGGCTATAAATATTGTTTTCTTCTTCATAACTTTTTGTTTTTATTTTGTCGAATGCGTTGCAAAGATATGGGGAATGTGGCGTGCGGTTGTTCCCGAATGTATTAGGGAGCGTCCCTTATGTATCATGATTCCGAGGGGACGAAAAAAAACACAAAGGGGAAGTCGGCGGTGTGGGATTTTCTTCTTATATTTGCAGCGGGAAGGGTTTACTTCCGGCTACAAGGAACGGGCAGCGGTGAGCGCCCGAAGAGATTAACATGAGAAACGAATAAGACTGCATCATGAAGAGATGGATTGCGATGTTTGCTTTTTGCATGGGCTTTGGGGCGCATGTTTTCTGCCAGGACTTCCGGTTTCGGACGGTTGGCATGAATGGGATGTCTGACCTGTTTGTAAGGTATATCACCCAGGATGCTGAGGGGTATATGTGGTTTGCAACGCTTTATGGTATCAACAGGTACGACGGTTACACCGTGAAGCCCTACCATCTGATCCATCTTGGCGAAAAGCGAAACACGGTGAACTGGGTGGAGCAGGACGGCGGAGGAACGCTTTGGCTGAAATCGTCGAATGGTTACTATTGCTACGACAGAGAGCACGACAGGATGAGCAGTGAGGTGAGCGAGCGCCTGCGCGCCCTCGGCATTGGCGAAAGTGCTGATTTTCTTTATATAGACAAGGACAAGAATCTGTGGTGCGTTTCGGGCAAGACGCTTTACCACTATGACTTCGCCAAGCACGACGTCAGCAGCATTGCCTTGACGGGCGAGGGCAAACCCACGGCGATGGCATGCCGCGGCGGGAGGGCTTTCGTGATCACGGATCAGGGAACGGTGTATCGCACGGACTTGGGGTCGCACTCACTCACGAAGGAACTGGAGGTGCCTGCTCTCAGGGAGAAGAATGCCGTTTTATATTTGGACTCGCGCATGAGGCTCTGGCTCTATGTGTCTCATTCCCCGCAGGTGATGATCTACGACACCGCCCAACGGTGCCTGATCAGTGCCGTGGGGCTGACACCGGCCGAAAACCACTTTATCACGGATATTATAGACGACGGAACGGGCAGGATGTGGATCGCCACGGATAACGAGGGTGTCTTTTGCTACGAGGTGGGAACGGGCATCGTGGACGAACAGATCAGGAAGACCGATCAGCCCTTTTCGCTTCCCAACGACCATGTGAGGTGCCTTTATTGGGGAAAAGACAATGTGTTGTGGATAGGCACCACCAAGATGGGGGTGGCATACGGCAGGCTTGGCAATCAGATATTCAAGACCCACCGGATGCCAATCATTGCCGACGTGAAAGATTTTATGACTGACGGGCAAGGGCGCTTCTGGATGTGCCTCGACGGGCAAGGGCTCTTGCGCGCCGAGGGTGAGCCCCCGACGTATGCCATTTATTCAAAGAAACGGGGAAACTCACCGTCGGACATTTTCATCTGCAGCCATGAGAGAAGAGACGGCACGCTGCTGTTTGGCACCTACGGCAACGGCATATTAACCTTACGGGGAAACGCCCTCGTGAGATGGCCTGTCACCGAAAACGTGGCAGCCATCAAGTATGTTAATGGGATAGATGAAGACGAGGAAGGCAATCTGTGGGTGTCTACCTATATCAATGGTGTCTTCTGCATCAGCGGCAAAGGAGAAATCAGCACCTACAACATGCAGAATTCGGCTCTGATGACCAACAGCATTAATCGAATCTGGTGCAAGGGGGAGAGATTCCTGTATATTGCTACCGGCTATGGCATCTACAAGGTTGACACCCGAAGCAGAAGGATAGAGAGTCTCAGGATTTCTTCCGGCGACGAGGCTGGGGCTGCGGGCGCATGCTGCCTTTACAAGGATTCGAGAAACCGGTTGTGGTTAGGTACGAGAGAAGGTGCATACGTGTATGACGAGGATTCGGGAAAGCTGACGAGGCTTACCAAGGACAACGGTCTTTTTGATGATTATGTGATAGGTATCTGCGAGGATAGGCAACACCGTGTATGGCTGATGGGAAACAACGGAATCACGCGCGTAGAGCTGAGCAAGGGGCAATATGTGTGTTCGTCGTTCTTGCCAGGCAGGGGGAACGGGTCAACCGTGTTCAACCAAAATGCCATCACGTGCATGGAAAACGGAGATATACTGATGGGTACTCCCGATGGCTATATCAGCATGTCGCCCGAAAGAATCGTGCCTGCCGGGAGGGGCAGGACAGTAAGGTTTACGGGCATTCAGCAGCACGACCAATATGCAAATATAACGACAGACCGATTGGTGCTGGCTCATCATGAGAACAGCTTTGCCATAGATCTCTCATGCATGAATTACGGTGATGAGAATCTTACAAGGTTTGTTTACAGGCTGGGCAGGCACGGACAGTGGATAAAGCTGGACGGGAACCGGATCACCTTTGCCCAGCTTCCGCCGGGAAGCTACTCGCTCTATGTGAAGACTGCCGAGGCCAACGATAAGGATGCCTCTCAGCTCACCATCGTTGTCAGTCAGCCCTGGTGGTGGTCGTGGGCGGCACGATGCGCTTATCTGCTGATCATCGCATTGGCGGTGTATGCATACATTAAACGCCTCAAGCGCAAGGCTGCGCGACGGATGGAGTATCAAAGGCGGGAAATGGAAAACAGGCAGCAGGCTGAGATGAACGAGGCGAAGATGAATTTCTTCACCAATGTGAGCCACGACCTGAGAACACCCTTGTCGCTGATCCTGATTCCTGTGGAGAGGCTGCTCTCAATGGTGCTGCCCGAAGAGGTGGAAAGCCAGGTGAGACTGATTGGGAAAAGCTCGAATATACTGATGAATGAGGTGAACCAGCTTCTTGACTTCAAAAAGCTGGACGAACACCAGGCTCGGATGAATGCCACGACCGACAACCTGTCGGCATTCGTGAGCGACATCTGCAATGCCTTCGCCCCAGAAGCGGAACAAAACGGGCTGAGGATGCTGACGAGCATCGGCGACAGCCCCATCAGGATGGCATTCGACCACTCAAAGATGCAGCGCGTGGTGCTCAACTTGTTGAGCAATGCGGTGAAATATAACGTGAAGGGCGGTACGGTGGAGGTGCGGCTACGCACGGTGGAGAAGGATGGCAAGCAATGCGCGGAACTGATAGTGTCGGACACTGGCATTGGCATCAAGGATGAAAACAAACGCCGCATTTTCCAGAAGTTCTTTCAGGAGCAGCACGACACCATGTACGTGGGTAACGGGTTGGGGCTTCACATTGCTCATGAATATGTGGCGATGCACAATGGAAGCATCGACGTTTCCGACAATCAGCCGCCGGGAACTACTTTCAGGGTGTTGCTGCCAATAGAAGGTGGGGCGGAACAGCAGGCGGTGGTCGTGGCTGACAACGCCTCGGGCAAACAATCAGCATCGGGAGTGCTGATTGTTGAGGACAATCATGATTTAAGACGATATCTGAAAGACTGCCTGCGGGAGCACTACCGGACGTATGATGCCGAAAACGGCGAAGATGCCCTGAAAATTCTTCATGCTGAAGACATACAGATTGTGGTGAGCGACGTGATGATGCCCAAAATGGACGGCATGCAGCTGCTGCAACAGATAAAGACAAATGCGGTGCTGTCGCACATTCCCGTCATCCTGCTGACGGCAAAGGTGGCGGAGGAGAGCGTCATTGCAGGTTTGAAGGAGGGTGCCGACGACTATATTCCCAAACCTTTCAACCTGGAGATACTAAAGCTCAGGATCGACAGGATTCTGCAGTGGTCTGCCGCTAATCATGAGAAGTTCCGGACCATTGATATTTCGCCTAAAGAGATAACGGTGAGCTCGCTTGACGAGAAACTGATAGCTAAGGCAATAGCTGCTGTGGAGCAGAATATGGACAATTCTGAATTCTCTGTTGAAGACTTGAGTGCTGCCGTAGGTATGTCGCGCGGACATTTATATAAGAAACTGATGAGCATAACCGGCAAGGCTCCCCTTGAGTTCATCCGCATCTTACGGCTCAAGCGCGGCAAGCAGTTGCTTGAGCAGAGCGGTGAGAACATCTCGCAGATTGCTTGGAGAATCGGTCTTTCTCCAAAGCAATTTTCCAAATATTTCAAGGAAGAGTATGGCTGTCTTCCGTCGGCGTATAACAAACCGGCATCTCCAGTTCGTGGCAAAGACGCGAAGATGTAGGCATCGACTGCTGCGTTTGCAGAAACGCTATACTTGCAGTTCCACCAAGCGTGCCATCTGGTTGGGAATGCGGATCTGCTGCGGACACTTGGAAAGGCACTCCTCACAGTCCATGCACTTGTCTGCCCGCTTGAGTTCGGCAATGGTGCGCTTGTATCCCTTGACATATTCATTGTGCCTGCTGCGGTAGTCGGATGCGCTCTTGTCGGGCAGGGGCAGCAGCTTCTTGTTTACGGCATCGTTGTAGTAGGCGAAATTGCCGGGGATGTCAACACCGTAAGGACAAGGCATACAGTATTCGCAAGCGGTACAGGGTATGGTAGGGTAGCCCTGCATGTCGTCGGCAATGCGCGCCAGCACCGCCTTTTCCTGTTCGGTGCAGGTGTCGAGAGGCGAGAATGTGTTCACATTGTCAACCAAATGCTCCATCAGCGTCATGCCACTGAGTGCAGTGAGCACATTCGGCAAGGAGCCAATCCAGCGGAACGACCATGCTGCCTGACTGTCGTTGGGGCGCAATGCCTTGAGGCGCGAGGCAAATTCCTCGGGCAGACGCGAAAGCCTGCCGCCGAGCAGTGGTTCCATGATTACGCACTGCACGCCTGCTTTCTCGCATTTGTTGTACAGGTATTCTGCATCGGCATCTCCTTTCCTACCTGTCGAGGCATGGCGCCAGTCCACGTAGTTGAGTTCTATCTGACAGAAATCCCAATGATATTGTTCTTGATGGTCGAGCAGCCAGTCGAACACTTCCACATTGCCGTGATAGGAGAATCCCAGGTTGCGGATGCGTCCTGCCTTGCGCTCTTCGAGGAGGAAGTCAAGCAGGTTGTTGTCGAGGAACCGCGGACGGAAATCCTGCATGCCGCTCCCCCCGACACTGTGCAGCAGATAGTAGTCGATATAGTCCACCTGCAGCGACTTGAACGACTGATAGTACATCTTTTTCGACTCTTCTATCGGCCACATGTTGCGGTTTTGGTTCGACATCTTCGTGGCAATATAGTAAGAATCGCGCGGATGGCGGCTTAGGGCAATGCCCGTGGCCGGTTCGGAGCGTCCGCCGCAATAGCGGGGAGCCGTGTCGAAATAGTTCACACCGTGAGCCAATGCATAGTCCACCTCCTGGTTTACCAGCTCCTGGTCTATCTTCCCGTCTTTCTGTGGCAGTCGCATCATGCCGTAACCGAGCAGCGACACTTTGTCGCCGGTATATTGGTTCACCCGATAGGCCATGGCGTTTGTCTGTTGTTGCCGGTCGGCTTGAGATGCATGCTTGAGATTCTTCGGAGCGGCGAGCACGTTGAAAGGTTTCAGTGCCGTCATGGCTATGGCCGATGCCGACCCCATTCCTACCAGTTTGAGGAATTGGCGGCGGTTCAGTTTTTGATGATCTTGCGACATGGTGATTGTAGGATTAATGGTTTTACAGATCAGTAGTGGTAATTCTCGATTATCCTGTTGACGAGGAAAACATATTACATTTGCAAAAATACGAAAAAAGAATGTATATTCCAAATTTTTTTATTACTTTTGCAATGCAAGAGTCATCATACTTTCCCAAAAGTTTCCATGTCCTTGCTTCTTGTTCGTCTCAAAAAAGGGAGTGGATGAGAATAATCATAAACAATGTACAACTAAAAAACAGAAAGAAAATGAAGAAACTATTATTAATGGCAGCAGTGCTGATGACAACGCTCACTGCCAGTGCACAGCATGCAACGGGATCCTTGGCTCTGAAGCCCACAATCGGTCTGAATCTTTCGAATTTCACGGGTTGCGACTGGAGCACGAAGATGCGCCCCGGCCTTGCTGTTGGTGTGGAAGGTGAATATCAGGCTACTCCGTTCCTTGGCATCTCCGCAGGGTTCCTCTACTCTATGCAGGGAGCAAAGCTGAGCATGGAGATTGCTGGCTTCGACCTTTCCAAGTTTGCAAGCATCACTGCCAAGGTGGATTATCTGAATGTGCCTATTCTTGCCAATGTGTATGTGGCTCAAGGTCTCGCCCTGAAAGCCGGTCTGCAGTTAGGAGTTAATATGAGTTCGGATATTGATGCCAATGTGAAGGTGATCGATTCAAACTACAATCTCGCCGACGTGACCGACTATACCGAGAGCATCGACTTCGCCATTCCTGTGGGCATCTCTTACGAATATGAGAACTTCGTGATTGACGCACGCTACAACATCGGACTGACGGATGTGTATAAGAAAGACAACATCATCACTAATCTTGCGCTAAAGGGAATCAAGAACAGCACAATCATGATAACCCTCGGCTATAAGTTTGATTTGTAGGATTCTTTTTAGTAATTTAGAGGTGAGTAGATTAGAGGTGAGAGATATGCTTTGCTACAGTTTCCTATACACGAAGGTAATCTCTCACCTCTAATCTACTCACCTCTCATCTCTCACCTCTCACCTCTCACCTCTAATCCCCTAAGTATCTTCTTTTTCACCTTGAACACCGTTCCATGCTTGTGTCCTGCAGGGATGGAGATGCGGTCGTCGATGGGGGTGAAGGTCTGGAAATCGCGCGTGCTCACAGCACCGTAGCGCCCTTGGCGGTAGACATCAAAATAGATGATCCACTCATCACCCACCTTCACCGCACAAGGACCTTCTGAATACATGGGAGCGAATTTTACGGAGGGATTGCCGAAAGGTCCCTCCGGCGTTTTTCCGAACACGCAGAACAAGTCGCTGAATCCTGGTTTGCGGTTGTCCTTGATGATCAGCACATAATCGTCCTTCGCGCGCTTCAACAGGAATCCGTCGATGGAATTGAACCCCGGATCATAGTATGGGCGCGTGGGCGCAAAAGTCTTAAAGTCCTTTGTCGTGGTGTAATAGGCGCGGTGGCAGCCATTGGTTCCCAGTTTGTCGGCATCGGTATACCGCTCCCGGGGTATCCCCGACGACCAGATGATATAGTATAGTTTCTGCTTCTTGTCATAGAACAGCTCCGGTGCCCACACGTTGTTGGTCAGCGAATCCTGCATTACCATGATCTTGCGCTGCTCGCTCCAGTGAATCAAGTCTTTCGACGAAGCATAGCCGAACCCTTTCTCGCCCGCCCAGCTTAGTGTCCACACCAAGTGGAACGTCCCGTCGGGACCTTGCAGAATCGACGGGTCGCGCATCATCGAGTGCGGGTGATACTTCGGCGTTTCCATTTTGCCCGTGGCATAGTTGCGGTAAAGCTCTTTGTTTCCTATTTCCGGGCGGAGCCACGAACCGGGAAGACTGTCCCAATGCAGCCCGTCGTAGCTATACAGAAAATGCAACCCGTCGAGTGCCGGCTCGCGATGGGAGGTGAACATATACACATCTTTCGTCCCTGCGCATCCCAATAGCGTGGCGGCACAGAGCATCATCCATAATTTCTTCATCATGACCCTTTTTATTGAATGACGCTCTTGTCCGCCAAAAGTAACTATTCTTTAAGAGGCAAGAGATTCTTATAGAAGCAAGAAGCATTTTTTAGAAGCAAGAAGCAAGAGGCAAGAAGCAAGAGAATAGAACTATGCTATAGGCATAAATATTTAGCATTGTATCTCAGTACATATCTCTTGCTTCTTGCTTCTTGCCTCTTGCTTCTCTAAAAATCTCTTGCTTCTTGCTTCTTGCATCTTGCTTCTTGCTTCTTGATTCTTGCTTCTTAAAACTAAAAG
>JAFUVB010000048.1 GCA_017471245.1 Prevotella sp.
CGGCTGTCGAGCATGCTCACTTCCAGTCCGGCATTCCACTTGTTGGTTTTCTGCCACTCCAGTTCTTTGTTCTCTAATGCCATCTGATAGGCTCCGAGCCACTGGTTGTAGCGATCGCTCATATAGTAGGAATAGGTGGCAATGGCCTGATAAACATTGAAATTCTGTGATCCTGTTTGTCCGAACGATGCCCTAAGTTTCAAGAGATTGAACAGCTTTTTGTCTTTCATGAAGTGTTCGTTGTGCAGGTTCCAGCCGATACCGGCAGAAAAGAAGGGCGCAAAGCGGCGGTCGCTTCCGAATTGAGAAGAGCCGTCCAGACGGTAAGCCAAGTCGGTGTAGTAGCGGTTGTCATAAGAATAGTTCACGCTGCCTACAAATCCCACGCTTCGCATCTTTGACTCACTTCCGCTGGGCTTGCTGTCTTTCATGTATTGTAGGGCAGATGGCAGGAAGTCCATATCTTCATCAGGAAAGCCTTCTGCCTGTATGTAATAATTACGGATGTTTTTCGAGATGATGTTGGTGTTGAGACCAGTATATAGCTGATGCTTGTCGGCAAAGAGGTGAGTATAGCTGAGCGTCAGCGCAGCCTCGTAGTTAATCATCTTGCCAGTTCCGTAGTTGTAGCTTCCCTTGCGGAGCGCTCCTTCGGCTGTCTGGTAGAGGTCTTTCTCGAAATCAGTGTGTTTGGCTGATTTGTAGTTGTCGCTCTCTGTGTTTTGCCAAGTGATGCCCAGGCTTCCTCGTGCAATAAACCCGGTAAAAGGTCTCCATTCGATGGCAAAGTTATTGGTGATGTTCGTATAGCTGGTACTGTTCTTCTGACGTAGCGTAGCATTGTAGAGGGGATTGGTGGGAAGATTACTATAGGTTCCCCAAAAGTTCACGTCGTTGTCGAACATCTTGATAATCTCGCCATTGTCATCGTACGGTCTCCAGTAAGGATTAAGCCGCGTGTATTGTGAGAATGTTCCGTAGGGTGATTCTTTCGACTCGGTGTTGCCGATGTTAAGATCGTTGTTGAAAATTAGTTTCTGGTGGCGGTAAGTCAGGTTGATACCTCCATTGAAACTGTTGCGGCTGGAGCCTTTCATCACTCCCGTTACACCATTGTATTGCAGAGATGCAGAATAACGGAAACTGGCATCGCCACCTTCAATGCGCATGTTGTGGCGCTGTCCAACTCCTGTGCGCAGCGGTAGGGCCATCCAGTCTGTGTCAACACCACGCTGCACATCTTTCAGAATGCTTGCATATTTGTTCTTATAATTAAAATCTCGCTGCGGGTCAATCATATCATAATAGCCGGCGCGACGCTCCAGTTCCAGTTTGTCGGCGGCGTTCAGCAGATGATAGTCGGTGAGGTCGGGAGCCTCTATGTTCAGACTTCCGTTATATGTCAGCTTCAGGCGTCCCACCTGCGGTGTCTTTCGGGTGATGACCACCACCCCGTTTGCTCCGCGCGAACCATAGATTGCCGTTGCAGAACCGTCTTTGAGCAGGGTTATTGTTTCTACATCATCATCATTGAGGTCCATGAGCCGTTCTAAGCTGATTTCAAAACCGTCGAGCACAATGAGAGGTGTGTTGAGGTCGGTTTTTGTATTATCCTGCAAATCATCGAGAGCAGGCAGGTTGGCATTTCCTCTGATTTGTATTTCTGGCAGCCGGTTAGGATTCGAACCCAGTTCATTGTTCGTCAAGATGTTGAATGCCGGGTCGATATTGCCGATAGAAGTGATAAGGTTTTTATTACCGTAGTTTTTCAGTTCCTCGCTTGTGATGGTAGTCACAGCTCCGGTATAGGCATCTTTACGCTTAGGGAAAATACCTGTCACAACCACATTGTCCAGTCTGTGTGAGTCTTCGCGCAGGGTGATGGTGTAGTTGTTGTTGGATGTAAGCGTCAGCATTTGGCTGCTAAATCCAATATAGCTTATTTCCAGCTGCTGCACGTCGCCGCCTATTGTTACGCGAAAACGCCCGTCGGTGTCAGTAACGGCTGCCGGCTGCGAGGGTGAACTTCCCCGGAGAGGAACAATGGTTGCTCCAGGCAGTGGCTCTCCCGATTCGTCAATCACTGTTCCGTTGATTGTGCGCTGCCCTCCTGTTGCGCTCTTGCGGGTTTTCTTCACTGTGACAAGCTTTCCGTCAATCACGTATTCGAGGGGAAAGTTGCCTATCACAGTCCTAAGGGCTTCTTCAAACGAAGGCGTATGCACAGTGGCATTCACCTTAAAACTCTCCACCTCGTTGTAGGTAAACATAATCTTGTAGTCACTGGCTTTCTCTAACCGCTTCAGGGCCGACGAAAGGCTCTCGTTTTTGAAGTTCAGCGCAATGGTTCCCTTGCCTTGCCCGAATGCAAGTGGGATGTTCAAGCTGAAAACGAGCAGAAGGAGCATGAGTTTTCTTTTCTCCATGGCTTGTTTCTTTTTTTGTTATTTGTTTATAAATAAATTGTTGTTCTTCGTATTATTCAACATAAGCAGCAAATGAGTGCAAGCTTCATATGCTTTCTACTTCTGTTACGGATTGGGTCCTTTTTTGGTATCTGTACTTGGCAAGTTTTTTTTCATGTAGAAGAAAAAAACGCATTTTTGTATGAAAAACATAACTAATTCAGCAGAAAATAGTATATTTGCAGCCAAAATTGCAAGCAAATACGTATGGATAGAGCTGAATTTGAGGATGTGTTTCGGATTTACTATAAACCTCTTTACTTTTTTGCAAGGCAACTTCTGAACGACAGCGACGATTGTCACGACATTGTGCAGAGTGCTTTCGAAGAGGTGCTTGGTAAACTATCCTCTATCCAGCGTTCAACGGTAAGGCAATATCTTTATTCATCGGTGCGCAATGCGTGTATCGATTTCATACGCCATCAGGGAGCGCACCAATCCTACATCGACTTTGTGAAAGCCATGAACGATATTTATTACCACCCTGAGGAGGAATTCTTGCTGAGGGAGCGCGAACAGCGGATTGAGGAGGTGCTGTCGAGGATTCCCCAGCCTACGCGAGATATATTCATAGCTTGCTATGTTGATCGGAAGCGCTACAAGGAGGTGGCAAAAATGATGAGTATCACGGAGGTTGTGGTGAAGAACCATATAATGAAAGCACTGAAAATGGTACGTGGCCTAAATCTTAAATTATAATAAAATGTCATACTGAATTTCCTTGACAATCGTATTAGGAATAAAGAAATATAAAGTGGAAACAGAGCGTAAGAGCAATATGAAGATGGAAGATGTAATTGATGTCATGGAGCAGGGAGCCACTATTCCAGAGGAACAGCTTGAGAAGCTGAAAGGCGATCCTGATCTTATGAAGACCTGCGAAGATGTTCATATAGCTGCCCATCTGCTGCGTCAGCAGAGAGAAGACTTTGACGTGGAGCAGCGACTGGAGCAGTTTAACCATCGGCATTCTCTGCTGAGGCGACAGAAGAAGCGCGCAATGATCAGGAAACTGTATGTCGCGGGGGGGCTTGTTGCCGCAGCAGTTATTGGTGTGGTATTCTTCGTTCATCCCTCCGACAGCGATACTTTGCCAGAGCCAAAGGGAGAGAATATCCTCTTTGCTGCAAATGAGGGAGAGAGCGTTCCCTTGCTGACTGATTCAAAGGGAAAGCAGGTGGAAACGGCCCGCTATCTGGAAATAAGCGAGGGCTCGGCAAGTGCTGTTAGCGTAACGGCTAAGGTGAGAGAGGACCTTTCCATACCCCTTGACACCATGCGGATTACCATCCCGTATGGAAAGGACTACACGGTGTTGCTCCCTGACGGCAGTCGCGTGAAACTGCATCCGGGCAGTCGGATTAGTTATCCCACCCGTTTCGTTGGCAGCACCCGACAAGTGTCTTTAAGCGGTGAAGCCTATTTCGTTGTTGCCAAGGATGCGGCTAAGCCATTTATTGTGAAAGCAGGCAATTTGTTCACAAAGGTGCTCGGAACGGAATTCAATGTAAAGACGTGCAAGGAGCAAGGCTCCTTAAACAACGAGATCACGCTTGTGGAAGGAAGCGTAGAGGTGTCGTCTGCAGGTTCCGATTCCTCTGGATCGCCGATAAGGAGCACAAGGATCCTCAAGCCTGGGCAACAGGCATTTTATCGTTCGTCGGGGACAGCTATGCTTGATGTGAGGAGCGTTGATACCTATCCTTACACCATGTGGCGCGACAACTATTTCTATTTTGACAATATCAACATGAAGGAAATGCTGCTTGAGATAGGGCAGCGCTACAACATGAGCGTGGTGTGCCAGAACAAGGACATTGCTAACCTGCGCGTGCGTTTTATTGCCGAGCGCGACAGCAGTATTAATTATATAATAGAAAAAATCAACGGACTGGGAACGGTTTCTGCCGCTATTGAGGATGGTCGTATTGTGGTGAGGTGATGATTTGTAGATGGGGACAGGTATATAGTTTCCAAGTGTGAACGCCATTTACTGCGAGTGTTTCTTTCAGAAACTGCGCCTTTTTAAATTGAAAACTGCGAGTTTTTGTGATGAAAACTCGCAGTTTTTGAGATAGAAACTTTCAAGAACTCAAATATCTTCAACACCCGAAGATGCAACTACTTGAAAATGAAGCAGATGAAAGTTTCTTTAAAACACTGTAAATGAACCCCGGAAAGGCTCTTTCGAGTAGGAAATTTTACTTGAAGAGCTGGTCCAAGTATTCATAGAAATCCTTGCTCTCGCCGATGACAATCTTGTTGATGGTTCCGTCGGGGTTGATGATAATCTTCGTGGGATAGCCCTGCACGGCATACTTTTCGGGTGTGCCGTCGGCGGCGTTGTTGTAGACATGCAGCCAGGGCAGATCGTTGTCTTTCACCGCCTTCTTCCATTTCTCAACCGGGTCGTTGCAGTCAACGCCAACAATCTCGAACTTGCCGCGATATTTCTCATAATACTTCTTCATCTCCGGCATGCCCTTGATGCACCAGCCGCACCATGAACCCCAGAAGTCGAGCACCACATATTTGCCGCGAAGGGATGAGAGCGTGAGCGGTTTTCCGTTGATGTCCTGAAGCGTGAAGTCGGGTGCCACGGCTCCTTCCTTGATATTCTCCTTGGCTTTCTTGGCATTAATTTGATTCTCTGCTTCCCTTAACATGGCATCTGTTACAGGCTTCATTCGCCCGTTTTTCACATAGTTATTGAGTTTATCCACCACCGACTTCATGTCCTCTGGCTCAACGACTTGCAGAAGAGTGACGCAGGCTTCATTGCGAGGGTTATTGATAATGAACTCTTTCATCTCTTTCCGCATCTCATCATACAGTTCCTTCCGCTTGGCAACAAATTCCTCCTTCTTTGACTCGATCAGTTTCGCGTTCTTTTTCTCATTCTTCTTCAGTTCCTGAAGCTGTGCTTCGTAAGCATCCTGAGCCATCGATATTTTTGCCGTATAACTGTTGAGTCGCTCTGCAATGGGGGCATATTCGTCATAGAAATAAGAACCGGTGACTTTATAATCATTCATGTTGCCTTCGATGTTGGCATACTCACCGGGCAAGATCGGGAAGTTTACACTATGTGTGTAGTCACCTGGTTTCATCAAGACAAGTGATTGTGGCTTGTCAATCTTGAGGGTAATATCCAGTTTTCCGTCTTTCAGCGCATATTTCTCCATGGGGTTGCGCTGCCAGTCGCCATAAAACATCGTCATCACAGTCACACTGTCGGTTAGTTCATCCAGTTGTCCTGTCAGGTGGAATGTCTCAAACCTGTTGCCATAAATGCGTGCCAGCTGGCGGTCGAGGCGCGCGTCGCGGCAGTTGGTCTCCACTATTTCGCCCTTCGGACCGATGAGCACGCAGTAGGGGATGCCGTTGAAATTGTATATATTGGCTATTTCACCGAACCCGTCGCGTGTGCCTAACTGTGGCCACGGCATTTTCTCCTCGCCAAGTGCCTTGTGCCATGCCTTGTTGTCGGTGTCCATCGATACGCTCAGAATATTGAAACCATCTTTATGATACAATCCATAGAGCTGTTTCAGATGGGGAATCGAGCCGCGGCAAGGTCCGCACCATGAAGCCCAGAACTCCAGCAACGTGTAGTTGCCCTTGCCGAGATAGTCAGACAAACGGCCGTCGTTGCCGTTGGCATCCTGCAAGGTGTAGTCTTGGAACATAGCTCCCGTGGCAGTGCTCTTGATGGTGTCGGCCCTCAGCAGTGTCTGTTTGCCGAAGTCGGTGGCTTTCAGTTTGGGCGACAGAGCGTCGGCAAGGCTTTCTATTCCCTGCTTGTCGAAAGCGCTCAATGTCTCCGAGAAAGCGATCATACCCACGACATTATCGCTGTTACGCATGATGAATTGCTTCAGGAACTCCCTTTCAGCAACCTTTGCCGAGTCTATACTGTTAAGCCTTTCCACGATGGTTGTCATCGGAACCACATCCTTACTATAATAATACAACTGGTTGAAATCGCCTTGCAGCTTGCTGTTGCGCGCCCTGTAATCCGTGAATCCCTGCTTGTATTCGCGGTAGAGGTCGTTGATAGCCGAGCCGCTTATCTTCGCATCCTTATAGTTGTAGGTGCCGTAGAAGGCAGACTCGAAATCGGTTGCCATGCTATCCACATGTGCTTCTATCGCAACCTTCTCGTTGCCGATGAATAGCGGCAGCACCGGTCGCATGGCAGCGCGCCCGTTTTCTGCTTCGCCGCGGTTGTCGTTGGGGAAATACTTCAGCAGCAACAGGGTTGGTCCGTTAAGCTTTCCCTTGAAGGTGAACTGTCCGTTGCGGATAATCGTGCTGTCAATCACCGTCGGGCGGTACATGCTCATCTGGTCGGGACCGCTCAAGCACAGATAAACGGTCTTTCCCTCCACGTCGCCATGGAGCGTTCCCGTGATTTTGTAGCCCTTGGCAGTCATGCTCATAGCCGTAAGCAAAAGGGCACTCATTAATAATAATGCTTTTTTCATACTCTTGTGATTTTTAAGTTATTTGATTGTTATTTTCTCCGAAAGAATATCTTTATCGATAAAGGTCATGATGAAGTGATCATTGGAACCGTCACTGGTGATATCATCAGATGACAGTAATCTGTTCATTATTGTGTATGTCTCATACATTATAGCAGATGGATCGTCCGAGTGCATAATACCTAGAAGGTGACCGATTTCATGAAGTGCTACTGTTTCCAAATCTATGCCGGTTCCATCATCTGTCCAATTTTCATCATCGTCAAAATGCAGATGGCCAGCAAACATACCTCCTGCCGGTGGCGGGTAAAAGGCATGAGCCAGTATGCCATTGTTTCCATCAAATGCATACTCATCCCCATGATTACCTTTTTCCCATTTTATGATTAGGTCAGCATTATTTGGAGTCTCTAATTGAATAAATCTTAGATTTGAATGATTGCTCCATGTTGTAAAGGCATTCTCTATTGCACTTTTTCTTGTTAATGATGTCATGTGGTTGGAGGAGTTGTATATATAATAGCGAAGGACATACTTGTTCTACTTGGCTCCGTTTATAACATATTTCTGACCACCAGTCAGTGCACCGTAATCATATAATCGTTGCGTATATGATTTGGAAAGAAAAAACAGAAAACAAAAGAAATATACAAATACGTTTCATGTTTTGATTTTTATTGATTCTAAAATTAAACAATAGATTTCAGTTCCAGCGGGAATATCGAATGGTTTCTCAGAAGTAAGGGTGTACATCTTTCCTGTGAAACAAACCGTCTGTTTGTCAAACATTTTCATGTCCTTGTCTCCTGAAATCAGTAACAGATATACGGAGTCGTAAGTACCTTGAATGGTAGAGGCTATTAACCATTTCCCGACTTTCTCATTATAAGATAGTGTACCGATACTTTCAATATCCCTAATGTACTGTTCGCCACAATCACATTTCTCTGATGGCAGCTTTTCATCAGAATTATCATTGCATCCCGCAAATCCCATTGTTATGAATAGGAGAAGCAGAATTGTTAGTACGTTTCTTGTTTTCATATTAATTCTGTTTATTTCATTTTATTGTTATTTTTTCTGAAAGAATGTCTTTATATATTATCGCTCTGATGAAGTGATCATGGAAAGCGTCCCCAATGATTAATTGGCGGATGACATTTCCGCCAATCAGGGTACAAGGAAAAGTGACCACTGGAGCAATTACCAGTGATCACTCTATCTATTGTGATTAATCCTTATAATTCTGTATCAGATTCGGATTGTTGTTCATCGCGTTCTGCGGAATGGGGAAAATCCAGAGTTTGCTGCCGGGTTTCAGCGTGTATGTTCTTCCTGACAGTGTGCGGGTGACGGTCTGTTCCCATCCGCTCACCTCGTTCCAGCGTTTCTTGTCGATAAAACTGTAGTAGGAATAGAGGTTCTCCCCAAGTGCCGTCTGCTTGAGATGTGCGATGGCATCAGCCTGAGAAGTGACATTGCCCTGCAACGGTTGATAGATTGCGGGATCAATACGGTTCTCACGGATCACGTCAAGTGCTTCCATGGCAGCCCCGATGTTGTTCTTGTGAATCTCCGCCTCGGCAATGATCAGATACATCTGTGGAACCCTGAGGCCAACTCTGTTCCACCCTGAGTTCATATCATAGGTCAGAATGTATCCCATTTCTCCTATCATTGAAGAAGCAGCATCCATCAAATAGTCATAAGCCATATTCAAATTACCGATTTTGGTAATCATCGCGTTTCCTTCTTCCACGGCAGACTGTGTCTCTGGTGGATAAGAGTTGAACAACTCTAATGAATGAGTGTAGAAGTAGTCTTCTGGGAATTCACACTTGGGTCTGTATAATGCATCGTAGGAGCCTCCAAGGAAAAAGCCAGAAATCTGTGTCTGATATTCGCTGCTATTAAAGTTGCACATTGTTTGGTCAATACTCAGAGCCTGCTTGGCAGCTGCCTCAGCCTCATCCCATTTCTGCATACTGGCACATACCAATGCTCTCAAGGCGTAAGGACAAGGCTTGCTCATGCGCATACGGTTGATAGCAACAGCGGGCAGTCCGTTCAACTCGATACATTCATCGATATCCTTAAGTATTTGCTCATATACTTCCTCCACGGTTTTCTGTTCTTGCGGCACAGAGATGTCAATGTCTTCAGTCAGCACGATGATTCCTCGGGTATTGGCTGCGGTAGAAGGGTTATAGGCTGCAGCAAATTTGTTGACCAGAATATAATGGAAAAGGGCACGAAGCACTAAGGCTTCACATTTCAATTGCACCTTTTTTGACTCATCGCCTGTCGCATCATTGATTCTCTGTAACACAGGATTGCAAACAGTGCCGATAACGCCGTAGAAATCAGCATAGTCCCCATCTGAGGCTGTAAGCTCTGCCATTTTATCCATTGCACTCTCATCATACGACCAGATGATGGCATCTCGTGTCTTTGAAGGCTGGTTGAGTGTGGCGGAAATAGAACTATATGCGGTAACCATGTCACCTGCCATCTCACCCATATCAGTATTCTGGAAATACATCTCCTGATTGAGCAGCATCTCCAACTGGTCGGTATTACTAAGCAGGTTCATGCCTTTTGGTTCCAGTTCCGTGAAGTCCTCGCAAGAAGCAAGGAGCAGCATTGAAAGGGCGCAGACTGTCAGTGACTTAAATATATTGTTCTTTTTCATTTTTCGTAAGAATTATAAGTTAATGTTTAATCCAAAGATGAACGAACTCGGTTGGCGAATGCCCAATGTCTCAGGATCAACGTTGACATCATTAGCAATCCATAACCACTTTGGATTATCTATCTGGAAACGCAGAGAGAGTCGGTTGATTCCTAATGGAGTGATCCATCGTGACGGAAAGTCATAGCTCATTACAATATTCCTGACTTTCAAGAAGTCGGCTTTATGTACTGCAATATTTGCATAGTAGGGTTCCCATCCCGTTGAACTGGAGCTGAACAGACCGATACCTGGTACGGTTGAGTTAGGGTTGGTTTCCATGTCCCACGCGTTGGAAAAATAACTGGCAATAGCTATAGGCGGTACGTTAAATGTTTCTTGCTGCTGTAGGGCGCGCATCATGTGTCCGCCATAATAAGCGAGTAGCACACCAAGCGAGAAGCCTTTCCAATGGAAGGTGTTGTCAATCCCAAGGATAGTCTTTGGTTCCGACTGTCCGGAATATTCCATTGTCTCAACACTTCCACCTTGTGCTTCGTGGACCTTATTGTCGTTATCCGTGTACCAGAGGGTTTCTCCTGCTCCGCCTTTAGAAACAATAAAACTACCGTCCTTTGTCTTAAGCGGATTCTCTTGGTTCACATCAGCTTCAGAGTAGGTGTAAGCCACCTGATTGTCAATCCCTGCAAAGCGATGTGACCAGAGGGCGCTTGTAGGATAACCCTTCACATATACATTGCTGTACAGCTGCCAAGCGCGGGTTGAGGGATTCTCCACTTCGGTAATCTTATTCTTATTGTAGGATAAGGTAAGGTTTGTTGTCCATCCAAAAGACTCACGTGTCTGTGCTCGCAGCCAGTCATAAGTGAGTTGCAGCTCAATACCGTTGTTCTTCATCGAAGCCACATTCATCACCATTGTGCTGAAACCTGTTGTGGGATCCAGTGTTGTCGGGGCGAAAATATCTTTTCCCACCTTGTTATAATAGTCGACAGCACCTCGCAGACGATTGTTCAATAACGAGAAATCAACACCTATGTTAGTTGTCCTGTTCTGCTCCCATTTCAGGTTCGGGTTTGCCGGACTCTCGATTGTTCCGTAAGGTTGATTCGTGTATTGATTCAATTTTCCAGAGCTGGCAGTCATGTAAGATGTTGCTCCCTGGTAGATATTACCAGTTACGCCATAGCTGATACGCAATTTCAAAAAGTTCACCCAAGAAACTTCCTTCATGAATGCCTCGTTATTGATGAGCCAACCAGCGCCTACCGACCACAGTGGTTTTCCACGGAACTTAGCGTTCAATCCATACACATCGGCATAGTCTTTGCGAAACGAACCGAAAACATTATATCGACTGTCGTATGTATAGGTAGCATTAAAATAGCCTGAGGCATATTTATGATGCATATCGGCAACAATACCTATGTTATTCTCAATGTATGGAGAATAAACATATTGATGGGCAGGGAAAGCTCGACCGCCTGTTATCATGTAGTATGGGCTGCTGTCCATCTGTCGCAGCGTACCCAGGTCAACAGTGTGTGTTGAGCTGATCTGTAGCTGGTCGTCATACCCCAACAACAAGGTCTTCGTGCCGTTGCTGTGTGTCTCACGGAATTCCATACCTGCCAATGCACTGATCTCATGCTTGCCCAATGTCTTATTATAGTTGAGCTGTCCTCGAGCCGTCCAGTAGCGTCCGTCGGTATTTCGTGTACTTAACATACCGCCTGATTCAGGAGTCATAAAGGATACTGTTCCAGAGGATGCATCGTAAGTGGCATAAGCATTCTTCATCATGCGCATGGCATGGCTTTCCTGTGTTGCTAACCAGTCAACGGTGGTATGATCCTTTTCATATACAAACTGTGCTTGAGCGGTCAAACCGTCGATAATGTTGAAATGCAACTCACCGTGGTAACGAAGGTATTGTCTGTGGGTGGTTTGTGTGTTGTTATAGTACTCTTCAAGAGGGTTGGAACCGCAGTCAGCGAGACCGTATTGTGGGGTATAATAGGCATTTCCGTCAAATGAATAGTAATTGAGTTTGTAAGAGCCATCGGTATTGTATAAGCTTTCATATGCAGGTTTGGCCCAGGGATCATCATATTTGGATATGTAATCATAGCCAGCCTCACGTTTCTTTTCGAAAATACCATTCACTGTAAACGTTCCTGTCAGCCATTTTGCTATATTGTAAATACCTTTATATTGGATGTTTAGGTTATTGTACATGTTATTGATAATCCCTTGGTTGTTAGCTTTGTAATTCAAAATAAGGTTATTCTGAATCTTGTCTGAACGCCCACGTAGAGAGAGGTTATACTGCTGGAGAACCTGCTGCTTGTAAACAGCATCTCCATATTCCTTGGCATAGTTGTTCTTTTTCAAAGCATTGAGAGTGTTCTGCAACTCAGCCTCTGAGATATTACCCAAAGCCTTTTGATAATAGGCATACTGTATAGGACTGATATATCCGTTTCCGGATGTGATTGTAGACTCAAATTCTTGAGGTCCTTTAATAGGGGATGGGAAGAAATATGAGACACCGTTAGCGTCTTTTAGATTACGACCATTGAAATAATAGTCGTAATATTTAGCCTCGATATCAACTTGCTCTGCGGCGTCCAAGTAGAAGTTGTCATGATAGTCCATGTTCTTGTTTTCCCATACGGTAAGGTTTGCACTGAAATCAATGTCAATCTTCCCTTGCTTCTTGGCATTCTTTGTCGTAACGACAATGATACCGGCAGAGGCACGTGCACCATAGATGGCAGCTGCAGCTGCATCTTTCAACACGTTTACACTCTCAATATCGTATGGGTTCAGGTCGTCAATACTGCCCTCCACAGGCAGACCGTCAACGACAAGCAGTGGAGAACTTTCCGCATAGAGAGAGGATGTACCGCGGATAGTCATCTTTCCGCCGTAGGTGGAGAGACCTGCCACACGCCCTTCGAGATTAGACATCAGACTGGGCATATAACGGTCGTTCAGCTTGTCTGCCGAGATGGTTGTTACCGATCCCGTCATTTTCGGTTTGGAGATGTCCTGATAACCGGTCACCACCACTTCTTCCAACTGGTTGTTATTCAGCATGGTCACGTCTTGATTCTGTAAAGCATTGCCAGCTTTCAGATGAACAATGGCATTGTCCATTCCCACGAATGAATATTTCAGGTCGCAGGCGGTGGCGGGAACCTTCAGCGTGTAGAATCCGTTAATGTCGGTGATGGTGCATACCTTGGAGTCATCGATACAGATGCTCACGCCGGGCAGCGGTTCGCCTGTATCGTCTTTCACGTAGCCGGTCACGGTGCGGGTGCGGGCGCCCGACAGCTTGCGGGTGATGGTTACGATGGAACCTTCAATCTCGTAGCTGCAGTTGATGCGGTTCATCACCTCGCTGAGCACTTGCTTTACGGGTTTGTTCTTTGCCTTCACGCTTACCTTCGGCAGACTCTTGGCGAGTTCGCCGCTGTAGATGAAGTTCAATCCTGTTTGTTTCTTTACCGCAGCAAAGAATTCTTTCACGGTTACCTGGTTCATGTCCAGTGTAACATTCTTGTCGGCGTTCTGTGCCAGGGCTGTGGTGCTCCAGGGAGCAACCGCCCACAGCGCGAGTGTCACCAACAAAAAGAGCTTTTTCGTCATTTTCATGTTTCTCTCTTTTGGGTTAATAATAATATTGTTAGTTGTTCAGTTCATATTCCAGCGTAACGTCTCTTGGCGGCAGACAGGCATGCTCGTCGCAGGTCTGATAGTTCACGGTGCAGGTCACCTTTCCCTTGCCGCTGCCCTTCAGCTGCTGACGGAAGATAACGTCGCCCTCATATATGGTGGTGCCGGTGGTTCCCAAAGTGCGGAAGGCGGGAATCACGAGGTCGCCTTCTTTCTGATAGTTGCCCTCAGTCTGGATGTCGAATGTGGTGGCGATATAGGGATCCTGGTCGGAAACGTAGCCGTAGATGTGGAATCCGGGATGCATCTTCACGCGAATGACCAGCTCTTTGTTGCCGTTGGGCAGACTGTTCACTACGCCGGAGATGAGCACGGGGTTGTCGCGGTTGGTGCGGTCGTTAATCTCGGGAGTCTTCTGCTCCGGCACCTCATTGTATTTCAGTACGCTGTAGTCATTGCCCGGCACGTTCTTGTCCTGACTGTTCACTAACCACAGCCATCCGCCGCTCTCGGTGAAGAACAGTTGCTTTTGGTATTTGTTGAACCATTCGCGGTATTGCTGTGGGGTGTTGTAGCGCAGCAGCGTGTAGCGTTGAAGGATGCGCTTTGCCTTCTCCACGTCTTGTTTGGTTTCCCAGAGGGTGATCGCCTTGTCGATAAGTCGCTTGTCGTTGTTAGGAATGCCTAAGCTCTTGGCATCCTCATCAAGTGTCAGTCCGTAGTCGTTGAATGATCCATAGAAATATGGAGTGTTCTCCTCATAGTATTTGGCGTAGGCAGCCTCGTCGGCGCCGAACCTCTCATACAATTCTCCGGCACTCTGTCTGAGGAAATCTTCGCGTGACGGGATGGGCTGTGGCTGGAATTGCAGGTACATCGATTCCATCTCTCCAATCTTCTGTCCGGCTGCCTTGGCTGCCTTGAGGGAGTCGGAATGGTGTTTCATCTGAATGTTGAACTTCTCAATGGTCTCTTTATAGCTCTCGTAGCATGCTGCCGTCACGCGATAGGCATTCTCCTTCGCCTCGATGCGGGTTGAGATGTTCTCGTTCAGTTTGCGGGCGATGATGTGCTGACCGGCAAACTTCGAGATATAGATGATGGCATTGATGAACACGGGCTTGGCTTCCTCGGTCATGTCGGCTGCACTGCCGGCAAAGCCCCAGTGGAAGAACGAGCCGTGGCGACCCAATGCCATGGCGTCGATGCTCTTCTGGCAGTTGCCGCTGCTGATCCATTCTGCCTCGGGAGAGTCCTCGACTCCCCACGGACGGCTCACCATACCGACCTTATATTCTTTGTCGGTCATGTATCCTTTGGTGTTCACGCGCCACATCTTGGTGGTTTCTGGCAATGTCTCGCCCACCATTGGTGCAAACTCCTTGGCACCATCAGGGGTGGGGCGGTCTACAAGCGTCATCTTCACCTTATACGGTCCTTTGAAGATGGGATGGTCGGTGCGCATGCCTAATGCCCACTGATCGAGACAAAGGCAATACCAGTCGGTCTTCAGTCCTAAGCGTCCGCCAACATTCTTTCCCAATTCGGCGATGGTGAGCACGGGGCGGTCGAAGTCATCAGGGAAATACTTCGCCTCAATGATCTTCACAATGCGCTGTCCGTCGCGCACATCCTTTCTCGGCTCAAGGGGCTGGGGCTGTCCGTCAAGAACGGTCACGTCGTAGTCGTAGGACATTTTGTAGTTGTATTCGTTAGCCTGAATCACCTTCACCGTGGTGAAATATTCGTTAAGCAGCTGCTCGAAGGCGGCGGTGCGTTCCTTCACGCCGCGTTCATGGGCGGCTTTGTCGTAGTCGGTTCCGATGGTCTCTATATCAGAGTGTCCACCAACGTAAAGCACTTTCAGATTGGTTTTCTTTACAGCTGCGCTTGCCGTGATGACAACGACTGCGAGCGAAATGAGCAAAAGGATTCTTTTCATATTCTTATCATATTAGTTGTTGCTAAATATAATCTTTCCCTTGTTCATGGTGATGCGTATGCCAGTCACACGGTTAATGGCGTTCATCACCATGTCGATAGAGCTGTATTTGTCGAGTTCTCCAGTAAATGTAATCTGTTTTGTTTCCTCTTTGTCGAACTGTGCTTCATAGCCGTACCAGCGCGACAACACGTTCATCAGCTGTTCCAACGGGCAGTCGTCGAAAACGAAGGTTCCTGTGTTCCAAGCCACGTATGGCTCCACATCCACGTTTGTCACATTGACCGTTGACCATTGACCATTGACCGTTGACCATTGACCGTTGACCGTTGATGATTGACCGTTAGCCGTTGACCATTGACCATTGACCGTTGACCATTGACCATTGGGCATTGACGATTGAACATTGACTGTTGCCTGCTGACCGGGCTTCAACATTGTCTCCTTGCCGCCAGTAGGTGTAACCGATACGCTTCCCTTTACGAGAACGACGGAAGTAGTATTCTTAGAGGTGAGAGGTGAGGGGTGAGAGGTGAGAGATTTGTCTTGCTGACCATCACCTGTACTCGATTCTATTCTCTCACCTCTAATCTTCTCACCTCTAATCTTCTCACCTCTAATCTTCTCGCCTCTCACCTCTGCTCTTGTATTCACATTAAACTCCGTACCGTATACCTTAACATCCCCATTTGGGGTATGAACGATGAAGGGGCGACTCTTGTCCTTTGCCACCATGAAATAAGCTTCGCCGTCAAGAATCACGTTGCGGTCGCCACGCCCGAACTTCTCGGGGTATATCAGGCGCGTATTGTAATTAAGGTGTACCAATGTGCCGTCATCCAATGTCAGCCAGAACTCCTTGTCGTGTCTCGTGGTGATGCGCTTGGCGGCAAGAAGCTGATCCTTGGTTAATGAAGAAAGGTTTTCAGTGGTGAGAGGTGAGGGGTGAGAGGTGAGAGATATGTCTTGCTCCTGCTTACCAGCACCCGATTCTATTCTCTCACCTCTAATCTTCATTCCCGAGCCAAGCTCGCCTACCCGTAGCCTTTCACCTCTCACCCCAAGAACTTCTGCTTCCTGCTTTCCGCTCTGGATGCTCTGCTGCATGGCGAGCTGAACGGCTTCGGGAATCTCGGGAGGAGTAACCTTTGTGTATTGAGAATACCAGATGCCGGCACCGTCGATGACGAGCACAAGGATGGCGGCAGCATAGCGCAGCAGGACAAGCCACTTGGCGCGACTCTTGCGGTGCACTTCCTCCAAAGCACTCTCCACGTCGATGTCTGCCAGGAATTTAACCACATCATCCTGATCGTGGATATTGGATGAAATACGTTGGTAAACGGTGGCATGATCTGCCTCTTGCAGCCATGCGTCAAGCTGTTGCCGTTCCGCTTCGTCAAGCGTGGCAAACAGTGATTTTATAATCAGGTCTTGTATCTGCATAATGGTACCATTTTACCCTGTTGACGTAAAAACAGGGCAAACTGGTTAAATAAAATGCAGAAAAAATGGAAAAAACTTCAGAACACCGCCTTTGCAATGCGCAGGATGTTATCCGCCTTGCCCATGGTGTAGTAGTGGATGGCGGGAACGCCGTGCGCGATGAGGTCGCGGCTTTGTTCGATGCACCATTCCGCGCCTACTTGATACACCGCTTCGGGAGTGGCGGCTTGGCGAATGGCTTCCACCAGAGGCTGAGGAATGTCGATGTGGAACGTGCGCGGTAGCAACAGCAGCTGGCGCGCAGTGGAGATGGGTTTCAGTCCGGGAATGATGGGGACGGTGATACCTGCCTGCCGGCAACGCTCGCGGAAATCATAGAAATACTCGTTGTCGAAGAACATCTGTGTGACAATATACTCTGCCCCTGCCTCCACTTTCTCTTTCAGGTGGGCGATGTCGGTCTCTGGATTTGCTGCCTCGAAGTGCTTTTCAGGGTAGCCTGCCACACCCACACTGAAGTCTGTGGGCAGCGGTTCGGCTACAGTGGGATCGAGATATTTCCCGTGGTTCAGGTTGTTAATCATCGAAACCAGTTCGCTGGTATGGCTGAAGCCGTCGGCTTCGGGTATGAAGTAGCGCTGTCCCGACATGGCATCACCGCGCAATGCCATCACATTTTCGATGCCGAGGAAGTGGAGGTCGAGCAGTTCGCTTTCCACTTTCGCCTTCGACGCACCGCCGCAGATCACGTGAGGCACGATTTCCACATTGTATTTCCGCATGATGGCAGCCACGATGGCAATGGTGGATGGGCGCTTTGCCAGTGTTAGCTTGGTGTAGGTGCCGTCTTCATTGAGTGTGTATTGCACTTCGTCGCGGTGGCAGGTGATGTTTACGAAGGGCGGTTGCAGCTCCATGATGGGGCGCAGACTGGTGTAGAGACGGTTGGCGTCGCTTCCTTTCAGTGGTGGAACCAACTCGAATGATGCGAACGCAGAGCTGCTGTTATTGAGTATGTCGATTACTTTTGGCATGATGATGTACAGGTTTTATATTATAAATAATGTGTCATGATGCAACAGATGACGGCTGTCGGTCATCGAAGTTCTTCGAGAGTTGCTGTCTGATTTCTTCTTCTGAAAGTCCGCGTCGACGGCTATAGTCAGCCAATTGTTGTCCGTCGATAGCTCCCAAAGGGAAGTAGCGGGCTTCGGGATGACCTATCAGCAGTCCGCAGATGGCTGTCGACGGGCGAATGGAATAGTGGTCGGTGAGCGAGGCACCCAAGCGTTCCTCGGCGTTCAGCTTGTCGAAGACAATGCGTTTGAGCGAGTGGTCGGGGCATGCTGCATATCCAAAGGCAGGGCGGATAGCAGGACGGTCGTCGTAAACCCTTTGCTGAAGCCATTCGGCGCAGGCTTCCACGAGTCGGGCGCAGAGGGCATGATCCATGATGGGCGACGACTGCTGGCAGGCGCAGTCAGCATGATGGTGGTCGTCGTGAGCCAGCGGTTCGGCAACGATGGTGAAGAGTCCTATCGGCAACGGATGAGTGTCGCTGAAATAGTCGGCAAGCGACGGGAATCCGCTGTTGCGGTTCTGGCTTCTGAGCATGGGAAGCACGGTGCCGTCGGCGAGCACGATGTCGTTGCCGTGGCGCACAGCTTCTTCGAAATGAAGTGCCAGAGCCAGCCGGAATTCATGATGCTTGAGGGCATCCCGCAGGCGCAGCTGCCCTTCTTCCAGCGTCTTCGCAGCCTCGGGGTTGGTGAGTTGCTGCGTGAGCGACTCGCCGCGAAATCCCCAGAAATGCAGGAACATGCGCCAGCTGATGTGCGAGATGATGTCTTCTATGGGCAATGAAGGTTGTATGGATGTGCCGGATTGCGCGGATGACGGAGCGATTATCTCTTCCAATGCGCGCAGTTCGCCGATTGACGGATAGTCGCCGCCGAAGGGCAGTTCCTTTGCCTGGCGGTTGGCTTCGTCATAATCGGCAATGTCGGGCGCATGTTTCTGATAGGCGGTGCGTATCTGTTGCTGTTCCTCCTTTGCCTGACGGATGGTTTCCTCAGCATGCGTTTGCAGGTGCTTGGCGAGCACTGCCGTCTGCGAGGCATCGCCTCCGTAGATCACGCCACCGTCGTAGAGCGGTGCGAGGCGCACGGCAGTATGCACGGGTGATGTGGTTGCACCTCCCACGATGATGGGAATGCCTATGCTGTATTGCTGGAACAGTCGGCAGAGGTTTTCCATTTCCTTCAGCGAAGGTGTAATCAAACCGCTCACACCCACGAAGCAGGGCTGTAGGCGCTGTGTCGTTTCGAGGATGGTTTGGTTGGAAACCATCACGCCCAGGTCGTGCACGTCGAATCCGTTGCATGTCAAAACGATGCTCACGATGTTCTTCCCGATGTCGTGAACGTCGCCGTTGGCGGTGGCAAGCACAGCCACGGGCTTCCGTTGTCGTGTCGGTTCCGAATCGGGTGCCGACTCATTGCCCGGCATGTAGGGCTGGAGCAGCGCCACCGCTTCTTTCATCACCTGAGCCGATTTCACCACTTGCGGCAGAAACATCTTTCCCTCACCAAACAGTTTTCCCACATGTTCCATTGCATTCATGAGCGGTTGCTCAATCACGTCGACGGCTCTGTTGTGGTAACTCTGTAATGCTTCGGGAATGTCGATTGCCAGATATTCGCTGATGCCTTTGCTCAGCGAGTGGGTCAGGCGTTCCTCAATGGCGCCTTCTCGCCAGGCAAGCGGCGACGTGCTGGCTGTGGCTTTTGCTGCACTGCTGCTGTCGGTGGCTTTCGCGGCGTTCTCCTTCAGCGCGTTTGCAATGACGATCAGTCTTTCGGTAGCCTCTGCGTCGGTGTTCAGGATGACGTCTTCCACGGCGCGGAGCAGTTCCGGCTGAATGTCGTCGTACACTTGCAGCATGGTGGGGTTGACGATTGCCATGTCGAGTCCTGCGCGTACGGCATGGAAGAGGAACACGGAATGCATGGCTTCGCGCACGGCGTTGTTGCCGCGGAATGCAAACGACAGGTTGCTCACACCGCCGCTGGTCTTGGCTCCGGGCAGGTGCTTCTTCACCCATTCCACCGCCTTGATGAAGTCGATGGCATAGGCGGCATGTTCCGCCATGCCCGTTCCCACGGAGAGGATGTTCATGTCTATCACGATGTCTTGCGGCGGGAATCCGATGCCTGTGAGCAGTCGGTAGGCGCGCTCGGCAATTTGGATCTTCCGCTCGTAGGTCACCGCTTGTCCTTCTTCATCGAAAGCCATCACCACCACGGCAGCACCCAGTCGGTGCAGCTCCTTGGCTTTCTGCAGGAATGCCTCTTCGCCCTCTTTCAGACTGATGGAATTGACGATGCATTTGCCTTGCGCGTTCTTCAGTCCTTCAATCAGCGTCGGCCAGTCTGACGAGTCGATCATCAGTGCGGCGCGGCTGATGCCGGGGTCGCTTTGTATGTAACGCACAAACGTCTGCATCTCCTGTCGGCTGTCGAGCATGGCATCGTCCATGTTGATGTCGATGACCGATGCGCCGCCGTCGATTTGCTGGCGTGCCACAGTAGCTGCCTCGTCGTAGTGTTTCTCGTTGATGAGTCGCGCGAATTTGCGTGATCCGGCCACGTTGGTGCGCTCGCCGATGTTGGTGAACAGCGATGCCGCCTTTCCGTCTTCACGGTCTGTGCCGCCAATATGATAAGGTTCCAGACCGGAAACCATGAGCGGTTCACCGTAAACACCTGTTGCGGCTCCGTGGTTGAGGCTCTTTCTGTTTGCCTTGTCGTCGCCTATTTTTCTCGGGGCGATGCCCTTCAGTGCTTCTGCAATGGCACGGATATGGCGGTCGTCGGTTCCGCAGCATCCACCGGCGATGTTCAGCAGTCCGTCCTCCGCCATTTTCTGCAGGTGATAGGCAGTATAGTCGGGCAGTTCCTCGTATTCCCCCATCTCGTTGGGCAGTCCTGCATTGGGATGAACACTGATGTATGTGGATGCAAAAGAGGCGACGCGCTCGATGAACGGCCGCATGTCCTTCACGCCGAAGGAGCAGTTCAGGCCGAATGAAAGGATGGGGTAGTGGGCAATGCTGATATAGAAGGCTTCCAAGGTCTGTCCTGTCAGAGTGCGCTGGCTGCGGTCGCTGACCGTTGCCGACACCATGACGGGAATCTCCGTTCCCCATTGTTCGTTCAACTCACTGATGGCATAGAGTGCCGCCTTCGCGTTGAGCGCATCGAAGCAGGTCTCTAAAAGAAGCAGGTCGGCACCGCCCTCGATGAGCGCTTCTGCCTGTTCCTTATAGTCGGCAGCCAGCGTGTCGAAATCCACCTCGCGCCAGGCGGGGCGGCTCATGTCGGAAGCTAAGGAGAGCGACTTGCCCGTTGGTCCCATCACGCCGGCCACCCATACGTGGCGGTCGGTGCAACTGTCGGCAACGCGCCGTGCGATGCGTGCGCCGTTGAGGGCTATTTCGCGCGACAAGTTCTCACATTGATACTTCGCCTGCACCTGCCGCGAGCTGGAGAAAGTGTTTGTCTCTATGATGTCGGCACCCGCTTCCACATAGCGTTGATGAACGCTTTCCACGATGTCGGGTGCCGCGATGTTCAGTATATCGAAGTTGCGTGAGAGAGGTACCTCCCAATTACGAAAAATGCCCCGATGGAACACATCGGGTGCAAGATTCATCGACTGTAAGAGCGTTCCCATGGCTCCGTCGAGGATGAGGATGCGCTCTTGCAGACTGTCACGAATGTTTCTTTTCTTTTGTTTCAACATGGATTAAACGAAAAGGTGTTTTATTATTATGAATACTTGGAAAGGATGTTTCCCAAAGTTTTGTAAATAGCGGCGAATCAGCGATCTGACCCGCCGCAGATCATAGCTCTCCCTCTTAATTTATTCAATACTATGATCAATTTCTCCTACAGCGCGTCGAAGGCTTGGTCCAGATCGGCGATCAGGTCGTCGATGTGCTCTGTGCCAATGCTCAGTCTGACGGTGCTGGGGGTGATGTGTTGCTGCGCCAGTTCCTCGGGCGACATCTGCGAATGCGTGGTCGTATAAGGATGTATGACGAGGCTCTTCACGTCGGCAACGTTGGCAAGGAGTGAGAATATCTGAAGATTATCAATGAATTTCCACGCTTCATCTTGTCCCCCCTTGATTTCAAATGTGAAGATGCTGCCGCCTCCCTGCGGGAAGTATTTCTGGTAAAGAGCATGGTCGCTATGGCTTTCTAACGACGGGTGGTTCACCTTTGCCACCTTGGGATGATGGCTCAGATAGTCTACCACACGCAGCGCATTCTGCACATGGCGTTCCACACGCAGTGAAAGGGTCTCTAATCCTTGCAGCAGAATCCACGCATTGAACGGTGAGAGGGTGGCACCCGTATCGCGGAGAATCACCGCGCGGATGCGTGTGACGAAGGCAGCCGCACCTGCCACGTCGGCGAAGACGGCACCGTGATAGCTGGGGTCGGGCTTGCCCAATGTGGGGAACTTGTCGGCGTTGCCTTTCCAGTCGAACTGTCCGCCGTCGACAATCACGCCGCCTAATGAGCTTCCATGACCGCCGATGAACTTCGTGGCTGAGTGAACCACCACGTCGGCTCCATGCTCAAGCGGGCGGATGAGATAAGGCGTGCCGAAGGTGTTGTCCACGATGAATGGGATGTTGTGGCGGTGGGCCACTTCGGCAACCCCCTCAAGATTGGTTACGTCGCTGTTGGGATTGCCAAACGTTTCGGCATAGATTGCCTTCGTGTTGGGCTGGATAGCAGCTTCGAGCGCTTCCAGATCGTTCACGTTCACGATGGTGTTGGTAATGCCCTGCGTGGCGAGTGTATGGGTAATCAGGTTAAAGGATCCGCCATAGAGATTGTCGGCGGCTACGATATGGTCGCCAGCCTGAGCAATATTCTGCAGGGCGTATGTCACTGCTGCGGCACCGCTGGCAACGGCAAGTCCGGCAACGCCGCCTTCGAGGGCCGCCACGCGATCCTCAAACACTCCCTGAGTGGAGTTGGTCAGTCGCCCGTAGATATTTCCCGGGTCGCGCAGTCCGAATCGGTCGGCGGCATGCTGTGAGTTTCGGAACACGTATGATGTGGTCTGATATATAGGAACCGCACGTGCGTCTGTTGCGGGGTCTGCCTGCTCTTGTCCTACGTGGAGCTGCAATGTCTCGAAATGAAGTTTTCTCTCTGCCATGATGTATTCTTTTTTTATTGTTAAACTTATTGTCGGAATAAAGAACTTTCGACGGTGCAAAGTTAGTTATTTTGGAAATATCTACCAAATAATTTGCCGTTTTTGGAAAATATTACTAATTTTGCACCGTAAATCAAAATATAGTTCTTTTTGAAGCCTTTTATTGAGGAGAGCGTAGAAAATTATTCTAAAAGAGATGACAGAGACCTTAGACGACATTGATTTGCAGATACTCCGCACGCTGCAGAAGAACGCGAAGCTCACCACAAAAGAGCTTGCCGACGCCGTGCATCTGTCGCCGACACCCGTCTTCGAGCGGCAGAAGCGCTTGGAGCGGAGAGGCTACATCAAGAAATATGTGGCTATACTGGATCCGGAAAAACTCGACCAGGGGCTGCTGGTGTTCTGCAACGTGAAACTCAAGCAGATCAACCGCGACATTGCCAACGCCTTCATGCGCCGCATACAGCGCATCCCTGAGGTGACCGAGTGCTACAACACGGCGGGCAACTACGACTATCTGCTCAAGGTGAGAGCCGGCAACATGAGGCAATACCAGGAATTTGTGCTGAACAAGCTGGGCGAGATTGAGGAAATGGGGGCCATTGAGAGCACCTTCGTGATGAGTGAAGTGAAGCAGAGCTACGGCATCAGCATCTAACCGAAAAGGGCAAGCAGCAGCGTGATGTCGAACTTGTTGCGCAGCGAGGAGATGGCATGCTTCACGTGGCTCCTCACCGTTTCGTATTTAATGCCTAAGATGTCGGCTATCTCATGGTTGTCCTTGCCTTCCATCTTCAGTTTCATCACCTGAGCGTTCTTCACAGGCAGCTTCTCAATCTCCTCATACAGTCGGGCATACAGATCCACCTCGAAGGCGGTCTCCTCCACCGTTTCCTCCATGGTTTGTTCGTTGATGCGCTCCGTGGGAAGGTTCTTGTTCCGGCGCATCAGGTCGATGATCCTGTTGTGCAGGATGGTGATGAGATAGTTGCGCATGTTCCTCTTCACGGAAATCGAGTCTTTCCGCGACAGCAGCTGCATGAACACCTCCTGCACCATGTCTTCCGCGGTCTCTTTCTCCTTGACCATGCGCGTGGCAAAGAGCACCATGGGAGCATAGTACATGCGGAAAAGGGCGTCGAAGTCTGTCGGCACCTCTTCCGTTTGGCTACCACTCATCATTATTTTCATCTCTCTTGCTTTGACTGAAACAGAATGATTTCGTTTGCAAATATACTCATTAAATCCATTCTTTGCAACATTTTCATGAAAAATGTATTCCGTAGCATTCTCTTTTTTTAAGGAATAAAAATTGGTTTGTGAACCGATTGTGCACGGCAAGAGGCTACTTTTGCAACCGAAAACACGAACATCTGCATAACAACAGATTGTTTTTCCGGTAACTTAATTATTAACAATCAAATTCAATCACTCAAGAAAAATGATGGATTACATGAACAAAAACAAAGACAATGGATTCCGTGAACAACAGAAAGCCATGAGAACACAATTGAGGGAACAGGCGCGAGAGCGTCTCGTTGATGAATTCTGCGAACTGCTGAGCCATTCCGAGAAGGAGAACCTGCGGTGGAAACAGCCTGCCATCGACCTGATGGAAGGGCTCTACATGGTGTGGTTGTCGCAGCGGGTGACCAACAGCGAAGGCTCGCCGACCAGCTTCCGTGAACTGGTGGCGCGCTGCTGCACCATCCTTCACATGCACATCCCTGCCAATCCCCACGGCTGTGTCTACAAGGCAAGCCTGCGCAGAGGCATACGGCGCACACCTTTCTTCGACCGCTACATGATGCTGGTGGCGAGCAACCCCAAAGGAAGCAGCCTGAGCCACTACATCGGCAAATAGCCTTCAAGCTGTTCACTTTTTATCACCAATCTTCATTAATGATCAAAGACCATGGAAAGAATCAACATGAACCAGAGACTCACCGCGCACTTCACGCTGCGCGAAATGTGCCAGAGCGGAACCGCCATGAAACGAGGCATCAGTAACATACCATCCGAGGCGGTGGTCCGGAGGCTGCGACTGCTGTGCGAGCATGTGCTCGAACCGCTGCGCCTGCGCTTCGGCGTGATACGAATCACCAGCGGATACCGCTGCGAACAGCTCAACGCCGCCGTGGGCGGATCGCCCCACAGCCAGCATCTGATAGGCGAGGCGGCCGACATCCACATCGCTTCGATGGAGGTGGGGCGCAAGATGTATGAATTCATCCGCGACCATCTCGACTACGACCAACTGCTCTTTGAGCACCGCATGAGCAACGGGGCTTGCTGGCTGCACGTCAGCTACAAGCCCCTGCGCCAACTAAATCGCCGCCAGGCTGTCCCGTATTATCGGGCAGCCTGACGGCTTTTTTCATTCTTGCAGCATCCGTTCTTGTTCCGCTGCCGATGATCCTGTCGCTGTTCCGGCTCAGATGTCGGTCGATATCCGGTTTTTCGAAGTCCGCATACCCGTCTCTTCCGTCAGTCGCTCTTCAGCCTTTCAAAATCCACATTCTTGAAAAAATCGCGCTGAATGGTGCGGTCGCCGTTGCCGCGGCGATAGCCGTAGGGCGTGTAGTTGCATCGCACACCCTTGATGTTGCGCTTCGTGAAGTCGAGAGGCGAGTCGGCGCCCACGCTCTTCGGCGACAGCTGGAACTTGCCCAGTTCGCCCAGATCGACCACCATGCCGCTCAGCAGCCCGTCCTTGATCACCTCCTGCACCTCGCAGAGCACCGCCCTCACGTCGCTCCGCTTCATCGAGCAGTTGTTCTGCACCCGTTGTTCAATCACGTCCATCCCCAGCGTACCCATCTTCACGGGAATGGCGAACCACTTGCCGAAACTCTTGTTCGACCTGATTTCATTTCTTTTTAGTTTGTAGAATAATGCCATAATCACTGCTTTTTTCCTGCAAAAGTAGTGAAAAGTATGCTCGAAATCAATGCTTTACAGGATAGAAAGCGGGATATATCATCAGTAAATTAATTTAATTTGCTCAGCAATTTAATTTAATTCACAAAGCAATTTAATTTAATTTACACAACAAATTAATTTAATTTACTTTTCCGTTCCGCAGCAACGAAGGTTCCAAAGTGCCATTTCCGCACGAGAAAAGCGGCACTTTGACCAAAACGCTTCGCTTTAACCACTTTTCTTTGTAGTGTTGTGATTCAAACCTGTTGATGGGCATGAATTTAAGTTTTGGCCCGTTTTTGGCTTTGTTTCCCAAAAAACTTTGTACTTTTGCATTTATGAAACAACGGACAAAAGAAGAATACTATATCGAAAGCAAACGGCTCAGGGAAGAGACGATGCGGATGGCGGATGCGCTGAAAGATAACCCCATGCGTTTCGTTGTAACCAACGTCATCACGATGGACGTGGAGATTACGAAGTCTGACTTGAAGACTATTGTTAGCAAGAAAACGATGGTGAGCACCAATCGTTCACAAGACAACCGCTTCAATGCCTTTAAAAACAAGATGGCACAGGACATACGTGGTTTCCTGGAGAAATCCGTTTACGAAGGTTGGCGTGACGTGATCCCAGGTAAGCATCCTGAGACGGCATTCTTTGCATACTTCAGTCGCGAACTTGGAGAGAAAGCCTACTTATGTGTACGTAAGATTAAGAACACAGGACTATTCAAACCATACGCCATCATCGACCAGAGAATGTTTGATGCAGAGATTGGAAATTTGAAGAAATAAAAAACCGCTGAACTGATTTGCTAACCCGATTACGGTGCTACTCTTTCATTTCAGCGGGAGGAAGTCGTTTCCTTTCGTACTGCAAAGATAGGCATTATTTCTTGAAATTGCAAATTTTGGAGCAGTAAATTCAAAGAAAAATGCATTTTTCCTTTGATTTTCCTTTGATTATACGTACCCATTGATTATAATAATGAGGTGTCGGCTAAATTCGAGATAAACATTGGCGGCGAGACGGAGAACTGGCATGAGTTCCTGAAGGCCGTCAACGAGAAGATTAAGAAGGTGACTTCGTCGGAGGATAAGCAGATGGGCAACTTCTTCATCAAGCAGAGTGTTGATGAGAAGGAGTTTTGCGACAAGGTGATGTTCTATCTTTGGAGTGAGGTGGGCAAGGACAACTATCAGACTAGCGATGCTATCTTCAAGTACTATGTTGGAGAGGAGAAGGAACCTAAGGAATTCTCGTTCAACGAACTGTATAACTTGGAGCAGCGTACGGAAATACTGAAGGGATTCATTCGTTACATCAAGGAGTCGGAGGCATGAAGATATTCTTTGAGGAATACGTCTACAAGTGGGATGACGTGAAGGAGTTCCTTCACGACCACTACGTGATGTACCTCAAAGACGGCAAAGTAAGCATCCCTTACGTGGGCTATTACTATTCGAAGAAGGCAGAGGACTCGGTGTTTATCCTGCCCAAGGTGTTCATCAACATCACAGAGGACAAGCAGGAGCGGCCCTTTGGCGTGTTGGACCCGAAGGAGATTATCGACACGAAAAACCCTGATAACCCGTTGCTGAAATCGCAGTACTTCAACGAGGTGTTCAATCTCTCCACTTGGATTATCGTGCCATAGCCCGCATCAACTCGCAGGGCCACAACAAGATTAACTGGCAAAAGACCATCAGTAGAGTGCAGCCTGTGCTGCAAGATGATATGCCTGTGTATATGCAATTCAGAAACAAATCGAAGACCATCAACTACGACGAGGAACTGATAGTGCTCTTCTTCTCCGTACTTGACTATCTGCACAACAAGTACCATTTCCGTATACTTCGTAATGTGAACTACGATACGTATCCAAAGGAGGTAGAGAAACTGATAACGTCGGGCAGAATGGATGAGGCTTACAGGAACCGCATCAGGGAGAAGTTCAGACGGAACCTGATAGACGAACTGAAAAACAAATATCATTTCTATCTGTTACAGTCGAAAACAGACAGGCAGGATGCTATCAACAAGCACTTCAGACGGCTGAACGGCATGATATTCAACTCGTTTAAGGACGGACGCCTGCTGCTGATGGCATACGAAAAAGGCAAGCGTGGCGCAGTTCAGTTGTTTGAGGAAATCAAGAATGACTTCAAGGTGATACGCTATCAGTTAGGACAGGATGTACATGAGGCTATTCAGCGTCAGCCGGAAATATCGTTGGAACAGAAAGTCAAGCCAGTACAAGCCACTCTGTTTCCTATGACAGGCAGGAAACTGGAGGATGTACGCGACGATGCCGATGTGTATAATCTTGTCTGGCGCACGATGATACTCGACGATATGGCTTCCAATCCTTCAGAAATTATCTCTTCCTGCCACACCAACTTTGTATTTCTGGACAGGTATCCAGGTATGCAGCATCGTGATTGGTATAAAGTCATCATGCAATTTATCCATGATGTTCAGGAGTGCTACGACTTGGAAGTGACGGAAATCTTCAGATTAGTAGCGTAGTTCTTTCCTCATATATGACTTACCTTCGCAAATTTTTCGCAACTTTGCAGCATAACTCATTGGGGGAAGGTTCCGCGGGTTCTTTAGCAAAAACTCATAGGACCTGTCCCTATGAGTTAGTCATACTACCATCGTTCAATTGAGAATGCTGGAATAGGTGCCTTCCCACTGAGACTTAAGGACAAGGAAAGAGATATGATACTTGCCTCATCTTTCTCTTACATTAGCCATAGTGTTCGCATCTTTATGCATACTCAAATGGCTGCTATGAGGATGTAGGAGACTGCTGGGTTATGGCTGCGCCATGGTGTAGATGGCTTTCGCGTGGATTTACATTTACAGATGGTCGCGGATGGAGTCCGCGGAGAAGAGACGGGGCAAAATAGGGAAATGAAATCTACGGAAAAGAGAAAGGACATAAATCGAAAAAAGACTGTAATGTTGTGTGGCGTGCAAAAAAATGATTAACTTTGCAGATGGAAAGAGAAATGGGGAGTTGGTGTCCCGTTTCTTGACTGCAAATCCTATTTGCCAATGACTGACAAGAACACTGATACACCGAAGAGCGAGACATTTACATGGCTGCAGCCTGGAGCATGGCGCAAGCCCTGCATCGTGCATGTCACGATGGTGGCCAATTCGCGGCAAGCATTGTTTGGCAAACTCACACATAATGGTTCTGAAGCGGTGGTGGAAAAGACTCCGATAGGCTGGGCTCTTATCAATCAGGAGCGCAGGTTGTTGGAGTTGTGTCCTGAGATAAAGATTCTTGCCGACAAGGTGATGCCCGATCATCATCACATAGTGCTACAGGTACAACGTACGATGCCACGTAGCATCAGGGAGGTTGTACGTGGATATATGCAAGGTTGCAAGGCAGAGGCACGCAAGCTGGGGTTTACAGAGAATTTGTATGATTCACCGCCATTCTATCGTGTGTTGACGCACAAGGGACAGCTGCACTCCATGATAGAATATGTGAAAGCCAATACGGAGCGTGCATGGCAGCGCAGGCAGAATCCCGAACTTTTCCGTATGCATCGCAAGACGGAAGCGTGCGGCTTGCAGTTCACCTCAATGGGTAATCATTTTTTGTTGGACTGGTCTGACAGGCAATTGGTGGAGATGAGCCGCAGTTCCAGTGAAGAGCATATAACGAAGCGACTGAAAGAGGTAATGGCGGCGGCGCATAATGGTGCGGTGACCTATACGGCAGCGATTAGCAAAGGTGAGAAGAAGATTGCCAGAGCTGTGCGTGAGCGTGGATTCCCTCTGGTGGTGGTGCTGAACGAAGGTTTTCCGGCAGAGGGATCACCACAAGAGCGTTTCTACAAACCTGGCGGGACTTATTTCGAGGCTTGTTCGAAAGGCCGGTTGCTGCTGTTGGAACCCACAGAGCAGGTGTTCCTTGATGCTTCCATACAAAAGTCTGTGGAAAAATCGTTGCGCCGAAAGGCAGAATCAAGGTGCTATTGTTATACTAACGTTCCAGTGGACTCACAACGGTACAGGTTTGTAGCTCTGAATGAGGTGGGGCGAATGCTGGTGGAACGAGGATGGATACGGGGATGTTGCGGATAGAATCCGCATATAATAAACGGCACATAAATTCCGTGTTATGAAGCGCAAGATATGCGTAATTCCGAGTTTAAGTGGAACTGCGTGAATGAGGTTTTTATGGTGTGAACACCACAACAGTATCGTGCCAATGCCTTGCTTCACCCTCTGTCGTAGTGCGGCATCTCTTCCGGTAGGACGAATGAGAACTCCACGAGTCCGCACACTTCGCCGTCTTGTCGCCACGGGGTTTGGAAGATGAGTTTGCGCTGACCGCGCTTGGTGATGGTGTAGCAATGGGGGCGATCGTTCTGTAGCATTTCGCGGATGATGGCTTGTGAACGCTCATTGTGACATGGCATGAGGTTCTTGCCTACCATTGTCTGTCCGTCTTTGTTGAATGTCTCGCGTGAACGCTTGTTCATGTAGATAACGGTTCCCTCGGTGTCGCAAACGGTGACGGCACCCTCAATGTCTTCTGCCCAGTTGAATTGTTGCATAATGTTTCTTTTTTCCGGCAAAGTTACGAATAAGCGAGCGGAAAGCAAAAGAAAAGCCCGTTTTTCTTTTCATTTCCGAGCGAAAGAAGCTTATTCCGAGATTTCGGGGCTTACGTCAGAATGCTATAATTATAATAAGGTGTAAGAGAATGCAGGCATGAGCACGGAAAAACCAAGTGATGAACGTGAAACGATGAAGAGTTATCCCTTTCTCTATCCTATTGTCTATTGACAAGGGGAAAGAAATGTTGTACCTTTGCACTGTCGAAAGGACAAACGCTGCGCAGCAAGTGATTATTAACATTAGTAATTTAAACCATTAAAACAAGAAAGGGAAAAAGAGTATGTATTACAAATTGGTTAAAAACAACAATTCGAAGAGCACGAGTTTTGGCAAGTGGTATGCAAGGGCTGCCGTGACCAAGACCATCTCCTTGGAGAAAGTGTCGGAAGTGATCCAGCGCAACTGTTCGATGAAGCGAAGCGATGTGAACGCGGTGCTCACGGAGTTGCCTGAGGTGATGAAGGACTTTATGGATCAGGGCTGCCGCGTGATGGTTGACGGACTGGGCGCATTCAAGTTCGGACTCCGTTCTGCCGGTGCCGAGGATGTGATGAAGTTCAATGTGCGCGAATATGTGAAGGGCGTGCGCGTGCTGTTCCAGCCAGAGGCGGTATACGATCCCTCTACGGGCAAGTATTCGAAGTATCTCACTCGCGAGGTTACCCTTGACAATATCACCGACAAGGGTAGCGACGAGGAGCGCACTGCCAAGGCTGAGGCAAAGGCTCAGGATCAGAACGGAGAGGCCGGTGGCGAAGGATAATCTCACGTAGTGCAACATTGAACGAATCATTGTTTTCAGGATGAAGAAAATGAAAAAAGAAACGTGGGAGCTGATCATCAAGCTGGTGATTGCCGTGGCTTCGGCTATCCTGGGTACGCTCGGAGCCGTGAGTTGTTCGCTGTGGTTCTAAATGCCTGTTGAAGGGGTGGGGATGTTCGTAGGGGCATCTCCACCCTTTGTTTGTTGCTCTCCGACAGCATTGATACAAATTTTCAGAAGAAAGGACGGATTCTCTGTAAAAATGTGTAAATTTGCATCCAGAATTTGTAATCATTGAAAAGAAAGGCATGATAAGACGACTTTTAGCACTCACCCTCTACGCGATGGTGAGCATGATGGCGTGGGCAGATACCGACGGCGAAAAAATGCTGGAACAGGCGGATAGTCTCTATGGCGAGCAGCAGTATGCGGAGGCGTTGGAGATGGCAACGAAGGCACTGCCGCTCTGCAAGGGTGGGGAGTTGGAAGCCGACTGCCTGAGCCTGTTGGCTGTCATCAACACCCGACTGAGCAACTACGACGAGGCGGCCCGCTATGCCAAGCAGTGTTATGCGCTCGACGAGAAGACGGGCGACCCCGACATCATGTCGTCGAGTCTGAACACGCTGGCTGGCATCTACATGGGAGCTAACCAGCCGAAGGTGGCCGAGCAGTATGTGCTCAAAGGCATTGCCATGGCAGAGAAAGCGAATAATCCCGGGCGCATGGCGGTGCTGCAGGCGATGGCTTCTGAGGTATATCATGCCCAAGGAAATGATCAGAAGGCACTGCCTTACATCGAAAAGGCATACGAGATTGACAAGTCGATGGGCAACGAGGCGCGTGCCGTGGTGAGATTGGCGCAGAAAGCATCGGTGCTCATCGGGCTTCACGACTACCGCCAGGCCGAACAAGTGCTGGGAGGGGTAATAATTTCTCTGCGCAAGACCCCTGACCGCCATTCACTCGCCATTGCATGCAACAAGATGGGCATGGCATTGCTCTCACAGCAACGAGAACAGGAGGCATTGCCCTACTACCGCGAGGCTGCCGACATTTTCAGCGAGATGGGCGACATATATAATGAGGTTCACGCGCGCAGGTGACTCTACGAATCACTGTGGAAGAGCGACCCCGATGCCGCCAAGGCCGAACTCGACCGTTTCAACGATTTGAAAGACTCTATCTATAGCCACACTTCGGCAGAGAACTTGGCGAAGTATAATGCCGAGTTCGGCAACGACTGGCTGAAATTGGAAAACCATGAGCAGCGGCGGGCGAAGATACAGGCCATTGTCATCGGCGTGATCGTGGCATGTCTGTTGGCTGCGCTGGCTGTCGGCATCTGGTGGGTTATGCATCGTCGCCACCGTCGACAGGAAGCTATCAACGAGCAACTGACCAGCGACATCGCCGAACTGCGCGAGAAATACGATAACCTGCAAGTGCATTACGACCATGCACTCATGACCGGCAAAAACCACGACGACAACGAAAGACTGAACGCCAGCGACCAGGAGTTCATAGAGAAGACGGTGAACATCATCAACGAGCTGATTCACAAGGGACAGGTGGATGCAAATACGGTGGCTGAACAGCTCGGTCTGAGCCTGTTCCAGTTTCGCCAGCGCCTTAACGATGCTACGGGCGAGACACCACAATCGTTCATTCTGATGATTCGTATGCGCCGCGCGCGCCATCTGCTGGATCACCATCCTGAACTCAATGTGACCGAGATTGGGCAGCTCTGCGCCTATCAGGATACACCCAATTTCACGCGCGCATTTAAGAAAATGTTCGGCGTGACCCCCACACAATATCTGGAGAAACAAAAACGGGTGTGAACCAATACTGATATTCCCATTGAAACAACGGATTTCACGGATTTTACGGATTTAAGTCATGCAGATAATCAGGAGCTAAAATAATCCGCAATCCGTGAAATCCGTTGTTTTTAAATTATTTGTTAGTCTGCGAAGCTACGTGAATTTACGTAAATATACATGAATTACTCGTAAATATTTACGATTCATTCGCGTTCATTCGCGCACATTTATGTTACGCCGT
>JAFUVB010000079.1 GCA_017471245.1 Prevotella sp.
AGAAGAAATTTCTGGCTTTACCTTTAAGTCATAATTATGGAACATATAACCCAAGTCTGCAAAACTGCTGTAATTGCGAGACCTGATAGAATTGATGGTTTGAGGCAGGTCAGGATTAGACATGCCCATCATCAGTAAAAGACATTCAAGCACAGAACTCTTGCCAGAACTATTCTGCCCCAGCAGCACGTTGACACGCGAGAAGTCGTCAATCTTTAGGTGGTCGATGCCTCTGAAGTTCTTGATCTCTATATTCTTAAATCCGTCCATATCGTCGAGCTATATTCACAATACCTTGCAAAGATAAGAAAAAACTTTGAGAATGATGCTTTATGATTATGCTTTTTTCGTTTTTTTATTATAAAGGACACAAAAGCCTGGAAAGTCTGGAAGAATGGGGGTATGCCCTGCTTACGGCTTGAAGCCTTTCTGCCAGACGGTGTCCACACCGTCGCAGAGGTCGTAGAGGATGTGGCGGCCGTGGATGCGGCGGCCGGTGGGGAGGAAACCGCAGATGATGCGGGTGATGTGGTGACGGATGTTGAAGTGTTTCGGGTCGTCCACGCCAACGCTTTCCACGCGAAGGCTGAAGCGGCCGATACCGGGAAGGACGACGGTTTGGCCGTCGCGGAGCCGCTGTTTGAGGATATCCTGCAGCTCAGCCACTACGCCGACCACCGCGCCCTCTGTAAATCCGCTGTTGCGACATGCCTCGGCGGCTATTTCGTTGAGCGTCACCTCGCCCTGACTGACGGTTTTTGCAAAGTATTTTCCAAAGGAACTGCTGCTCTTGATGTTGTTCCTGATGAGTTTGATGTGTACTGCCATAATTTTTTTGCGTATTTTTTGTTTAATGTCACTTTTTCTCTTAACTCGCTGATAGTATGTTTGTTAGAAGGAGTGACATTGAATGGTTCAATGTCACCCGATTGATTACAAGGCAAAACAACTTGTTTTACTCGTCAGAAGGTGCCTTTTTGAGTATTTAAAGGCGATTTTGGGGATGGTAAAACAAGTTGTTTTACTTTCATTCGTTATAGCTCTTTCACCCGGTAAGCTGAGCCTTTGTTGCGCTTTTTGTGCTCATATCCCATGGCGACGAGCCTTCGCCCGAGCTCTTTGTCGGTGTTTTTGCCAATGACGAAAGTGGGGAATGATTGGGCGAGCCGCTTCATGATGTCCTGCACCGCCACGTATTTCCCGTCGGCTGCCGTATCTTCGGGTGGCAGATAGGTGAGCTGTATCATTTTCTCATAGTCGCTTACCTGCTGGAATTGTTCGTTCTGCGCGATGATCCGCTGGTTTTCCTCGTCGTTGAACCAGTAGCGGCGCCCCTGCTTTAGCTCGGTATAGAGCTGGGCATAGAGCTGATCGTAGTTGATAATGCCCGCGTTGTCGATTTCGTCGGCATAGACGCAGATGAAGCGGCGCGAGCCTGTGGGATCCAAGAGCGGCCGAAGGTTGTTGGTGGTGGCTATGAACGAGGCGAAGCGCTGGCGCTCTTCCATCGTCTTGCCGTAGGGCGGGCGGAACTTCACGTCGTGCTTTGAGAGCAGATATTTCAGGATGGGCTGCTGCGATTTCGACATGGCGTCGAACTCATCGATATTGATGAGGGCATAGCCCGACATGGCGAGGAAGATGTCGTTGTCGTTCTTCATCGAGATGCGGTCGTTGAAGTAGGTCTGCAGATAGGCTGGCAGCAGTCGGCTGCAGAAGGTTGTCTTGCCGGAACCCTGCGGTCCGATGAGCAGAGGCACGATGGCATTGCCGTGCTGGCGGTCTTTTCCGATCCACTGTGCCACCATCGAGAGCATCCATTTGTGGAAGTCGTCTTCCCAGAAGGGGTTGCCGGTCTTCACGCGTCGCGCCATCTCGCCCACATAGTCGTGGTTTCCGTTCCATGCGGGCAGGTGGCTTACGAAGTCTTTCATGGGATAATAGTGCGGAATGAGGTTGGAGTCGATGTATCGGCTGAGGTCTTTGTCCCACGAGTCTACTCCTGCCTTCAACGCATTGATAGCCATGGTGTTGCGGGCAGCCTGGTTGAGCGGTTGGAAAGCGTTGCCGATGGCGTTGTGGCGGTATTCCGGCACGCCGGTCATCACGTTCAGCCGCAGCGTATAGTGCTCTTTCATGTATGCTTCGGTCTTGTAGGTGAGCAGCGCTGAGGGGCGCACGAACTTCAGGGGTATGGTCTTCAGCGTCTCTTTCAGATAGGCCGAGCGGAAGACGCTCTCAATGGTGTCGCGGCTTACGCTGTCGGCGATGGGAGGATGGTATGATGCGACACGGGCGCACCATGCCTGGGGCAGTCCCATCTGTCGGCACCCGTCGGCCAACTGCTCAAGCACTGCCACGGCAAAGAGCTGCTTGTCGGCTTCGTCGAGGTGCGCCTCCGTGGCTGCATCCAGACAGTCGTGGAAGCGTCGCATGCGGCTGTCGTTTACGGTCATGCCCGGAATCTCCTCGGGATAGTTAAAGTCGCTGATGCTTTCTTGCATGGCACGATACTCTGGAACATCCTCCGGTTCGGGCGAAACGGTGATGGCGAGCGTCGGTTGGTGCTCGGCCACCTGTGTTTTCTGTGAGTTAATGATAGTTACTTTCATAAGACGTAAATGATTAAAATTGCCCGCAAAGATACGGAATGAACAGTGCGTGTTGCAAAAAACCTGCAAAAGGGCTAATCCTAAAAACAAAAAAGTGACATTGAAAAATTTAATGTCACCATGCTTAACGGGGTGAAAATGAACGGCTTATGCCAAAAAGTGACATTGCCGGCATATTCTTCTCAAAATCTTGTGTAGGGCTTTTTCGCTCAAAAAAACAATAGCAGATTTTGCGTTTTGCCCGCTAAATCGTATCTTTGTAGCAGGATTTGAGAAACAAAGGATATGGATGCCATTCAGCATATTATCATCGACCACACGCTGGAGCGAATAAGCGATGCGGCTTTTGCCGACTATCTCTGTCATGCCTATTGCCATGGCGGGCATTGCACGTTCCATCGCAACGGGCAGGAATTCCGTTTCGAATCGGGCGACTGCATGATTATACCTCGAAGGGGTGATTTGGTGAAGGATGTGAACGAGAGTGAAGATTTCAGGGTAGATGTGATTTATGTGACGCAGCAGTTCATCGAGATCAGCACGCCGCAGAGCAATTATGGCATGCGCGGCCACTTGTCGCTGTTCCAGAACCCTATCATGAAGCTCACTGCAGAACAGCAGGAGGTGTGCAAGATGAACTTTGATGCCGTGAAGCGGAGGCTGGCGCAGACGGATCATCATTTCCGCCACGATGCCCTGATGAATGCCGTGGAGTGTATGATTATCGACTTCTTCGATTTCCATGCCAAACTCTACGGAGCCGACAAGATTACTTCGCAGCAACATCAGCTGATGGAGCAGTTCATTGATATGCTGGAGCGCGGTGACTTCCGCAACAACCGCGAAATCAGCTATTATGCCGACAAGCTTTGTGTCACCACGAAGTATCTCTCTGAGGTGTCAAAGAGGGTGAGCGGGTTGCCTGCCGCCTTCTGGATCACCCGTTATGCCTCGCTCGACATCAGCCGTCTGCTGCGCAACCGCAATCTGACGTTCACCGATATCAGCGACATGTTCGGCTTTTCGTCGCTCTCACATTTCAGCCGGTATGTGCAGACCAATCTTGGTGCCAAGCCGAGTGATTTCAGAGAGTAGCCGCGCGAGGGCGTAAGGCGGTTTTTCAATATGGAGGCAGCAATCTTCACGCATCTGCCTGCTGCCTTTAATTCTTCTTGTTCCTGAACAACAGGATGTCGTTGACGTTGATACTGATAACGGAACTGTCGTTGATGCAGATCTCCTTGAGCACCAGAAGGAGTGAGTCGTTATGGTAGGTCATCAGCTGTTCCTGACGATGCAGAAGCGTGGTGTCCTTGCTGACGATGGAATTGATGGGGTATACCAGGATGGTATCGCCATCTGAGTTCTTGATAGTGAGAGCCTCGCCGTCATATTTACTCTTATACCTGCCAGAAGGCAGCAGTATGCAGTAGTCGCCCACATCTACGGGATGCTCCCTATTCATCCATTCGTCGCTAAGGACGACCGAGTCAACATCGTATTCCTGTTGGAAGGTATATTCAGAGTGCTCCCATTCACCGTATTGCTGCTTGAAATTGTCGCTCCCTATTGCGTTGCGCACGTAACCGACGACGCTGCATACATCCTGAAACTTCTCGCACAACAGGCTGTCTTGCCGGATAGCACTCAGGTCAACAGTCTGTTTGAACTTGCCAGTCTTGGCATCCGCCAGTTTCAGCTCGCTCATGAGTTGGGCGAGTCGCTGCTTCTGACAGTTCAGACCGATGCTTTTGGCTGAGATGCCGGGGATATAAGTGAAGAGGATGATGGCTGCGCCGAAGATGAGCGCCATGATTTGGTATCGCCGTGTGCGCTCCTTCCATAGCATTAGCACGAACATCGTCATCAGCACTCCTGCCACCATCAGATAGAAGCGGCTCTCGGTGAAACTGTAGAGACGAATGCGGTAGATGGAACCTATCCAGTACATGATGAGTGGTGGGATGGCTATAAAGGAGAAATACCGATAGAACCAGTCGTAGTGTCGCTTGCTGAGAATCGACTGTGCCACACGCCCGATCAGCGCCACGGTGATGAACCCCATTACCATCCATGCCACGCCGCCTTTAGGCAAATCCCATTCAACAACGATTTTGATGAAATAGGTATAGAGAATGGCGGTGTAGATGATGACGGCAGGCGAGAGGATGAAATTGAGGATGAGCCGCAGCACCTTGGCTGGCTCGCTGACCTCGTCCTCATTCTGTCGGATAAAGGTGCAGCACACCTGCGGAGCCATTACAAACCAGATGAACTGGAAGATATGATCGTAGAAATGCTTGGGTTCTTCGATGCCGAAGATGTAGAAGAACGAACCAACGATGACTATTACCGCCAAATTGAGAATGCCCGTTATGAGCAAGCCGAAGAACAACTGGGTAACCACATGCAAGGCATGGGCTGCAAAGGAACGGTTATCCATCCGCCGGTGGCCGATAATGAGCAGGATTGCCGCTAAGACGTAGGTAAATCCGAAGCCGTAAGTCCAGAGGAAGGGCTTCAGGTTGAGCAACATCAGGGGCAGGAAGAGAAAGAACGAGGCATAGTAAGCCCATCGGTTGACGCGCTGGAGCCAGAAGGAAAGGGTCAACAGCGGCACGAACAGCCAGAGGATGTCTTCACTGACACCACTTTCCCAGGCTTTCGCCGCTTCATTCCAATGGTAGGTCTCAGTGTGCCATACGGCTATGATAAAGAAAACTACGCCCAAGGCTGCTTCAACCGGGAAATGCCAGGGGCTGCGCAGCAACTGCTGCAATAGGTTTTTCAGTTTGTTATTCATATTTGTGTTTTGTTTTCTTCGCTATGATGCTGCAAAAATAAGAAAAACCGCGTAAACTCGTCTTCCAACAGCCCAAGTTTAACACTCTTTTTTACAATCGCGCTATTTAGAGTCTTAGCAAAGGGCAATATTTTTCTTTATTCTCCTGCATTTCTTTGAATCTAACTTCCCAGTAATACACAGTAAATTGTTGCCCCATTCATCAGCAGTTAGTAATGAATTCTCTCAAAGAATACTGATTTTTTCCGCAAAACCGCAACAAATATCGTGATTTTTTCTTATTTTTGCGCCATATAACCATAAAAAACAAGCGTATGAAGTCAATCAAAATGATGCTGGCCGTCGTGGCTACAGTGTTGGCAGCCGTTTCGTGCGGCTCAAAGAAAGAGGCACCACAGCAGAAGGTGCTGGTAATCTACTATTCTCAGACGGCAACCACTAAGACTGTCGCACAGGAATTCGCCACAAAACTCGGAGCAGACATAGAGGAGATAGTTGCCGTGACTCCCTACGACGGCGATTTCCAGGCAACTATTGCCCGCTGGCAGCAGGAACGTGAACAGGGCATACTGCCTGAACTGAAGCCGATAAAGGCTGACCTTGCACAGTATGACGTGATTTTCCTCGGCTATCCCGTGTGGGGTGGCACATACGCAACGCCCATGGCTGCCTTCCTCGAAACGGCAGATCTGAGCGGCAAGAAGATAGTGCCTTTCTGCTCGTTTGGCAGCGGCGGTCTGGATTCGAGTGTCCGCGATTTGAAGGAGAAATTGCCCAATGCGGAGATTCTGCCTGGCTATGGTGTCCGTCAGGCTCGCATAAAGGCCATGCCGGCCGAAGTTGATGAGTTCCTGAAGGCAAGTGGATTCATCGAGGGCGAGTATACGCAGTTGCCAGACTTCAATGAGCAGCACGCCGTCAGCGAGGAGGAATCGAACATCTTCGACACAGCCGTTGGCGATTATCCCATGATCAAGGCAAAGGCAACCACCGTAGCCTCGCGCACTATCCCTGGAGGCACCGAGTATCTATTCACTGCAGCTAATCTCCCACGTGAAGGCGCAGACCCCAATGAACCCACAGGTGAGATCAAAGTCTACGTAACGGTATTGGAGGGGCAAGCTCCTGAATTCACGCAGGTGCTGAGATAACGATAAACAATCTGTCCCGGTGGCACGCACATCAGGGCGTGCTGGCTGAGCGTGTAGCGTATTTGTCCGTAGGATAGTTCCTCCAGTTCCTCGTCGCCGATGAACAGGTCATAGATGTCGTAGCTGTTCAGCGAGTGGCGGCAGTGCTCCAATGAGCGTAGCTCAAAGTTACACTTTTTCTGCCAATAATGAGCGAATTCACAGAAAAAGTTGTATCTTTGCACTTGAGAAACGTTTTAAAAAAGGAATATATATGGTATCACCAGCATACAAGAACCGCACACGCGACGAAATCATTGCCGCCGTCCGCGAGTCTATCCGCAAGAAGCAAGAGTGGATAAAGGAGTCGGACGAAGAATTTAAGAGAATCCGTGAAGAGCGCAGAAAATTGGCTCTATGAATCCGCTCGACCTTGCATACATCAACCGCCTCGCCCCCTATAAGGTCTGGACGGAGAATGGCCGCGACTACCTCGTTGAAACCAGCTATGAACTGCTGTTCAAAATTGGCTTTATGGATGACTATTCCATTTGGCCAACGGGTGCCTACCAGTTCTTCATCAATAATGAAAGTCACCGTCCATCGCCCAACGACGAGAAACTGAAAGCCACCATTTTTCGTATAATCGAGGCATTCTTCACCGCCAACCCCGACATCCTGCTCTACATCTGCGAGACGGGCGACGACCGTCAGGCATTCCGCAGCCGTTTGTTCATCCGTTGGTTCAGCACCTACAGCAACCGTGATGCCTATGTGATGCAGACTGCCGAGGTGCAGGAGGGCAAGACCAAGCGCTCGAACTTGTTCGCTTTGCAAAGCAAAGAACTTCGCCGCCCTCATCGTGCAGAAGTCTAACCCTCGCCTCACGGAAATACTTGCCGAGTTCGACGAGACCATCAGCATACTGACGAATAAACCAGACTAAAATAAAATGTAGAGAAACAAAGAGCGGGAACCGAGGCCGAGGATGTCGGCGTGGGTTCCGCTATTGAATTTCGTTTTCGAAGATTATCTCATTAAGACTTTCACAGACTTGTCACCGATTTTTACAATGGCGATTTCTCCGCTGCGGAGGTTTGTTGCAATAGAAGTAGACGTGCCGGAAGCCTTGACAGAACTGACCATCATACCAGTAGAAGAATAAACTGCGATGTCTGTGCCATTATTAATACCATCTATATTCAATATTCCATTGTTGCTCTGAATCAGCACGGCATTTGCTCGCACCTGTGCAACTCCATTCTGTATTCTCTCGGTCTTCGGGTCCGTATCAATCCAACATAGCGTAGCTGTTATAACATCTGAGTTGTCTAACCCCGTTTTACTGGCATAGACTTTCACTATATAGGTCAATCCGAGTGCAACAACATCAGCGGTCGTTGCTGTATGCACATCATCATCTGTTATCGAATATACGAATTGTGCTCCTTCTGTCTCAGAAGAGAAAGTAAGTTTGCCGTTTTCGTATTGAATAATCGGTTTTTTACACTTCTCTTTTTCAACAGGAGATTGATTTATCTTTGATACTGCTCTCATAAGTCGTCCAGCCCAACGAGTATCTCCTACACCACCTTGACCTTCATGCTTAGTAAACCCGTAGGCTTCCTCTGATGTGTAGCTTAGGGTTGAAGACCAATAACATGCATACTCTCCTCTGTAATTTCTCGAATAACTGTTGTAGCAATATCCTCCCATAGGAAGAAAAATGTATTTGCTGTTCTTACCAATTACCTTATAGCCGTTGATTCCATTCAATGTTACAGCCTGCCAAGTACATTCCGTGACCAATTCTTCCCATTGAGTCTGTGTCGGTAGTTTCCAGCTATCGCCCCAGAGCACACTTGCGGCATCGTCAATACTTTCAAGCTCGTACTTATTATCGAAGAAACCGTCATAGCCATACTTTGACGCATCTGGTTCTCTTACATATTTGATGTATCCCTTTTTAGTTTCCGTTACCGTAAAGCCATCTGCATCAATGTAAGAACTCTGTGTTACTTTATATAAAGGATATGATTCTTGGTTAAAATATTCCGATTCACGAATAGACGTTTCTCCCCAAGCAAAATAGCTTCCGTAATCTGTCACGCTATTTGCTCCCAAGTTCATACTCGACCACAAAGTTCCACTTGGAAGTCCAAGATCAACAGTTTCTATATCAGATGGTGCTTGTGCATAACACAAGTCAAAACAAGCTGCAAATGTTACTAATAATAATTGCTTTTTCATTGTTGTCATATTTATGTTCTTTTATATCATTACGTAAGAGGCGCAGACTTTCGCCATACGCCACACGGTTCACCACAAACCACAAATGTATACGGGAAATCTGCGCCCTATGGGGTGCAGCTCCAATAACATTTGTTTTGCTCGTATTCCTACGGTGGTGATTGTGTGGCTATCGAGCAATATGTCTTGCACTCTTTGCAGAATGCGACGGCAAAATTACACAAATTCTTTCGAAAACTGGCGATTATAGACAAAAATATTAAATTTTGTGCATTTATTGGGCGAAGTGAAACGATATTGCAGGAATTTTTGTACCTTTAACTTTAACCTCGAATTAAAAATTAATACAGGCTATCCCGACACGGGAAAGGGCCAATGAAAAATAGAAATGGCTGTTCCGATGCGGGACGGAGTCTTTTAAAATCAAAACATGGTTTCCCGATACGGGTCAAAGATGCTTCAATCCGCACTATAATTAGTGCAAAAATTCAGTGTAAACGCACAGAATTTAGTGCAAAACAATTACTAATTCGCACAAGGTAGGATGCAAACCTCAAATAATTCTGTGAGAATCTGTAATTTGGGTAGTTTTATCAGTAAATCGTTTAGGCTTTGGATGCGAAATTTGCCGTACCTTTACGGTCGAAATCAAATATTAAACATGAATTATCACGAATTAGCCACGAATGAGTCATGAATAAGAATTAATGAAAATTTATCTTCAATTCACGGAAATTCGTGTTCAAAAAAGAAAAAGATTATGGCAAAGATTGCATTAGGAACCTAAGCCTGGGGCGCAGGAGCATTTGGAGGAGACACGGTGTTCGGCTCGAAGAACGACGTAGAAACACTGAAGCCCGTATTCGACGCGGCGATGAAGGCGGGGCTCAGCCTGTGGGACACGGCAACGGTCTACGGCATGGGCGAGTCGAGCTTATCAGCAAAGGACAACGAAATGCTTGTTGCCGCCATCAACCGCCACTGGAAGTTCATCAACGAACAGGTGACCGGAGCCTTCAACGGCGAGAAGACCATATCAATCGACATAGAGAAATAGGAGAATCGGATTATGCGTAAAATGAAAGACGTTAGCGTTGGAATCAAGGACATGGATTTCAAGATTGCGCTCCTGGATCTAACCGCATCAGCCTGAACGTCTGCATCTCGTTCGACCGCAAGAAGCGACGACACAGGACCGTGCCGCTGACGATGGACAAGGTTTTCAAGAGATGATGACGAGGCGGGTGTCGTTCCCTACGACATGATGGCGGAGTTTTTTAAGGAAAACATTGAAGTAACGCTAAATTATCCCAAAACAGCCTCCCATATACGCTGTATGTGGTAGCTTTTTCGTACCTTTGCACCATCATTTCAACATCGTTTAAGAGTATTGACTTATGATAGACCAGATTATTGAGTATAACAAGACCTTCGTAGAACAGAAGGGCTACGAGAAGTATCTGACCAGCAAGTACCCCGATAAGAAACTGGCGGTGCTTTCATGTATGGACACCCGACTGACAGAATTGCTTCCTGCCGCATTGGGACTAAAAAACGGTGATGCGAAGATTATTAAGAATGCCGGTGGATTGGTGATTTCTGCTTTCGACTCAGCTATGCGGAGTCTGATAGTAGCTATCTATGAGCTGGACGTAGAGGAAATCATGGTAGTGGCACACTCTCATTGTGGAGCGTGCCACATGAGTTTCGGCCACTTCCATCACGAAATGATAGCCCGTGGCGTGAAGGAAGAAACGCTCGATACCATTCAGAAGTGTGGCATTGACCTGCATCATTGGTTAGAGGGCTTTAAGGACACACCCGAATCCGTCCGCAGAACCGTTGAGACGATCAAGACCCATCCACTTGTACCCAAGGACATTGTGGTCAGAGGCTTTATCATTGACTCTGAGACGGGAGCATTGGAAGAAATTAAGTCGCAAAGCCAAGGGCTGTAACCGTACAACCCTTGGCTGATTTCGTTTAACCTTATGTTTGTCATTGTCGAACATACTCACACTCGGCATAGTTCATGCGAGCATGACTCTGCTCTCGTTTAACCGTATGTTTCAATCAGATACTTCACAAACTGAGGGTCAGCGAAGTTGATGGTTCCCGTGTCGTGCTGGTTCATGATGGCAATCTGCGCCATCTCGTCAGACGTTAAGGTGAAGTCGAAAATGTCAAAGTTCTGCGCCATGCGCTCCTTATGGCTCGACTTGGGGATGGCTACGATGCCACGCTGAGTGAGCCAGCGGAGGGCCACCTGTGCGGCACTCTTGTTATATTTTGCTCCTATGTTTGCCAATGCTTCGCTCTTCACGATGCCTTCAACGCCCTGTCCACCGAGCGGTCCCCAGGCCATCATCTTCGTGTCGGTGTCAGCCAGAATAGGCTCGATGCCCGTCTGCTGAATCATTACGTTGCACTGCAACTGGTTTACCATCGGCTTGATGTCTACATAGTGAGCGAAGTCGAAGAAGCGGGCAGCTTGGAAGTTTGATACACCAATGGCACGCACCTTTCCAGCCTTGTATGCCTTCTCCATGGCCCGCCATGTGCCGAACACGTCACCATAGGCCTGATGGATGAGCAGCAGGTCGATGTAGTCGGTTTGCAACTTGCGCAGACTCTCGTCGATGCTCTTGGCAGCGCGTTCCTCGCCGTTATTGCTTACCCATACCTTCGTCACGAGGAAGATATCCTCGCGCTTGATGTCGCTCTTCGCGATGGCAGCACCCACGCCTTCTTCATTATAATAAGCCTGGGCCGTATCAATCAGACGATAACCTACTGACAGTGCATCGCTGACGCAACGCTCTGCTTCCTGTGGTGCTACTTGGAATACGCCGTATCCCAGCAGGGGCATCTCCAGCCCATTACTTAACTTGATTGTCTCCATAATTAACTTGCTATTATTTTTTATAAACGATGAATTTCTGTCTTTAGTATGTCGAAGCCCGCTGTTCCACGAACAGCCAGCGGCCATCCTTCTTGACGAGCGTTGACTTAATCTGGAGTCGCCAGGTGTGACGGCCACCACCATAGACGGCGGCATTCACGCGACTGCGACCAGTCATCGTGGCCTTGTCGCCATTGACCTCGATAATAATCTCGTCATCCTCCACGCTGTAGTAGTTCAGCGTACCGTCCTTGATGGCACGCAGGTAGTCATGCTTGGGCTGACGAGTGCCGGTCATGTGGATCAGCACAGAGTTTTCGTCCAGCAAAGAACCGAGCGTCGCCGTGTCCTTGGCTATCATCGCCTGATACATCTGCTTGTATAGTTGCTCTATCGCTTGTTTATCGTCCATACGCTTATCTGATAAAATTCGTTGCGATACGCTGGGGCTCTGTTTCAGGCAGTCCAGCTGCCTCGCGCTCACGGGCAATGGCACGGATAAGGAAAGCCATATTGCGACCCAGAACGCGCATAGTCTGTAGTCCTTCTTCATCTCGTAAAACTTCTTCGGCGGTGTTGCCGTGCACCATGTTCCAGTAACGGCTGGAGGCGATGGGCATCTCACCATGCAGGAAATACTTGTTCAGTTGGTCGAACGTGGCGGTAGTGCCGGCGCGGCGTGCCGACACCACGGCAGCACCCACCTTCATGCGCTTCACCTCGGCAGGCACGGAATAGAACAGGCGGTTTAGGAAACTGGTCATCGTGCCGCTGACGGCGCCGAAATACACGGGCGAGCCAATGACGATGCCGTCGGCCTCTTTGAACTTCTCGGCCA
>JAFUVB010000049.1 GCA_017471245.1 Prevotella sp.
GATGAAAATCCAAAGTTCCATAAATTCTATCAAATGTATAATTTATACGCAGCGTGATGAATAATCATTCACTTGCGAAAGTTTAGTATATTATTTGTTAAAATAAGGAAGAAAAAGCGAAATAACACCCGTATTTGGGATTTCGTTTGTAATTTTGCCACACATTTATAGCTGACCATGCAAATTATCTTTGATGATAAGGATTGGGAAGAGCTGGTTCGTTAGTTCGGATGGGCAAGTGTGTTTTAATTCTTAAAGAGGAATCGTCATGAAACAACAGAGATATGCAGTCATCGTGCTTTTTGCACTGATTATCGCTTCGAGCCTGACCAGCATTGGTAGTTATAGCTCAACAAGCAGGCAGGTTTATGAGGACATGGACAGAGCGCTGGCTTTGGCATTGGAGGAACAGCAAAGCGATGTCATCAATCAGGACACTATCCGTACGTTCAACGGTCATTTGCAGATAGCGGAACTGCGAGGGAAGGCTACTCTGGCTGTTGACACCCGTGGACAGAAGTTCAAAGCGTATGCTCATTGTTCTGAGGCTACAATCTTCAGCCTGTCAGACCAAAGGCCAGCAACTATTCTGGGAGTGTTGGCTGGATTATGGGCAATGCTAATGTGGTTTCGTCGTCGGCAATCGCTCGTGGGTGAACCATTAACGGTGACTATTGCCAATAAGAATGCTTTTGGTGGCCTGACATACGAAGAGGATGGCCGCTTCTATGCTGCCGATGGCAGTTTGGTACAGCTCACTCCCATGCAGCATCAGCTGATGGAGATGTTCTTCAAGTCATCATCGCATTCTCTGTCGAAAACGGAGATTTGTAATGCTCTATGGCCCAAGAAACCCGATGCCAGCGAGACACTTTACACTCTGATTCGCAGGCTAAGACCTGTTATAGAGCAACATTCTGACCTAAAAATCGAGTCAGACCGCAGTAAGGCGTATCGACTGAAAATCAGATATATATAAATCTGACATCGTATCTGACAATGAAATGTCAGACAAATGTCAGGCAGTTTTTTCCGATAATAAAGGAATCTCTTCGTACCTTCGCAGCAAAAATGCAAGATATGAAGAGATTATTGTTTTGTTTGTTGGTTGTTTGCGCATTGACCTCAGCAGCTCAAGACACAGAAAAAACAGTCACCCTCGACGAGGTGACAGTAAAGGGCGCACGTACTATACAAAAGGTGGATGGCCAATGGATCTATCCCACGAAACAGCAGATAGAGAACTCTGCCAACGGTTATTCACTATTGGCAAAACTCACTCTGCCTCACATCCGCGTGGATGAGGCTCAAAATTCCATTACGGCATTGACGAATCTTGGTACAGTGCAGGTGCGCATCAACGACATCATTGCTTCACGCGAGGACTTGCAGACGCTCGACATGCAAGGAATCGACCATATTGAATTTATCGACAATCCAGGTGTGCGGTATGGCGAGGACATCGCATACATTATTAATATAAGGGTAAAGAAACCTGTGAGTGGCTATGTCGTCGGCAGCCAATTGACCAATACGCTCACCACAGTGAATGGCAACGAGTCGCTCTTCGGCAAAATCAATCACGGTCGCAGTGAGTTTGCACTCAGTTATGACTTTGACTATCACAACTTCAAGGGCGCAGAATACGATGAGCAAGCCTCTTATGAGTTGGAATCAGGCGACATCACCTCTATTCATCGCTATAGTCTGAACAAAAAGAGTAAGAATATTAGCCACAATGCGCAGCTGACCTATAGTCTGAGCGACTCGAACTATGTTTTTCAGACCAAACTTTCAGGAAGCAACGATATACAACCACAACGCAGAAATGCAATCATGATGATTAATGATAATCCCTATGACGAGCATTCATCATCCCGCAGTAGTTCGCCATCGCTCGATTTCTATTACCATCAAGACTTCCGCCGCCATCAGTCGTTGACTGCGAATGTCGTGGGGACGTACATCAATACCGCTGGAGATACGGAGAATAATGAAGGTGCAGAATATCGTTATGAAATAGACGGACAGACTTACTCCCTTTGGAGCGAGGCTCTCTATGAAAACCAGCTAAAGACCTTTACCGTTTCCGCTGGAGCACAATATGGGCAGCGATATAGCCATAATAGATATCAAGGAGATGTTGATGCGACAAATGATATGCACACTTCCAGCCTTTATCTCTTCTCACAGCTGAAAGGACACCTTGGACAGCTCTCGTTGATAGGCGGTCTTGGTGCCAGTCGGCGGTACTATCGACAGGGGGATGCGACGCAGGATTACTGGTTCTTCCGTCCCAAGTTCACCGTCAGCTATCCCCTGACCAACAGGCTAAAGGTGAAATACGACTTCGAAATCACGCAGCACACGTCCCAGATAGCCCTTGTCAGTAACGTCAGCATCAAGCAGAATGCGGTGGAGACCATTCTTGGCAATCCGAATATTCACCCAAACCGAGTCGTCTCCCACCAACTAAAGCTCTCTTATTCCACCCCCCGATTCACCTCCGAACTACAAGGCTATTACCGTCTGAATCCACATTGCAGCATGGAGAAGTACATCCGTCAAGACGATCACTTCTATCAGACGCAGACCAATGCGGATAACGAATGTAATTTTTTCTACATTGACACCTATAACCAGTGGGACATTATTCTAAAGAAACTGACAGCGACTGTCTATGGCGGCATCTACCGTTTCTTTAATTTCGGTGAGGACTATACACACACCTATACCTCTTTCAACGGTGGCTGCTCGTTGCAGGCCTTTCTTGGCCGATGGACGCTTGGTGCATACGCTGATAATGGATGGAACTTTATGGAGGGAGAACATCGCGGTCATCAGGCACAAGCATGGCACTTCACCTGTAACTATCGTATGAACGACGCCTTCTCCATCTCCCTCTATGCACAGCATCCCTTCAGCCAACATCCTCTGACAAACAAGACTGAGGTCGTAAGCCGCTATGTTCAGAAAGAAATATCACAGCACTATCGCGACTATGGCAACATGCTGACCCTCAAACTGACCTGCCGACTTGACCACGGACGCAAGTATCGTGACATCCAGCGCTCCATGAACCACAGCGACAAAGAAACGGGTATCCTGTCGAAATAATCTGGGGCATGACCACACTGTTTTTGGTTATGTCGCAAAAAATGTTTACCTTTGCAGGCACAAAAAGAAAAATCATGCCACGCAAAGAAGACGGAATGTTGTTTGAGGTGCATCCTGCACCACTGAAAGACAAAGAGGGACGAAACTACGTGTATGTGCGCCCCTGTGGGCTGCGCCGCCGTACGCTGGCGGAGCTCGACGAGTATTGCGCCCGCAACTTCGCCCTGCAACCGGGTGAGATGACCCGTGTGCTTGATGTATTCATGGAGGCCACGAAGATCTGGCTGGGCGACGGCAACCGCATAGAGACGCCCTTCGGCTCGTTTGCGCCGAAGATTGGACTGCGAAGCGAGAAGACTACGGCCGACAGGGTGGGCAGTCTCGATGTGTTACTGCAGGGCATCGAGTTCACACCTACGAGCGAGTTTGTAAAGAAAGTAGCTCACTGGACGAATGGTTTCCGCCCTGTGGGCAATCCCGACACTCAGAAGCTGTCGGCAGACACGGCCCACTTAGGGCGTGCCTTGCAGCGATGCCTTGACGAGCGGGGCTATGCAGATGTGCGCTCTTTCATGCGCCACAGTGGCCTGACCTATCATTCAGCCCGCAAACAACTCGATGCGTGGTGCCAAGGCGATGTGCCACGACTGCTGCGCACCAGGATGGGCGGCACATACATCTACACCGAGACATAATCGCTCAGAAAGTCCAACGGATTTTGCATGTAAGCGCAAGCCCTTTTGCTTACAGCCGCACGGTCTTTTGCTTCCAAGCGCAAGCCCTTTTGCTTGTAGCCAAGAGTTGCGAAAACGACGCTTTTGTACCGCGATTCCAACCGTTTTGTACCGCGATCCAAGCTGTTTCGTACCGCGAAACAGCATCCGTTGCAACGTAAAACGGCATTGATAACAAAGTAAACCACTATACCACAAGCAAAAATAATACGCAAAAGAACGGCAAAGGTTTGGTCTTTTGCTGGATTTTGCGTAATTTTGCCGTTGGATTTCGCACTCGTGCGGTTTCCGAATTGACATTGCGGGTTAAGAAATGGCGTTCGCTATTTATTCGACATTCGAGAATGTAGGAGTTTGAGAATGAACATTAATGATGAATAGATGATGAATGCCCACGCGATAGGCGTGGGCGGATTTATCTGCATTAATGGGCATCTCCTACAGCCTTCGGATGGGATAAAGAAGTTCACGCTTCTTTCGTACCCCAAAGGACAAGGAACAGATGGAGCAGATATTATTTCCCATACTGGCGATTGCGATTGTTGTAGGCTTGTACTACCTCGCAAAACTGCTGCCCAGCCAAGCCGAATATCGTGGAAGGCGTGGTGAGCAACGAGTATTCTCCATCTTGAAACAACTGCCCGACGAATACTACATTTGGAACGACATCGTGCTACAGCGCAACGGTTATTTCGTACAGATTGACCATGTCGTTATCTCCCCATACGGAATCTTTGTGATAGAGACCAAGAACTATACAGGCTGGATTTACGGCAATGACGACAGCGACCAGTGGACAAAGAACATGTACGGTTACAAATACCATTTCGGGAATCCATTAAAGCAAAACTACTCCCACGTCAAAGCATTGGCCAGTCTGTTCTGCAAGTCCGTCAATGATTTTATTCCGATTGTTGTTTTCCTGCACGGTGCGAATTTGCGCTGTAATACGCGTGGTAAGGTTATCTATGCCGGCCAACTGCTCGACGAGATATATAGTCACCGCAGTCCCGTCATGACACCTGCTGAAGTGCAGAGCCTCGCAGCCATTCTCAACGCTGCCGCCATCGAAACTAAGGATACCCGCAAAGAACATCTGAACAAGGTTTACGAGAGCATCGGCCGCAAGAACTACCAAATCTACAATGGCATCTGCCCCAAATGTGGCGGACAACTGGTCGAGCGTAGAGGCCGTTACGGCTATTTCCTCGGTTGCTCGAACTACCCGAAATGTAAGTTTACTACGCCAATATAAAACAAATAAAAATAGATATGCTTATGAAGAAGTTTATTCTTTTCGCACTCATTCTGATGTGCATGTCCTGTTCCAAAAGTATTGAGGATGAAGCAATGGAACATCTGAAAATTATGATGAAAGAAATGGTTAATTGTGCGGACGAGGCAGAACTGGTCAACACTCACACGGTTTACAAATCAGACTCGCTGTGTGTCATTGATTTTACACTTAAAGCTCCAAATGGTGCAGGCGCAATGCTTTCAACACCGATGGAATACTTGTACATAGATGTAGAAATCAATGGCCAAAGAGTATGTGGGGAATCAATTACATTTGAAGACAAATTTGACTTTCTGCACGAACAAAGTGAGGAGGAAAAAGAATTGGAAAAGGAACTTGCCAAAGAAGGTTTTGACATGAATTATATTATTAACAACTCTGTTGCGAACGTAAAGTCCAAATATCGTAACGAGTTAATCAAGTATGCTCACCATAATCCAAACCACCCAAAGATTGAAGATAAACTAACTTTCTCGGCTGCATGGCTTAAACTTATGACGAGAGGACGAGAGGTCAACAAGAACAAAGGAAAGGACATTAAACTATAAATTGGGAAGTTACGATGAAGAAATTCTTTATAATTATATTTTTCACTATTGGATTAGTAGTCAAAGCACAAACGGTCAGCTACACTTATCGTCCACTCGCTGCGGAGGGATGTAGCATGAAGTATAGCGTAACTAAACAGGATACAGCCTACTATATCATTGCAACCGTCCGTTCTGACCGCATGAAGTTTTTGAAGGAACCCACGATGCTGATAAAGAACTTCGATGGAGAGGTCATCAAGTTGCAAGGTGATTTAATAGGGAATGGCAGCGAATCGGCAGGCATCATGGTTGGCAACATGATGTCACCCGTCACAGAAATTAATTCCACTGCCCAATTTAGAATCAGCCAAGAGCAATTTGAACTAATTAGGAATGGCATAGCAAAAGTTCGTCTATCTACAATCCCCATCGAGCATGAGCGGACATTCCGAAAAGACAAGATAGGAAAGAAACTATATCAGTTTTATCTGAAAGCAAGGAGTAAAGAGGACGATTTCTGATAGTTTCGTCCACAACAATAGAAGACATATATGACGTAATCAAACTTTTCCCTAAAAAGTTTGACGAGCTGATTGCAAATTAGGAGAACTGACGACAAGATTGTTGTATTCAGTTCAATACTTTAATGAGGTAAAGTTACAGCATTTTCGTTTTCTGTCCCTTTGCCAAACAAACAAGTGAATTTAGCACTACTCCGCTGGACTAAGATGCCCATGAGTTTTTATGAAGTGTTTCGAGAAGACTTGTGGCAATCTCTGGGTTCTTGAACCTGATGAGATTATCTTCGATGGAATGGAAACCGAGGATATTAACACTGCCGTACCAAATTGTACTCTTGTCAATGATGGCAGCGTGTAGGGAAAGGTGATCGAAGATGACGACTCTTATTCCTTGATGTTGTAAACGGAGAGTGTCGTCGTTCTCCTCTTTGGTATAAAGTACAATCTCTATGCCATTTGCAGCCATGTCAACAAGCCGTTCTGCAATTTGCGCCGGTCTGCCAACCCTGACTTTCGGACATGAGATAACAACAGAACGCTTACACTGCGAAAGGTCAGAAACAAATGGTGCGACATAGTTTAGTCCATCATAGATTAAATCAGTTGTGGGGAACAAATTATCAAACATCTCGTTGTTCCGAATCCTATAGCCGATGGAGGCATAGCCCTTCAGACGTTTGCGGTACATGGACTCGCAAACAGGAACACGAATATCAATGTAGTCATAGATTTGCACATCTTGCTTACCTTCAAACTCTCGATGCAATCGACCTGCATACTGGGCCACAATGCCTTTCCAAGCAACGGGTGAAACCAGAAACAAGGTATCAAGACGTGCGTAGTCAAAGCCCTCACCCACATATTTGCCAGTGGCAACGATGACAAGCGGCTCCGAGGAGGGTATGGATTGTAGTTGCTCCATCTTCTGGCGTTTCTCCTTAGTACTCTCAGAACCTACGAGGGTAACGACATTAGGACAATGCGGTTTGAGAAGGCCTGCAAGGATTTCAACATGAGCCGTCCTACTTGTCAATATAATCGGTGAACGCCCCTCTTTCAGCACCTCGATAACATCCTTCACGATGAACAGATTGCGATATTCGTCTTCTGCCAGTTGTTGGACCATCTTCGTAAACGAAAGGTCTTCACCGCTTACTGGTCTGAAAGGTGTAAATCGCGGAACCAACAATCGCTGAAATGACTGGTCTCGCATCTGAGCCTTGGCATCGGCATTATACCTAATTGGACCGCATTGCATAAAGATGATGGGCTGATGTCCGTCTTTTCGGATAGGGGTAGCAGTCAGGCCGTAAACATATCGGGCGTTGACGGCCTTCAGAATCTGCTCGAAGTTGACTGCAGAAACGTGGTGACACTCATCGGCAATAACCAATCCATAGTCTTTGACGAAGGGTTTTACTTCGCCATCTGTAATACACGACTGCATGAGGGCGATGTCGATAATGCCATGAAGTTTGTTACCTGTTGAGGATAGCGTGCCAATAGGCGAAAGGTTCTTCTTGTGTTTGCCTTTCTCAATTACAGGCACGTCATCAATGACAAGGAATTGTTCGAGTCTCTGCCTCCATTGATCAAGCAATGCTTTTGTGTGCACAAGTATCAATGTGTTGACGCTATGCTCAGCTATGAGACCTATGGCAGCCACCGTCTTTCCAAAAGCAGTTGTCGCTGAGAGTACACCTGTGTTATTCAAAGCTAAAACATTGACTGCTTCTTGCTGATTCTCGCGTAGTACGCCATTAAAATGAATGGATATTGCCCTACCGTGATTCGTCTTTTCCTCAAACCGATAAGCAACATTCTTCTCCTGAAGTAGTGTGGTAACTGCATCTTCACATCCACGAGGAAGTGCAAGATGCTCATCCGATAGATCT
>JAFUVB010000080.1 GCA_017471245.1 Prevotella sp.
CTTCGCCATCGCCTATGCTTTCAAACGCTCCCATGGAGGCCGTCACCAGCTCCTACAGCTCTCAGTCCTCGCCCTCACCGCCTACCTCCTGGTCTATAACGGCTATCTCCTCATAGACTTCCTCCAATCCCCCATCCGCGCCGTATTGTAAAATATGCATTTATTTCGCTAAAACCCACTAAAAATTGGTACTTTTAGCGGAATAAGCGCGATTTTATTCCAAATTTAACATTTTGTCCTTGCTATTTTCATTCTAAAGCGGCATATCAAAGACTCAAAGAGACTTTTGTGAAAGATTGAAGAGAAATGAAATAGTTGGGGCAAAGTTGAACTTTGCATATAAAAGTATCAAACTCTCGCAAAAATATTTGCACGAGTCGCTTATATTTATTGTAGTTTCATCAAATATGGTGAAAAAGTAAGTTAATGCTAAAATTCTCTCACATTTTCTTGGTTTTATTCCGAAAAATCACTATATTTGCAGAGTTTTAGAAACAAAACGAGTGTTGTGGACTTTCTGACATTTAGGGAACGGATGTATCCGATGGGGTGTTTCAACATCAATCAGGTGCTGTTATGGGAGAAGGATTTCGACCGTAACAACCTGACTCGTTGGTGCCGGAAAGGCCTGCTCGTGAAGTTACGGAATCAGTATTATGCGTTCCCTGAGTATCGCCAAACGCCCGACTTCTCACGTTATGTAGCAAACCGCATCTATACTCCATCCTACATCAGCCTGCACAGTGCCCTGTCGTTCTATGGGATGATACCTGAAGAAGTGGTGCAACTGACGAGTGTGACAACCTTAAAGACCGCCAGATTCGAGAACGACTTTGGCACCTTCCACTATCAGAATGTGAAGACGCCACTTTATTTCGGCTATGAGATTAAGATGATGCAAAACGGACGTGGCCTGCTGTTTGCTACACCTGAAAAGGCGCTGCTGGACCTTCTCTATCTGAATCCGTACTACAAGACGGAACAGGATATGGAGGAGCTCCGACTTGACGAAGACTATATGCAAAGTGAGTTCAACAAGGAACGTTTCTCAGACTATCTCACAAGAATTGGTAGCAAGGTTCTGGCACAAAGAGTACGTCGATTATTAAAGGTTTATGGAATATGATTGACCTCGAATTCATACGCAGTTTCTTCCCACCAGCTATTGCACGGGAAAGTCGCTTCGACCGCTATATGTTGAAGGAATACCTGCAACTGCTGATTCTCGATCATCTGGCAACAACACCTTATATTAATAAGGTATCGTTTATCGGTGGGACGAACCTAAGACTCATACAGGGTATCGACCGATTCTCTGAGGATCTTGATTTCGACTGTAAGGACCTGAGTGAAGACGAGTTTATGGCGATGACTGACAGCGTAGTGCTGTATCTGCGTCAGAACGATGTGGAAGTAGAAACGCGCGACAAGCCCAATCCACATCTGACGGCCTTTCGTCGTAATCTGTATTTTCCCCAGATGCTATTTGATTTGGAATTGACAGGCCATCGTGACGAGCGCTTGCTGTTGAAGATTGAGGCACAGGATCAGGGCATACAGTATCGGCCTGTGGTGGCGAATGTGAATAGAATGGGATTCTTCTTTGGCATTCAAGTGCCGCCTGTGGATGTGTTATGCGCCATGAAGTTCGCTGCCATTTTAGCCCGCCAGAAGGGACGCGACTTCTATGATGCCATCTTCCTACTCTCAAAAACAAAGCCTAATCTTGACTTCTTGCTTGCAAGAACGGGTATCACATCCATTGAAGAGCTGAAGGCAACCATAGCAGAACAGCTACAGGAGATTGATTTGAACCACAAAAGGCGTGACTTTGTGCACTTGCTTTTCAACGAGTCAAATGCAGACAGAATCCTGCAATTCCCTCAGGTTGTTGCATCGATATAAAGTGATGAAGAAATACTTTTTATTTTTCTTGGCATTGTTATTTGCCAATATCGCTGTAGCTCAGCAGAGGCAGATATCCTATATCGATAATGCTGGCAGCTGGTATCATGTATACGATACGAATGGAAAGAAGATCACGACGCTTTCCAGTAGTGCCGTTGGTGATCTGATAGGGTGGAGCGCAGAGATTATCGTCACGAAGTCGGGAGGTACACGCATAGAGAAACTAGAAAGAATCCTAAAGGTGTTGAACAATAAATTATAGATAATTATACAAATTATCCAAAATGGATAATCTTTTTTGGATAATTGTTTTGAATTTCAAATAATAACTTGTATATTTGCAGCGTCAAAACATCCATTCTGATTATGATAGAGAATCCTTTCATCACCTATGGCTACGAGTCGGCTGCATATTTCTGTGATCGTAGATCTGAGACTCAGGAGTTGGTTTCGTTGTTAACCAATGGCAATCATACAGCACTTATCTCACCACGACGTATGGGCAAAACAGGACTCATTCACCATTGCTTTGCCCAGAAGGAAATACAAGACCGATATTATACCTTTCTGATAGATATCTATGCCACCAAGAATCTGCAGGATATGGTATATCGTATGGGACAAGGTATCGTAAATCGGCTGAAACCACGTGGGCAATCTGCCATCGACGGTTTTTTGCGTTTTGTGACATCTCTGCGCACAGGCATCTCTTTCGACGGACAGGGCAATGCTAGTTGGAATATAGGAGTGGGGGATATTAAATCGCCTAACTTTACCTTGGAAGAGATTTTCAATTATCTGAAGTCGGCAGACAAAAAGTGTATTGTTGCCATCGACGAGTTTCAGGCAATTGCCGACTACCCTGAGCAGAACATAGAAGAACTGATGAGAACCTATGTACAGGATTGCCGTAATGCCGTCTTTGTATTCTCAGGGTCGCAGAAAAGCATGATGAGTGAAATGTTCTCGTCGCCTGCAAGGCCTTTTTACCAAAGCGTTTCGCTGATGTTTTTGAAGCCTGTAGCACTGCAAGAGTATGAGTCCTTTGCAAAAAATCATTTTGAAAAGGCTGGGAAGCAGATTGCCGATGGCGTAGTAAGTGCTATCTATGAACGGTTTGATGGTACAACCTGGTATTTGCAAAAGGTGCTTAACCAGCTATTTGCAACAAAGGACAATGTTGTAGTTAGTGATGTTGATAAGGCGGTACAACAAATTATTAATCAGAATGAAGAGGCTTATAAAGATTTACTATATCAATTGACAGCACGTCAGCGTGACCTGCTTGTTGCTGTCAGTTGTGAAGGCAAAGCCAGGCAGATTACGGGGGGCACATTTGTCAAACGATACCATCTTTCTTCCGCTAGCAGTGTGCAGAAGTCGGCAAGGACTCTCGTGGAGAAACAATTGCTAACTCATCAGCAAGGCGTTTATGAGGTTTACGATAAGTTTATGTCAGAGTGGCTTAGTAAGACGTAAAAAAGTTGCCCTGTTTTTTGAATATTTCGCTTGATGTGTCTATATTAGGGATACATCAAACGAAAAAAGTATGGCAAGAACAGTAAAGAATGAAATGACATTGCTCCAAGCATTGGAGCGCGTAGTGGAGTCGTCGAGAGACTCCAAGATGAGCAAGACCTTTATGAACAAGGCCAAGCAGGAAATCAAGTATTTGGCTAAGTTGATATCCGATCTCTGTGAACAAGATGCATACGAATTGGCCAGCAAGTTCGACTTCAGTGGCGGTCAGATAGAGAACGTGGCTCGCAAATACTCCATCAACAGCATTTTGCATGGTGATACAGGAAAACCTTTGGAGATTCTGCTTGGTTTCGGGAAAGAAGAACAATTGGATACACCGCATAGGCATAAAATAGGCTTCTGATAGTATTTACTCAAAAAATACTCAACAAGCACTTCGTACTGCATAAAAAAGCATAAAATTTATGCAATATACATATATAATTGAATAAAAAATAGTAATTTTACCGGCGAAATAAAGATATAAAAAGTATGAAGACAATCATTCTGAACCAACGAAAGGAGCGTGATGAACTATTATCGCGTCCTTATCTGACGCGCCGGAACAGCCAGGATGCAGACACGTTGCTGAGCAGTCACCTTATTAAATTGATAACAGGCCCTCGACGTGTTGGCAAATCTACTCAGGCGTTACTGATGCTTCGAAACAAGAATTTCGCCTACCTGAACTTCGACATTCAGCCGCTGTTGGACGCTTGGGATGCAAACCTTGTTATGCGGATGTTGGACGATGTTTATCCTGGCTACGAATATATTCTGCTTGACGAGGTTCAGAACCTTGATGCATGGGATTTGTGGGTCAGCGAACTCTATCGTTTGGGGAAGAATCTTGTTATCACCGGTAGCAATGCAAAAATGCTTAGCAGTGAGATGGCAACGGTGCTGACAGGCAAGTATCTTCAGGTGGAGATGCTGCCCTTCAGCCTTGAAGAGTTTTTCGACTGGAACAAAATCGACCTCAAGGCGCTGAAACCAGAGCAGCAAACGGATGCCTCTGTGTTGACGGATGACTATATGAGAAATGGCGGCTATCCAGAGGTGGTGGCATCGCGACAACTGACACGCAGCTATCTCGATACGCTGTTTGACTCTATCGTATGGAAAGATGTGGCTAAGCGCCATAACGTCCGAAACATCACGGATTTGAACAATCTGGCCATGTATCTGGTCTCAAACTTCTGTAATCCTGTTACTGCCAACGATCTGACAGAAGAACTGGGATTTGCAAGTGTCAACACCACCAAGAAGTTCATGGACTATCTGCATGAACCATACCTCTTCTATTTTCTGCCCCGATATAATAACAAACTGAAGTTGATGAAGAAGGCTCCACGAAAGGTCTATGTGGTGGACAACGGTTTTGTGGCTGCCAAAGCATTCGCATTGAGTGAGAACTTGGGGCGTCTGATGGAGAACCAAGTGTTCATCGAACTGATACGACGAGGATACGACACAGACAAGACTATGTTCTATTATCGCTCACGTAACGACAAGGAGGTGGATTTCGTTTTGCGGAAAGGGCCCCATGTAGAACGCCTGGTACAAGTGTGCTATGACATGAGCAGTCCTAAGACAGAAAAACGAGAGGTGGACAGCCTTGTTGAATGTGCTGGGGAACTAAAGTGCGACAATCTTGTCATCGTCACGAACAACGATGAGCGCACCATAGAAAAAGACGGGTATAAGATAAATGTAATTCCAATATCAAAGTTTTGATGAATGGCGCAGAGAAGATTAGTGCAAGATCTGCGAATTGATTCGATGATATAATAATTCTTAAATTTCACAAGTTTGTGATTCACAAGTTTGTGAAATTGCATCTTTTTCACTATCTTTGTCCTCAAATTCAGTAAGTTATGGAGAAAAGTTTTGTTTATGGAGTAGCCGTTACAGACTACAATTTCACAGGACGTGAGGAAGAAACCCGTCGCCTGAAACAGAATTTTGAGAATGGTATCAACTCTATTTTGATATCTCCTCGTCGTTGGGGCAAAACATCATTGGTGGATCATGTATGCCGACAGTTAGAGGGTAGCGATATCATTACTGTTCGATTGGATATATTTGGCTGTAAGAGCGAATACGATTTCTATAATGTCTTGGCAGCAGCGGTATTGAAACAGACGGCTACCAAAGTTCAGTTGTGGATGGATGAGGCCAAAGATTTTCTAACAAGGCTCACGCCTAGAATCCACTTTCCCGTAGATCCAAACTCTGATATCAGCGTGTCTCTTGGCATCACTCCTGAAACGCATAACCCAGAAGAAATACTGAATATGGTTGAGGTGATTGCCAAGCGCAAAGACCGTCACATAGTTGTATGTATTGACGAGTTTCAACAAGTAGGCGAATTTGAGGATACTAAGACTGTTCAGGCAAGGCTACGTTCCGTCTGGCAGCATCACCACTATACGTCTTATTGTCTTTTTGGCAGCAAACGTCACATGATGAGTAAGATATTCCTTAATCGAAGTATGCCGTTCTATCAGTTTGGTGACTTGATGTGGCTACAGAAGATTCCTATATCCGACTGGACGGGCTATATTGTTAGCCATTTCGAGAGCGCAGGTCGAAATATCTCTGAAGAGTTGGTAACGAAGATCTGTGAATCTGTTGAGCTCTATCCTTCATACGTTCAGCATTTGGCTTCCATTGTCTTAAACCATACGCCTCAAGGTGGAACAGCAACAGATGAATTGTTGCCATTAGCCATTAAGGAATTGATAAGTACCAACGAGGCTCTTTATATGCAACAGATAGAGCCACTTTCTGGCTATCAGATGAATTTGCTACGTGCCATTGTTTCTGGCATACACTCAGGCTACAATGAGAAGAATGTGCGTAGCCAGTTTGACTTGGGCAGTCCCTCTAATATGGTGCGCCTACGTGATGCCCTTATCGAGCGTGATCTTATCTATTCAGAAATGCGTCAACTCTATATTACAGACCCTGTTTTCTCTCTTTGGTTCAGGCAACGTTTTATGTAAAGAATAAAAAAAGCCGGATGCAAATCGCATCCGGCTTCACCTTTTGTTTAAGAGCACTTTCGCCAGAGGTTGGTACCGATTTTCTCGACCATCTTCTCTTTGACCCAGCGACAGATGATGGTTTTCACCACGGGCGACTCGTTGTTGGAGAGGCGCAGGCTCACTAGATCCTCCTTGGTGAACTCCTTGGGCAGGATATCCAGATAGCGGATATTGCCCTTCGAGGCCTGTAGACTCAGTTGGCCGTTGTGCAGGGCGTCTATCTTGTCGCCATAGATCAGCAACTGGTAGTAGAAACAACGCTCAGCATACCAGAGGGCAAACTTGATGGCACGCTCCGTCTCCTGACGACCTTCCAGCAGATAGGCAACCAAACCTGCTCGGAAACCGTTGAGGGCAGCTCGACGACGAAGCACATCAATCGAAGGTCGTAGCGTTTGCAGATACTCCTGACGCTTCGACTCGTCCCACTCCTCGATGGCCTGGTTGATGAGAGGCAGATCCACCTCGCCCTCCTCGTCCATCAAGCAGAGACACAGACGCTTCACCTTCTCTTCTTCCTCCTTGGTCCAGACCTTGAACTCTGGCATCTTGGCACCAATCATGTCGGGCAACTGTACAGGTGTTACTCGGCTCACCAAACCACTCTCGGCATCCGCAAAGAAGGCCCGGCACTTGTTGGGCGTTCCACACATCACCATGTTATAAAACAAGGTAACCTTACCAGAGAACGAGTCCTTCGAGATGCGATGCTGACCCCAAGGTTTGTTATCGTAGGCGAGTCGGAACAGATCGTTCTTCTCCGTCCATGCACCACCCTTGTTGTTCTTCAGCACCGTCTCAATCTCAGGGGCATAGGTGAAGAGATGCTTGCCTTTGGCATAGAGGGCTCGCTCCAAGAAGGCCGATACACCAATGTTGGGCTCGATGATGCGGATGTTGGAGCAGGGATTTTCCACCTCCTGACCATCCTTCTTGGCCAACGAGTACTCAATCTCCTTCTGCCATTCCACCTCGTCCTGCTTGATGATGGGGTCCATCAGCAGCTCGAACTCATTGTCGACGAACGACTTACCTGTGGCCTGAGGTGCCTCGATATCGACGATGAAACTCGGAGAGTTCAACTTTCCATCGCGATACTTGGCTCGAACACTTGTTGCCAATGTGCCTAGCATGGGCATCGCAGCGATCAGCGTCGCCTCCTTGAACTCCTCTGGAGCATGATCGGCCAGATCCTGAAGAATACCAGGCAACTCTTGATTGACGGGTGTAGCGAGAGATTCATCCGATTCCTCGGTCCCATCTTCCCCAGCCGCACCCAAGAATGCGAGAACATCTTTCATCTGCGAAGGCATCTCTGTGGGACGGACACTGCCCACAGCACTCTTGATGGTGGAGAGCACCTCGTGGTCAGCCAATCCCCAATGGGGCAGAATCTGGAAGAGCTTCTGTTCGTCGAAATCGCAGATGAATCGCAGATAACGGCTCATGGTGTAGAGGGCCGTATTGCGCTCACCCTCGGCAGGAGCATCGCCGTAACCCAACTTCCAGAGCAAGGCCTGAACAATCTTTTCGTAAGGAATGCCCTTGTAATTCATTGACAATTGAGAATTGATAATTGACAATTGAGAATTCTTCGTCTCCGTCGGCTCCACCTTATTAATAATAGGTGTGGCATAGAGTTCACGCAGCTCCTCACTCAGAGGCTCAAAGACCACAGGATCCAACAGCTTCACATACTGCTCAGAAACCATGAAACAGCAACGGGCCAGATCTGTTACATGCGAGTCGTAACTGACACCCAGCCGACTCGCCAGCTTCTGGATGTCCTCCTCGATAGATAGTCCTGGTGTGCGCCAAGCCCAGATGTGGGTTCCACCTCCAGCACTCTCGGCAAAGTACACGATTCGGAATTCCTCAATGAGGTTCTCCTCGCGTACCTTATTCCAAAGCTGCTCTGTCAGGCCTTTCTCGTCGATATCGAGGAAGTAGAGTCCTGAGGGCTGAGCGTCTTCGGCCTTACGCGTACCATTACTAAAACACTCTGCAAGAGGCAGCCATACAGGCAATTCCTTCTTGCGATCCAAATTTTTGTTCTGCTTCACATCCTGGAGGATTTCCTCCACGTGATTCTCCGCCAGCAGTTGGCGGTAAGCAGCCATGCTCGCCTGGCGAGGCTTGCCGCTAAATGAATTGCTCATTTGTACCATAATCTTTCCTTTCGATTGATTACGGCGGCAAATTTCGCAAGGGGAATTGCACTATAAAAGTGGGATTATTTTCCCTTTTTGGTGCAACTGCTGTTTGGATGCGCTAAGTCGTTGTACTTTAGGTAGATAGATTTAAAAATTCGTTGTATTTTTACTGTTTCTTTACCCATACCTTCCTGGATATTCTTACGATAAGTGTCCACATGATATGGATCTGTGAGTTTTTCAGCCAGATTATGGTCGGAATGGGCACCGAAGACTGCACTCTTTTTCATTTCTCCCACCAAGTGGCAGAAGAAACGGGCAGTGAAGAGGTTGTTGTGCGGACTCTTACGCGTCACTTTCAGGTGGGCGAAGATCGTTTCGTTCTCAATCAGCTCCTTCCACATGGCTTCATAGTGGGGGAACCAAGCCTCAGCCACCAGGTCGTTGAGTTTGTTGGCTGCCTCCAAGACGGCCTCGCCAATACGCTGCAAGTCGTCATACACCAGTTGCTCTTCGCCAAACTTCGTGGTGGGATCCAACTCTCGGGCAATCTCATAGAGTGCAGCGAGGTGGAAGACGAAGTATCGCAGGTCGTCGTCGCTGAGGTGGGCATCGAGGAACTCCTCGAAGAAGGCCTCGCGGTCAGTCGTCCACTTGGCAAACAGACCTCCTGGCACTTTGCCCAGTTCCTCGCGCTCCCTGGTGCGTTCAGTCGTCATGATGTCGTTCCACGAAAGCTTGTCGTTCACCACTCGGAGTGTCTTGCGATGATCCTCCCAATAGAGGTCCCACGCCTTGCTCTTACGCACACGTGTGAGTACCTTTTCTAATAGCAGGGCCATTGCCTGACTCTTTGTCCGGCTTTGCTGCATCATCTTCACCATCAGTCCAGGCAGCATCATGAGGATTACCAGCCAGATCAGCATCATCTGTAGGCTCTCGCTCATCTTGGTGGCGAGTTCCTCCATCGCCTGGCGCATCGTCTTCAGATGGCCTATAACCTCTTCTGGATTGTCGTTTTCTGTGTTCACATTCTGAATAATCGAGGCCACCATCATCAGGTCGTCAGGATTCAGATACTGTGCGCAGACAGCGAAGACATGCTGCATGGACAACACTTTCTGCTCGATGGCTTTCTGTTGCTCCTTGGGCAAGGCCAGGTGCTGTTTCAGCATCTGGGTCACGAGTTCGAAGAAAGAGTCCTTTTGCTTGGAGGGCATCCCACTCAGCAGACGCTGTGCCAACGTCATCACTGATTGGCGCATGCTGGTGTTCGCGACAGTTTGGGCCACGCGGTCGAGATACTCAGCAAACAGGAAGGCTGTGGGTATCTTGTTCAACTCCATCAGTGCCATCATGCTGCTCTGCATCCTCATCACGGCAGCATAGATCTCTGCCTCGACGCAGGTGTCCATCTCGGCTTCGATATCCTGAACCAGTGCCTCGAGTCGCTCTGTAGCCACCTCCCAATGACGGCACAGGCGGGCAGTCAGCTGCTCAGCGCGCTCGTCATCAACGATCTTCTTGATTTCTTCTGTTGTCATATTGATTGTTAGCATTTTCAGTTTCGACGTGCAAAGTTACGAAAAGTTGAGGGGATGACCAAATAATTCCGGCATTTTCACAGCAAACGGTTACATGGTTACAGCTGTAACCATGTAACCAATACCTCTACGAGCAAGATATAATAACCGCATAAATATCTGTAAATGAATAGATTAAGATGTCTTAATCCTTGTTTTCTCCTCTTAGCGGTTACATGGTTACAGCTGTAACCGTAACCATTTTCAGTGAAGATAGAATACTAAAGCTAAAAGGTACGCGGATTAAGGCTTGCAGGGGAAAGGGTTAAGGGTAACAGGGAGAAAGTCCGTACCTTTCCATCGCTTGCCTATACGCAAACGACCGTTCGCCTATACGCAAACGGTCGTGTGACTATACCCGATTTCAAACGCAAAAAATATTAATGTCCAACTTATATTTCCGTGTAAATATGCTCTTTGCCACGAGGCGTTTTCAGCAGTTTGGGATTATCGCCCTTGGTCCACTCGTTCAGCTGCTTGCGGGCCGAGTAGAGGGTCAATCCTGTATAGCGGGCGAACAGACCAGCCGTGATGTAACCATGATATTTCTGAATGCATTCACGCATCATCTGCTCCAGTTTCTCCTTGTCGGCCAGTATCTCCTGCGTGTCAGGATTCTGATAGCGACGGAAGCCGTCGTGCCATTTCTTCATCTCCTCATTCCAGAACTTGCCTGGGTTGTATTCCACGCCGTCGAGCCTCACATCACGGTCCTTCACCTCGTCAGGATCCGTCGCCTGCTTCGTCAGCGACAGCTTGGGGGCAAACGAGCCGATGGGCGTATCGATGCGGTAGCCCTCAGCCAGGAACCTTCCTGCCGCACGGATGAAGACATCGAAGGCTCGACTCATCTCACTATATCTCAGGTTGTAAGTGCGCTCGCAGTATTCTTCCAGCTGCCTCATCGTCAGCTTCATTCCACTCTTCGGACGCACATACACCAAGTTCTTCCCGTCCTCGCCCTTCACTGGTGTCGGATGAACCTCATACCACATTCCACTATTCTTTCTTGGCATAACTTCCCTTTTTTCCTACAAAGGTAATCATTTTTTTCCAGATATGCAAGTATATAGTTCAAAAAAGTTGTCTTGTTTTTTGAATTTTTTCCCCCATGTAACTATATTAGTTCTAAAAAATGTGTATCTTTGTAGGCGAATATGAATTATTTGGTGCGAAAGCTAAAATGAAACTATAGATATGGATAAGAAAAGACTTTCAAAATCGCGTTACACGCTGTTCTATCAGTGCAGAGGCGATGGAAGATTTGATTGTTGACGTAAAGTTATGGGGTCAGATGGTTGGTTCATTGGCATGGGATCCAGCCACAGGCATGGTAAAGAAATACCCCCTTTGCCAACTATGTAGGTAAAGGGGGTACTTCGTTGAATA
>JAFUVB010000050.1 GCA_017471245.1 Prevotella sp.
GAGAATAATTAGAATAAATTCGGCCACAAAGGTGGCCTGACACGAATAATGTATGTAACCATCATGCGAATTATTATAATTTGTGGATTGAATTCGTTCTAATTATTCTCATTCGTTTCTGAAAAAGAACTCCAAGGAACTTCTGTATATATAATATATAAATGTACGCGCGCGAACATTTATATTAAGAGGCAAGAGATTTGAGAAGCAAGAAGGGTTATTTGAGAAGCAAGAGGCAAGAAGCAAGAAGCAAGAGAATAGAGCAATGCAATTGGCTTGAGTATAGAGCAATGTATCTCAGTACATATCTCTTGCTTCTTGCCTCTTGCTTCTTGCCTCTATTTTCTTGCTTCTTGCCTCTTGCTTCTTGCCTCTATTTTCTTGCTTCTTGCCTCTTGCTTCTCAAATGAACACCATCAGAACTCTGCGTTCTTCGGAGTTCTGGGGAACGGGATGACATCGCGGATGTTCTGCATGCCGGTGACGAAGAGGATCAGGCGCTCAAAGCCCAAGCCGAAGCCGCCATGAGGACAGCTGCCATACTTGCGCGTGTCGAGATACCACCACAGGTGGGTCATGTCCATCTGTCGGCGCTCAATCTCCGCCATCAGCTTGTCGTAGCTTTCCTCACGCACTGAGCCTCCGATGATCTCGCCGATCTGCGGGAAGAGCACGTCGGTGCCTTGCATGGTGGGACCCGGTGCCACGGTGCCACGGTAGCCGATGGAGCCTCCGTCGGGTGTCGGCTCGTTCTGTTTCATGTAGAACGACTTGAACGAGCTGGGGTAGTCGGTCATGATGACCGGCTTCTTGAAATGCTCCTCCACGAGATAGCGCTCGTGCTCGGAAGCGAGGTCGTCGCCCCACTCGCACGGGAACTCGAACTTCCGGCCCGCCTTGATGGCATCTTGCAGGATGCGAATGCCGTCGGTGTAGGACAGGCGCACGAAGGTTTCCTTGAGCACACCCTCCAAACGAGGTATGAGGTCGTGGTTAGGCGTGATGAACTTGTTGTTGTTGATAAACTCCAGGTCGTCCTTGCAGTTTTCGAGAGCCCACCGCACGCAATACTTGATGAAATCTTCTTCGAGGTCCATGAGTTCCTCCTGGTCGATGAATGCCACCTCAGGCTCCACCATCCAGAACTCAGCGAGATGGCGCGGGGTGTTGGAGTTCTCTGCGCGGAACGTAGGACCGAAGGTGTAGATGGCACCCAATGCGGTGGCGCCCAGCTCGCCTTCCAGCTGTCCGCTGACGGTAAGCGAAGTCTGCTCTCCGAAGAAGTCGTCGGAGTAGATGATCTTTCCGTTCTCATCCTTCTTCAGGTCATAGAGATTCTTGGTTGTCACCTGGAACATGTTGCCGGCTCCCTCGCAGTCGCTGGCAGTGATGAGCGGTGAGTGGAAATAGAAGAATCCATGCTCATGGAAATAAGTATGGATGGCGATTGCCATGTTGTGACGGATGCGCATCACAGCCCCGAAGATGTTGGTGCGCAGACGCAGATGCGCATACTGACGCATGTATTCGAAACTCTGTCCTTTCTTCTGCATGGGATAGTCGCTGCCACAGGGTCCGAACAGAGAGATGCTCTTGCACTGAATCTCGGAAGCCTGTCCCTGTGCAGGACTCTCCACGAGCGTTCCCGTCACTCCGATGCAGGCGCCTGTGGTGATCTGCTTGAGCAGCTCCTCGCTGACGTCCTGCGGATCGACCACCACCTGTATACTCTTGACGGTTGAGCCGTCGTTGAGGGCGATGAAGTGGACAGCCTTGCTGCTGCGGTGTGTCCTCACCCACCCCATGACGGTTATTTCTTTTCCATAATCGGTGCAGCTGAGTGCATCGATGACTTTTGTCCTTTTCATAATTGCGAATGATTATCGATATTATTCGAATGCCCCCATGCTCAGCATGTCAACCTCTTTCTCTGTGAGGAATCGCCAGTCGCCGCGGCGGAGGTTCTTCTTGGTGAGTCCGGCAAAGAGCACGCGGTCGAGCTTCACCACTCGATAGCCGAGATTCTCGAAGATGCGGCGCACCACGCGGTTCTTGCCACTGTGGATCTCGATGCCCACCTGACTCTTGTCGGTATCGCTGGCATATTCAATGGCATCGGCATGCACTTCGCCGTCGTCGAGGTCTACGCCCTCAGCAATCTTCTGCATATCCTGCGGCTCCACGGGCTTGTCGAGGAACACATGATATACCTTCTTCTTCAGGAACTTGGGATGAGTGAGTTTGCTTGCCAGGTCGCCATCGTTGGTGAGGAGAAGCACGCCAGTGGTGTTGCGGTCGAGACGTCCCACAGGATAGATGCGCTCCGGGCATACGTTCTTCACGAGATCCATCACCGTCTTGCGCTGCTGGGGATCGTCGCTGGTGGTAACATAGTCCTTCGGCTTGTTGAGCAGCACGTATACCTTCTTCTCCAAAGAAACCGGCTTGCCCTGGAATACCACCTCGTCGGAGCGGAGCACCTTGGTACCCAATTCAGTAACCACCTGTCCGTTCACGGTGATGGCACCGTTCTGTATCAGGTCGTCGGCTTCGCGACGGCTGCAGATACCGGCATTGGCAAGATATTTGTTCAGACGCACCGGCTCATTCGGGTCGATATGCATCTCCTTGTATTCGATACGCTTCTTCAGACTGTATTTAGCATTGGGATCATAGCCACCCTGCTTGGGACGGGCATTATAGCCGCCGCGCTGCTGATAACCGCCACGCTGCTGATAGCCGCCCTGCTGGTAACCGCCACGGCTGTTGTAGCCACCCTGCTGACGGGGACCGTAGCCACCGCGCTGCTGATAACCGCCACGCGGCTGATAGCCTCCCTGCTGACGGGGACCGTAACCCTGCTGATGCGACTGATAGCCACCCTCACCCTCTTCGTTGTAGCGCGGACGGTAGCCACCCTGCGGGCGCTGCTGGTAGTTGTTGCGCGGCTGATAGCCTCCTTCATTGTCGTTGTTATTATAGCGTGGACGATAGCCTCCCTGCTGACGGGGCTGATAGCCACCCTGCGGGCGCGACTGGTAGCCTCCCTGCTGATAGCTGTTGCGGGGACGGTAGGAACGCTGCGGTGCATCCGACTGCAGCGATGCTCCGAATCCTTCGGGGCGGAAACTGTCGTCATCGTTGTTGCTGTAGTTTTTCGGTGGATAAGACCGTTGTGTGTGGATTCTCGGGCGCGGAGAACGTCCCGGTGCTCGGTAGTTGCTGGAATAGCCTGACGGACGGTAGCCCTCACGGCTTCCTTCGTTAGCCTGGTTTTCTGCAGGCTTTCCTTCGGTTTTGTTTTCTAATTCTTCTGACATAATCGCTTAAATTTAAATAATTAAAAAATAGTAATAAAATTATCAAGAGCCTAATCGCTTAGGCATGTTATCGCTGTGTTTAAATACCCGTATAGTTAGACGGCGTGATGGCCATCAGCTCTGCCTTCACGGCATCAGAGACATCGAGCGTCTGGATGAACTCGTGAATGGTCTGCTCGGTCATGTGACGATTGGTGCGCGTGAGCGCCTTCAGTGCCTCGTAGGGATGGGGGTAAGCCTCTCGGCGCAGGATGGTCTGTATTGCCTCTGCCACCACAGCCCAAGTGTTGTCAAGATCCTCTGCCAGCTTTGCCTCGTTGAGAATCAGCTTGCGCAATCCCTTGAGCGTGCTCTGGATGGCAATCATGGCATGACCCATCGGCACTCCCACATTGCGGAGCACGGTGGAATCGGTGAGGTCGCGCTGCAGACGGCTCACGGGCAGCTTCTGGGCGAGGAACTGGAGAACGGCATCTGCCATACCCATGTTGCCCTCGGAGTTCTCGAAGTCAATGGGGTTCACCTTATGGGGCATGGCACTCGACCCTACTTCGCCTTCCTTGATCTTCTGCTTGAAATACTCCATCGAGATGTACATCCAGAAGTCGCGGTCGAGGTCGATGACGATGGTGTTGATGCGGCGCATGGCATCAAAGAGGGCTCCCAGCTGGTCGTAGTTGCTGATCTGCGTGGTGAACTGCTCGCGCACCAATCCTAATCGGTCGCTGACGAAGCGGTTGCCGAAATCGCGCCAGTCGTATTCGGGATACGCCACATGATGGGCATTGAAATTGCCTGTGGCCCCGCCGAACTTCGCCGTGATCTCCACCTTCTTCAGTTCTTCCAACTGACGGCTGAGACGATAGACGAACACCTGCACCTCCTTGCCCAGACGGGTGGGAGAAGCCGGCTGCCCGTGCGTCTTGGCAAGCATCGGCACGTCTTTCCACTGTTCGGCATACTCGTGCAGCTGCTCAATGAGCTCCTGCACCATGGGGATGAACACATCGTGGAGCGCCTCCTTGATCGACAGTGGGACGCTGGTGTTGTTGATATCCTGCGATGTAAGACCGAAATGGATGAATTCCTTCAGAGGCGAGAGTTGAGGATTGGCGGGTGTTACGATGGCATCGTACTTCTCCTTGATGAAATACTCAACGGCTTTGACATCGTGGTTGGTTATCTTCTCGATATCCTTCACACGCTGTGCATCCTGAACGGAAAAGTCGGCATAGATGGCGCGCAATGCCGGGAACAAAGCATGGTCGAAACTCTCTAACTGCGGCAATGGCAATTCGCACAACGCGATAAAATACTCTATCTCCACTCGCACGCGGTAGCGTATCAATGCATATTCTGAAAAGTAATCAGCCAACCGCTCTGTTTTTCCTCTGTAGCGCCCATCAATAGGTGAGATGGCGGTCAATAAATCAAGATTCATCTACTATAATAATACGTATTAATTGCAATAGGGTGCAAAGATAGCAATTTAATTCGAAACTGGCAAGCGAATTAGGATTATTTATCTTTTAGAACTGAAGGTTTAGGGCTGAGAGGGCTCGCAGCGGCGAGCATTGGGCTGAGAGGAAAATAAGGCTAATGGGGCTAATGGGACTAATAGGACTAATAGGGCTTATGTGACCTATAAGACTTATAAGACCTATAAGGCTCATTCACCGACAATGGCTCTCAGGATAAAAAAATGCCTCGCGGAAATCGCGAGGCTCTGTGTGGGCGTTGACGGATTCGAACCGCCGACCCTCTGCTTGTAAGGCAGATGCTCTAAACCAGCTGAGCTAAACGCCCTTGCTCAGAAAAGCGATGCAAAGGTAGTGCTTTTTCCCGAAACTGCCAAATATTTCGGGAACTTTTTCATAAAAAAGTGGATATTTGGTGTTTTTGGGTGTTTTTAAGAAGCAAGAAGCAAGAGGCAAGAAGCAAGAGGTTAGAGTTTTTTAGAGGTGAGAGGTGAGAAGATTAGAGAATACATTCGAGTACAAGCAGTATGCAGCAAGACATTTGTCTTAACTCCTTAACTCCTTCACTCCTTAACTCCTAAAAATGACAAGTAACAAGAAGCAAGAGAATAGAAATAAGAAGCAGGAGGTGTTTTTTAAGAAGCAAGAAGCAAGAGGCAAGAAGCAAGAAGCAAGAGGCAAGAAGCAAGAGAATAGAAATAAGAAGCAGTGTGCTGATATTGTGGCATGGAAGCGCCGCGATGGAACAGCAAATCAAGTTGATTTGCGCGGTAATTCAAATTGATTTGAAAAGTAATTCTTATTGATTTGAAAAGTAAATCAATTTGATTTGCTGAGGTAAAGTGCCGCATTTGCTGAGGCAATGTGCCGCATTGATGACTCGAAAGTGCCGCTATGAATTCTCCATTTCTGCGACTTTCTTCCTCATTATCAACTGTTTGGAACAATCAGACCGATGGCTCGCCTCAGTAAATTAATTTAATTTACTCAGCAATTTAATTTAATTTGCTTTTCAATTTAATTTAATTTGAACGGTAAATTAATTTAATTTACTTTGGGAGGACGGCTATTGGAGATCGCAAGATATGCGTTGCGGGGCTGCGGTAGCGGCACATTGAAGAAACGAGAGTGCCGCTACCGCAAAAGGATCAGCCCTGCGAATCACAACCGGTAGAGGTCGCTGGCTGCGATCAGGTCAACCTTCTTGTCCTCCAGGATGCGGTCGCAGGCATCCAAGTCGGATGGGCGTATGACGATGTTCGCCACATCACCATTGGCGAAGCTGTACATATACTCGATGAAGATGCCCTGCTCAGAGAGGCATCTGAGCACCAATGCGAGCGAGCCGCTGGTGTTGGGACACGTGAATCCGATGACATCGGTGAGCTTCACGGCGAATCCCGCCGCTTTGAGCACCTTGTAAGCCGCATCGGGATCAGAGACGATACAGCGCAGGATGCCGAAATCGCTGTTGTCGGCAATGCTCAGTGCTGAGATGTTGATGCCTGCACTTCCCATGACGTCGGTCACCTCGGTGAGCCTGCCGCTCTTATTCTCTAAGAATACGGATATTTGCTTTGCTTTCATTGTTGAACGTTTGATTAATAATTGTTCTGCTTGCGTTTTTTAAAAAAAGGATGACTGACGGTCAGAGCTTGCGGTTGTCGAACACGCGCTTTGCCTTGCCCGTGCTCCGCTCAATGCTCTTCGGCTCAACCAGCCTGACCTTGAAGCCTAAGCCGATGACACTTCTCAGCTCAGCCTCCAACTTGCGCTGTAGTCCGACGAGCTGCGCCATCTCGTCAGTGAAGAACTCCTCCTTCACCTCCACCTTCAGTTCTGAGGTGTCAGTGTTGTTCACACGGTCGACGGTGAGGACGAAATGCGGTTCAAACTCAGGCAGGCTGAGGATTACTGCCTCGATCTGCGACGGGAACACGTTGACGCCGCGGATGATGAGCATGTCGTCGCAGCGGCCGAGGATGCGATCCATGCGCACGAGCGTGCGCCCGCACGTACATTTATCATAATGCAAGGCAGTGAGGTCGTGCGTACGATAGCGCAAGAGCGGCATACCCTGTTTTGTGAGGTGTGTGAACGTGAGTTCGCCCACCGTTCCCTCCGGCAAGGGCTCACCGGTATTCGGGTCGAGGATTTCGGGATAGAAATAATCCTCGTTGAGATGGGTGCCATGCTGGCATTCGCATTCGAATCCCACGCCGGGACCAGCCACCTCGCTCAGCCCATACAGGTCGTAAGCCTTGATGCCGAGGGTTTCCTCCAGTTTCTGCCGCATGCTCTCCGTCCACGGCTCAGCACCGAAACAGCCTATCCGCAGCTTGAAGTCTTCGCGCGGCCACTCGCTCTCGCGCATGGCTTCGCCGAGGAACATGGCATAAGAAGGAGTGCAGCAGAGCACTGACGCTCCAAAATCGTGCATCAGGGTGATCTGCTTCTGGGTGTTGCCAGAAGACATCGGTATCACGCTGGCACCGATGTTTGAGGCACCGTCATGTGCTCCGAGACCGCCCGTGAAGAGCCCGTAGCCATAGGACACCTGAAAGATGTCGTCCTTGGAAGCCCCATAGGCAGTGAATGCCCTTGAGATGCTCTCCGTCCACATGGCAATGTCTTTTCTCGTATGGAGCACCACAACGGGCTTTCCCGTGGTTCCCGACGAGGCGTGTATCCTGACAATCTGGCTCATCGGCTCCGCCGCCAATCCGAAAGGATAGTTATCCCGCAGGTCGAGCTTATTGGTGAAAGGCAGCTTCACGATATCGTCGATATCCTTGATGTCGCCCGGCTCCAACCCCATTTCCTGAAATCTTTTACGATAGAACGGCGTGTTATGATACACATAATCAGCCATCTTCCTTAACCTGATACTCTGTACTTCGCGCATTTGCTCACGGCTCATGCACTCAATGTTTTCATTCCAAATCATAACTATTCGTTGTTGTGGTTATTGATTTGGTTGCAAAAATACAAAAAAAATCCGCATTCTGATAGCAGAATGCGGATTTTTTATTCAATTATGTTACGATTATTCGTCTTCTGTGATCTGAACGGTAGCACGGCGGTTGAAGTCAACCGGAGTCAGGATCTCCACGCCACCATAGTGAGTGGTAGTGATCTTCTCAGGCTTAACACCCATTTCGATGAGTTCGTTCTTCACGCGCTCAGCACGCTTCTCAGACAACCACTGGTTGCGCTCGGGAGTACCTGTTGCACTGTCGGCATAACCTGTAACGAGGATGTTGCGGTCGTTCTCGATGGCAAACTTGGCAAGAGCCTTCACGTTAACGAGGTCTTTCAGCACAGCGATCTCAGTCTTGTTAAGATTGAAGAACACAGAAATCGGAGTGGTGATGAATTCGTTTACAGACTTTGTGATGATCTCAGCAGGCTTCTCGATGATTGTCGGCTTCTTTGCAAGCTCGTCGCGGAGGTTGTTGATGGTGTTGTTGGCATCAGCAAGCTGAGCGTTCAGTGCATCGAGCTGGCTCTGTGTGAGCTGCTTGAGGGCATTCACATCGGGTACTTTGTCCCAACCGGTCTTGCCTACATTGTAGGTGAGACCCACCTCTGCATAGAGCATGTTGTCGTGGCTATCCCATCCGCGAGGTCCGTCGTTGACACCACCATATTTATGAGCACCGTCAAAGTCAGGCTCGTGACGATCCCAACCCAGTTCGAAATGCAGCTGTGTGCGGTCGGAAATCTTGAATGTGTTGAGCACACCCACGCTGAAGCCGATGGTATAGAGGTTAACAGAGCAAGAGCGCGATACGCCGAGACCTGCAAAAGGAATCACATTCCAAGTGCGGTCGGGATTATAGCCGTACATGATGTTGCTCAAGTTGAACAACGGTTGCAGGTGAATGTTCCAGAACTTGTTGGACTTTTTTACCTCGTTTTCATCAACTGTACGTCCCCAGATACCGTTGAACTTCAAACGTGCACCGAGTTCGGGAACGAACCACTTGCCGATACCGAGTGCCAACTCAGGACTTGAACGGAATCCCTTGAAAGGATTCTTTGTCAGGTGGTCGCCATGCTCCTCACCAGTGTAGAACACGCCCCACTGCACACCAGCCTGGATGAACCAGTTGTTCCAGAAAGAATTAGTAGCCACGCTATGCTTCAATTCAGGAACCTCCTCCTGTGCCATTGAAGTCATCGTGAATCCGGCAAAAGCCAATACGATCAATAATTTCTTCATGATTCTTTATTTTACAGTAATTTAATTTGGTTGTTTCTATGCCTTTATTGAATTATCCGCTACAAAGGTAACAATATTTTTTAATTCTATCACATTTTTGAAGAAGAATTTACCTTTTTAACATCAAAAATATCAAAAATCACAGCTTTTTCGTATACTTATTGCATTAATTGAACAGTTTTTCTATCTCATTCTGAGGGAGAATAGACAAGATGACCTTACCGTCGGGGGCATAGTTCACATTGTCACATGCAAAAAGCTGATTGACGATGTTCTCCATCTCGGCATCACCAAGCACCTGACCAGGAGGAATTGCGGCCTGGCGCGCAAGGCACAAGGCAAGTCCGTGAGTGATTTCGTCGTGACGGGCGGCATCCGATTCCACAGCAGACTCCACCATGCTCCGGACCAGATTCACCACATTGATGCCCTCGATGCCCGAGGGGACACTGTTGATGGCAAAGCTGCTTCCGCCGAGGCTCGTCAATTCAAAGCCCAGACGCTCCAGCTGGGGCATGATCCGCTCCAACACGACGACATCAGAAGGAGGAAACTGAACCACCTCGGGGAAGAGAACCTTCTGCGCAGAGCCTGCCACTCTTTCTTGCTGGCGCATGTACCCATCATACAAGATGCGCATGTGAGCCCGATGCTGGTCGATGATCATCAGCCCCGACTTCACGGCGGTCATGATGTAGCAGCCCTTGTACTGATAATGTACGGGGGATTTGTCTGCCATGATTCCCTGAGCCATATCGTGACTCTCGACCTGCATGTCGAAGAAGCCTTGTTCCTGCGAAATATCCTGCACATTTCGTTCCATGCCGCGGTATAACGTTTCCCAGTCTTTTGCCTCATGCTGACGTGGCGTGTGCTGCCGGAAAGGATTATACTGCGGGTCGGCACTCACCTTCGGGATGTTCGTATGAAGGTTCTGGGGGTCGAACATGGGAATCTCCGGTTTGCCATGCACGTCAAAATCAATGGAAGGCACTTCGTTGAACTTGCCCACAGCCTCTTTCACCGCTGCCGCAAGGATTTGCCATATCGCCTGCTCGTTCTCAAACTTGATCTCGGTCTTTGTAGGATGGATATTCACATCGATATCCTCTGGTGCAACATTCAGATAGATGAAATAGGGAATCTGCTCCCCTACTGGTATCAAACGCTCGAAAGCTGCCATCACAGCCTTGTGGAAAAAAGGATGCCGCATGAAGCGCTCGTTCACGAAGAAATACTGATGGGCACCCTTCTTACGGGAAAACTCCGGCTTGCCGACGAAACCGGTGATGCGGCACACGGTGGTGTCAACATCAACGGGCAACAGTTCCTGATTGATCTTCTTGCCGAACACATCAGTGATTCTCTGGCGATGATTCCCCTTACGCAGGTTGAACACCTCCACCCCATTGCTATGGAAGGTGAAGCTGATGTGAGGATTAACCAGCACGATACGCTCGAATGCTGCCAGGATATTGTTCAGTTCAGTGGAATTGGACTTCAGGAACTTCCTTCGTGCAGGAACATTGAAAAAGAGATTCTCCACGGAGAAATTGCTTCCTACGGGACAGGCGACAGGCTCCTGAGCCACCACCTTGCTGGCAGAAATGGAAAGATGAGTTCCAACCTCGTCATCCTCCATCCTCGTTTTCAATTCCACCTGAGCCACAGCAGCAATACTTGCCAGAGCCTCACCGCGGAATCCCATCGTATGCAAGTTGAACAGGTCGTCAGCTTTCCTGATCTTTGATGTAGCGTGCCGCTCGAATGCCAGACGGGCATCCGTGGCAGACATTCCCTTTCCATCATCAATCACCTGAATGGACGTGCGCCCTGCATCCACAATAATCACATGGATGTTGCGCGCACCAGCGTCAACGGCATTTTCAACCAGTTCCTTTACGACACTGGCAGGACGCTGTATCACCTCACCAGCGGCTATCTGGTTGGCGACGCTATCAGGAAGCAGTTGTATGATATCACTCACGGCAGAACCTAATCAATAATCAATTCATAAAAAACAAATAAACCAACACCAGCAGGATGAATATGAGCAACAACGCACTCAAGCGCGAGGCACGTCCCACATCCGACCGCGGCTCATCACGCTGGATGAGAGTACGCCTTTCCTTTGCATATCTGTATTCAAGTCGGAAAGGCCGGGGACGACGAGGATGAAACAATCCCATGACGGCTACGGCACTGAAGTTTTTTCCAATTCGGACAGTTTCTGCAAAGGCGCTTCATGGCGGTTGATGACCTTCATCTCGGTACCCTTGCTTTTTCCTCGCCACTCAAAGATATCATCCTTGTCAACGGGACGGATATAGTCGAACCATGCGAAATTGGGCAATTTCTGTTTTCCGGGCGGTATCTGCGTGACAGGGTAGCCCGTTCCCTCAGACTTCGGAGCCCATATCTTGTGCAACTTACGGTCTTTCAGATACATCTTCATTTCGGATGTCTCGATATAGTTCATCATAATCAACGAACTGTCCTTGTCATCCTCGATGTAATACACCGACACCACGTTTCCTTCGGCATCGCTGCGCGAGATCTGACCGTCAACGAAATAGGCGAACATCTCCTTTGAAGACAGCTGATTGAAATGTTCCTTGTCGTCAACCTGCTCGATTGACATGGCCTGCCCGATGACATGCGCCTTGTTGATGGTGGAGTCTTTCATATACACTTCGATGATCTCTCCCAACAGCTGACGGTTGAAATTCCAGGTAATCGGATCTTTATACATCGTCATGAGCGAGTCTTTCGTGTTGTACACCAATGAGTCGCACACAGCCTGCATGTCTTTCCTATACACGCGCACCTTATCAAAGCAATGGATGGAACGCCATACGGAATCGGTTTCCATGTCGTGGGAGTACATCTTCATGCTGTCGGCATGCATGTAGAGGGTGTCCTTTTGCGAATAGTCCACAAGTTTGGCACGCTCCGTGGCGTATGCCTCGCCAGTTTTCTCATTATACCAGAAACGGTCGCAATAGAGCATGTTCTTGTTTTCCTTGTCTACATACACCACATTCTTGAAGCCCTCGCTGATGCCGTTCTTCTCGTCATGATACAGGCTGTCGCCTGTCAGCTCCTTCTCCTTGTTAATCAATGTGCTGCGCCCGAAGAGCTGCGCATATTCCTTATTGGTGTCGTAGTATCCCTCGGAAGTGTTGATGATACTTGCACCGGACGTGATTTGCGACGGTCCCACGATATGAGCCAATGCCGATCGCGTGTTATAGTGCAGCGTATCCGTCGTCAGCAGGAATTTAGGATTCTTTAAGTGCACATCATAATTGAACACTGCCTCCCGCGTATCTGTGTAATACTCACCCCAGTCGCTTGTGAGCACATTCTTCTTGTCGATCATTTTTCCGCCATCGAAGAAATAGCCCATGTTGTACAGGCGGTCGAAGTCAAGGCTGTCGGTATACAGTTTCGTCTGCCGGTGTGTGAGAACCACATTGCGACGTGCATGCGCCATCTGGTCATTACCATCATAGAAGGCATAGTCACTGGTAAGGGTAAGCGTATCGCCCTGCCGCATCCTCACATGACCGAAAGCCTCGAAGGAGTTAGATGCCTCAAAGAAATAAGCACTGTCACAGGTGAGATTTGCCCCTTTGTGGCGGAAGTGCACCTTACCGTTGAGCACCTGCGCATCCCTTACCCTGCCATACATGTCGTAAGACAATTTGTCTGCATGAACCAGATACACACGCTCGTCGGTTTTTTGCCGGGGACGTTTCTTTCGTGGTGCCTGACGCGAGAAAGCCAAACATAGCCCAAACAGGCATAAAACCACCATGACGATGGCTCTATGCCCGCTGAACAACTTATTTGTCAGTCTTTCTATACTCATTTAATCCAACCTTCATACTCGAATGAACAATCCCTATATCGGTCGTTCATCCTGACATATACATCCTTAAGTTTCTTCTGCACCCATTCCTTGACAAACGATTCCCTGCGCTTTGCAAGCACCACATTCTTCATGGTCTGGAAATCTTCTGTAATGGTTGCCCGGTGTTCGTCGACCCTGCTCTTCAGAAGAGCAATCACACAGACGGTCTTTCCTTTGCTGTTCACCATCTGGAACGACTTGGATATCTCTCCGACTTTCATCGTGTCTACCACACGCGCCACTTCAGTCGGGAGATCCTGCATCCTGAACTTGGAGGTGCGGCCTGTTTCTGATACATTCGCCATCAGTCCATGGTTGTTGCGTGTATCCTTGTCGTCGGAGATATACGAAGCAGCCTCATTAAACGAGAACTTGTTGTTACGAATGTCGTCGGCAATGGAGTCAAGACGTGCCTTGCTCTGCTCGATAGCCTCGTCGGTGACTTTTGGTTTCAGCAAAATGTGGCGGCACTTGATTTTATCACCACGCTTGTCTATCAACTGAATGATATGATAACCGAACTCCGTTTCCACAATCTTCGAAATCTTCTTCGGATCGGTGAGATTGAAAGCAACATTGGCAAAAGCCGGATCAAGCATACCGCGACCCGTGTAGTCGAGTTCTCCACCCTGGCGTGCTGTTCCGGGATCTTCCGAATACAAGCGAGCCAGTGTGGCAAACGAAGTCTCTCCGCGCGTCACACGCTCTGTATACTGTCGCAGTTCGTCTTTCACCCTGTTGATTTCTTCGGCAGCCACTTTCGGAGTGAGCGTAATAATCTGTACTTCGACCTCTGTAGGTACAAAGGGAATGCTGTCTTCGGGCAAGTTCTTGAAATAATTGCGCACGTCGGCGGGCGACACCGTGATATCCTCGACGAGCTTTTCCTTCATCTTCTCGATCATCTGACGGTCACGGAAATCATCGTGCATCTCTTGGCGCATCTGCAACAGAGACTTCTTGCGATACTCCTCCAGTTTCTCACGACTGCCTATCAGCTGAATCCAGTAGTTGATCTGTTGCTCCACGGCTTGGGCTATCTCTCCCTCTGTCACCTCGATGCTGTCGATGGCAGCCTGATGCAAAAACAGTTTCTGCACGGCAATCTGCTCAGGGATACTGCAATCAGGATCTCCATTCCATCTGATGCCCTCTGCTTCTGCCTGCAAGCGCATGGCCTCCACATCCGACTTCAGAATGGCCTCATCACCAACCACCCATATCACTTCATCAATGACATTCGCCTCGTTATAGATATCGGCTTTGGTTTTCACGCTGTCGTCCTGCGCAGTGCATAGGATGGCTCTGGTCATCTTCATTTGTGAGCCCGTAGCATTGATTCCCATGGCAATGGTTAACACCGCCACCGTGGCCAATATCATCTTTCTTGATAGTTTCATCTGTTATCTTATTAAAAACTAATGTTTATTCACCGTGGAGAGCACTTGCCTATCCACCGTCACTGTATATCGCTTGCGAAGCTCAGCCACCCACTCCTTTTCGAGCATCTCCTGATAGTCGGAGGTGACAAGGCTGCGCACATCCTCATATTCTTCTGGTCCCTTCTTCAACAACTTGCCGAAAACGGCATCGATAGGATACCCTTTCACCTCATTGACCGTTGTGTCTTTTTTGAACACCATCTTGTCAATCAGTGCATGGTCGCCTTTCCTGAACAAGCCTTTTTCCACTCGAATGCGAATGACGGAATCCTTGTTGAAAGTGGTACGCAGACGATCTGCCCATTTGTTGAAAGGCAGACCTTTCACACTTTTCTTCACTGCCTTCACGTCGCCCTGCTCTTTCACATGATAGGCGATACCTTTATAGCGAGGCTCATCCCACGTGTATTTCTTTTTGTTCTTCTTGAAATAGGCAGCAAGTCCGGCATCATCCTTAGCAGCTTTCTCCCAGACGGTGCGATTGCTAATCTCATAGAGAAGCAAACCGTCGTGGTATTCACGAATCAAGTATTTCAATTCAGGATCCTTTGCAGAGAGTTCGTCTGCCCGATTCTCCATAATCTGCTCGCGCGTCAGTGTGCCATTGCTCTTCTCAACCATATCATCAACAGCCTTACGAGCCACATGCTCACTGGCATTGCGATCTTCAAGGAACTTCAGGATATCATCCTTCAACTCTTCGAAAGGCTCCAACTGCTTGCGGTCCTTCATCAAGATGATGTGGTAGCCGAAAGGCGACTGCACTGGAGCACTCATTTCACCTTTCTGCAAGGCATAGGCAGCCGTCTCAAACTCCTTTACCGTCTGTCCCGGCTGAATCCACGGCAACAGACCGCCTTGCTTGGCAGAGCCGGGATCCTGAGACACTTTCTTTGCCATCTCGGCGAAGTCAGCACCATTCAACAGAGCCTGATAGATGGAATCAATGCGCACACGTGCTGCCTGTTCCTCTTGCTTACTGGCATCCTGCTTCAAAAGCAAGAGAATATGTGCAGGCATGATCAGTCCTTGCGGACCGATTGCATTCTTTGTGTTTTCGTATACCACGCGCGCCTCCTCCAGCATTCCTTCGTCGGTCGCAAACGAAGGCAGCACCTGCTGATCGCGGTAGGATACGAACTCCTGCTTGAACGACGCCATGGTATCCAAATGGGCATCAAGCGCCGCTTCCACCTTCAGTTTGTAGTTGATGAAGAGATCTACGTATTCGTCAACCGTTTTCTTATCGATTACGCCCTCCGCATTGTTCTTGTTATACGAATACTCGAATTCAGAACGAGGCACCGGTTTCCCATTAATGGTCATGATGACGGGATCGTTGCCCTGCGCCATGGCAGGACAGAACGCCAAATGACAGATGACCGTTGCCACTATCATTCCCATCCACAGGTTACCCAAAAGACAATTCTTGGTCATATTATTTGTTTTTATCAGTCGTTAGGACGAGAGTAGTTGGGAGCCTCGCTGGTGATGGTGATGTCATGCGGATGACTCTCGTTCACACCGGCATTGGTGATGCGGGTGAACTTCGCATCATGCAACTTCTCTATCGTGGCTGCTCCACAATAGCCCATACCGGAACGCAGACCGCCCATCATCTGATAGATCACCTCCTGCACAGTACCTTTATACGGCACCCTACCGGCGATTCCTTCGGGAACAAGTTTCTTCACATCCTTGGTGTCTGCCTGGAAATAACGATCCTTGGAACCTTGTTCCATCGCCTCTAATGACCCCATGCCACGGTAGCTCTTGAACTTTCGTCCGTTATAGATAATCGTATCACCAGGACTCTCCTCAGTGCCCGCCACGAGAGAACCGATCATCACGCACGAACCACCAGCTGCCAGAGCCTTCACGATATCACCTGAATAGCGCAATCCACCGTCAGCAATCAGCGGCACGTCAGTTCCCCTCAGCGCACTGAATACATCATATACTGCGCTCAACTGCGGAACACCGACACCTGCTACCACACGAGTAGTACAGATGCTGCCAGGACCGATTCCAACCTTCACGCTGTCTGCACCGTTCTCAACCAGCATTCTGGCTGCATCGCCCGTTGCCACGTTGCCCACGACGATATCAATATCAGGGAAAGAAGCCTTTGCCTCCACCAACTTTTCAATCACGCCCTTGGAATGCCCATGGGCTGTATCAATAACGATGGCATCAGCACCGGCATCAACCAACGCCTGCATGCGCTCCAGCGTGTCTACGGTCACGCCGACACCGGCAGCAACGCGCAGACGGCCTTTTTCGTCCTTGCATGCCATCGGCTTGTCCTTTGCCTTAGTGATATCCTTATATGTAATAAGTCCCACCAGACGGTTATCCTTGTCAACCACCGGCAGCTTTTCTATCTTGTTCTCCTGCAGAATCTGAGCGGCGGCGGCCAAATCCGTCTGTTGATGAGTGGTCACGAGATTCTCACTCGTCATCACATCATCAATCTTATGATCCAGGCGGCGCTCAAAGCGCAAATCCCTGTTTGTCACAATGCCCACCAAATGGTTGTCGTCGTCAACCACGGGAATTCCACCAATGTGATACTCTGCCATCATCGCCAGCGCATCAGCCACGGTGGAACCGCGGCGAATCGTCACTGGGTCGTAAATCATACCGTTCTCTGCTCGTTTCACAATAGCCACCTCGCGAGCCTGCGCCTCTATCGACATATTCTTGTGAATCACGCCGATGCCTCCTTCACGGGCAATGGCAATGGCCATGGCACTTTCGGTCACTGTATCCATAGCAGCTGTCACGAAAGGAATGTTCAGCTCGATGTTACGAGAGAACCTGGTTTTCAACTCTACCGTCTTGGGCAGCACTTCCGAATAAGCGGGAATCAAAAGGACGTCGTCAAATGTAAGGCCGTCCATTACAATCTTGTCTGCAACAAATGAAGCCATATCTCTTAAAAATTTATTGCGTGCAAAATTAGTAATAATTTCCCACATACGGAATCCTTTTTACGAAAAACTTACCTTATTAATGCAATTTAACCAATGATTCATCTTGCAGGCGCACCCTTGGGAGCAAATAATGACACAAATAGGGAAAAACCTCGCAATGTTTAGGGAAAAACCTTTGGCAATATGGAAATTTCTTTGTTTCTTTGCAGTGAGAAAAAGAAAGACCATGCACCCGTCAGGGAGCTGGATGAAAACCAAATGTAGAACCACTTAATACTTACAACTATGAAGAAGTTCATGATGATGGCAATGATGATGGCGATAGCCACCTCTGCCAAGGCAATGACATACAGTGAGGCTCGTGCTGAGGCCCTGTTCCTGACAGACAAGATGGCATACGAACTGCGCCTGAGCAACGCACAGTATGATGCCGTGTATGAAATCAACCTCGACTACATGCTCACGCTGATGGTGCGCGACGACATCTTCAGCACGGCATGGGCGCGCCGTAACAGCGACCTGCGCTATGTGCTCACCATCTATCAGTATGAGGTGTATCAGGACACACGTTACTTCTATCGCCCCGTCTACTGGAGCGACAACATGTTCACATTCCGCATCTACGGCATGTATCGCGACCGCGACCGCTTCTACACCACTTATCGCCCGATAGGACTGAGAGAATACCGCGGCGGACACAACGTGGGAAGTGTGAGCTACTATATGAACCGCGAGTTCAATAAGCCCATCGACCTGCGTCCCGCAATGATGGGAAGGCCGAAGTCTACGTGGACAACCACCGTACCTGTTACCACCAACCGCGTGGCTACGACCAACCATTCTGTCACGACTAATCGCACTGCAACAACCAATCGCACCGTTACGACCAACCGCTCCGGCTCAAATGTGAACACGATGCCGCAGCGTCCCGCAACGACTGCCAAGCCCGCCACCACGACTGTGAGCCGCAGCACTAACACCGGCAGCAGTAGTTCTGGCAGCAACGGTCAGACACAGCGCAGCGGTCACTTCGGTGGAAAGAGATGAGTGGATTAGAGAATTAGGGGTGAGAGGTGATCTCTCACCCCTAATATTCTCACCCCTGAACAACTACAGCCTCTTCAGCTGCACGGTAAAGTGGCGCATCAGCGGAGCCTCCCACTCGATGGCCACGCCGCGCGTGATTTCATTGCGACGGTCATAGACATTCTTAAGGGCAGCCGCAATGACATTCATGTGATTGTCTGTATATACACGGCGGGCAATGCAGAGACGCAGCAGGTCGAGACCGCCAAAACGATTCTCGCGGGTCACCGGGTCGCGGTCGGCGAGAATGTAGCCAATCTCACAACCACGGATGCCAGCCTCCAAATAAAGCTCACATGTCAGCGTCTGGGCCGGGAATTCCTCCTTAGGAACATTGCACAACACCTTGTCGGCATCCACGAAAATGGCATGACCGCCTACCGGACGCTGATAAGGAATACCATATTCGTCAAGTTTCTTGGCAAGGTATTCCACCTGGTGAATACGTGTCTCTAACATATCAAACTCCGTATTCTCGTCCAGTCCCACTGCCAGCGCATTCAGATCGCGGCCGTTCATACCACCGTATGTGATATACCCCTCGAAAGGAATGCAATAGAGTTTAGCACCTTCAAACCATTCCTTGTTGTTCGTGGCAATGAAACCGCCCATGTTCACCACGCCGTCTTTCTTGGCAGACATGGTCATGGCATCCACATACGAATACATCTCACGGGCAATCTCCTTGATGCTCTTGTCGGCATAACCCTCTTCGCGCACCTTGATGAAATAGGAGTTCTCGGCGAAACGGGCAGAGTCCATCACCACGGGAACACCATATTTGTGGCACAGCTCACAGGTCTCGCGGATATTCTTCATGCTGACGGGCTGCCCGCCCACGGTGTTGTTCGTCACGGTGAGCACCATGAAAGGCACGTTGCCCTTGTTCTCCTCCAGCACTTTCTCCAATTTCTCCAATGACACGTTACCCTTGAAAGGCACCTCCAACTGAGTGTCCTTAGCATCATCAGTAGTCACGTCGATGGCCTTTGCCTTGCGACTCTCGATATGTCCCTTCGTGGTGTCGAAATGGGCATTGCCGGGAATCACGTTACCCTCTTTCACCAAATAAGAGAACAGCACGTTCTCTGCAGCACGACCCTGGTGAGTAGGAATCACATACTTGAAGCCGAAAATGCGCTGCACCACTTCCTCAAACTTATAGAACGATGTAGCACCGGCATAGCTCTCGTCGCCCAGCATCAGGGCAGACCACTGGCGGTCGCTCATGGCTCCTGTTCCTGAATCGGTGAGGCAGTCGATATAAACTTGTTCAGCCTTCAGCTGGAATACGTTGTAATGGGCTTCTTTCAGCCACTGTTCACGCTCTTCGCGCGTACTCTTACGAATGGGTTCAATCATCTTGATCTTCCAAGACTCTGCAAATGGTAGTTCCATAATTGTCGTTTTTTTAGTTATGCACATATACGCGATGAAGAGCACATACGCTTTCATCCACATCATACGCACAGATAATTAATAAAAAAAGGGGAGTTAAAATCATCCTCAGGCACCCTGCCGCCGGAATCCTCGGAAACATCTTGCGAGTGCTCATCAACGTGCCACTCTGTGTTCCCTGCATTTGTCAAAGAGAAAAATGATCGAGCTCTTTGATGTTAATGAATTTGCGCGAAATAAACGCGATGTTGTTAACTACTGGCATAATTAGATTATTTGCGCTGCAAATTTAACAAAATAAATCCGAAACGCAAACATTTTAATCGTTAAATAGTGTGACTAATCAGATGCTTCTGGAGAGAAAAGAGCATCCAAAAACTCTTTACTCGCAGTATCCAAGATTTTTTTCCGATCATCAGGTGTCAGCAAGTCACAAAACTGTCCATAGTATTTTGCACCGATTATATGATCGTTGTTCCTCTTTAGGAATCTGACGATAAAAGCAGCCACGCGACTTTCATTCTCTCTGATTGTCTTTTCCAATTGCCTCCGGCGCTCATCGCTCGTGTTCACATTATTATATTCCTCCACAAGCCTGCGCATATCTTCTTGAGACATCGTCGGCCTATTCAGGATACGGGTACTGTCCTCATACTCTTCCAACGCCTTTGTCATCCGGCCTCCCTGCACATGGAAATTGTTATTGCTGTAAGTAATCATGATGGTGCCATTCTCAATACAGAAGCCCTTCTGCTTGGCAAATGTATTCCCTCTCACATAGATACGAGCACGATCACCCTCTTCTGCCTTGCCCTTGAACTCAAACTTCCCATTTCTGACATAGGTGGAATCAATTGCTTGAGATCCTGAATTCACGGTATAGAGGCGAACTTCCATTCCGTTTAATACGGAAGGCAGTGTCCCTGTTATATGATAAGGTATCTGTTCTCTTTTCATGGCAACGTCTTCTTTACCAGCAGTCTCTGGAACATCACCGAACTTCTCTGAGAGCACTTTCTTTAAATCCTCCATTTTCATTTCACTCGCCACAATCTTCCCATCGCTACCAATCAGGATCATACAGGGAATACTCATCGCGTCGTAAATGCCATAGAGTTGAGCTATATCACCACTCGGGGAACTAAGGTTCGGCCAAGACAGTTTCAACACTTCCAAGGCCTTCTCCCAATTCTCCGAGAACGCATTCACCGAGATGCCAACGACCTCAAAACCTCTGCCGGAATAACAGTCGTATAGTCGTTTCAAAACCGTTACATCAGAAATACATGAGGGAAGAAGGGGATTCCAAAAATAGAGCAGTGTGCATTGTCTTTGCTTAACAATATCAGACAAGCGCAGCCTGCCATTCTCATCTTCATTCAGGGTAAAGTCAACAAAACGCTTTCCATTCTCCCGTTTCTTTTCCGACTCGTGCTTCATAAATGCGATTCTCGCCTGCTCATCCGTCAGGAAATCGTCTCCGGTCTTTTCAAAGAGGCGGTCTATCTCCTCTGGCGTCATGGAATAGGAACAACGTCCAAAGGCATATCCTCCCACAAGATTATCCGCGTTAGCAAAGATGAAGTCTTTCATCTTCTGGGTACTAAGCTCATGAGTATTATTCCGGAGTTCATCGTTGAACAACTGCTTCTCCAGTTTCTGATATACTGCCAACCGCTCATTGTTCTTGCCTCCCACCACTTTAAACGCAATATAAGAGATGGTGACCGTAGCCGGGCTACCATCCAAGGCTATCAGTCCTTCAGACAGGTTCTCATCCGCAACCTCTAACCGTGCAATGACCGGCTCCGGAATTGCCCCCTCCATGGCAAACTTTCCTTTACGGATCTTCGTTGAAGATATGATATGTATACCATTGTTATCATAATAACCCACCTGAATCTGCTTGCCCTCCATTGTATAGGGAGCGGTTCCCCGGATAACATATCTCACGCTGTCTGTATCCTCTGCCCGCATAAAAAGGGAGATGGACAATATCATCAGGATAAAAAACAAAATCTTTCTCATGTTCTTCATTTTTGAGGTTGTTATGCTCTTATGTGTTTTCGATATTTCAATTTCCCTGCAAAGTTAGCGAGAAAAAGTGAATCTGACAAGAAAAAACGGAACTTTCTGCGTTGCTGCACTTGCAAAAGTTTAGCCAAAGTTTAGCCAAAGTTCAGCCAAAGTTCAGCCAAAGCGGCACTTTTCTCGCTTCATACTCTGTGTTTTCAATTCAGAAACTGCGGCTTTTTGAATTGAAAACTGCGAGTGTTTGCAATAAAAACTCGCAGTTTTTGGCACAAAAACTTTCACGAACTCATATTTCCTCATAAGTCAAACCAGCAACTTCCTGGAAATGAACCATATAACGGATTCTAAGAAATCGCTGAAAAACGGCTGAAAAACAAAATAGGCACCGCAACGCGTGCGGTGCCGACTAAAGAGAACTATAAAATAGTCGTAATGAATATCCTACTTTTGAAACAGTTCGTCTAAGAAGTTAAAGAAAGAGGGATCTTCGCCCACCACCACACGGACTATCAGTCCGTCGGGCGAGATGAGCACTTTGGTGGGAAACCCTCTCACAGCATAGTCGACCGTTACGCTGCTTCCTGCTTTGGGATTATAGAGGTTGGTCCAAGGAAGTTCATATTGCTTCACGGCATCACGCCATTTCTGGTCCGTGTCGTTGCAATCGATACCCACCACTTCCATGCGGTCTTTATACTTCTGATAGTATTCCTTCAGCTGCGGAAAACCCTTGATGCACCATATACACCACGATCCCCAGAAGTCGAGCAGCACATATTTGCCGCGGAAGGAGGCGAGCGAATGTTCCTTGTCGTTCAAGTCTTTCAGCTTGAAGTCGGGTGCCGGTTTCCCTTTGCTCATTCTTTTCTCCGCCTGAGCAGCCGCCAGCTTACTGTCGGCCTGAGCCAGCGCATTGTCAATCATGTCACTCATTCGCCCCTTGCGCACCCTTTCGGTGAGCAGTGCCGCTGCATCGTGAGTGAGATGCTGAGACAATTCACCTACAAGGGTGGCTGCAGCATCGCTGTCGGGGTGGGTTCTGATAAGTTCCATGCGCTTCTGGTCGAGTCGCCTGTAGATATCGCCTATTGCCTGGTTATAGTAGTTAGTGATTGAATCGCGGTCGATTCCAGCCTCTTGCATTGCCTTAAGTTGATTTCTCAGAGGGTTGATGCCCGCCATGATTTCATTCACTTCGTTGTTGAACTCATGCAACTGCTCATAAAACGATGATCCGCTGATGGTGAGATTGGTGGCTCCCGACTGTCCCCAAGGCCATGATCCGCCTATATGCAGATGCTCACCCGGAATCAGGTAAAGACGCACACGCAGCATGCCACCGTTGCGGATGTTGCAGATAATGGCTTCCGCAGCCTTGTCGAGAGGAATGTCAAGCGCAAACTGCCCGTCTTTCACATAGACTGTATCGCAGCGTGCAAACTCGTTGTGCTGATAGTCGATGGTCTGGATAATGACCGTGTCGCCTGTCTCCGCTGCATCGCTGGTAACGCGCATCACCTTTTGGGCATTGGCAGCAGCGTGAAGCGCCACTACAGCCAATAGGAAAATTACTTTTTTCATCATAGTTGTCATACTATTGAAACGTTGAGTGCCATTACATATTCTTGATGCTTGCATCGAGAATCGGCATGTTGAAATTCCATCCCGGAGTAGTGTCGCCGTCGAAACGAACCACCTTGCTGATACGCCCTGACATTAGATCCATGTGCAACGACCACAGCGTGGCTTGCTCGTTCTGCCATGTGGCAACAAGGAGGATTGTCTCGGAAGAGTGGGTCGGTGTCGTCATGGCATCATTATCGAGCAGTTTCATCATGGTTATCTCACCATTTGGCGACCACGCAGAACCGTCGGTCATGCCTAAAGGCTCTACTGCTGCGATGCTGTTGCCATCGATGCGCCATTGATAGACTCCGTTTGATGTGGCGTAGTAGCACATATTTTGCGTCTGTCCGAACTCAAAGAAGCGGGCATCGCTGATGTTGGTGAGCGAAGACAAGTCGTAGAGGCACTGCGGAATGCCGCCGAATGCAGTCTGCGCACCGACAGGAGCCGCGCCGTTGACTTGCAGATCCACGGCAAAAAACTTGCCGGCAAACGTGGGATGGGAGTTGTCGCCCTTCAGCACTGCCATGGCGTGACCACGGTTGTCGCGTGCCATTTTCATCAGATCAGCATGCATGTTTCCAGGATTAAACGGAGTGTCATCGGTCTGTGTGTCAAGCAGGAACGAATAATTCTGGAAGTATCCGGGTGCTAATGATCGCAGTCCGACAAATCCCTTATGATTGGTATCACCATCCACAGCATCTACATAAAGCAGACAAGGATACGGATTAACTCCAGGCATACATACTTGTCCAGTAAATGAATAACTGTGACCGTCGTTCAGCTTGGTATCAGTGGTGGCATCGGCAAACAGGAACGGGAAACTGCTCAATGCATTGATGGAGAAGACATCGCCGCCGTCGAAGCCGAAAATATAGATCATGTAGATATACATAGCCCGCGGCATGTTCTTATTGAAGGCATCATCACCCTTCACATAGAATAAGTAGTTCCAGTCACCATAGGCAGTGAATCCATCTTTATCAATCCAGCGTGCGTCTTTATCAGTCAGCGCGAGAATCTGTCCGCATCGCGTCCCCAGAATCTGCGGGTAATAAGCCATGTAGGTGGTGAAATAAAGAGAAGTGATCTGCTGTATCTGCTTGCCTTTGCCAGGAATCTTCTGTCCGTCGTTGCTCATGGAATATAGCTGCATGCTTGCCGACGGAGAATCAGGAAGCGTCATTGCAGACGGCGTGAAGTCTTCTGCCTGAACAATGGCAATATCACTGTTTTCCTCCGTTCCATAGAGCACCATCAGTCCGGAGATGCCAGAGATGGTGATGGTAAAAGTATTTGAGGAATAAAAATCACGACCGGTACTTTTTTGCTTCACATGCAAGCGGCAAGGATAGCTCAGGTTGAGTGTGGTGATATTACGGTCGATATGTGCTGTATAGTTTAGGGTACGACTCTGCTCTTCTTCTGCCAACAGAGGGAGGAACGCCTTTTTCCCTTGTGCATTCACGCTGTCCCCATTCACCTCCCAGATAAACTGCAAGTCATCTTCTGCAATCGTGGTGGTCACTACAGGGTCAATCGTGATAGTCTCACCCAACGAAGCACTGTAGGCGCTGGCTGGTATCTCAATGTGAACATCGGGGAGAGCCACATCGAAATCATTACCGCTTTGATTGTCGTAGCATGCCGCCATTCCCAGCACGGAGCATACGGCATACACCGCTTGAATTATATATTTTCTTTTCATAATCGTTTGTATTGAGTTTGTTAGTATGCCCTATTGCCGAAAGTAACCAGTTGTCCCGGCGCATTCTCATCGCTCTCCGGGTAACGCACATCGTTCTTCGTCACGTATTCTCTCAGCATATAGATTAGGAACTTGAACTTATTGCCAGCCCAGCCGTCATCATCGTATGGTCTTTCGTCACCACCCGTAACAGCATAGTAAACATTCATCTTCAACTGGGTGAAATACCCCATGTAGTAATCGCAGTTGGCATCCCACCACGCAGGCTTGGCAAATCCGTTGTAAAGGCACAGGTTGGTGGTGACATAGTCGGAAAGCCCCGGCGAAAAATCCTCTGATTCCAAGATTGTGAACGATATCGTGTCGTGCACTTCTGCCAGATGGGCTCCGTTGGTAACCTTCACATACATTGTGTCAACGATATGGTTAGCACGGAACACCACTGGCTGTTGCAGCTCGAATGTGGTGCGGCTGTCAGAAGGCTGGCGAGTAATGCTCACAGCCAACGTGCGGTCATGTGAGCTCACCGTTGAAGCCACGCGGATGCGTATCGGCACGAGATAGGTGCCTCCTTCTGCTATTTCAGGATGGCTGGCAAAGGTGAAGTCGTTGTTTTCGTATGTGAACCAGGCAAACCCCTTGTCACTCCATCGGTCTATCTCGTCTTTCGTGCATGCCGACAACATGAACACTGCTGCCGCTGCTATATATAGAAATCTCAATATTTTCATGATTCATTCAGTTTTAATAGTCACATTATTCAGTTTAAGGTGCGCCCTCCGTAGGTATCTTCATCATCGGGACGAGGCATGGTGAACACTTCGGGCGTTATCTCGTAAGAGCCTTGGAATCCGGCATTCGTGAACGACTGGTTCAAGCGTTTGTGATAGTAGAACAGCTGACCTTCAGAGACAAACTCCTTGCGATACTCGTTTTCTATCTCCTGCTGCAGCTCCTCGCGGCTGCTCACAGTGAGCGGGTAGGGAGCCATGCCGCGATGGCGGCGCACCGTCTCCAGATATTCCACCGCCTGGTCGATATTAGGCTCGCACTCTGCTGCTATATAAAACATCTCAGCCAGCTTGATCAGAGGAATGCGTTTCACCGCCCACGGGAAATACTGGTTCTGGCTGTCGTCATCCTGATAATACTTGGTGGAGATGTGAAAAAAGTCGGAATAAACGTAGCGTAGATACGTGTAGCGCGGATCGGCATCCCTCGTGGCATTGTCGAAGAGATAGTTGGTATTCATTCCCAGCATTTGGTTGGTCGACTGGAACGTCTTCTGCTTTTCCTGCAAAATGCCGTCAATGCGGTCTTCAAGGTCAATCACGTTGAGAGCCATGATATGCTCAGTGCAGAAAGAACGGTCGCGGGCAACGGTGTTGCTGGCAGACGTAACGTTGGCTATCAGGTCGGTGTTCACCCACGGAAACTTGTCTGCCGGAGCGTCAATGATCTCCTTGGCACATTGCAGTGCCTGCTCCTTGTCACCCGTCCACAGGTAGAGGCGAGCCATGGTGGCGACTGCCGCATAGTAGTTGAAATGCAGGCGGCGGTTGTGCCAGTCCTTTATACCATACTGATTGCGCAGAGTAAGCAGTCCGCTCACCTCGTCACATACGTATGGCGAAGGAGCACTGCCTGTGAGCATCGGATCTTTCTTCAAGAGTTCCTTTGCCTCGTTGAGATCCTTCAGTATTGCCTGGGCTATAAACTCAGCTGGTGCCAGTGCATAGACATCAGAGGTAAGACTACTCACATAAGGCATGTAAACCTTCGTGTTACTATAGTCATCACTGCTGATGGCATCGGTATAAAGACGCATTAAATCGAAATGCAGGAAAGCGCGCAGTCCCAGTGCCTCACCTTTAATGATACTATAGTCGTCGCCTGTAAATACATTTTTCTTCTCATCGATACATGCCAGTATCGAGTTGATGTTGGCGATAGCATTATAGGCGTTTTTCCAAATGGGATCGATATAGTTGATCTGATAGTTCTGGAAGTAGCTATAGGGTGTGTTGGGATGGAAATAGTACTGTTCAATATAGCTGTTTAGGCCAGAGCCGGCATAGCCTCCGCCTCCCATCATTTCCAACAGATACCAAGTCATGTTCTTTCCATACAAGGCATCTTTACTCATAATCGTATAGACACCGCTTATCGCATCGGCAAATCCAGCCTCATCCTTGAAGAGATCTTCACGGTCCATTTCTGTGGTCGGCTCTACGTCAAGCCAGTCGTTACATGAGGAGCACATTGCCGAAAAGGTCAGCATGCACAAGGGCAGGAATACTATCAGGAGCATCCTCGCTTTATTGATGGTTGTTTTATTCTTCATTTTCTTCAAAAATATAGTTTTCTTCCTTATCATTAGAATGTTGCGTTGACAGAGAAGGAGAATGTGCGGGCAAACGGGTAACTTGTACCGCGTTCAATCTGAATACTTGACAGACGCACGAGTTCATCGACATAGAAATCGAGTTTGAGACGCTCCAATCCCACTTTCTTCAGCCAAGCCTGACGATAGAAATCGTAGCCCACGCTGAGTGATGATACGTAGAGCTCATTGTTCTTCTGCACGAAACGCGAAGTCGGCTTGGTGGAGGTGAATCCCATCATGGTGGTGGGTGTTTCCAACATCAGCACCTGACGGTAAGGCGATTGATCGCCTGGCTGCGTCCAGGTATCTGCAACGCGCTTGTCAAGGTTACCGTATCCTGTGACATTCTCCACACGGTCAATGAGCGTGGTGTTGTAGATGTCACCGCCCCACCTGTAAGATGCAATCACAGAACATGTGAAACCTCTCCAACCAGCATTCAATCCAAACGTACCCCGCCATTTAGGATTGCTGTCACCGATAACAACTTGATTGTCAACATCCCATGTGTAAGTAATATCGCCGTTCTTGTCTAAATAGATTTCATTGCCGGTCATAGGGTCTATACCCAATGAACGTACGCCCCAGATGGCTGTCATGGAGCAACCTTCGTAGAACTTCGTAGCCGGACGTGTGGTGCGTTGCATATAGAGCGCTGCATCCTCTGGCGTGGGATTACCGGTGGAGAAGCGGTAGTTCAGATCGTTGTCTGCATCTTCATTGAATTTTTTGAAAATATCATAGATCTTCGTGATCTTGTTCTTGTTATGGTATGCGGTGGCAGAGAAGGTCACCCATGCGCGCTGCCCGTTGTCACGCCACGGCGTGATACCCAAGGCAAGTTCCACGCCACGATTTTGTATCTCGCCCATATTATCCTTATAGGTGGTGAAACCCGTGGATGACGGAAGGGTGATGTCGGTGAGCATGTTGTCGGTCTTTTGAATGTAATACTCTGCACGTGCTGTGAGGAAAGACCCCAAGGCGAGGTCAAGACCCAGGTTGTTGTCGTATACCTTTTGCCATTTCAGTGTTGTGTTAGGCAGACCAAGGATGGTGGTTCCAGGACGTCCGTCGTAGTATAAGCCACCATACTGGTATTTTGCATGTGCCTGATAGGGGTTGAAATTCTGTGTTCCTGTATATCCAAGGGAATAGCGCAGCTTCAGCAGTTTGATGATATCTTGGGCTGGAAAGAACGGCTCCTTGTGCAGGTTCCATCCAACTCCTAACGACCAGAAAGAGCCCCAATGGTTGTCACTACCATAAACCGACGAGCCCGTTGCCCGGTAAGAGGCATCAAAAAGATAACGGTCGGCATAGGAATAGTTCATGGCACCGATAAGACCAATCTCCCGTGTCTTGTTGTCGCTGCCGAAGGGACGGCTGTTGTGATAATAGGATGTTGCCATCGAGATATGATCCATGGAGTCGTTGCCGTAGCCCTCTGCCATCATCCCAGTTGTCTCGTTGTTCTGGCTGCGCAGATTCCATGTGCCGTTAAAAAAGAGGGCATGCTTGCCGAAAGACTGGTTGTAGCTCAGACCTGCTTGTGAAGTGATGATGTCACTGAATCCATTTTGTTTGGTGTAAAGACCTTTACGGTCGGACAAACCGTTGGCATCATAGTCGATGAAGCGTGTATGGCTGGATGGATAGAACACGTCTGACTGGTTTTCCTGACGGGTATATGAGAATTTTGCCACGAAGCGGAAATGCTCGTTGATACGCCAGTCCATATCGAAATTATCGGTGAAGGCTGTATACTGCGACTGGGCTTTCGTGTTCAGTGTGGCATTATAAAGCGGGTTGTAAACCGGTGAGGCGAATGACCCGTCAAGGTTCACACACTGGTAGCCTAACAGCTGCTTGATGTTTCCGTCCTCATCAAATGGCGCAAAGTATGGCTCAAGACCTATGTACTGACTGAACGATCCATACGGTGAGTTTTTTGCGTTGTTGCGTGAATAGTCCATCTGATTGCGGAAAACCATGTCCTTATATGTATAAGAGAGAGTTGAGTTGATGTTGAAAGTGTTGCGGCTCGAAGCTTTCATGACACCCGCAACATTGTTATATGACAAACCTAAGATGTACCGCACCCTGCTGTCGCCACCTTCCAGCTGGAGGGAATGGCGCTGCCCCACACCTGTATGGAGGGGTTTCGATAACCAATAGGTATCTGTACCTGATGAGATGGCATCATAGACCGATTTATAGAGGAGATCGGCTGTCTGTGGGTTGACACCTGTAAGCGCATTATCATATTTGTGGTGTGCCAGTTCCCAGTCGAACTTTTCCTGTGCATTCATCAGGTTATACCCGGTAAGGTCGGGACATTCTATGTTCAGGTTTCCATTATAGGAGATACGCATCTCTCCACTCTTTGGACGAATGGTTTCGATGACCACCACGCCGTTGCCTGCCTTTGAGCCATAGATGGCCTTGGCTGCGGCATCCTTCAAGAGGGTGACGCTCTGCACGCGGTTCATATCCAAGTCGATAACTTTCTCTAATGTCGTCTCAAAGCCGTCAAGGACAAACAGAGGCTGGTTGGCATTACCTTCATAGTCACCTTGCAGGTTGAACGAGGTCTCGCCGCGCAGTTGGATGTTGGGCATGGCATTGGGATTGCTTCCCAACTCGATATCTTCAATAATCTGGAAAGCAGGATCGAGATTCTTGAGACTCTTCACCAGATTCTGGTTTCCCACTTGCAGGAGTTCTTCGCGGTTGAATGTGGTGGTGGAACCTGTGAAGCTTTCTTTTCGGCGCTCATACATACCATTGACCACCACCTCATCAATGACCTTTGAATCTGTTTGAAGAGTAATTGTGTAGTTGTCGTTTCTCCCCAAGGAAACCGTCTTGTTCTGGAATCCAATATAACTGATCTCCAATTGACGGCTATTCTGCGGGACATTCAGGGAGAACTTACCCTCAATATCTGCAATAACGACGACACTCTCACTCCCTCCAACAGCCGTCACTCGGGCTCCTGGTAATACTTCTCCGTCTTCACCTCTGATGATTCCCGTGATTCTTCGTGGATGGCCATCGGCACCTTTCTGATACACAGTGATAGTTCGCCCGTTGATATCGAAAGTGCATTGAAGGGGCGTGAGGACGCGTTCCAACACGTTGTCAACGGGTTCGTTGTTTGCCGTTGCATTCACTCTTGGCAGTGTTCGAGCCAAGTCCATACTGATCAGAAAGTCGTAGCCTATCTGCTGCGTGATTGCAGAGAATAATTGTTTGAGCGTCACTTGTCTGAGATTCAGCGTTACATTCTCTCTCTTTTGCTGTTGATGAGTTGCCTGAGCTTGAACCGATCCTGTCATTAGAATCAGCAATAAGACAAGAAGCAACAGCCGTAGGATTCTTTTGTGTCGCATGTAAACTTGTTTTGTGATTAATACTATGTTTTAATAATACTATTTCCCGATGACAACCTCATTATCATGAAGTTTGACATTTACTTCTGTTGACTTTTCTATGGCGCTTAATACAGGTATGATATCGTTATATCGATTCAAGCTACCCATAAAACGTAATTGTTTGAGTTCATCCGACTTAAAACGGACATTAACATTATACCAACGCCCCAACACTTCCATCAGTTTCCATAAAGGGCAGTCTTCGAAAAGGAATTTACCTTCGTTCCATGCCACATACGAAGAAACATCAACATTTTCTATATTGACCATTGATGATTGACCATTGACCGTTGCCTGCTGATTGGGTTTCAACATTATCTCCTTGCTGCCGGTCGGCGTTACAGATACGCTTCCCTTCACAAGAACGACAGCTGTGGAGAGGGATGTGTTCTCTGCACCCGACGCACTTCTCTCACCTCTAATCTTCTTACCTCTCACTTCTGTTCTCGTATTCACATTGAACTCTGTTCCATATACCTTCACGTCCCCATTGGGGGTATGAACGATGAAGGGACGACTCTTGTCCTTTGCCACCATGAAGTAGGCTTCGCCGTCAAGGATCACGTTGCGGTCGCCACGCCCGAATCTCTCAGGATAGATCAGGCGCGTATTATAATTAATGTGCACCAATGTGCCATCGTCCAACGTCAGCCAGAACTCCTTGTCGTGTCTCGTGGTGATGCGCTTCGCTGCCAACAGCTGATCCTTTGTTAGTGAAGAGGTGATATTAAGTGAAGAGTTAAGAGTGAAGAGTGAAGACGAGTTGTTGAACGGATGTGAAAAATTTTTCGTTGGTGACTCTTCGCTATTCGTTCTCCGCTTATCATTTCCAATGTATTTTTCGCCTTCGCTCAACAACCCGTCTTCACTCTTCACTCTTAACTCTTCACTTAACTCAGATTCTTCACTCTTCACTCTTAACTCTTCACTCAAAGCTTCCTGCTTTCCGCTTTGGATGCTTTGCTGCATGGCGAGCTGAATTTCTTCAGAGATTTCGGGAGGAGTAACCTTGGTGTATTGCGAATACCAATAACCGGCACTGGCAATAACAAACACGAGGATTGCAGCGGCGTATTTTAGAAGATTAGAGGTGAGGGGTGAAAGGCTACGGGTAGGCGTGCTTGACTCGGGAATGAGGATTTGAGAAAAGCCCTGCTTCTGCTCACCTTCCACTTCTGATTTCTCGTTTTCAATGCGTTCCAGCATTTCTGCGTATGCCCGTTTTTCATCAATATCCGCATACAGCTGATACCGTTCAACGAAGTCTTGAGCCTGCATAATTTCCCGAAACGATTGTTTGTCAACCGTTTCTCTTATTGCCGCCTTTTCTTCTTCTGTTGCCTCGCCTAACAGCAACTTCTTTATAAGTGCATTTATTCCTTGATTCATTGAATCCTTGTTTTACATCTTAATACAAGCGAAGATATAAAACGGGTGAGTGAAAACAAAATAATTTCAAAAAAAAGATTGTCGTAGCACCAACTTCAAGGAAAGATTACCTTAACATCAAGAGAAGCAAGACAAACGACTCTGGCGACAGTTTGTCCCGCAATGCTTTTATTCCGTGCTGCTTCTGTGCTTTCACCGTGTTAATGCTCACTCCCATTGACTGGGCTATCTCGACGTTTTTCTTTCCCTTCATCAACTGCAGGAAGATTTCACGCTGTTTGGGCGGAAGCTGATCAATGGCAAGGAAAAGCTGTCGGTACACTTCTTCCTTATATAGCTTTTCTTCCTTGTCGGAGGAGAGAAACATTTCCTTGTATTCACTGCGGATGGACTGCAGATGATCGCTGCGTACCTGTTTTTGTCGCAGGTGGTTGATTCCCTCGTTCCTGACAGAATTAAAGAGGTACGCCTTCAGCGCGCCGACGGTCTGAAACGTGTTCTTTTTCTTCCATGTGTTGAAGAACACCTCTTGCACGATGTCTTCAGAGATATGCCTGTCGGCTGTTATCTGAATGGCGAATGCCACCAGTGCCTTATAAAAATCCTTATAAAGCAACCTCAATGAGTGGTTGTCCCACTGGTGGATATCGTCGAGCGTCATATTATTCTCTTTTTTATTGATTACCGTTCATCACGTCGGGCGGACAGTCTTCTGGGCGGCTCCCCCACTCCTTGTTTGGCTCGTGTCCCATGGTGAACTTCAGCACGCCGCCTTGCTTAATCATGTCGTGGGTGATGTAGTTCTTGGTGTAGGGCTGCCCGTTCCACGTGGCGCGCTGGATGTAGAAGTTCTCTTCCGACACGTTGTCAGCCTGAATGATGAAGTTGCCTATGCGCGCAGTGCTGAACATGGGCGTTCCGATGACGTAATAAGGTGTGGCAGGGCATACCGGATAGAAGCCTAAGGCAGAGAAGACATACCATGCCGACATCTGCCCGGCATCGTCGTTGCCGCTCAGACCACCGGGCTCATCAAGATACTCTGTGCTCATAATGTGCTTCACCCACTTCTGCGTGCGCCACGGTTCTCCTGCATAGCTGAACATGTAGGCAACCTGATGGCAGGGCTCGTTGCCATGCCAGTAGAGTCCTTCGGTGAACATGGAGTCGAGACGGGCGACATAAACATCGCGACCGCCCATCGCCTGCATCAGTCCATAGGGGTCGTGCGGCACGTACCACGTGTAATGGCAGGCAGCTCCCTCGGTAATGAACGGCACGCGGTGAACCTGATCCCGGTTGTTCAGCCATTTGCCATTGCGGAAGCGACCGTCAGCCCATCCCGTGCGCGGATTGATCACGTTCCGCCAGTTGGAGGCGCGCTTCATCAGCTGTTGGTAGTCGTCGGTCTTCCCCAGTTTCTTGGCAACCTGAGCCAAGGCGAAATCATCGTAGGCATATTCCAGCGTGCGGCTCACCTGCTCGTGGGTGTGGAACGCCTCCATCACGCTGTCTTCCATCGGTATGTAGCCATATTTCAGATAGCTTTCGAGCGCGCGTCGCCCCATGCCGTTGGCATATTCCTCTGCCGTGGCAGGCACCTCGAAGGCATTCTTACGCATTGCCTCGTAAGCCTTTTCCACATTCAGGTTGCTCACATTCTTGACAATCGCATCAGAAAGGGCTGCTATGCAATGATCGCCGATCATGGCTGCCGTGTAACTGTTCCAACAAGGGAAGATGGGAAGCCAACCGCCTTGCTCATACATGTGGACAAGACTGTTGAGCATGGCACTTGTGGTGGGTTCTATGAGGATGTTCAGCGGATGAAGTGCGCGATAGGTGTCCCACATGGAGAAATCCATGTAGACGCGCTGGTAGATGGACTTGCCGCCAATCTTTCCGAGCGAATGACGCATGATTTCCTTTCCTCCGGCAAACGAGGGATAGCGACCGTCTTTGTCGCTGAACGCACGTGGAAGGAACCCTGCACGATAGAGGGCACCGTTGAACTGCCGGATGGCGGCATCGTCGTCGCCGTCAACCATCACGCGCTTCAGTTTCTTCTGCCATGCCTCAACCACACGGCAGCGTGTATCATAGAATTCCCAATGGGGCATTTCCTGGTCAATATTGTTGAAGGCACCTTTCAGGTCGACGAAACTGCTGCCTGCCTTTACCAGGACACCCTGCCCTTTTCTCACGTCGAAAGCTACCCATGCCACCGTGTCTTTCACCCCATACTCCACGATGGGCAGTTCGAATGCCACGACGAACCAGCCATTGAAACCCGCTTTCTCGCCCCATCCCTGATAGATGCGGTGCACCGGGTTATAGCCGTATATACAGTTCTTGACTGTATCCACTGCCACAAAACCTTCGTTTTCGTCGCTATTGGGATTCACCACGAAATAGGCTTTTCCGTCTTTCTGATAGGTAAAACGAAACATTGCACTGTGGCTCAGCCCCGTCATCTCCGCCTTCAGATGCTCATCGGGCAGGATAACGGAGTAGTAGTCAGGATGCGACACTTCGTCGGCATGACTGAAACGCGATGCTCTTTCCGTAGGCTTCAGGCGCAGACTATCCATCAGCGGCATCAATGTGAACGTTCCGTAATCCTGCGTGCAGCCTCCCACAAGCCAATGGCTGTTGCGGAATCCCTGCAACAGGGTGTCGCTATAATAATAAGGTGCAACACACTTGCGCTCAGAGTCGCGTGTCTGCGGCGTCCAGAAATTCATTCCATTAGGCTCCAGCACCGCTGGTATGGTCTGTCCGTGCTCCTCCGAACCCTTTCCGTAGCGTCCTGCCGACTTCGTTACGGCATAGTCGGTGCCCACCATTGTATTGATGGCCTCGATGCGGCGCAGGTTCTCAAAGTCGATGATGCGGTTATAGACGAACTTCTTCATTTCATCCCAACGCATGTAAACCTTGGTGGAACGCAGTCCCAGCTTCACTTCGCGCTCATTGTGGAGAACCTTCACGATGACATCCTTACCGTTGGTGAAGAATATCAACTGGAGATTTGCTGCCATGGGCAACACCTCGTCCATGTGGTCGGCGCGCTCATCACTCAACGACTCTGCTCCGATCAGCGACAAGAGACGATAGAGATTCGTGTCATGCCCAAAGCGCAGATGGGCGGCAACGTTTCCTTGCCGGATAGCCTCGTCAGCATCAGCAACCACTCGCTGCCAAAGCGAAATGGCAGAGCGCGCGGCAACACCGTAATTATCAGGACACAATCCATTACAAGTCCACATGCGGAGATTGTTCTGGTCATATACTGAGCGCCATTCGCCATCCGTGAGCACGTCGTCAAAACGAATCTTGAGCGGAACATCCTGCATGTCGGAAGCAATCGTATGGATTTCAGACAACAGTTTATCACAGTTCTCCACCTTTGAAGGATCCTTGAACAAAGCCTTTGCTATGCGCTCACCCGTTAGCCATCCTCTTGGCTTTGTCTTTGCCTCGAGTGCCTTCAGTTCTGGCGAAGAGTATGCCATCCACTCCATATCGGCAGAGTCTGTCACAACATCGAACTGCAGCGACTGACCAGCGGAGAGGTGCTCCAATTCACCACAAAAAGCCTGCATGCTCTTGGCACAACGGTCGTAGACACTGCTTCGGGCATATACACTCCGATGATTGGCAAACACCTCGGAATAGTGTTCAATCATCCTCCGGGCAATGCCCCGATGCTGCTCGGCACCCAACGGCGTCAGTTTCCCGCCGTTGCCCTGAGCGTTTTTCCATATCTTTTTCAATCGTTTCTTCAGACTCTTGCCAAGCTTCGTGAGATTGGCATCGTCGGCAAACTGCGCATTCACCCATTCATAACGGCTGTCAGAAGGCAGCCAGCGCGAGCCGTGCCGCCCATAATGCGAAATATAAAAAGGCTTGAATCCGGCAGGAACAGCAGTGAGCGTGTCATCAGGTGCATGATAAACGAAATACACACCGCCGCGCCGTTCCTGCATGGTCTGTGCAGAAAGCGTGCAACAGAGCATGAGCAACAGACCAGCAACTATCGCACCAAATCGTTTTCTAAAATGTATCATCTCCAAATTCATGATGAAACCCGTTCTTGTCATCATCTCACGAAACCATTTCAATTGGCAAGCTCAGACAGGAACTTGATGCGAACCAGCCGCACCTCATCCTCAGAATAGTCATCCCCCAGTTCTTCCATGGCGGTATTCAAGTCATCGGTATCGCTTTCGCGGAAATACTCGAAGATGTCATCCACATGATCCTCATCCATCACCTCGTCTAAGAAATAGTCGATGTTGAGTTTCGTACCGCTATATACAATAGCCTCCACCTCGTCGAGCAGTTCTTCGAATTCCAGTCCCTGCGCATTGGCTATGTCATCCAATGCCACCTGACGGTCGATGCTCTGAATGATTTTCACTTTGAGCATGCTCTTCTTGGCAACGGTGCGCACGCGCAGATCCTCAGGGCGCTCTATTTCGTTCTCGTCGCAGTGCTTCTTGATAAGCTCAACAAACTCCCTGCCAAACTTGCGCGCCTTGCCTGCCCCGACACCTTGAATATTTTGCAGTTCTTCTAAAGTAATCGGATAGACGGTTGCCATCTGCTCCAAAGAGCCGTCCATGAAGATCACGTATGGCGGAAGCCCGTTTTTCTTGGCCACCTTCTTCCTCAAGTCCTTCAGCATGGCATAGAGTTCCGGATCCAAGGCGCTGCCATGGCCATCCATCATTTCTTCATCCTCGTCGTCGTTAAACTCCTTGTCCTCTACAATCATAAACGACGATGGTTTCTTGATGAACCTCTTGCCTGCTGCCGTAAGCTTGAGCAACCCGTAGTTCTCAACGTCTTTTCGCAGATAGCCGGCTATCAATGCCTGCCTGATCACCGGATTCCACAATTTGGAATCCTCATCCTCACCAGAGCCGAACTCTTCCAGTTTGTCATGTTTATGAGCAATGATGTCGTCAGTGGCATTTCCTTTTACAAAGTCAATGACATAGTCAGTGCGGAAGTCTTCCTTGATAGCCAGAATGGCTTTCAACACGATGAGCAGCGCATTCTCACCCTCGATCTTGGTCTTGGGATGCAGGCAGTTGTCACAGCTACCGCAATTGTCTTCTTTGTAATCCTCGCCGAAATAATGCAACAGCAGTTTGCGGCGACATACCGACGACTCTGCGTATGCAGCCGTTTCCTGCAACAGCTGTCGCCCGATGTCCTGCTCTGCCACTGGTTTTCCTTCCATGAACTTCTCTAACTTCTGCAAGTCTTTGTAGGAATAGAAGGCGATACACTTGCCTTCACCGCCATCGCGCCCGGCACGTCCTGTCTCCTGATAATAGCCTTCAAGACTCTTGGGAATGTCATAGTGAATCACAAAGCGCACATCAGGCTTGTCAATGCCCATACCAAAGGCTATCGTGGCAACGATTACGTCGATTCTCTCCATCAGGAAATCATCCTGCGTGGTGCTGCGTGTCTGCGAGTCGAGACCGGCATGATAGGGTGCCGCCTTGATGTCGTTGGCACAAAGCACAGCCGCCAGCTCCTCCACCTTCTTGCGCGACAGACAGTAGATGATGCCGCTCTTGCCCGAATTCTGCTTGATGAACTTCACTATCTGCTTGTCCACGTCTTTTGCCGACTTCTGCCTCACCTCGTAATACAGGTTGGGGCGATTGAACGAGCTCTTGAATTCCGTAGCATCCATGATATTCAGGCTCTTCTTGATATCGGTGCGCACCTTGTCGGTTGCCGTCGCAGTGAGCGCGATGACGGGTGCGGCGCCTATTTCATTGATGATCGGACGTATGCGGCGATACTCCGGACGGAAGTCATGCCCCCACTCTGATATGCAATGCGCCTCATCAATGGCATAGAAAGAAATCTTACACATCTTCAGAAACTCCACATACTCCTCCTTCGTCAGCGATTCAGGAGCCACATAAAGCAGTTTCGTCTTTCCCGAAACGATGTCGCTCTTCACCTGATCGATGGCGGCTTTGTTCAACGAGGAGTTCAGATAGTGAGCCACGCCGTCTTCCTCGCTCATGCCGTTAACCACATCCACCTGGTTTTTCATCAAGGCGATGAGTGGTGAGATGACGATTGCCGTGCCATCCATGATGAGCGAAGGAAGCTGATAGCACAGCGACTTGCCGCCGCCCGTAGGCATCAACACAAAGGTGTTTTTCCCGGCAAGCACATTGCGGATGATTGCCTCTTGGTCGCCCTTGAAAGTGTCAAAGCCGAAATGGTGCTTCAACTTCTGTATAAGATTCACTTCCTTTGTCATATATTAAGCAGTTCTTTTACTGGATAATAATGGTGTTTTATGGTATATCATGCGCTTGCCAGCATGCTGTTGCCCGTTTTCTCCAACTGCCGCTTCGCATAGTCGAGAGTTACTTCGAAGGTCTTCACCCGTTTCGAAGGTATTTCAAACATCGCATCCATCATCATGCTCTCCACGATGGAGCGCAGTCCGCGGGCACCAAGCTTATACTCCACCGCACGGTCAACCACGTAGTCGAGCGTCTCTTGCGGAATCTCCAGTTTGATACCGTCCATCTCAAAGAGCTTCTTGTATTGTTTCACGATGGAGTTCTTGGGTTCCACCAGGATCTTCCGCAAGGCCTCTTTGTCGAGCGGGTTCAGATAGGTGAGCACGGGAAGTCGGCCTATAATCTCGGGAATCAGGCCAAACGACTTCAGATCTTGCGGTGCAACATACTGCATCAGGTTGCCTTTGTCAATCTTGTGCGCATGCTGCACGCTGTTATAGCCCACCACGTGAGTATTCAGGCGCTGTGCGATTTTCCGTTCAATGCCGTCGAAGGCACCGCCGCATATAAAGAGAATGTTGCGCGTGTCCACATGTATGAATTCCTGTTCGGGATGTTTTCTGCCGCCATGCGGGGGAACGTTCACGGTGGTTCCCTCCAACAACTTGAGCAGTCCCTGCTGCACGCCCTCGCCGCTCACGTCGCGCGTGATGCTGGGATTGTCGCTCTTGCGCGCAATCTTGTCGATCTCGTCGATGAACACGATGCCGCGCTGAGCTGCCTCCACATCATAGTCGGCCACTTGCAGCAGCCTGCTGAGAATGCTCTCCACGTCCTCGCCCACATAGCCTGCCTCGGTGAACACGGTGGCATCCACGATGGTGAACGGCACATCGAGCATCTTAGCAATGGTGCGCGCCATGAGCGTCTTGCCCGTTCCCGTGCTTCCCACCATGATGATGTTGCTCTTTTCTATCTCCACGCCGTTGTCGCTATCAGGCTGCACCAGGCGCTTATAATGGTTATACACCGCCACCGAGAGGTATCGCTTGGCATCATCCTGACCGATGACATACTGGTCGAGATGGTTTTTAATCTCAATCGGCTTAGGCACTCTCTTCAACTTGAACTTCCCATTCTCGCCATCCTTTGCTTTGCCCTTCGGGGCGAGCACGCCCGACGACTGGGTAATCTCGTAGGCTTGCATGGCACAGTCCTCACAGATATACCCGTTGATACCCGTGATTAACAGCTTTACCTCGTTTTCGTTACGTCCGCAAAAACTACATACTTTCTTTGGCATTTCTCCTTACGCTCCTTATGGTTGTTCCTCTACGCCCTTTTTTCTCATGAGCACGCTGTCGATCATTCCATACTCTTTGGCTTCTTCGGCGGTCATCCAGTAGTTTCGGTCGGAGTCTGCCCACACCTTGTCAAACGGAGTATGCGAATGGTCGCTGATGATTGTATAGAGTTCTTTCTTGTATTTCATGATCTCACGCGCCTCGATCTCGATGTCAGAAGCTTGACCCTGCACGCCGCCGAGCGGCTGATGAATCATCACGCGGCTATGTGGAAGAGCCGAGCGCTTGCCTTCTGCACCAGCCACCAGCAATACGGCTGCCATCGAAGCTGCCATGCCCGTGCAGGTGGTTGCCACGTCGGATGAGATAAACTGCATCGTGTCGTAGATGCCCAGTCCCGCCGTTACGCTGCCGCCGGGCGAATTCAGATAGATGTTGATATCCTTTCCCGGATCGAGCTGTTCCAGGAAGAGCAGCTGCGCCATGATGGTGTTTGCCACGTAGTCGTCGATTTGTGTGCCGAGGAAGATGATGCGGTCCATCATCAGTCGCGAGAACACATCCATCTGAGTAACGTTCAGCTGTCGTTCTTCCAGTACATAAGGATTCATATACTGAGCCTGCGCGCTCATCACATCATCGAGCACCATGCCGTTAATTCCCAAATGCTTGGTAGCATATTTTCTAAAATCGTTCATATTACTCATTGCGTTTTAATAGATAAAAAAGGAAGTTATCAACTATTTTTCATCCTTGTGAGTTACAAAGATACGAAAAAAAGTCGATAACTTCTTATTAGAAAGCAGTTTTTTAGCAAAAAAACTTTTTTTAACTATTTGTCTGAATTCGGGCTTCTTCTTATTTGCCGCCTTCCATCAGCTTGTTGAACTCCTCGAGAGTTGCCTCTTTCGGATTCAGTTTCACAACCTTCTTGAGTGCCTCGGTCAGCTTGCGGTCGATGCTGCGGTCGAGGAGATTGTCAACATACTCCTTTTTCTTCAGCATGTCGGCGGCATAGTTCTCAAGATACTCATCGGGAATGTTGTTCATGCCGTACTGTGCAAACTGTGCGCGGGCAGCTTCCTTGGCGGCATCCTTGATGTCGGCATCGTCGATCTTGATGTCGTTGGCAGCCACCAGCTGCTCCTTGATCAGGTGCCACTCCAGCTCCTTGATGCTCATGTCGAAGTTCTTCTCCACATAGTCGGCACCCTTGTCCTTGTTGTTGTTCAGCATGATGCGCTTGAGCAGTGCCTCCGGGAACTCCAGCTTGCCCACCTTCTTCTCGCAATGAGCGCGCACGTCCTGGATGAACTTGAAGTCGCTGTCGGCCACGAACTGAGCCTTCAGCTGCTCGGCAATCTTCTCGCGGAACTCCTTCTCGTCTTTCACGGCACCCTGTCCATACACTGCGTCAAACAGTTCCTGGTTCACCTCAGCCTTCACATAGCGGCTGATTTCGGTCACCTGATAACTGAAGTCGGAAGTAATCTTCTCTGCCTCGTCGCGTGTGATCTTCAGCAGACCGGTCAGTTCGCCGAGATTCTCGGGATAGGCCTTCTTCGGGTTGAACGTGATCACGTCGCCCAGCTTCACGCCGTCGAACAGTTTCTTCTGGTCTTCCACCTTGATGTATGAAGGCAACATCACAGCCTCCGAAACGGTGATGCCGTCTTCCTTGGTATTGCCGTTCTCGTCGAGTTCGCGCAGGTCGCCCTTCAGCATGTCGTTCTCCTGATACTCCTCCACCTTGTCGTAGTGGCCTGAGCGCGATGCATACATGTCTACCTGCTGGTCGATCAGCTTGTCGTCAACGGTAATGGTATAATAGTCAATCTTGTCGCGACCGGTCAGCGCCATCTGGAACTCTGGAGCCACGGCGATATCGAACACGAAGGTGTAGGGAGCCTCGCCCTCTACGTCCACCGGCACCTGCTTGTCGCTGGGGAGCGGCTCGCCGAGCATCTGGATCTTGTTCTCGTTCACATACTTGTAAATCTCCTCGCCTAAGATTTTGTTGATGGCATCCACCTTCACTGCAGTGCCATACTGGCGCTTGATCATGCTCATCGGGACCATGCCAGGACGGAAGCCCGGCACCTGAGCCTTCTTGCGGTAGTCTTTCAGTGTCTTCTCGACATTCTCCTTGTAGTCTGACTCTTCCACGGTAAGGGTCATCAGACCGTTCACCTTGTCAGGATTCTCAAATGTTACTTTCATTTTCTGTATTCTTGTTTTTTGATTATTTTTCAAATTGGGGTGCAAAGGTACGCATATTTTCCGTAATTACATGACATACAAGCAGAAAAATACGTTTTTTTAACCTACTCGCCCGCCTCCTCAGCCGCTGCCTGCTCCTCTTTGCGGCGTTTCTCCTCGTCGATGAGCTGGAAGTCTTTCTTTTGCAGCACGAAGTTGGTACCCAAGTATTTCTCCTTCACAATGGGGTTGGCTGCCAGCTCCTCCGGACTGCCCTGGAACAAGATTCGCCCCTCGAACAGCAGATAGGCACGGTCGGTGATGTTCAGCGTCTCATGCACGTTGTGGTCGGTAATCAGGATGCCGATGTTGCGGTATTTCAGCTGCCACACGATGTGCTGGATGTCCTCCACGGCAATCGGGTCGACACCGGCAAACGGCTCGTCGAGCATGATGAACTTCGGCTCGATGGCGAGGCAGCGCGCTATCTCCGTGCGGCGGCGCTCACCGCCCGACAGCTGGTCGCCCTTGTTCTTGCGCACCTTCTGCAGGCGGAACTCGTCGATCAGGCTCTCCAACTTCTGCAGCTGATAGTCGCGGGGCTTGCCCGTCATCTCCAACACCGCCATGATGTTGTCTTCCACGCTCAGTTTGCGAAACACGCTCGCCTCCTGCGGCAGGTAGCCGATGCCGGCACGTGCGCGCTTGTAAACGGGGAACCCCGTAATCTCCTGGTCGTTGATATAGATATGTCCGGCATTCGGCACTATCAAGCCCGTGGTCATATAAAACGAGGTGGTCTTTCCTGCTCCGTTAGGACCGAGCAGTCCCACAATCTCGCCCTGCCTCACGTTGATGTTCACGTCGTTCACCACCGTGCGCTTGCCATATCGCTTCACCAGTCCCTCGGCGCGAAGGATGGCGCGTTCCGTCTGAATGATTTCTTCTTCCATGTCGTTTTCAGTTTCAAACGGCAAAGGTAATACATTTTTTGATTACTGGCAAATTATTTAACTTTATATATATATTTAAGCAGAACGAACCATAACGCCGTTTTGGAGCCTCCGTCGCGGCTATTTCCATGCCCCGCGGAGACATTCTGCTTCAGCAAATCAATTTAATTTACCGCGCAAATCAATTTGATTTACTTTTCAAATCAATTTAATTTACTCAGCAAATCAAATTGATTTACTTTTCCATTGCGGCGGTTCGGGGGAACGAAAACGGCACTGCGGAGCAAGCAAAGAAGGTGTTTCAAAATACAGATATTCCTATATAAACAACGGATTTCACGGATTTTACGGATTTAAGTAATGCTGATGCAGAAACTTAAATAATCCGTAAAATCCGAGAAATCCGCAATCCGAGAAATCCGTTGTTGCTTATTTTTAACGCGTACTCTTCGCGATACTGATGCTTACTAAAGGGAAACTATTCTTCAACTTCCTTCACCGTCCATCCCTCAGGGATGCCACTTTCGCCACTTGGCCATTCCACGCCTTTGGCTTTGATGAACTCGCCGGTTGAAGATACTCCGTAGAGCCAACGATATAAATAATCATCAGCAGAGATATCCGTTGCATAGCAAGTCACCTTTGATAGTTTATTGCAATTGAAGAACATACCGGAGTAGCAACCCTCTGCCAATGTAGTTGCAGGAAGCGCGGGTGTCTGAGTTAACGAGGTGCAACCGTAGAACATACCGGAGTAGCACTTCTTTGCCAATGTAGTTGCAGGAAGTGCGGGTGCCTGAGTTAACGAGGTGCAACCGTCGAACATACTGGCGTAGCAATATTCTGTCAATGTCGTTGCAGGGAGCTCGGGAGCCTGCGTTAACGAGGTGCAACCGTAGAACATTGTCGAGTAGCAATAATCTGCCAATGTAGTGGCAGGCAGTGCAGGAGCCTGCGTTAACGAGGTGCATCCGCGGAACATGTCGTAGTAGCAACCATATGCCAATGTAGTTGCCGGGAGTTCAGGAGCCTGCGTTAACGATCTACAACCGGAGAACATGTTATAGTAGCAGGCCTCTGCCAATGTAGTTGCTGGCAGTGCGGGTGCCTGAGTTAACGAGCCGCAATACTTGAACATACCGGAGTAGCAAGATTCCGCCAATGTCGTGGCAGGAAGCGCAGGAGCCTGCTTCAACGAGGTGCAATCGTAGAACATAGAGGCATAGCAAAATTTTGTCAATGTCGTTGCAGGGAGTTCAGGAGCCTGCTCTAACGAGGTGCAACTGTAGAACATTTCGCTGTAGCAGTTATCTGCCAATGCCGTGGCAGGAAGCGCAGGAGCCTGCTTCAACGAGGCGCAACCGTAGAACATACCATAGTAGCATTTTAGTGCCAAGTCCGTTGCTGGGAGCAAAAGGCTCTTTGTGGGATGACTGAGCAGATTTTTATTACTGCAGAACAAGAATTGGAATGCATGTTTCGCAACGGTTGTCTGCTTAGCAAAAGCGGTTGAGCTGACCAAGCTCATCACATTGCCGTAGACATAGCAGGGGGCAGAGAAGTTAATGCTTGTACGTTCTTCATAGCTTTTTGCATACGCACTGTTGTCACCATAGAGCTGCACCTTGTCGCCGGCAGCTGCCTTTATCTCAATATTTTCGTCACTGCCCGATGTTTTCTCTCCATCATTCAAGGAATACTGGATGGTGAGCTTGAACGGATTCTCGATGGTAATCGTTGCATCCTCCTTTGCCTCAACGGTGAGCGGAGTGGTGAGCGGATCAAACGTCGACTCCACCGGTATCGTTGCCGTGTAGAACTTGCCGATGTCGAAGCCTTTCTCCTTCACGCCCACGTATTCGCCGCCGTACTCATCGGTGACGGTGAACGTGTAGGTGTCTGCATCCGGCGACTCGTTGCGCAGAGCCACCCATATATCATCAGTCGCTTCGTCAACTTCTGCCGTCACCTCGCCCTGCCGGTTGTAGGTCCTACTGTCGTCAAACGGGTTGTAGCGCTGCCAAAGCTTGCCGTCCTC
>JAFUVB010000051.1 GCA_017471245.1 Prevotella sp.
ACCGATATTCATAATCTTGCAGTTTTTGGCTGCAAAATTACTCAGTCAGTTTCAAATCAAAAAATCAAAGAACGCTCTGGAACCCTTATTAGCAAAGGGATTTATATCAATTAATTAAAATTTATCGCACCACTAATAATTTTCGATGAAAGCAATAAGATTATCAAGAATAATGTTGTATCTTTGTAGCGTATAAAAGTAAAAAGACCATGCGAAAGTTATTTCTAATCTCACTATTATGTGTTGTCTGTGCGGGTTCCCATGCACAGTTGCCGGAACGAAATGTTGCCAATGTGAACAAGTATAAGGAGCTATGCCGCCAGAACATCTATAAAGAGATGCGCGGTATGTATCGAAAAGCCGGCGGTTCCCTGAAATACCCATTTCTTGCACCTGGCAGCAGCCAGTATCTCGACATCCTATGGGATTGGGATTCATGGCTCAGCAACGTGGCTTTAAGGCAGATACTGACAGATAAGGGCAGCGATGCCGACAAGCGCGAAGCCATACCTTATGAGCAAGGTTGTGTGCTTAATTCGCTTAACTATGGTGGCATGGACGGTTGGATTCCGTTCTGGATTGAGCGAAAGCAGCCTTCGCGTGAAGAAATGCTGAAGAAGATTAACCCGTGGAAGACAAATATGCACAAGCCCACCTTGGCTCAGCATGCCGCTTTTATCGTTCAACAGAACGGCGGAGATGCCGAATGGCTGCGTGAAGACTTCTATAAGCTGCAGAGCTTTGAAGGTAAATATCTGAACTATCATCGCCATAAAGCCACGGGACTGCTCTATTGGGAGAACGATGTGGCAATAGGCGTTGACAATGACCCGAGTACTTTCTATCGGCCGGAGGAGAGTTCGGGGTCGATATTCCTGAATTGCTTGATGTATAAAGAGCTGTCGGCAATGGTGTATTTAGCCAATCAGCTGCAAATGCCTGAGATTTCGGCCTTCTATCAGAAAGAGGCAGAACGGCTGAAGAATAGCATTATGACCTATTGCTGGGATCCGCGTGACAGGTTCTACTACAGTGTTGATTTCAATCTGCTGCCTGTGGAGAAACCCATAACCGACGGAATAGGGGAGGGCGACTTCTTTTATCATACTGGACAGCCGCGTTCCTACGACTGTCTGATTATGCGTTTCAGCGTGTGGAGCGGATTCATGGCGATGTGGGCAGGCATCGCCACAACCGAACAAGCGCGTGAGATGGTGGAGCGTCACTATAAAAACACAGAGGAGTTCAATTGTCCTGCCGGTATGCGGTCGCTTTCGCCGATGGAAAAGATGTATGACCTGCGTGCCAGCGGCAATCCTTCTTCTTGGCAAGGACCAGTATGGATCAATGTCAATTATCTGGTATTCCGCGGATTGCTGAACTATGGCTATCGCGATGAAGCGCGCGAGTTGGCAGAAAAGACCATACTCTTGTTAGGTCGCGACTTTGAACGCTTCGGCGCACTTCATGAATACTACTTGCCCAAAATGGAGAACCGGTGCTGAACAAAGGATTCCAGAACTGGAATTTCTTAGTTTTGAATATGATTGACTGGTTAGATGGCAAGCCTGTCGTTACGGAATTCTAACTTCGTGCAGCAGTTCTGTCATGCCGTGATCTGATTTCCAGTGTAGAGTTGATAATACTTACCCTTCATGGCAAGCAGTTGTTCGTGGTTGCCACGCTCAATAATCCTGCCGTGATCCATTACCATGATCCAGTCAGCATTGCGTATTGTACTTAACCGATGCGCAATAACGAAGGTCGTCCTGCCTTGCATCAGCGAGTCCATACCCTGCTGAACCAGCTGTTCTGTGCGAGTATCAATGCTCGAAGTGGCTTCGTCGAGAATCAACGCAGGGGGATTTGCAACAGCAGCCCGTGCTATTGCAATCAGTTGTCGTTCTCCTTGCGACAGATTTCCGCCATCACCGGAAAGCATGGTTTGATAACCATTCGGCAATCTGGAGATGAAATCATCGGCATGCACAAGTTTTGCCGCCGAAATACATTCCTCGTCGGTTGCATCAAGGCGTCCGTAGCGTATGTTTTCCATGACGCTGCCAGTGAAAAGGTGGGTTTCCTGCAACACCATTCCTAATGAGCGGCGCAGTTCTTGACGGCTGATGCTATTAATATTGATGCCGTCATACAGTATTTTGCCGTCTTGAATGTCGTAAAAACGGTTAATCAGGTTTGTGATTGTTGTCTTTCCGGCACCGGTACCACCGACAAGTGCAATCTTCTGACCAGCATCCGTATCCATCTCAATATCAAACAATACCTGCCTTCCCAACACTTCCTTTCCGTCATCTTGAAGTATCGGATAGCTGAAATCAACACCGAAGAAGTCAACTTCACCCCTTTGGCGTACCAGTTTCGGATATCCTTCTTCCCCGGATGTGGCATCTCCGTTTATCTTCCATGCCCAGACACCTGTTTGCTTTGTCGTTTCCGTGAGTGATCCGTCATTGTTTTCATTTACGTTCACCAAGGTGACATTGGCATGATCCTCTGTTTCTGGTTGCGCATCGAGCACTTCGAAGACACGCATTGCGCCTGCCACAGCATTGATTATCGAGTTAATCTGGTTGGATACTTCTGATACAGGTCGGGTGAAATTTTTGATTAGCGTAAGAAAACTGACAACCGTACCTACCGTGAGGGCAGAAACAACAGGCGACAAACCGGCAGCAAACGTAGTAATCGGCGATGAAAGCGGTGTGCCGGCGGCAGTGTATCTCAGTGCAAGAAGTGCTCCGAAAATAGCAGTCATCACATATATCAGGTTCGACAGGTTACCGTTAACAGGCATTACGATATTGGCAACGCGGTTTGCATTGTATGTGCTCGACCGTAGTTGCTCGTTCAATTCTTTGAAACGACCTATGGATTCATCTTCGTGGCAGAAGATTTTCACAACTTTTTGTCCTGTAAGCATTTCTTCAACAAAGCCGTTCATATTTCCCAAATTGCTCTGTTGCGCATAGAAGAACTTAGAAGAGCGCTGCCCCAATTTTCTGGTTGTATAGATCATTACGAATGACATGATGATTGTAAGGATTGTTAGCGGCATGCTTAAAACAATCATACTGGTGAGTGTCATGATAATGGTGACTATCGAGGAGAACAGGTTTGGCATAGAACTGATCATCTGACGCAGTGTGTCAATGTCGTTGGTATAAATCGACATGGTGTTGCCATGAGCGTGCGTATCGAAGTATTTGATTGGCAGATTCTGCATGTGGCTGAACACATCTATGCGCAGTCGCTTCAGGGTTCCTTGGCTTACGTTTATCATTAGTCTGCTATGAGCATACGAACAAAGTGCACCAAAGAAAAGGATTACAGCCAGTTTCATGAGCGCATGGGCAAGTGGCGAGAAGTCTGGATTCTCTGCCTGAGTGAGAGGAAGTATGTAATCGTCTATCAAGGTGCGCGTGAATAGGGTAGAGGTAAGTGTAGTTGCAGATGTGATGATTATACATACCAATACCGCTAACATCGACCATTTATAGTTTGCCGTTACATATTTCAGCAGTCGCATGATGAGTTTCATGCCGCCTTTTGGCATTTTTGCTATGCCCATATTGCGTCCTCCGCCATGCCTGCCACCAGGTCCCATATTCATTCTTGGTTGAGCCATATTCGTTGTATTATAATAATCTCGTTTGCTTTCTATTTATACTCACTACTGTTCCCTTTCTCCATCGAAGTCTCCACTGTCTTTTGTCTGAATCTGATAGATCTCTTGATAGATGGAATTGCTCTTCAACAGATTCTCATGTGTGTCGAACCCCGTGATGCGGCCGCTCTGCATGACCACAATCCGATCAGCTTTCTGAACACTCTGGATGCGTTGGGCGATGATCAATTTGGTTACATCAGGCAGGTCTTCCTTGAATGCTCGCTGTATCTTGGCATCTGTTTCGGTGTCGCAGGCACTTGTTGAATCATCGAGAATCAGGATCTTTGGTTTCTTCAGCAAGGCACGGGCGATGCAGAGACGCTGTTTCTGACCACCAGACACATTGCTTCCGTTCTGTTCAAGATATGTGTTATACCCATCAGGCATCTGGTTGATGAACTCATCTGCGCAAGAAAGCCTGCATGCTTCCATGCATTCTTCGAGCGTTGCATCTTCTTTTCCCCATCGCAGATTGTCGAGTATAGTACCTGAAAACAGTGTGTTGTTCTGAAGCACCATCGATACTTCATTGCGCAATGTGGTAAGGTCGTATTGCTTTACGTCAACGCCACCTACTTTTACGGTGCCTTTGGTAGCGTCGTAGAGACGGCTCACAAGGGTGGCAAGTGAGGATTTTCCGCATCCTGTACCGCCAATCACACCGATTGACTCACCACTATTAATATGCAAGTTGATGTCGCGTATGGCATAAGCTGTGGTGTCGCCGCCAGCCTCGCTGCTCTTGTTGTTATAACTGAAGCTCACATTTTCAAAGTCAATACTTCCATCTTTCACTTCCATCACTGCATTGCTGACGGGATTCTTGATATCGGCTTCTTCGTCAATGATTTCAACGACACGTTTCGCACTTGCTGCGCTCATTGTAAGGTTTACAAAAATCATGGAGAGCATCATCAGTGACGAAAGAATACTCATCACGTAAGTGAACAAAGACGTGAGCTGACCTGTGGTAAGGTCGCCAATGACAATGAAATGAGCACCAAACCAGGACAATGAAATGATGCAACCATATACAACCATCATCATTATGGGATGGTTCAGTGCCTGCAGACTCTCTGTCTTTACAAATAATCTGTATAGCGCATCGGCAGCTTTGCTGAATTTTTTATTTTCGAAATCCTCGCGTACAAATGCCTTTACAACACGAATGGCGGAGATGTTTTCTTGAACGGAACCATTCAAGTCATCGTATCGCTGGAACACTTGCGCAAATAGTTTCACCGTGCGTGAGATGATTAAATATAGCGCCACACCGAGAACTACTAATGCAACCACAAAGATTGAACTCATTTTCAGATTGATGAACACGCACATGAACACGCTGAATATCAGGTTCAGCGGAGCACGTACAGAGATGCGCATCAACATTTGGAATGCTTGCTGAAGGCTCTGCACATCGGTTGTCATACGTGTAATCAATCCTGCGCTTGAATACTTATCTATGTTTGAGAAAGAGAATGTCTGTATATTCTCATACATTGCATTGCGCAAGTTGAAGGCAAATCCTGATGATGCATAAGCAGAGAAACGCCCAGACAGTATTCCGAACATCATACTGAAAAACGCCATTACCAGCATCAGAAAACCATAAAGATATACTTTGTTGATGTCACCTGCCAATATGCCACGGTCGATAATCCATGAGGTGACGTAAGGAATCAATACGCCCATCACCACCTCTAAAGCAGTAAATATAGGTGTTAGTATTGCGGCAGTTCTGAACCGCCCCACCTGTTGTATTAATTTATTAATCAAAACCTGTTGTTATTAGTGAATATGATGCAAAGTTACGCTATTTTTTTACAAATACGAATTCTTTTCAAACTATCTTTTGGCATTTTGATATTTTTTATTATATTTGCAGAAAAGAAAATGAATTCAACCACAATGATGAAAGAAAAAAAACTGAATAATGGCATCGTGATGCCGCAACCGGGATTCGGCACTTTCCTGACTCCCGATGGAGAAACATGTGTGAATGCTGTAAGAACTGCAATCGAAAAAGGATACAGGCATGTGGATACGGCTGCTGTGTATGGCAATGAAAAAAGTGTTGGAGAAGGTATTCGTGAAAGCGGAATCAGTCGTGAAGAACTATTCCTGACCAGCAAATTATGGAACACTGAGCGAGGCTACGACAGCACATTAAAGGCATTCGAAAAGTCAATAAATGATTTGGGGACAGACTATCTTGACTTATATCTTATTCATTGGCCAGCCAACCGAAAGCAGTTCGGAGACAAAGCTGATGAGTTGAACATCGACACATGGCGCGCTTTTGAGCGCATATACAATGAAGGATGTATCAAGAGCATTGGCGTTAGCAATTTTATGCCTCACCATCTTGAACCGCTTATCGATGTAGCAGAAGTCAAACCGATGGTCAATCAGATTGAGTTCCATCCAGGCTTTATGCAACAAGACGCTGTCAGCTATTGTCAGCAAAGGGATATTGTCGTACAGGCATGGAGTCCACTTGGTCGTGGAAGCATACTCTTCGACGAGCTATTGATTGGATTAGGAGAGAAATATGGCCACACCGTGGCTCAAATGGCAATACGTTGGGTGATGCAACACGACGTTGTGCCATTGGTAAAGAGTGTTACTCCTTCACGAATAGAGGAAAACCTTCAAGTTTTCGATTTCCAGATTAGCGATGAAGACATGCAACTGATTGACAGCATGACTTCTGAAAGAGTTGGGAGTGATCCCGATACAGCGTCGTTCTGATTCTTTCTGCACTATAGATTACTCATATAATGTGATTATTGATTAGAAAATACTGCTATGACAAACGAATATTTTATGAGAATGGCGATACAACTCGCTATTGATAATGTAAAGAATGGAGGTGGCCCGTTTGGGGCTGTGATTGTAAAAGACGGTGAAGTAGTGGCAACAGGCGTAAACCGTGTAACAGCCAATCACGATCCCACTGCTCATGCTGAGGTTAGTGCTATTCGCGAAGCTTGTGCGAAATTAAAGACATTCGAACTTGACGGGTGCACAATATATACATCGTGCGAACCATGTCCTATGTGTCTCGGTGCAATTTACTGGGCGCATATCGATCATGTGTTCTGTGGCTGCAATCAGCATGATGCAGATGAAATAGGATTTAGTGATGAGTTCATTTACAAGGAACTTGAGAAACCTAATGATGGGCGAAAACTTGTCCAGCAGTTTATCTTGCACGAAGAGGCACTCGCTGCATTCAAGGCTTGGAATGACAAGGAGGACAAGACTCTTTATTGATTCATGGTTACTTCAAGTAACCATATATTAACAAAAAGGGAAACATCTTTCAATGCTTCCTTTTTTTTGTAGTGGATAGGGGAATCGAACCCCTATGCCAAGATTGAGAATCTTGTATCCTAACCATTAGATGAATCCACCATGCTGTTGACATTTCGAACCTCAGCGGAAGCTGGGGGATTCGAACCCCCGGTACGTTTACACGTACGGCAGTTTAGCAAACTGCTGGTTTCAGCCACTCACCCAAACTTCCATACCGGGATGCCTAATCAGCGCTTCTTTTAAATTCGAGTGCAAAGGTAATGCTTTTCTTTGAATGTACCAAATATTTTTCTACTTTTTTTTTCAAAAAAATAAAAATAAGAACTCATTATATTAGTGATGCGATAAATTTTAGTTCAACTTCATATATCCCTTTGTTAATAAGGGTTTCAGAGCGATCATTGATTTTTTGATTTGAAAAAGACAGAGTAATTTTGCAGTCTCAAAA
>JAFUVB010000052.1 GCA_017471245.1 Prevotella sp.
CATACAGGGAAATGTTCATGGACTTCGACGCTATGGAAGCAAACCCTGCAGCAGCACAAGCCACCTCCGTTGCACGAAAGGCCAAGCTCCGGCATCATATCATCGGCTGGTCGGCAGCAGCCTGTCTGGCAACGATTGCAGCCATAGGTGCCCATAGGCTGTTCAGCCAACAGAATGACGAGTATGTCGCCGTCATCTATGGAAAGAAATGCACTGACAAGGCCATTGTCATGGCTGAGGTAAGACGTGCCGTCATTGGCATGGCCGAGAATGCAAGCATGGAAGACGACATCGCCCAGCAACTGAACGAAATGTTTAAGACGGAATAACAACTCACAAAATAAAGAAATGATGATGAAAAGACTGGTGATCATAGGCTTGATGATAACGGCAACGCTGACAGCCGCTGCCCAGAAGGGCATGCACGCGGATGCCCTCTTCGAAGGGCGCATCGTCAGCTTGGAACGTATGGTGGAAACGAAGGTGCGCGGAAAAGCCCTGAGCAGGTATGGACTAACCCTTTTCCACAGCCTGCGCTTCACGGCCACAAAGGAAGAGCAACAGCGCATAGAAGCCCTGATTGGGCAGGACATGGAACAAAACAGTCCTGCAACCATGAAAAGAGTCGGAAAATCTACGGTCACCATCACCATACAACTGCCACCACAGAAAGGCAACAAGCGACTGTTCAGCTATAAGTGCACAGCCGGAAAGGTTCTCGTAATCTATCTGGAAGGCCCGAATGCCGTGGCCGAAACCATCGGAAAACTTTCAAAATAAACATAAGAAAATGAAGAAGCAACTATTCACAGCAATGGCACTTCTGGGCAGCATCTCAGCCAGTGCAACGACAACGGGCACACAGATGTCCTTTGCCGACAACGACACAACCATCATCAACAAGGCAAGACAGGTCGTGATAGTAACAAGCGATTCCATCCAGAAGGTGGAGGTCATCGGCAAGGAGGATAACGAGAACTTTCACTATGAGAACAACATCCAGCTCGTAGACTCAAACTATGTAAGCGAAGTAAAGATAGACCGCAACTGGGATGTCTGCATCAAAGTAGGCCGAAAGAAAAGCGAAGACATGGAGGCTCGCCACATGATTATGGGCCCTCACATCGGCCTTGGTTTTTCCGCTCCCACGGCTGTGGAGCCAAGCGATGAACTGGACTTCAAGCCCTTTCAGTCGACAGAACTGTGGTTCACACTGCTGGAATATGAGTACCATCCACGGCTGAAACAGAAGAACCATGCCCACTGGTTTTCAGCTGGACTGGGAATGGACTGGCGACACTACCGGACGAAGGACAGCAAGATGTTCTACAAGGGGGAGAACAACAACATTTTGCTGGGTGACTACCCCGAAGGCACAACCTCAAGGTACTCTCAAATCAATCTGTTCAGCATCACCATGCCCCTGTTGTGGCACGAAACCTTCGGCAAAAAACTGTCGTGGGGAGTCAGCCTCGGTGCCGTGCTAAACTTCAACGTCCACTCCAGCATCAAGACCCACTATAAATTCGGCAAGGAAGACTATACCGTCAGCACGAGTCATGCCCACCAGCGGCCGTTCACCGTCGATTTCATGGCAAAATTCAGAACTCCGTTCTTCTTAGACTTCTATGTGAAGTATTCACCCTTCGACGTACTGAAAGACCATCGTGGCCCGAAGTTCAAGTCACTCACCTTCGGATTCTACCTGTAGTTTCTGGATTTCCTCTTCGGTCTTGGTCAACTTATCCTTGCAGAATTTCAAGAGTTTCTGCGCTTTTTTCAGCTGAACAGACAATTCATCGATTTCGAACTCATCGTTCTCCATTTTGCGAACGATGAGTTCTAATTGTTTAATGGCTTCTTCGTATTTCATGTTTCCTTGCATTTTTTCTTGTTCTTTGACGGATTACTTGATTCTCTGACGGGAGGAGCGATGACGTTCGACCACACTGTTCCTTTTCCGACGCGTGTTTCCAACTGGTCACCCAGTTGCAACAGGGCTGAATCGCGCACTGGTTTCCCGTTGTGCAGGGTGATGCTGTAGCCGCGCTGCAACAGCCGTTGCGGATCATAGCTTCGAAGTTGGGTGGCGAAGGCGTTCAGCTGATAGTCACGCTTCTCGATGATGCGTTGCAAGGCTACCCTCAGACTGCTGTCGAGTGTCTCCAAACGATGCTGGCCGGCGGCCATGCGCTGGGTGGGCAGATGGGGAATGAGCTGCGAGAGCCGCTCCAACCGCAACCGCTGAACGTGCAACTGGGTACCTATATAGCGTTGCAACGACTGTTCGACTGTGGCGATGCGGTCGGCCACCTGCTTCAGATGGTCGATCAGGAACGTGGCGGCAGCCGTGGGGGTCTTCACTCGGACATGGGAAACCATATCGAGGATACTTTCGTCGCGGTCGTGGCCGATGCCTGTAATAATGGGTATGGGGAAATTGGCTACGTTCTCAGCTAAAGCCAGCGTGTCGAAACCGCTCAAGTCGGCGGTAGCTCCTCCGCCACGGATGATGACAACGAGGTCGAAATCGTCGAGACGGCTGTTGATGCGGTCGAGGGCTGCTATGACGGTGGGCTCCACCTGCTCGCCTTGCATGACGGCTGGAAACAGTTCGGTGTGGAACTGGAAACCATAAGGGTTGTCGGCCAGCTGATTGCAGAAGTCGCCATAGCCTGCGGCAGTGGCCGAGGAGATAACGGCGATGCGCTGGGCAAAGTATGGCAGGGCGAGCTCCTTCTGGAGGTCGAACACGCCCTCGGCCTTAAGCTGCCCAATGATAAGCTGCCGTCGCAGAGCCATATCGCCAAGAGTGTATTCGGGATTGATGTCGGAGATGATCCAAGAGAAGCCATAGAGTTCATGGAACTGGGGTTGCACAGCCAGCAGCACTTTGATGCCTGCATGGAGCGGCTGCCCGGTGACGCGCTCGAAATAGGGTCGCAGCTGCTGCCAAGTGGAACGCCAACAACGGGCGGAAGCCTTGGCCAGGGGCTGGCGGGTGACGGAATCAGACTGGATGAGTTCCAAATAGCCGTGTCCGCGGCTTTCGCGGACTTCGGAAAGTTCGGCTTCTACCCAATAGGTCTGTCCCATCTGCTGAAGGATGGCATCTTGCACACAGGTGTTCAGTTCGTACAGGCTATGTATTTTCTCTTGCATCATATCTCCGGCAAAGGTACAACGAAACAGGCAAAAAGCCAAATCTTTCGGGGATGTTTGCATTGACCAGCTTTTTATCTACCTATAAGCAAATACAGCATTTTTGTAGTTCCTGCGAGAAAAGAGGATTAGGCTACGCCCCCATTACCGAATGGATGCGGCTATTACATACGCATAATTAATCACTAAACAATTCTCCACTTTCCATGGCGTGGGCTATATCTATTTTCAGCCCTTCACTAAAGTCCTCACCCTTGATTACTGGAGGTATAATCCTTGCAAGCAGTTCTTCGTCGATATGCCCCACCGCCACATGCATGATGATGGCAGCCATGTGGGTCATGAATGTCGTTGCTGCCCAAAATCGTCCGTTTTTATGCAAGAAATACACGCCCAACGTTAGCGACATACGCTTGTTGCCGTCATCAAAAAGATGCCCCGTGCAGATGCGTGATACCAGAAACGTCAGTTTATCCTCGAATGTAGGGTAGTACAAGTCGTTCTGTACAAATTCAAGCACCGACTCCAGTCGCTCACGATCTCTAATGCCGGAAAATCCACCGCCACTCTCATCCACCGTCTTCTCGTAGACATGCAGCAGTTCATCCCATGTGATGTACTGAATCTCACTCATCTTCAGCCTGCTTAAGAACTTTTAGTACCTCTTGATTCTCAGGCAGAGCCATGATTGCATCGAAGTCGAGGGACTTGCTGCCGATAAACTTGTCGAACTCCTCAGGCGTGACTGCTTTCAGATACTCAGCGATGTTTCCGTGGAACACATCACGGAAAGCCAAGTCACGCGATGCCATCTTCTGACGCGCATCATACACATAAGGAGCCTGCAAAGGATGTTCTGCCATTTGGCGGCAAATCTCACTCACCTCAGCAACAGTCAAAGGGCCACACTCTTTTGCCTGACGGGTAATCTCAAAAGCCACACCATTCTCGAAAGATGACACCACCCTCAGCACCTCGGCATATAGCGTTCTTCGTACATTGTCCTTCGCTCCTAAGTCGAGCAACTTGCGATACTCCTTTGCTTTCTCGCAGAACACAGCCTTGTAGATAGCGTCCATTACCTGTGCATACTTGTAGGTCTTATGCCCATCAACGTATTTATTGACAGCTTCAGTCAGGTTCTTGTGGTAGTTCTCCTCCTGAATGGCAGCAGGTAGATACTCCCGATCCCTTCGGTTAATATACTTTGTGCCGCCGCCAGTTTTCTCATTGATGGTAGAGATCACAATATCGAGGATACGAGAGCGGACATACTTTGCTTTTTCGCTGGTTGTAAGCAACATTCCAAGGTTAAGGAATGAACGAAAATCGAAGAGCCCGAGCTGCGTTGTTTTGTTCCCGAAATCTTTTTCGGGAGCAAAATGTAACTTAAACTCTTTCAGCGAGTTACCCTTCCATAAGCTATAGCCATTATGGCGTAATTCCTCTTCATTGTCTGCTAAACAATTCTCTATGGTACGCAATTCTACGCCATAATAGTCTGCTGCCATTTGTTTTGTCACATAGTAAACACCTTGAAACTCCAAAGCCTCAATCTCAAGAGCCTCCTGTATCCTCGGCAGAGCAACAGTATTATTCAGCACATTCTGTCGCTCTATCTGTGAAGTTGTTAAATCCTTTGCCATAACTAAATATTAAGCATACGTTTCAATTCATTAAACTTCTCCAAGTTTTCCATTTCTTCCCAACGGAATCTTACCCTATTATTCTTATCAAACTCTCCCTTCTTATTGCGCTCATACACTCGTATTTGATTCTTGTCGCACAACACAAGGACTTGAGCATTACCCCATTTGGCATAAGAAAGTCCTTGGTAGTAATTGGCTTCTATTTCTTCGTTATTCTTCATCCAGAGTTTTACTTCTATCACCACCTTTGCTCCAAGGTCTTTATCTTTGCCTGTAAGATGCAAGCAAAAATCTGGTCTTTTCTCCATCTGATGACCTGTAGTCCCTCTTCCAGCAGGGAATTCCACCTCAGCCTTGAAATCTACATCTCGTTTCCATCCCATTTCTTCAAGTAAAGGAACAAGCAACTTATTAGAAACATCTGCCTCCAATTCTATATTTACCCCTACACGTTTCTTTGGCTCATACAAAGACGGCAAGATAGACGTATCGAATCCTTTATCTTCAAGCATTCTTTTTATCTCCTTATAGTCGGAAGACGTAACTGCCCATCCACTAACATCTTGGAAATTCTTGCGAACATAATTACCTTCCTTTGATCTATTTTTAAAATACTCACAGTTTTTAAATTCATCAAAAGAAATTGCTTTATCATTAGGTATTTCAATTTTATCACCTATGATAGTATATGAGTAATAATGAAAGAAAGGGTCTACCACACCATCTTCAAGTGCAATCCAAATAGCATTAAGTTTCTTCACAGGAGATTTCTCGTAAAATAGCAAGACATCACCTTTACTGGTTAACTGATTTGCTTGCCATAGACCATGATTCATATTCTTTTCTCCTTCACCATAGTTACCAACCAGAATCCATGCATTCTCAGGTTGTATTGGCTTGGGGGCAGAATAATCAGATTCCATTTCTTCTTTAATCAGTGGCAATTCATAACCATAAAGGTATGCACAAAAGTCTGCAGGCGAATCAAATCCGTTCTCTTCACGAAATTGTCGTAAGATCTTACATATTTCTATATAGTAAAGACAACGATTTTTATAGTCTGACCGATTGGGTACTTTTGGCAAATCTATTTCATATTTCTTCGCAAATCTATTTAAATACAAGAATTGCAATACGAAATAGTTTGGAATATAATAACTTGGTAAATAAGCATGAAGAATTGTTGATAAGAATATATTATCTTGCAAAATATACTTAAATTTGGATTGTGGAATATCCTCAAACTGTGAATCATCACCTGTAGCGAATTCTTTCAATAACCACGAATAGTAATTCCATAAGTCTTCTTCATCATCAAAAAATTCTGGGAGGGTATTCGAAATAGCATCGTCAAATTCCTGAAGAATTTTCAAAAAGTATTCCTCCTCTTTACTCGTAACGTTACAGAAATAGAGAGGAGAAAAAGACTTAGCAATACTAAGCATTTCCTCTATTGAACAATCTGCTGATGACAATTTTGAAAACTTTACTATAGCTTCTTGCCCTTTTGGACTCTCTTTAAAAAGTCCCCAATTAATCTTTGAAATCTTCTTCATATTTTTATACTCAGTTATACTTCTTTCTCCTGCAAAAATACATATAATTATCTAATGAGATGCATAATTACCGAAGAAAATCTTCCATAAGCCTTGTGAGAGCCATAAAAAATTTCACGTCCAGATGAACGAACGTATCCGTTTCTTGCTAGCTTCACTTTTTTTGCATAACTTTGCAGCGAAAATAGCACAAGATTGATGGACAACAGACAAGCGACACTGGAATTGGGGACGAAGCCCGTAGGCAAACTGCTGGTGCAATATGCCACACCGGCCATCATTGCCATGACGGCTTCCTCCTTATATAATATGGTGGACTCGATATTCATCGGGCAGGGCGTGAATGCCACGGCCATTTCGGGACTGGCCATCACCTTCCCGTTCATGAACCTGAGCGGAGCCTTCGGTGCGGCCATCGGCGTTGGTGCGTCAACGCTGATTTCCCTGAAGCTGGGACAAAAAGACTACCAGACGGCACGACACCTGCTGGGCAACTCGGTGACCCTGAAAATCATCACGGGCCTGCTGCTGATGACGGTGTGCCTGATATTCCTGGATCCCATCCTGCGCTTCTTCGGAGCCAGCGATGCCACCCTCCCTTATGCACGGGACTACATGGAGATTATCATGCTGGGCAACGTGTTCACCCACCTGTACTTCGGCATGAACGCGGTGTTGCGCTCTGCATCGAAACCGAGGCAAGCCATGTATGCAACCATGTTCACCGTCATTCTCAACACCATTCTCGACCCCATCTTTATATGGGGATTCCACTGGGGAATACGCGGTGCCGCCATCGCCACCATCCTTTCGCAGATGACGGCTCTATGCTGGCAGGTGTCCATCTTCTGCAACAAGAAAGAACTGCTCCATTTCCAACGCGGCACGTTCACACCTCGCTGGAACCTCATCAAGAACATTCTCGGCATTGGCATGTCGCCCTTTGCCATGAACGCCTGTGCCTGTCTGGTGGTGATTTTCATCAACAACCAGCTGGTACGCTAC
>JAFUVB010000081.1 GCA_017471245.1 Prevotella sp.
TCAGGCGAGAACATAGAAAGCGAAGTGAAATCGAAGATGATACACGACTGGAATTATGACAGCGAAGAGCATCCGCTTCAAGGGCAATCGTTCATTTCAAGGCTGTCGGGAAGCAAGCAGCAGTTCAACGACACCCACCTCACCGCCACGAACTGGCTGCTGAAAACCAGCCCCGACGACGAATTGAGGGCGCAACTGAGCTATCTGTTCGACCATTCTGAGCAGAACCGCTATTCGAGCATTGTATATAAAGACACCGAAAACGGTTCGCTGCGCGTGGAGGAAACGCACGACAACAGCTACAGAAGCGAGCTGGAGGGCGAACTGCTCTACTCTCGCAACGCTGACAAGCTGCACTTTTCGAACATGCTGAGCACCCATTTTGACTTCAACCACAGCAACTCGCACAGCGAGCTGAACGGGGCGAGCCAATTCCTGAAGGCGACACCCCACAAGCGAGGCGTGGCCGACAGGCTGAGCGTGACGAAAAGGATGACGGGCGGCAAGTATTTGCGCATGCAGTCCTCCCTGTCATACAACTTCATGCCAGGCAGGACAACCCTCTTCGATGCCTCAACGCAGTGCATCGACCTGGAATCGCTGCGGTGGAATGCCAAAGCCGACTATAGCCATCGGCTGTGGAAACTGTATATGTCGTATGAAATGGATGCCAATATCGTGGCGCAGGAGATGTATGTGGCCAACACCGATACCGCCGGCACGCAGCGATATCGCGAGCAGGGGCTGTTTTTCAAACCTTCAGTGGGATACAAATATAAGGCGTTCAGTGCCGACCTGACACTCAACATGAATGCATCTCACAAGCGGGCTGGCAAGAACAGCAGCAACCAGGTCACGGTTTCGCCATCATTGGACCTGAGAGTGAAACCGTTCAGAAACGCGGAAACAAACATACATTACGACAGGGCTGCTTCAACCACCAACGACATCATGCAGCTTTCCACCCTGGCATTCTTCTCAAACTACAGCAATTCGAGCGTGAGCAGCGGTGAAATCAGCAAGATTGTACGCACCAACCTCTCACTCAACCAGTCGTTGCAGATGCCCCAGCTGAAGCTGTTCATGCACGGGGCTGTGGGTTTTGCCAAATTCACCATGCCGATGAGGGCGTATCGGATGGAGAATGGCATCAGGCGCACCGAAGTGACCGCGCTGAGCGGCAACACGCCTTCCATGTTTGCCAACGGCTCCATCAGGAAGAATCTGGATTGGATGCACACCAACATCGGTCTGTCGGCAAGCTACCACCATGGCGAATCTCCCGTGTTGATCAACGGCAAGAGCGAAACGGGAAAGAGCCGGTCGATGAACATGAGCCTTTCTCTTGGCATGCAGCCCGCCAAGTGGGTATATTTCGACGTGCGCTCCTCAATGAACCGCAGTGCCACGAGCAACAGCTACTCCGGCGATAGGATAAGCCTGACACACTACAGCCACGATGCCGACATCACGTTTTCAGCAGGCAAGCTGTCGGCATCCATCAAGAACGAGTGCTATCACTCAAACGATGAGCAGGAAGAGTTCCGCATCTACTCCGACTGCCATGTGGCCTACAAGACGAAGGAGTGGGAAATACGCGCCTCGCTCTGCAACATCTTTGGAAACGACAAGCAGGTATACCGCTACGTGAACGTCTATTCCGACGTATTCACCATCACGAATCTGCGCCCCAGAGAGCTGAAAATATCGTTCACCCACGGGTTATGATGAGCAAAACCTATGTTTTCACTCGCCAAAACATATACTTTTGGTGGCTGAAAGCATAGGTTTTGAGCCATGAAACATTAGGTTTCGGGCGGTGAAACATTAGGTTTCAGGCGGTGAAAGATTAGGTATTTTGAAAGTGCTTGAATAGGTTCTCCATAGTAAAAAAACGTGCAGAAGTGGCACCTGAGCATATATTACTGACTATCAACGTGTTATTAAAAATTTACCTGCACCCGATGCCGCACCCGATGCCGCACCTGCTGCGGCACCCACGGTGGAATTTATTTAAGAGGTGAGAGGTGAAAGGCTACGGGTAGGCGAGCACAGCTCGGGAATGAAGATTAGAGGATTAGAGAATACATTCGAGTACATGTAATCAGTAGCAAGGCATTCGTCTTAACTCCTGCACTCCTTTACTCCTATACTCCTTAATTCTTTTTTTTCTTAATTCTTAATTCTTAACTCTTTAACTTCCTCTGGGTGCCGCAGCAGGTGCGGCATCGGGTGCGGCATCGGGTGCAGGTAAATTTTTAATAACACGTTGATAGTCAGCAATATACGCTCAGGTGCCACTTCTCCCTCCTTTTTCACTAAGGAAGGTGCGTTTTTCTTTTATTCTTTAAAACGACAGATTTCACGGGTTTTGCGGATTTATGTCATGATGATAGCCCGATGCCGATGTATAATCCGTCTAATCAGTGAAATCCGTTGTGGCTGACGATGGTTTCTTCTTAATAATCCTTAATAAATCGCCTGAATCCGCGCGTTCTCAAAAGTCTGTGCCGCATTTGTATTATCTTTGCACCATAAATGTAAAAGCTTAATCCAGAAAAGAGAACGCCATGAAAAAAATGCTCTTGTTTTTGACAATGTTAACTGCGACGGCTGTGCAGGCTCAACATGTGTATCACGTAACAGATTTCATTACCGAAGGAACCGTGCGCCAGATGCACCCCATCGCCACCGACACGGTGGATGTGAACGGAAAAAAACTATCGTTCAGCGAAGGATTCCACAAAACGGTGAAGACCTACATCAACAACGGCAGTTTCACCAAAGCCAAGCTCACCGTGAAGGGAACGAAGAAATATGAAGCGCTGATCGACGGAAAGAAAGCCGGCGGCGAACTGCTGCTGGAACCGGGACGGCATGAGCTGAAAATCGGATACGACTATCCCGATGCCGCTGCCGACAGTCTGAAGGTGAGCCTTGATGCCAACCACGAACTGCGCTGCACCACTTCGCCGAAGCGCAACTACAGCTTCCACGACGTGATCGACGGGCTGCGCGTGAACAGGACCCAAGTGTCGGCCGACGGGAAATATGCCATCGTGGGCTATCAGAACGTGATGCCCGGCGGACGGACAAGCAGCTATTGCGAGGTGGTGGAGCTCGCCACGGGGCGCGTGGTGAGGAGAAACGAGCCCGCAAGCATCAGGTGGATGCCCAAGAGCATAGCATATACGTTTGAAGAGCGCAACGGCGACAGCAGGGTGATACGCCGCGTGGATATGGCAACGGGCGAGCGCAGCGACTTCGCCACCGACCTGCCCGACGGAAGAATCACCATCAGCCCCACGGAAGACTATCTGATGATCACCCAACAGGAAAATGCACCGGCAGAGAATCCTGATGTTTATCTGGTGGTTGAACCCGACGACAAGATGGCGGGGTGGAGAAACCGCTCAAGCCTGCACCGCTACGACCTTGCCACACGGCAGCTGCAGCGGGTGACATTCGGCCATCACGACTGCTCGTTGGTTGACATCTCGGCCGACGGACGGAAATGGCTGGTCAGCGTTTCTTATTCGAGGCTCACCAAAAGACCCACCACGGTGGTTGACTTCCTCATCGTGGATGCTCAGACATTCAAGGCCGACACGCTGCTGACCAAGGCTGAATTCCTCTCGTCGGCACAGTTCTCGCCCGACGGCACACAGCTGCTGTTCTCGGCTCCGGCGGAGGCATTCGGCGGAATCGGCCGCGACATGGATGCCGGACCGTATTCGAGCATGTATGATGTGCAGCTGTTCATCTACGATATCGCCGCACGCAAGGCGGTGGCAGTGACAAAAGACTTCAATCCGTCGGTGACCCGCGCCGTGTGGTCGACAGCCGACGGGCAGATATACTTCACTGCCGAGGATCGCGACTATATCAATCTCTTCGTGATGAATCCCAAGACGCATGCCATACGCAAGCTGAAGGTTGAAGAAGAAGTGATCAACGGGTTCTCAATAGCTCAGGCGGCACCGGTGCTCACCTATCACGGCGTGAGCACGATGAACCCAGTGCGCGCCTATTCCATGAGCCTGAACGCAACGTCGAAGCGCAAGATGCAGGCTGAAAAGTCGCGCATGCTCGCCGACTGTGCTGCAACACTGCTGAAAGATGTGGAGCTGGGCGATTGCCGCGACTTCAATTTCGTGTCTTCGCGCGGCGACAGCATCTTCGGAAGGTGCTATCTCCCACCCCATTTCGATGCTACGAAGAAACACCCGATGATTGTTTATTACTATGGAGGTTGCTCCCCATCGTCGCGTAACTTTGAAACACGCTATCCCTGGCACTATTTTGCCGCCAACGGCTATGTTGTGTATGTGGTAAACCCGGGAGGAGCCTCCGGATTCGGGCAGAAGCACAGCGCCCGCCATGTAAACACCGCTGGCAAGGGAGTGGCTGAGGATATCATCGAAGGTGTGAACGCCATCTGCCGGCAATACGACTTCATCGACAGAAAGCACATCGGATGCATCGGCGCTTCATACGGAGGATTCATGACAGAGTATCTGCAGACCGTTACCGACCTCTTTGCCTGTGCCGTGAGCCATGCCGGCATCAGCGACCACACCAGCTATTGGGGAAACGGCAACTGGGGCTATAGCTACAGCGAGGTGAGCATGGCTGAAAAATATCCTTGGAATGCCAAGGATCTGTATGTAGACCAGAGTCCGCTCTATCGCGCTGATAAGATACATACACCGCTGTTGCTCACCCACGGAACTGCCGACACCAACGTGCCGCCCATGGAGAGCATGCAGCTGTTCACTGCCTTGAAACTCTTGGGTCGCGATGTGGCACTGCTGCAAGTGAAGGGCGAGAACCACGCCATCATGGATTACAACAAGCGCATACGCTGGCAAAGCTCCATCATGGCTTGGTTTGAGAAATACCTGAAGGGTGATGATTCGTGGTGGTACACGCTCTATCCGAAACGGAACCTGTAAGAAATAATCAATGGCATTGCCCTGACAGCTGAACGACATCCATGGATGGGCAGGGTCAAGCCGTCGCTAAACATCTCTCCCTGAATCTTCATTGTATTCAGGGAGGTTTTCTGCTGCCATCATCGGCTCATCCTCCAGAATCTCATAGTGCCTGATGCAATGATCTTGATGGTCATCGCCTTGCGGTTGCACAGAGAAACGGAGCAAGAATATCTTGTTGAGCGTATATGCCAACGACTGCAGGGTTTCTTCTCTTTTGGCTGGCTTCAGCTCGCATTCCCAAATGGTGATGGTGTGCCAGCCCATCAAAGCAAGCTCACGCTGCACTCTGATATCCCGCTCTTGATTCCTTCTTATTTTCTTAACCCAAAATGCCCTGTTTGTCTTTGGGATCTTGCAGCAATCAGAATTCTGAATGCTGATTCTGCAAGCATCGTCCGAGGAAATAGAGTACGTCTGCGAAGCAGGTGCTTGTCTTTGATTTTCGAGGTCAATCTTGCAGCAATCAGAATTATCCATTTGCTCTTTCCCCTCGTCCTTTGAAGAGAGTTCGGGAGGGAGGCACACATGGTGTCCGTGCCAGAAACAGCCGTTCACAAAGATGCACGTCCTGTATTTCCGCATCACGATATCAGGCTTCCCAGGCAAGCGCGGATGATTCAACCGATAGCGGAAACCATTGCGCCACAGCCAACGCCTAACCACCATCTCCGGTTTCGTATCCTTGCCGTGGATGGCAGCCATATTCGCATTCCGCTGCTGAGGAGTAACCTTGTCCATAGACTAATTTTTTGCAAAGTTACTTTTTTTTCGCGAATTCACAAAATCTATTCATCTATAGAGTTGTTCTTTGGCGTAATCAAATCAAAATGACCAGTGCGATGCTGTTTATCCGATTTCATAAAGCCACCCCAAGGTCTCTCCGGGTGTTCAACCGTCACTTTACGTTCATCAGTAAAAGAAATTAAGCACCTACAAAATCTTTGTAAGTGCTTGATTTATAGTGTGGACCAGGTAGGGCTTGAACCTACGACCTCCAGATTATGAGTCTGTTGCTCTGACCAACTGAGCTACAAGTCCAGACTTCGTTTATTTAAAGTTGTATGCAAAGGTACATTGTTTTAGGCAAATTTCCAAATTTTTTTCAAAAAAAGAAAGAAATCGCACATAAATGAGCCTTAAAAGAGGCTTTATAAGAGTGTTTGATATAGTTTGTTTGATAAAGTTGTTTGATATAGTTTGTTTGATAAAGTATGCTTGATAAAATGTTTTTGATACAGTGATTTTAATAAAGATATTTTGAAAGTGTCAGTTCCAAGACGTGTACCTAATTAATACGCAAATGCTCCCAAACAATTTGGTGCTTCATTTTATCAGATTCCATGTGGAAAGATTGGATTCCATGTGGAAAACTGGATTCGTCGCACGAAAGAATGTTTCATGACAGCTATCACAGAACAGGAAGATGCCCTAAGACAAGAGGTTCGTTCTATACAAATACCGATACCTTTTACTAAAAAAACTGCCTATTACCATTGTTTTTTATGAGTTTTAGTATGAAATGCGGTGTAAATTGTCTAACTTTGCAGTCAAAATTCAACAAATACATAATGGCTGAACGTAAGATCTCAAACATACCGTCAGGTCTGACCGCAGAAGAGGTGCTTCGCAGCAGAGCAGCACACGGAGACAATGTGCTGACCCCGCCGCACAAAGTCTCTCTGTGGAGGCTCTATCTGGAAAAATACAAGGATCCCATCATACAGATTTTGCTCGTAGCAGCAGCCATATCCTTGGTGCTGGCTTTCGTTGAAAAAGATTTCATTGAGACGGCTGGAATCTTTGTTGCCATTTTCCTGGCGACCACTATTGGCTTCTACTTTGAACGAGACGCTGCAAAGAAGTTCAACATTCTTACCGCATTGGATGAAGAACAGCCCGTAAAGGTATATAGAAGGGGGAAGAATGAAGCACCGAATAAGGATGAGGAAACACTTTCTTCGCTCCAACAGATTCCGCGCTGCGATTTGGTAGTGGGCGATGTCGTGCTTATAGAGACGGGAGACGAGATTCCTGCAGACGGAGAGCTGTTGCAAAGCATTGACTTACAAGTGAATGAATCGACACTGACGGGCGAGATGGTTACCACGAAAGAGGTTCGAAGAAATGAAGATGCCACTCCCCCATCCACTCTTGATTGCGAAGAACATGCATATCCATCATGGCAGATGCTCCGTTCCACCATGGTGATGAGTGGTCGTGGCATCTTTCGCGTCACAGCCGTAGGAGATGCCACAGAGATTGGCAAGGTTGCGCAAAACAGTAGCAAGCAGACGGACATTAAAACTCCGCTTAACATTCAACTCAGTAGGTTGGCAAAAATGATCAGCAAGATCGGAGCCGGCATATCCATTGCAGCCTTTCTCCTTTTCCTTCTACAAGACATACTTACCAACGATGCTGTTTGGCAATCCGGCAACTATCTGAAGATGGCAGAAGTTGTACTAAAATACTTCATGATGGCAGTAACCTTGATTGTCATGGCAGTACCAGAAGGGCTCCCCATGGCAGTAACCTTGTCGCTTGCCCTCAACATGCGCCGTATGCTAAAGAGCAATAATCTTGTCAGAAAGCTACATGCCTGCGAGACAATGGGTGCCGTAACCGTAATATGCACCGACAAAACGGGAACGCTTACACAGAACAAGATGACGGTGGTGGAAGTCTATCAAGGTCATGAAGCTAAAGAAGATGCGACGAAAAAACTTTGCGAGGCAATCGCACTGAACACAACAGCAGAATTGGATGGAGAAAACGGCATTGGAAATCCTACGGAGACAGCTTTACTGATATGGACACAGAAACAAGGTCATGACTATAGGAAAACAAGAAACATGGCAACCATCATCAGTCAACAACCATTCTCCACAGAAACAAAATACATGGAGACCACCGTTTCATTCGATGGAAACACCTTCACATTCCTAAAGGGCGCACCAGAGATTGTCATTTCCAAATGCAACATGCTGCCAAACGAACAGAAAGAGGTAGAAGAAATCCTGACAGGATATCAGAAAAAGGCTATGCGAACACTTGCCTTTGCCTGCAATGGACAGTTTCAGGCAGTGGTAGGTATCAGCGACCCAATACGCGCTGATGTTCCCGATGCCGTTGAGCAGTGCAGGCAAGCAGGAATAGAAGTGAAAATCGTAACCGGAGACACTTCAGCGACAGCCATTGAGATTGCACGTCAGATTGGCATTTGGCCAGAATCAATCAACGACACCGACAGTTCAGCATACCACATATCAGGATCTGCCTTCTCTGCCCTTCCAGAAGAGGAAGCACTCGCTATCGTGAAAGACCTGCGGGTAATTAGCAGGGCACGGCCGCAAGACAAGCAACGACTGGTACAACTGCTACAAAAGCAGGGCGAAGTGGTGGCAGTGACTGGCGACGGAACAAATGATGCACCGGCACTGCATCATGCCCACGTGGGCTTATCGTTGGGAAGCAGCACCAGTGTCGCCAAGGAAGCGAGCGATATGACCTTGCTCGATGATTCATTCCACAGCATTGCGCATGCCGTGATGTGGGGACGATCGCTTTATAGGAACATCCAGCGGTTCCTGTTCTTCCAGCTCGTGGTGAATGTAACAGCCTTGCTGCTCGTGCTGGGCGGCTCCATCATCGGAACGGAAATGCCACTTACCGTGACTCAGATACTTTGGGTGAACCTGATTATGGACACCTTTGCTGCCATGGCACTGGCTTCCCTGCCACCTTCTCGTGAAGTGATGAAAGACAAGCCCCGAAACCAATCGGATTTTATCATCACAAAGAGCATGTGGCAGGGTATTCTGGGTATAGGTGTCTCGTTTTTCATCCTGCTCTTTGCGCTGCTTGTCTACCTGCTCAAGTTCGACAAAGAACCTGGCATTCTGCTGCACGATCTCAGTCTGTTCTTCACCGTCTTCGTCATGCTGCAGTTCTGGAACCTGTTCAATGCGAAGAGCATGGGTAGCATGCATTCAGCATTCCGATATCTCTACCGCGACCATGGGCTACTGTTAGTGTTGTTGATCATTCTCATCGGTCAGATACTGATTGTCACCTTCGGAGGAAAGATGTTCCGCACAGTTCCGCTATCCTTGCAGGAGTGGACGCTAATTATCATTTTCACATCGCTCGTCATGTGGATTGGCGAAGGGTGGAGACTACTGAAGAGAATCTCGAAGAAATAATTCGTTTCATGAAAACAATATATATCAACAAAGAGACAAAAAGCACGAAACCATGCGTGGCCACCATCGGATTCTTCGACGGTGTACATCGTGGTCACCAATATCTCATCGCCCGCCTCATTGAGAAAGCAAAAAGAGAAGGATTGGAATCGACCGTCATCACCTTCGACAAGCATCCCCGCGAAGTGCTGAATGCCGACTATCAGCCATTTCTGCTCAACACATTCGAGGAAAAGGAACTTCTACTGTCGAAAACCGGCATCGACAATTGTGCTGTCTTGCCCTTCTCAACAGAGACAGCAAACTACAGCGCCCGCGACTTCATGCAGAGAATACTGAAAGAACGGTTGCAGGTGAAGGTTCTCTATATAGGATATGACAACAGGTTCGGTCATAATCGCGAAGAAGGCTTTGAGGACTACGTAAGATACGGCGAGGAACTGGGTATCACCGTTGTGAGAAACGATGAGTTCCACATGCAGGATGAAGAGACATCAGGAAGGATGATGTCTAAAATCAGTTCTTCACAGATACGCAGGTACCTCATGAATGGAGAGATTGAAAAGGCTGAGCAATGCCTGGGATATCCCTATTTTATCTGGGGAACAGTGGTGGACGGCGTACAGAAAGGGCGCAAACTGGGATTTCCCACTGCCAACATAGCTGTGAACGACCCGCGCAAACTGGTTCCCGCCCCTGGTGTCTATGCCGTCAATACCCGCATGAAAACGGAAGTCTTGCTCCGCCATGCCATGATGAACATCGGCAGGCGCCCCACATTCGGCAATAACGACCTGTCGCTCGAAGTGCATATCCTCGATTATTCCGGCAACCTTTACGGACAACAACTGGCGGTTGGATTCATTCGCCGCCTGCGCGAAGAGCGCCGATTTGACAGTGAGCAAGAACTGGCAGCACAGCTTAGGCAAGATGCCAGACAGGTGAGAGAGGTGTTCAGTGCCTTCAACGACGAAGAATATTGACTTAACAACAAGCAAAGATGAAACAGCATGTAAGAAAATGGATGGATATTGCCATGTATCTCGTGGCGTTCCTAATGATACAAGTCCTCGTAGGAATTATTGTAGAGTTGTTTTTCCACGGCAATGCCGACTCGAATCCTACTCCCGTAATTATCATTTCTTTAGTGAGCAGTTTGCTCACCATCATCCTGTTTGCATGGAGGAAATGGTTCCCCATCACACGGGCATATCTGCAGACTCACCCTTGGACGACTTTGCTCTGGGTTGTAGTTCTAACGTTAGGGACAATTATCCCTTCACAATGGTTGGAAGAACTGATGGGACTGGAGATGTCAGAAGACCTGGAACGGCTGATGTCGCAGATTATGAGCAGTCCTTTGGGCTACGTCGTCATAGGCATATTGGTTCCTTTGGCTGAGGAAATCGTGTTCCGAGGTGCCATCCTGCGCACACTGTTGAAACTTTTCCCGGAGCGCAAGCACTGGATTGCAATCATCATTTCTGCCATCATCTTCGGTGCCGCCCACGGTAATGCTGCACAATTTGTTCATGCCGCCTTATTGGGCATACTGTTAGGTTGGATGTACTGGCGCACCGACAGCATAGTTCCTGGCGTGGTGCTCCATTGGGTGAACAACAGCATTGCATATATCCTAACCCGCCTGTTCCCCGACATGGCAGATGCCTCACTGGTTGAAATCTTCAAAGGCAATGAGCAAAACGTGTTGCTGGCTGTTGGATTCTCACTGCTGATTTTCCTTCCTGCGTTGTTCCAACTCAACCAAAGACTGAAGAAACCAAGATCTGAGACAACCGTTTTATCGTAATAATTGGTTTTTGTATCGGCAAAATTGACTGATTGTCAATTTTTCACCCATTAACCGATAATTTTTCCCCCGTATATCGTGGGAAAACATTTATCTTTGCAATGTTTTTACATACTTACAAGGACTATATTGTGATAATTGTATTCTGTAAGTAAATAATATTTATATATTAGTTTATTTTAGTTATGCAGTTATTAAAAAAGATTGTGATTAGGATAACCAACATACGAAGGGATGCGTTGTCAACGCGTCCCTTCTGCATTTCAGACAAACATAAAGGCTACTAAGCCCTTAACAAGAACATAAAGAAATCGGGAACTGCACAAAACAGTTCCCGATAATCATTTCCCGCAAAAGGGATGTTCTTATTTACGATAATTCTCCAATCCGGCTTTCAGGAAATCAACATACTTCTTGATATCCTCGTCATAGACAGCTGAGCCTGTCAGCGGCTTGCCTTCATTGTCGAGAGCCACATAGAATGGCTGTGCATTGGCACCAAACTTCGAGCGCTGCAGATAACTCCATTTGTCACCCACAGTGCGAAGTGTACGCTGCTGACCATTCTCCTCAGTCACCTGGATATGCTCAGGCAACGGGGTCTTGTCGTCAACGAAGAGTGAAATCAGGATATAGTCGTTCTCAAGAAGATTTGCCACGGCAGGATCGGTCCAAACGGCTGCTTCCATCTTACGGCAGTTCACACAACCGAAACCGGTGAAGTCAACCAATACAGGCTTGCCCTGAGCCTTGGCAGCAGCCATTCCCTCTTCATAGTTCAGGAACTTGGCACGCACCTCATTTGCTTTATAGAGATTGAAGTCCTGTGTGTTCATCGGCGGAGCGAATGCACTGACAGCCTTGCAGGGAGCACCCCAAAGACCGGGAATCATATAGATGGCGAATGCGATGGATACAAGACCGAGCATAATGCATACCACAGGCATGGGCTTGTCCATCTCGCCTCCTTCCCAGTCGCTCTGGAACTTCAGTTTTCCGATAAGATACAATCCCAGTGCACCGAAGATCACAATCCACAAGCAGAGGAACACCTCACGGTCGAGCAGGCGCCATCCGTATGCCAAGTCGGCAACAGAGAAGAACTTCAATGCGAATGCGAGCTCAATGAAACCAAGCGTCACCTTGATGATGTTCATCCATCCGCCCGACTTCGGAGCCTTCTTCAGCCATGTGGGGAACATGGCAAAAAGCGTGAACGGCATTGCCAGGGCAAGGGCAAAGCCGAACATGCCGATGGCAGGACCCAGGATGCTTCCGCTGGTGGTCAGCTCAACGAGCAGGAAACCAATGATAGGACCTGTACATGAGAAGCTCACTAAAGAGAGCGTGAATGCCATGAGGAAGATGGAAAGCAAACCGCTGGTGCTGCTTGCCTTGGAATCCACCTTGTTTGTCCATGATGCCGGCAATGTAAGCTCAAACCATCCGAAGAAGCTCAGAGCAAATACAACCAGCAACAGGCAGAAGAATATATTGAATACGGCATTCGTGGATAGAGCGTTCAAGGCGCTTGCACCGAAGATTCCCGTGATGGCAAGACCAAGTGCCAGATAGATAATCACGATGGATATACCATAGGTAATGGCATCCTTGATACCTTTCTTCTTGTCGTCCTTAGCACGCTTCAGGAAGAAGCTCACGGTCATCGGGATGATTGGCCATACGCAGGGAGTGAACAAAGCCACAAGGCCGCCCAGGAATCCCATCAAGAAGATGTAGATCCATGAGCGGTCTTTGGAATCGTCACCATTAAATGCCTGTAACTCCTTGATAACGGGCTGCCACAATGCATCCACCTGCGTTGAGTCTAATGGCACAACAGCAGCGGCGGCGGCACTGTCAGCGGCAGCTTTCAGAGAGTCAGCATTGGGAGTAAGTCCTGCTGCGAGAGCCGCAGCATCTTCTACTTCATCATTTTTTTTTTCGTCCTGAGCCTCAGGAGCATCTTTGGGACCCTCGCCCTTGAAACTGAACTCCACCTGTGTAGGCGGCATGCAGTTCTGGTCGTTGCAGGCACCATACTCCAGGAAGCCCTTGATGTCGTAGGTCTTGCCTGTCACCTTATAACGCTGAACGAAAGTAACGGAATTCTCAAAATAGCGCAGGTTCATGTCGAACAGCTTGTCAAAAGTGCTGATCTCCTTTCCTTGAGCCTTCAACTTGCCATCAGCCTTGGCACCTTCTGCCTTCTCTGTGGTGATAGTTGCTGAGATTGGTCCGTCGGCGGGCAGTCCTGTTGAATAGACATGCCATCCGGCATCAATCTTTCCGGTAAAGATAACGTCCACCTCAGTAGGTGACACTTGCTTCTGGCTCACTGTGAAGTGAACCGGATCCTGCATCTGAGCCTGTGCTGCCAAGGCAAAAACAGCCATCAGCGCAACAAGGATTGTTGATTTAATCGTTTTCATTTGTTATTTGATGGTTAAAAAATTTGTTCAACAGTTCTTATGAGTCATGATATCAAGCACGAAACGGTCGGTCACATCCATTCCCTTGCTGCCGATGGCGGTGAGATTGTGGATGCTCTTGTCTACGTCGTCGTCGATGATTCCTTCCACGGATGTTACATATTTATGCTGCATGGCAAGCATGGCACTCATCATGGCTGTGCTCACGCCCGTTGTGAGTTTCAGGGCGCACGACGGTTTAGCTCCATCGCAGATCATACCTGTGAGGTTGGCAATCATGTTCTTCACCGAGTAGCTAATCTGTTCGTAGGAACCGCCCATCAGATAGGTGATGCCGCATGAACTGCCAGTGCTTGCCACCACACAGCCGCACAACGCACTGAGCCTGCCTAACGACTGCTTGATATAGATGGCGGTGAGATTGCTGATAATCAATGCGCGAATCAGCTCTTCCTCAGTGTTGTGGTTTTCTTCAGCAAACACCACCACTGGCATGGTGGCACAGATTCCCTGATTACCACTGCCGCTGTTGCTCATCACAGGCACCATGGCACCTGCCATACGGGCATCGCATGCACAACTTGTAACGGAAAGCACCTTCGAGAAGATGCTCTCGCCCATGATGCCGCGACCAAGGGGTGAACACATGGTCTTGCCCAGCTGGTGACCGTAGTTTTCGCGCAGACCGCTGGCAGCTGCAGCTGAATTCAGTTTCTTCGCCTCAAGGATGAAGCGCAGCTCTTCAATATCGGTCGTGGTGGCAAACTCATACACTTTCCTCAATGTCAGTTCCGGCTCACAGCTTGCTTCATCGCTTGCCGTCTCGCCACCCTTGTTCTCCAAAAGGATTTCATTGCCGCGGCGCAGGAATACAAAATTCGTGTGATTGGTTTTGATGCGCGCCTCTGCCTCGTGCCCATCGGCGCTACAGATGACATTAATGAACAGTTTGTCTTTGTCTTCTTCCTCAAGCACAAAGTGCATGCGGTTCTCAGCAATATACTTCTTGCCTTCTTCCACAGCCTGCTTATTGCAGTCGCGCAGCACTTCGAGTTCAAGCTCAGGCCGCCCGATCAGCGCTCCCAGCGCGATGGCTATCGGCAAACCGATCATTCCAGTTCCGGGAATTCCCACTCCCATGGCGTTTTTCAGGATATTTGCACTCAGGCGCAGCTCTATATGCTCTGGTCTGCACCCCAACAGTTCGGTGGCCTTAGCCACACACAATGCCACAGCCATAGGTTCTGTACAACCTATTGCCGGCACCACCTGACGGTGTATCAAGTCAATAATTGCGTTTTTTTCTTCGATAGGAAGCATGGTATCTTCGTTCTTTTCTAATTATACGTTGGAATTCGGATTCTGGTTACAAAGGTAGTCATATTTTTAGAATATATTAATATTTTTGAGAAAAATTTGTTTGTTTCAAAAATAATTTCTATATTTGCAGTCGAAAACAATAATAAGAAAGATCATTGAGGGATAAGGGATTCCGACATTGGGAAAAGATGTCGGAATTCTTTATGTTTTACATCTCCCTGAAAATCCTTTTCGAAATACATAACAAAACAAGATAGATTATGGCATACATGTCACAAGAGGGCTACGACAAGCTGGTAGCCGAACTAAGACGCTTGGAAAGCGTGGAGCGCCCGAAGGCATCTGCTGCCATTGCAGAGGCTCGCGACAAGGGCGATTTGAGTGAGAATTCGGAGTATGATGCCGCCAAGGAAGCTCAGGCAAAGCTTGAGAACAAGATCAACGAGATGAAGGCAACCCTGGCTGAAGCCAAGATTATCGACACCTCGCGACTGAGTTCCGACTGCGTACAGATTCTTTCGAAAGTAGAGATGACCAACATGGTCACAAAGGCCAAGATGACCTACACGATTGTCAGCGAAAGCGAAGCCAACCTGCGCGAGGGGAAGATTTCAATTGCCACCCCGATAGCCCAGGGACTGCTCAACCACAAGGTGGGCGACGAGGTGGAAGTGAAGATTCCCCGCGGCACCATCAAGTTAAGAATCGACGCCATCAGTATTTCCTAAAAACAAAAAGCGCTATGGATATATTCAGTAAAATCGCCGCTGGCGAGATTCCCAGCTACAAATGTGCGGAAAGCGACAAGTTCTATGCTTTCCTCGACATCAACCCATTAGTGAAGGGACACACCCTCGTGATTCCCCGCCGCGAGGTAGACTACGTCTTCGATATGGAAGACGAGGAGATTGGCGAATACATGCAGTTTGCCAAGAAAGTGGCAGTGGCCATCAAGCGTGCCTTCCCCTGCATCAAGGTAGGAATGGCAGTGCTCGGTCTGGAAGTGGCTCATGCCCACATCCACCTTGTACCCATGCAGAGCGAGAGAGACATGCTCTTCAGTAATCCCAAACTGAAACTCAGCGAGGAGGAGTTCAAGGACACGGCAGAAAAAATCTGGCAGGAGTTCCAGAAACTGTAATCTCCGCCATGCGGAACAGCCCTCCCGTTTGTTCCATTTCATTGAAAAGGAGCTTCTGAAGCGCCACTTTTCACGATGAAGAACAGATGTTCAGAAAAGTAAATTAATTTAATTTACCGACCAAATTAAATTGAATTGAAAAGTAAATTAATGTAATTTGCAAAGTAAATTAATTTAATTTACTGAAAGGAGTATTTGAAAAGGAAAGACATAAGCAGCGAAATGAGCGGAAAAAAGCGTAGCTTTCATGCTCCGAAACCTGCGAAACGGGCGGACAAAAGTTGCGGAACGCCAAAGTAAATCAAATTGATTTGCATCGTAATTCAATTTGATTTGAAAAGCAATTCAATTTGATTTGCACGGTAAATCAAATTGATTTACTTTTCCAAACAGGCGAAATGAAACATAAAAAGTGGCACTTTCGACGGTCGAAAGTGCCACTTTTCTTATTCTTTCCTTATTCTTTCCGAGATCAGATGTATTCCTCCCCATACTTCAGCTGAACCTCATTCACATATTTACGGATGAGGGCGGAAGAATCTCCTTTTTTACAAATGAGCAGCACATTGCCTTGCTCTGCCACGATGTAGCCATCGAGCCCATTGATGACTCCAAGATGATCCTTTGGAATCTTGATGATGTTGTCATGACAGTCTTCTGTAATCACGTTGGATCCTATCACCACGTTATCGTCCTGACTCTTGCGCAAACTCTCGTAGATGGAATGCCACATGCCCAAGTCGGCCCATCCAAAATCGCATTTCATCACACAGACATCCTTGTTGTTGTCGAGCAGCCCGAAATCTATCGACACATTTGGATAAGAAGGGAAATTCTCCTCAATGTAAAGCAGTTCGTCTTCAAGAGAAAGAGACACACTCGGATCATCGATTTTGCGGAGCACTGCAGGGAATATGCGATGAAGCTGTTGGCGCATGTGCATCACATTTGCCATATAGATACCGGTATTCCAGAAAAACTCGCCACTGTCAACGAACATCTGCGCAAACTGACGGTCAGGTTTCTCTGTGAACGACTTCACCTTATATATATAATCACTATGCACAAGGTCGCCAATCTGGATGTATCCGTAACCAGGCTCAGGCCTTGTGGGAAGGACACCCAACGTGAGAATCTGGTCGCTGCCGGCAACCAAATCCAGACCATTGATAACGCTCTCCTGGAAAAGGTCTTCCCTGACAACGGCCTGGTCGCTTGGAATCACCATCATCCGTGCATGCTCGTTACGGTGACAAATACGATAGGTTGCCCATGCCACACTGGGAGCAGTGTTACGATGAATGGGCTCACTAAGTACATTCTCGCGTGGCAGTTCGGGCAGTTGCTCAATCACGAAATGAGCATACTCATGGTTTGTGCTGACGTAAATGTTTTCTATAGGGATGATGCTGTTGACACGGTCAAACGTTGCCTGCAACAGAGTCCTGCCCGTTGAAAAGAAATCGACGAACTGTTTGGGGTGTTTATCACGGCTGCATGGCCATAGCCTCCTCCCTCTGCCGCCTGCCAAGATCACACAATAATTATCACTGTTTTTAATAGTCATAGGCCATCTGTAAATATTCACGCCACTAAATTATATAATATGTATGAGATATGCAAAGTTTTTTACTTTTTTTCAACAAAAACAACATAAAAAGTAAAACTTCTCCATACATTTTTTGTCATTTCAAAGAAAATGCGTACCTTTGCAATATACCATCATTTGATATGCAGGAGGAAACAAAGCCAATACTGCTACAGATTTAAAGAAAAGGAGAGTATGACCATGGAAAAAATAACCCAAGAGAATTTCGACTCAATGTATGTTGACAGCATTGAGGTTCAGCAGATTGACAAGTTTGTTTGCGCTGAGATGTCGCGCCAGATTCACCGATACATCAAAGGTATGTCTGGCAGAAAGTGCATTATGGAAAAATTTGAGGAAAAGCTTTCTGGTATGACGGTTCCAGAGAAAGAAGAAGCCATTGCACGTTATATCGACCTGAACAGGAAAGCCATTAGCGGACTTGACTTCAAACTGGTTCTTGCCCGCGCCATTGCCAACTACTGCGACACTTTCGACTACATGCTCCACCTGGTGAACAACAAACAGAAGATGGAATACTACCTGCATCGCATTCGCGATAAGTATATTCAATATCATGAAGTCATTGAAGTGAATGGGAAATTCGGCATCCGCGACCACAAGGGCGAGATTATTATCAAGCCACAATACGACTTCATCCGCACATGCTATGTATACGTTGACGACCTCGTGACAATGCCCATCATTGCACAGAAGGACGGAAAGATGGGGCTGGTGTTACCCGACCGCAAAGACACCGTCGTGGCAGACTTCATCTATGACGACATCCAACTGCGTGACGAGCCACCCTATTTTGAAGCAAAGAAAGGGAAGGAAAAAACCCTGTTATAGCATTTTTTATAATATTCAGGGGGAGCCCGATGCCATAAAGACACGGGCTCCCCTTGCTATCTCTTGCAAAAGCCTTCGTCACTCTGCCTCCTCGAATCCGAAGTACTCACCCTTGCGAATAGTCGGCACGCCATGTTTCATCCATGCCGGCATGGGGGCACCTTTCAGATAGTGATCGAAAAACTGTTGCAAACGTACACTCAAATCCTTCCTGTTGCGCCGTTCACGAAGATTATGCTCTTCATTGTTATACTCCAGCAGCCATGCCGGCTTTCCTAAGCGTCGCAAGCCCATGAACATTTCAATTCCCTGATACCATGGAACAGCCCCGTCGTTATCGTTATGCATGATGAGAATAGGTGTCGTTACATGAGGTAGCTTGAAAAGCGGGGAGTTCTCCATATACAACTCCACTCCATTCCACAGATCACGGCCGATGCGGCTCTGCGACTGTTCATACTGGAACTGTCGGCTCATTCCTGTTTGCCAGCGGATACCTCCGTATGCACTTGTCATGTTTGCAACCGGAGCACCTGCTCCTGCTGCCTTGAACATATTCGTACGGGTAATCAGATAAGCTACTTGATAGCCTCCCCAGCTCTGTCCCTGAATAGCCATATTGTCTTTGTCAACCCATGGATTCTTGGCCAAAGCCTCCGCTCCACTCACGATGCAATTATACGCACACTCGCCCGGGGTTCCCGCATGATAGACAATGTCTGGAACGAACACCAGATATCCGCGCGAACAATAGAAAGCAAGATTTACCGTCGACCAGCTTGGCTGTGGCATTACATAGCTATACAGACTCTCTGAACGCTTTTCGTAGAAATAAATCATGACCGGATATTTCTTCGTCGGGTCGAAATCCTCTGGTTTATAGAGTAAGCCATCCAAGCGCGTGCCGTCGTAGGCATTCCAGTGAATAAGCTCCACGGTTCCCCAGTTATAATCCTTCTGTTGAGGGTTGATACTGGTTAGCTTCTGCTCCTGCCGACCCAGTGTCCGAGTCAGGTAAATGTCATTTGGACATTGGAAATTTCCTTTGGTGTAGACATACACCTCTGCATCCTTTGCCTTTTTTGCATTGCTGAAAGTAAAACCGTCTAATACTGCAATTTGGGGAGAAGCTGCTTTTGCGACACTGACAGTAGCGAAGCCGTTCTTCTTCGTCGTGTTGTCAAAGATACTCAGCAAAATGGTCTCGTTCCGGCGTATGAAAGGTTCCTCTTCAGGATCCTTTGTCTGCACATAGCGATATGTGCATTTTGTGCGCCGACCCTCACCGCCTGTAAGGCACACCGCTTTCAGGTCTGTGGTTGAAACTTTCCAGATATCATAATGACCATAGAGCAGCACATCATGGTCGTCTTCCGTCCAGCCTGCTATTCCGTATGGCTCTGGCATCATCGGATGGTCATCGTCTTCATCCCAGAAATTGGCATCAATACCCGACGTGATGTCCTTCAGGCTCTTGCTCCTCACGTCATAAAGCATCCAGCAACGTTGCCTCAAGTCGTACCAAACAACATAATTGCCCTTGGGCGAGGCCTGTACACGGGCGAAAGCACCCGTTGCCACCAGCGTACGCTTTCCCGTAACCAAGTCAACCAGCGACACTTCTGCATCATTCTGCATGTTCCATTGGGTCTCCACTATCGTCTTGGTGTTATCAACCGAAAGCATGAAATCAGCATCACCGCGATCAACCATCTTCAGCGCGTCGAACTTCGAAAGCGAAAGCGGTACCAAACGATGACCCTGAGCATCAAAAAAAGCAGTATTCACATGCTTAAGGTCTTTTGAGAGATTTGCTTTCATCATCGGTGGCAGTTCTGCGGCATCATAGTTCCAGATGTCAAGACCTGCTGTCTCAAAAGGAACGATGGTGGTATCCTTCGGTGCCTGCAGCAACTGTATTCCAGCGAAGACATGCTTCCCGTTGTGACTAAACGAGGGAGCACTGTTTTCTGTGAGTCCCCAGCCTTTGGGAAGGCTACCCATGTCTTCAAGCCCAACCAGTCGCCGGGCATGTGCCATAGATGATGAGCCATCTACATCCATTTGATACAATTGGCAGTGCTTACTCCCGCTGGCAAGGGTGTCGGATGCCTGGAGGAAGAGCATGGACGAGCCATCCTCGTTGAACTGAGGCAGAGAATAAAAGGCTGCCGTGTCGGGAACAAGTTTCAGTTTTCGCGCAGACACATCATAATAACCCACCAACGATTTGTTTTTCTTTTCGTTCATCACCAATGCAAGATACTTTCCGTGCTTGTCGAACGCGAACTGACTAACATGTCGCAGAGTGTCTATATTATATAATAAGGTATTAGAGAGATGGCACAGAAGCATCGGTTTGCCCACGTTCTTGTCCTTGCGCTCCTTTTTGGGGATGAGCGCGGTGTCGGAAGTAGTAAATGCCACTGCATCCACCCCATGCTTGCCTACTTTATAGTTGAGCACCTGGGGAAACTTGCGCACACTGAAATCCTTCATGCTGATAATGGCAAGCGAGTCTTTCGGCATGTCGTCGGCAGACTTCTTCTTGATCTTTGCCTGCCGGGTGTCCTTGAAAAATGGCTTGATGAGGCACACGACAACTTGCTCATTATCAAGAATTGACGCGCGATAGCCACGACTGATGGTCAGCCGTCTACCCTTCTTCACATTGCGCACAATCAGTTCTCCGTCACCTTCCTGCGGATTAATCTCATAGGTCAGGATATTGCCTTTGGGCGATAAGTTGATGTTTCCTGCCGTTTGCCAACCATCGTATACCGTATGGTCAAGCGTTTTTTTCTGCGAATATGCCGCCACGGCAATCATGCAACAGAATGTCAATAGCAATTTCTTCATTTTATCTGTCGTTTGGTTTAATTCTGCAAAGATAATCATTTTTCCTCGAAAGAATGATAATCATACAAAAAATATGCTTTCGCAACTGATTTCTCATTTTTTTCAATATTTTTTCTGTACAACTATTGTTTATATTAGAGAAAATTTATACCTTTGCAAGCGATTAAAAGTTTTCCAAAACGGGAAACTTTTTTCAAACTGAAAACTAAAAAGTTTCCCAAAACGGAAAACTCCGCCTTACGAGAAGTTACTAAAAACAGGAAAATATACAATGGAAATTAAGAATTTCACCATTACCAAACGCGACGGTTCGAAAGACCGTTTCTCATTAGACAAAATCATGAATGCCATCGTCAAGGCATTCGAAAGTGTGGAACAGCCTACCGACCTGGGCACCATTTCGAAAATACTCAGCCACTTAGACATGCACGACGACATCAAGGTGGAGGATATTCAGAATCAGGTTGAGGAAGCACTGATGAGCGAAGGATTCTACAAGGTGGCCAAATCGTTCATGCTCTATCGGCAGCAACACTCAGAAGACCGCGAGACGCTTGCCAAGCTCCAGTTTCTTTCAGAATACTGCGACTCCGTGAATGCTGCCACAGGTTCCAAGTATGACGCCAACGCAAACGTGGAGCACAAGAACATCGCAACACTTATCGGAGAACTGCCCAAGTCGAACTTCATCCGCCTGAACCGCCGACTGCTCACCGACCGTATCAAGAAAATGTACGGCAAGCAGCTGGCTGATGACTATATCGACAAACTGACCCACCACTTTATTTACAAGAACGACGAAACGTCGCTGGCAAACTATTGCGCATCCATCACCATGTATCCCTGGCTCATAGGGGGAACGGCATCCATAGGCGGCAACTCCACGGCACCCACAAACCTGAAGAGCTTCTGCGGAGGGTTCGCCAATATGGTGTTCATGGTGTCGAGCATGCTCAGCGGTGCCTGCGCAACACCGGAATTCCTGATGTACATGAACTATTTCATCGGCAAGGAATACGGACAAGACTACTACCTGCGTGCCAACGACCAGGCAGACCTCAGCCTGAAGAAACGCACCATCGACAAAGTAATCACCGACTGCTTCGAGCAGATTGTATATACCTTGAACCAGCCAACCGGAGCACGCAACTATCAGGCCGTGTTCTGGAACATCGCCTACTACGACCGCTACTATTTTGAAAGCATCTTCGGCGACTTCTACTTCCCAGACGGCTCCAAACCCGACTGGAACAGCCTGTCATGGCTGCAGAAACGCTTCATGAAGTGGTTCAACAAAGAGCGCACCAAGACACTGCTCACCTTCCCCGTGGAAACCATGGCACTGCTCACCACCAAAGAAGGCGAACCCATGGATCCCGAATGGGGCGACTTCACCGCAGAAATGTATTCCGAAGGACATTCGTTCTTCACCTATATGAGCGACAATGCCGACTCACTGAGCTCATGCTGCCGACTGCGCAACGAGATTACCGACAACGGATTCAGCTACACCTTAGGTGCCGGTGGAGTGTCAACAGGCTCAAAGAGCGTGCTCACCATCAACCTGAACCGCTGCATCCAATATGCCGTGAACCATCATTTGGACTACATGGACTATCTCGCAAAGATCGTCGACCTCTGCCACAAAGTGCAGCTTGCCTACAATGAGAACCTCAAGGAACTGCAGTCGCACGGAATGCTGCCACTATTCGATGCCGGATACATCAACATCGGCCGACAATATCTCACCATCGGCATCAACGGACTGGTGGAAGCAGCCGAGTTCATGGGACTCAAGATCACGCCAAACGACGACTACAAGCACTTCGTGCAGAAAGTGCTGGGACTGATAGAGAAATACAACAAAATGTATCGCACCAAGGACGTGATGTTCAACTGCGAGATGATTCCAGCAGAAAATGTCGGAGTGAAACATGCCAAGTGGGACCGCGAAGACGGATACTTCGTGCCGCGCGACTGCTACAACAGCTATTTCTATGTGGTGGAAGACGACTCCCTCTCCATCATCGACAAGTTCCGCCTGCACGGAGCACCCTATATCGAGCACCTCACCGGCGGATCGGCTCTTCACATGAATCTCGAGGAGCACCTCAGCAAGCAGCAGTATGCCCACCTGCTGAAGGTTGCCGCACAAGAAGGCTGCAACTATTTCACCTTCAACATCCCCAACACCGTATGCAACGACTGCGGACACATCGACAAGCGCTATCTGCACGAGTGCCCCCACTGCCACTCCAAGAACGTGGACTACATGACCCGAATCATCGGCTACCTCAAGCGCGTCAGCAATTTCTCGCAGGCACGCCAGGAAGAAGCATCCCGCAGATACTATGCCCATGCCGAATCAACGTTGGCGGATTAGAGACATTTTAGAATTTTAGAGGTGAGAAGATTAGAGGTGAGAGGTGAGTATTAGTATTTTAGAGGTGAGTAGATTAGAGGTGAGAGAATACATTCGAGTACAGGCAGTCTGTAGCAGGACATACGTCTTAACTCCTTAACTCCTTAACTCCTAAAAACCAGCGCATATCTCTAATCTTCTCACCTCTGACTTCTAATATACTAAAGTAATCTCTCACCTCTGACTTCTAATATACTAAAAATAACATGTTGAAATACGTCAATACAGGCATCGTGTTCCAGGAAATACCCGACGAGGTCACACTGGCAGTGAACATCTCCAACTGCCCATGCCGATGTCCGGGATGCCACAGCCACTATCTGTGGGAAGACATCGGGCTGCCGCTCGATACAGACGCCATTGATGATTTCGCAAAAAAATTCGGAAACGACATCACCTGCATCTCGTTCATGGGAGGCGACGGCGACCCCAAAGGGGTGAACGCACTGGCACAATACATCCACGAGGAGCACCCGCAATTCAAAGTGGCATGGTATAGCGGAAGGCTGCGCATACCGACGGTCGTGCGCAAAGAAGACTTCGACTATATCAAGGTGGGACCATACATCAGGCACCTCGGCCCGCTGAAGAATCCAAGCACCAACCAGCGGCTCTACCGAAAACAGGAAAATGGCGAGTTTGAAGACATCACCATGCGGTTTTGGAAAAAATAGAAGATTTTTTTCCGAAAAGTTTGCCATTTCAGAAATTATGACTATCTTTGCAGCCGCAAAGCCCAGATGGCGGAATCGGTAGACGCGCTGGTCTCAAACACCAGTGGGGCAACCCGTGCCGGTTCGACCCCGGCTCTGGGTACTCTTTAAGAGTACGACAAACGTCTCAAAGCACCCTGTAAGTCAACAGCTTACAGGGTTTTCTCTTTTTAAGAGACCACATGTCGGCTGAAACATGGCTGAAACATTTGCCACTTTCTATTATACTCAATAACACCCAAATACCCTATTATTCCGCCTGAAAAGCATGGGAGAGCCTTATATTCGAGTAAAGAATAAATAGACCGATGCAAGGCGCGTGGGCGAGGGAAGCCCACCAAAGCAAATCGTCTGCATCAAATTATAATGTCTGGCCGCATGGTGGAGAGCCGTGATGACCCGACATTTGAGCGTAAATATATCCGCTGCATGATTTAAGTGGTGCTAATGCCGCCGCTTGGGTTGTGTTGCTGGATGCTCATAAGTAAAGAGACAGACCCCACATAGATTAAGGAGTTTGCCTCTTTATTTTTTTTCTTCAGTAGCCCAATGGTGCTGAAATTGCACGCTCACTTTGTCATGGCAACACAATATGAAAAGTCCAGCAGTTTGATGATGGACTTATCAATTTTCAAATTTCCCCCTTTTTCGCAGCCTTTAGTAAGTCGGAACTAAAAGTTTGTGCCATAGATGACAATGAAGCCATCAAAATACTGATGATAATGATACCCTTTTCATTATTTATTCTTCTATGTATTTGTTCGTTTCTCCATACTTTGCAAAATAGGACGTGGTGCATCCTTTGGGAACGTATATTGTGCCATTTGAGATTTTTCCCCCTGATGGTGGGGTGCGAGAGGCAAAGTGAAACTCTTTACCTCCGTGAATTTCAAAATATGAAACTGATGATGGAACATAGCACGTTACCCCTTCATTGAATTTTACTGCGACCGCTGCTACCCCCTTTGGAATAAACACTTCTTGTAAGTCCGAACAACCTTTGAAAATAAACGCCCAAGCCGCATCAGGATAGAACGCATTAGTTTCAAAGCGGCATTTGCTAAAATCAAACCTTTTAATTCCTGTGTATGTAAAACTTGCTTCACCTCCAATCCTATCTCTACTCGTATTGTCACGAGAGCCGATGCTTTTGAGTGTTGAGGGGAACACAATATACTCCATTTTTCCACAATATGAGAAACTGCCAGTTCCTATTGTTTTCAGATACGGTGACAATTTTACTTCTTTCAATTCGGGGCATCTGCTAAAGCATCTTTCTCCTATTGAAGATAACCGTTTAGGAAGGATTATAGTATTAAGTTTCTTCATTTCGCAGAATAAATCTTTGGGAATAACACAAATATCCTCTGATTTTCTTACATTAGCAGTTTCATTACAAATGATGGTGAATATCTTTGTAATAAGGTACTCATTACTTGATATTCTATAATCTTTATAGTTGTTTTTGGCGACAATTCCCATTGTTTCAACCAAACTTCTCCATGCCCTCCTGTCCGCTTCTTCATCCCTAAGAGTTTCTGGTGACTTTGTTGTAAGAGCGTTTTCTATATTTAGGTAACGAAGATTTATACATTTTTCCGTGATTATCTTTAGTTCTGTGTCATATAGAAAACCTTTGACGGTAAGAGAATCGACAAACTCTAATTCACTTGGTTGTATAAAAGAAAGTAAAGTAGATGGTTGCTTTAGTTCAAGCCTATATGATTTCATTTTTTTCGCAAGTTCCCTTTCTTGCCTAACTGCTTCCTCTGCTTCAAGTCTTTCCTTTTCTTCCTGTTCTGTCATGTTTGTATAGAAAGTTTGAGCCATAGAATGACCTAATTGGGCAGCTTTCCTAAAGCATTCTTTGGCTTTCTCTCGTTCAAACTTGCCTAAATAATATTTCCCTTCATTGTATAGCGATTCTGCATCTGCAACAGACTGAGCCGTAGATGTTAAAGACATCACTAACAGGCAGATTGTAATTAAATGCTTCATACATTACTCTATTTTTACTGCCTGTTGTACCCAAATCAAGCAACCCTTATTCTCTGTTAATGGGATATATACGAAAGACGTGGGTACTTTACACCAACTCATTCCACATCTTTCAGGCCTCACTACTTGCCTTCCTAAGTAAGAATGAGCAAGATAGCAAGCCCCACGCCGATATGATAAACTTGCAGCACCATATAAATATATACGATACTACTATGTATAACCATATCAGAGTGGCATCTACTAAACTTGCTTGGCTTAACTTAGGAATCTTTCAGTGAAGTGAGTTTGAAAGATGTTAATTCAAGCGTCAGTAAACGCCAGTCATATATATACTTTCTGTCCCTGCCTTACAAGTGGTGGGTGCAGTCTGCGACTGTAAAGGTAGTTAATTTTTGTCAAACAGCAATGGGAATGGCCTGTTGCTGACGATTTTATATGCTTTTTTAACTCCGACCACACATTTTGACACAAATAATGGCACTTTTCTGCACACCGCCCACAACCATAACGAGAGCCTTATATTAAAGAGACAAATAAGCGTGAATGACACGCGAATTACTCGTAAATAATATTGTGTTGTCGTTTGCGAGCTATGTAGACCATTTTTTAGAAACGAATTGGAATAATTCGAATAAATTACGGCCACAAATGTGGCCTCCCACAAAATTATTTATGCGACCTTCTCACGAGTTATTATTATAATTTGTGGATTAATTAGTGCCAATTCGTTTCCGAAAAGAGGTGAGAGGTGTGTTTTTAGTATTTTAGAGGTGAGAAGATTAGAGGTGAGAGAATAACCCTTCAGCCGGAAGTCTGTCGTATCCCTCGTTCCTGCGCAGTTTCGTTGCCTTTGCAGCGTTGCGAATCTCCTCTTTTTCCTTCAGACGGATAATCAGACCCTTGATGTGCTCGTTGCAGTTGAATTTCTTCACCGTCTCGGCACCCTTAGACTTGGCAAACACGCGGAAAGTCCCCAGTTCGCCCACCTTTATGCTGTGTCCGTTCAAGAGCAGCTCTTTCATCTGCTTGAACACGGCATCCATCACCACACCGACCTTTGAGCGCTCCACGCCAGAGTCGGCAGCGACCAAATCACCAAGCTCCACCTCGTTGAGCGTGCTCAACACGGCAACGCGGCCGTAATACTGACCGTAGGCGGTGCTCTTCTCATTGTTCACTTTGTAAAGTTTGTAACGAAGTTCTCCCATAATTTTACAGATTAAAATGTTTTACGTCTGCAAAAATAATCAATCTAAAATAAACGTAATGAGTTCCTTTGAGTTTAACAATTATTTAACACAATATTAATATTTAGTTACATTTTAGATAATGCAGAATGAAATCATATATTATATTCCGTCAGATTTAGATTTGTCATTTTGTCATTTTGTCATTTGTCATTTCTATTTGATTTCTTAAATAAATTAATAATAATAA
>JAFUVB010000053.1 GCA_017471245.1 Prevotella sp.
CCGACATTCATAATTATGCAGTTTTGAGACTGCAAAATTACTCTGTCTTTTTCAAATCAAAAAATCAATGATCGCTCTGAAACCCTTATTAACAAAGGGATATATGAAGTTGAACTAAAATTTATCGCATCACTAATAGTTATGCATTAAAACAAGAAAAGAATGTTATCAACACAAAAAAAGGCAGACTTTACGCCTGCCTTTTTAATAAAGAAATAAATATGTTTAATCCTCTTCTTTAGCCTCTGCTTCATGATCCTTGATAAGCTGGTTCTGAATATCTGTGGGAACAAGCTCATAGGATGAGAACTTGGTTGTGAAAGAAGCACGTCCGCCAGTGAGTGAACTCAATGCAATGGAGTAGCTTGCGAGCTCTTTCAATGGGATTTTTGCAGAGAGTTTCTGATAGCCAGCCTCGCTGTCCATACCCATGATCAGAGCGCGACGGCCTTGCAGGTCGCTCATCACATCACCCATATAGTCTGCCGGAACCAATACTTCCAAGTCATAGATAGGCTCCAAGATCTTCGGACCTGCATCACGGAATGCTGCACTGAATGCATTGCGGGCAGCAAGCATGAATGAAAGTTCGTTTGAATCCACCGGGTGCATCTTACCATCATACACAATGACGCGAACATCACGGGCATAAGAACCTGTCAATGGTCCCTGCTCCATGCGCTCCTGAACACCTTTCAGAATGGCTGGCATAAAGCGGGCATCGATGGCACCGCCCACAACGGAGTTGATGAATACAAGTTTGCCACCCCATTCAAGATCAATCTCCTGCTTGCCTTTGATGTTCATGCGATACTCCTGACCGCCAAACTTATAGACAACTGGATCTGGCATGCCTTCAGTATATGGCTCCACAATCAAGTGAACCTCACCAAACTGACCTGCACCACCTGATTGCTTCTTGTGGCGATAGTCTGCACGTGCAGCCTTGGTAATGGTCTCACGATATGGAATCTTCGGTTCTGCATATTCAATCTGAATCTTCTCATTGTTTTCCATACGCCACTTCAATGTACGGAGGTGGAATTCACCCTGACCGTGCACGATAATCTGCTTGAGTTCCTTGGATTGCTCAACAACCCATGTAGGATCTTCCTGGCGCATCTTTGTCAATGCAGACATCATCTTTTCTGTCTCGCTCTCATTCACGGCCTTTACGGCACGGCTATACTTAGAGTTTGGATATGTTATGAAGTCAAAACGATTGTCGCAATCCTTGCCATTGAGTGTGTTTCCGGTTTTCACATCCTTCAGTTTCACAGTGCAACCGATGTCACCGGCATTCAACTGATCCACGGGTTGGCGGTTAGCACCTGCACAAACATACAGTGTTGCCATGCGCTCTTTTGAACCACGGTCGATATTTGTGAGATCGTCACCTGGTTTCACACATCCGCTCATCACCTTGAAATAAGACACTTCACCAATATGCGGCTCAACGCCAGTCTTGAAGAAGAACAATGATGTGGGACCGTCTACGGCGGGAGTGATCTCCTCACCACGTGAATTGGCGATCTTTGGCATGTCGCTAACAAAAGGAACGACATTTCCGAGGAACTCCATCAGGCGACGCACGCCCATGCTACGCCCACCGCAAACACAGAACACGGGGAAAATAGAGCGGGTGATGAGTCCCTTGCGAATACCTTCACGCATTTCATCTTCTGTCAAGCTCTCATCCATGAAGAACTTTTCCATCAAAGCTTCGTCGTTTTCTGCGGCTGCCTCTACGAGAGCGGCGTGCATTTCCTGGGCTTTGTCCATTTCCTCAGCAGGAATATCTTCGATAATAGGAGCACCGCCTTCTGGTTTCCAGCTGTATTTCTTCATCAGCAACAAATCGATAACAGCATTGAAGCCGGCACCTGTTGAAATAGGATACTGCACGGGGACGCACTTAGGACCGTAAATGTCTTTCATCTGTGTCATAATCACATCGAAGTCACAGTTGTCACGGTCGAGTTGGTTCACTGCAAATATCACAGGCTTCTTCAGTTTATCGGTATAGCGGAAGATGTTCTGCGTGCCGACCTCCGGTCCATACTGACCATTGATCAGAATCAGCGCCTGATCTGTCACGTTCAGTGCTGTGATTGCTCCGCCCACGAAGTCGTCAGAGCCCGGACAATCGATAATGTTAAGCTTCTTGTTATTCCACTCAACATTAAACACCGTAGAGAACACGCTGTAGCCGTACTCTTGTTCCACTGGGAAATAATCACTAACAGTGTTTTTAGCTTCAATTGTTCCGCGGCGCTTGATCACACCACTTTCGAAAAGCATACTCTCGGCAAGTGTGGTCTTGCCGCTACCCGCACTGCCAAGCAAGGCAATGTTTTTGATCTCATTTGTCTGATATACCTTCATATATAAATAAGGTTTTTAGTTAATAAATTACATAATATGGCGACTAAATTACACATTTTTGACAACATGACAAAAGATTTCACAAAAAACGTGCATTTTTTTTAAACTTATTAGTAAATTTGCCTCTCAAATATTCAAAATGACGGGTTTATATATACATATTCCATTTTGCAAAAGCCGTTGTATATACTGCGGTTTCTACTCCACCACGATGGGGGAAATGAAAGATGCTTACGTGGATGCTCTATGTCAGGAAATGAAGATGAGGAAATCTGACGATGAGATCGCGACCATATACCTCGGAGGCGGCACTCCTTCACAACTCTCCCCCACTCAACTTCAGTATATATATAATATTATAAATAAGGTGTACCATGTTTCTGATGACGCAGAAATCACCATGGAATGCAATCCCGATGACATTACGCCAGAATATGCCCAGCTTATCCGAGAGTTGCCCATAAACAGAGTAAGCATGGGTGCTCAGACTTTCAATGATGAGACACTGAGGTTTCTACGTCGCCGACACACATCACAGCAGGTAAAGGAAGCCGTAAGCCTGCTCAGAAACGCGGGCATCAACAACATCAGCATCGACTTGATGTTCGGATTTCCGAATGAAACCCTTGAGGAATGGCAAAACGACATTCGCGAAGCCCTGAACCTCAATGTTGAACACATTTCAGCATACTCGCTGATGTATGAAGAAGGAACGCCGTTGCTGAGGATGATGCAGCAGGAAGAAGGAAAGGAAGACTGCAAGCTGCACATAATAAAAGAGGAGACAAGCCTTGCCATGTATGAAGAACTCATCAACAGGCTGACTGCTGCGGGCTTCACGCATTATGAAATCAGCAATTTCGGAAAGATTCGCTCTCGCCACAACTCGTCATATTGGCAGCGTCTGCCATACATTGGAATAGGTGCAGCAGCTCATTCCTATGACCAGATATCGCGCTGGTGGAATGTTGCAGACGTAAAAAAATACATCCAGCTCGTCAACCAAGGTATTCTGCCTACCGACGAAAGAGAATTGCTCGACCTTGAGACTCAGTATAACGACATGGTGACTACCGCCCTGAGAACCTGTGAAGGTATATCGCTGACACTGGTTAAGGATCTCTTCGGCATGGAATACCATGAGTATCTGCTGAAAAATGCAGAAAAAAGCATCGCCCGCCATCTCTTAGAGATAACGGGCGACCATATTCACCTGACAAGGGAAGGATTATTTATCAGCGACGACATTATGAGCGACCTGATACATGTATAAGAAGCAAGTATCAAGAAGCAAGAAGCAAGTATCAAGAAGCAAGAAGCAAGTTTAAAGAAGCAAGAAGCAAGTTTAAAGAAGCAAGTAGCCAGTTTAAAGAAGCAAGATGCAAGAAGCAACTATAATCTATTCCTCCTCCTCACCAACAAAGTTCTTAAACCGATTCCATACATTCACCGACTTGTAGTCTTCCAATGCCTCTTTCGGAACAATCACTTTTGCAGTATTCATCGTTGATGCATCGAAAGCCTCTGCCAGTGATGCCACGCGCGTCATCTTGCAACGGATGGTCTGCAAAGACGTGCAACCGTAGAACGACATGTCGCTGATGCTCCATACGGAACGCGGAAATGTGATGCTCTTCAGTGAGGTGTTACCACGGAATGCGCTCGGATAGATTTCAATAACGCCACGAGGAACCTCATAACTCTCAAGTTTCTTTGCCTGCGGGCAACGCACCAGCCTTTCCTTTTCTGAATTGAACAGAATACCGTCCACAGAAACGAAGAACGGACTATTCTTTACTTTAATCTCAACAAGATTCGGACAGGAGGAGAAAGCATCGTTAGAGATGGACTTCACACTATTGGGAATAGTTACACTACGCAACGACCCACATCCATAGAAGAACAATGTGGACAGACGATCATCCTCCGTGTAGGCGCTCTTATCCTCTCCAAGTGGATAGTAACTCTCTCCGCCCTTTACGATTTTTGCATCCGACAGATCCAACTCCGCGAGAGAAGCCTTCCCCATCTCACGCAGCAACTTCACATCATTACCGTTCAGCGGCCCGGATACTTTCAAACTCGTTACAGAACTGCGCTCTGCAGCACTAATTTCATTTGCCAGTGTACCAGCTTCGCTCACACTGACGGTTTTCTGCTGTGCCCACATACCTGCGGCCATCAGCAAACATGTCATTGAAACAAATAGCTTTTTCATTTCCTAATAAACTTAATACAATGGTTTTTATTTGCATGCAAAGTTAGAAAAAAACATCAATATACAATAAAAAATTCATTATTTATGAAATTTTTACAGAATTATTACACCTTTTTTAAGATATTATTACTATATTTGCAATCAATATAATAATGCACGGATATAAATAATAATCTAATAATAACTAAAAATCAAACAAAATTTATGTCAGCTTTAGTTTCAGTTATCCCTATTCTACTACTCATTGTATTGATGATGGGATTCAAAGTGTCTGGTTATCGGAGTGCTATTATTACACTCATAGTGACAATCATCTTGGCATTGTTTGCCGCTCCTGCCATGGGAATCATTCCAGAGAAGTTTGCCGAAGCCTCCATCTACGGTATCACCATCTGGTCTGTTGTAGAAGGTTTGCTCAAGGCCTGCTTCCCCATCATCCTCATCATCATCTGTGCTATCTACAGCTACAACATTCTTTGCGAAACCAAAGAAATTGAAACCATCAAGACTCAGTTTATCCAGATGACCTCCGACAAGGGTCTGCTCGTGCTCCTTCTCACATGGGGTCTCGGAGGTGTACTCGAAGGTATGGCTGGCTTCGGTACCGCAGTTGCCATCCCGGCTGCCATCCTCATTGGTTTGGGTTTCAAGCCGATGTTCTCGGCCGTTATCTGTTTGATTGCCAACACTGTGGCAGTAGGATTCGGTGCAGTGGGTCTTCCCGCTACCACGCTTGCCAACCAGGTTGCAGCAGAAGGTGTGGCATCACCTGAGATGCTTTGCGAAGTGGCCACCTTCATTATTATTCAGTTGGCACTGATGTTCTACATCACACCGTTCCTCATCTTGATGATGACCGACCGCAAGAAAATCGTGAAGAACATCTCATTGGCTCTCTTCGTGGGTACATTCTCAATCATCGTGCAGTTCTGCTGCGCTCACTTCATCGGCCCGGAGACTCCCGCCATCTTAGGTTCCGTTGCAGCAATCATCGCAATGCTGATCTACAACAAGCTGTTCATCCACGATGAATCGGCTGCCGACGAGGTGAAAGTGGAGAAGAAGAAGTTTGGCATGAACAAGACTTTGAAGGCATGGAGTGTCTATGGACTCATCATTTTCTTCATCCTCATCTCCAGCAAGATTGTTCCTCCCATCAACGAGCTATTGAACAAATCGTTGGTTACTCAGTTCAACCTGCCCGTTACCGGCAATGCATTCAAGTTCGGATGGCTATCCAATGCAGGCTTGATGATCTTCCTCGGTGCAACAATCGGCGGTATGATACAGGGAATGAGCTTCGGCAAACTGATGAAGCTGCTTGCAAAGACCACAATCAACTTGCAGAAGACTGCCATAACCATCTGCTGCCTTGTTGCAATGGCCATGCTGATGAACAACGTAGGCATGACAAACGATATCGCAAAGGGTCTTGTAGCACTTACAGGCACATTCTTCCCGTTCTTTGCACCGCTGATCGGTTCTATCGGAACATTCGTTACTGGAAGTGCAACAAATGCGAATATCCTCTTCGGAAAGCTGCAGGCTACTGCTGCCAGCGACCTTGGACTGGTGAACCAGAGCACTTTCTTCGGCGTTCCGGGCAACGAAACCAACTGGCTTGCCGCTGCTAACTGTGCCGGATCAGAGGGTGGAAAACTGCTGTCACCGCAGAGTATTGCCATTGCAACCGCCGCCTGCGACATGGAGGGTCAGGATGGCGACATCATGCGCAAGACGATGCCATTTGCTATTTTCTGGATATTGATGAACGGTCTGATGGTATTCCTCGGACTCCACGTGTTCTAATCATTTCCGACTACCCGCAATTTATAGAATAATACATGTGAGAGGATGTGCAAAACCCATGCACATCCTCTCTTTCTTTACGTAATCCTTGGATGGAAACCGCCCAGAACCGCTTGACATGATGTTATAAGCAGGGCAGGTAACTACTCAGTCCCACAAGGTGAGTGCCCCATTCGGGGCAGAAATCTTACAAATCTGTCCAAATCTTACAAATAAGAGTAAGAGATTTGTTAGATTTTGAATAGATTTGTGAGATTTCTCGCCGTAGGCGACTCATGTGGTTGCTCGCTGAGGAGAAATTTTAGGGTATATGCTTAGTACTTACCAGGGCGACAGAAATTGTTAAATAAATGTAATTAACAAAATAAATAAGCATCACGAATCATTGTATGTGATTAAAAATCAGTAATTTTGCAACCGTTTTTGCGAATAGCGGGAACAAGAATGTATAATTCAATATAAAGTCTAACTTTATTAATTCAGTTTTTTAATTATTAATTTATGTCTAACATTAAAAATGTACAGCCATTAGAAGACTTCAATTGGGAAGAATTTGAAAATGGCAGCAGCGTAGCTGCAAGTAAGGAAGAACTTACAAAAGCCTATGATGAGACGCTGAACAAAGTGAGCGAGCATCAGGTTGTTGACGGTAAGGTGATCTCCGTTGACAAAAAAGAAGTAATCGTGAACATCGGTTACAAGAGCGATGGCATCATTCCCGCATCTGAATTCCGCTACAATCCGGACCTGAAGGTGGGCGACATCGTGGAAGTTTATGTTGAGAATCAGGAAGACAAGAAAGGTCAGTTGCTGCTTTCTCACAAGAAGGCTCGTCTGAGCAAGAGCTGGGAGCGCGTAAATGCTGCTCTCGACAACGAGGAAGTGATCCAGGGTTACATCAAGTGCCGCACAAAGGGTGGTATGATTGTTGATGTATTCGGTATCGAAGCATTCCTCCCGGGTAGTCAGATTGACGTTCACCCAATTCGCGACTACGACGTATTCGTAGGAAAGACCATGGAATTCAAGGTTGTGAAGATCAACCAGGAGTTCCGCAACGTTGTTGTTTCTCACAAAGCCCTCATCGAGGCTGAGTTGGAAGCACAGAAGAAAGAAATCATTGGCAAGCTGGAGAAAGGTCAGATTCTTGAAGGAACCGTCAAGAACATTACTTCATACGGCGTATTCGTTGATCTCGGCGGTGTGGACGGACTCATCCACATTACAGATCTTTCATGGGGCCGCGTAAGCGATCCTCACGAAGTGGTTGCCCTCGACCAGAAGATCAACGTGGTTATCCTTGACTTCGACGACGATAAGAAGCGCATTGCCCTCGGTCTGAAGCAGCTCACTCCGCATCCATGGGATGCTCTCGACAGCGATCTGAAGGTTGGCGACCACGTGAAGGGTAAGGTTGTGGTTATCGCCGACTATGGTGCATTTGTTGAAATAGCTCCTGGAGTGGAAGGATTGATCCATGTTTCTGAAATGTCTTGGAGCCAGCACCTGCGCAGCGCTCAGGAATTCATGAACGTTGGCGACGAGGTGGAGGCAGTTATCCTCACTCTCGACCGCGACGAGCGCAAGATGTCACTCGGCATCAAGCAGCTGAAGGAGGATCCATGGGAGACCATCGAGGTGAAATATCCTGTTGGAAGCAAGCACACTGCCAAGGTGCGCAACTTCACCAACTTCGGTATCTTCGTTGAACTGGAGGAAGGTGTTGACGGTCTGATACACATCAGCGACCTCTCTTGGACAAAGAAGGTGAAGCATCCGTCAGAGTTCACTCAGGTTGGCGAGCAAATCGACGTTGTAGTTCTCGAAATCGACAAGGAGAACCGCCGTCTTTCACTCGGTCACAAGCAGCTTGAGGACAATCCTTGGGATACATACGAAACTCTTTACACACCAGGCAGCATTCACACTGGTAAGATTACCGAAATCATGGACAAGGGTGCCGTCATCGCCCTCAACGAAGGTGGAGAAGGCTTTGCCACTCCGAAGCATCTCGTTAAGGAAGACGGAAGCCAGGCTCAGCTGGGCGAGGAACTCAGTTTCAAGGTAATCGAGTTTGTAAAGGACACAAAGCGCATCATCCTCTCTCACAGCCGCACATTCGAGGATGTGAAAGAAGAGCAGAAGAAGGCCACTCGCGCAAAGCGCGCACCGAAGAAAGAAGACGCTCCAGTGATCAACAATGTTGCTGCTGGTACTACTCTCGGTGACCTCGATGCACTTGCAGAGTTGAAGGCTAAGATGGAGAAGGGCGAATAAAAGCCACTCTTTCATACATTACTTTTCATTAGGAGGATGCTTGTTGTTCAGGCATCCTCTTGTTTTTTAGTTCATTCTGTCCTTTCTTATTTTGTTTCGGAATCATGATTTAAGCATCGGAAGATATCGAATATGTAAAATAATTTTCGTCGTTTCCCATGCTAAAAGAATCGATTAAGTGACACCTGATGTTAAGACGTTGACATACAGACAATTGAGGGGAAATCTACCCGCACCCATCCCACACCTCATCCCACACCTGACACGCCTTGTTGTGACCGGCTTTTGTAAGATTTTTAGAAATATTACAGAGAGAATGATACGTAAGAAGCACGATGAGCTATAAAATAATGAAAAAAAATGACATTATTTCTTCATAATAATCACCGTAGGTGTAAGATCGGGTGTGGGATCGGGTGCGGGTAGATTTTCCCTCAATTACCTGTATGTCAGCGTCTTAACGTCAGGTGTCACTATACTCCCGCATTTAATCATGTAGGGAAAAGAATAATCTTTACAAACCAGTGCATGTACTCATTCTTATTTAAAACTTTAATCATATTTTATTCCTATGCAGTGAGCCATCAATACTTGTGCATTCACGCACGGAAACCCATGGCTTAAGCCGCCGGAAACTATGCTTTTGAGCACAAAAACCTGTGTTTTTATGCAGTGATACCTATGCTTTTGCGCACTGAAACCTATGCTTTTGCGCAGTGAAACCTATGTTTTTGCGCACATATATCGGGTTTTCTGGTCAATTTTTCAGTGAAAAACACTTTTTTAAGAAAAAAGTTGCATGAAAATTTGTACAAACCAAAAAAAGTAATTACCTTTGCATCGCTTTTCGAAAAAGAGGCTCCCTAGCTCAACTGAATAGAGCATCTGACTACGGATCAGAAGGTTGTGGGTTTGAATCCCGCGGGAGTCACAAGAAAAAGAGAAATAAACGACGGAAGCTTGCTTCAATAGTTTGTTTCTCTTTTTCTTGTTTGACGGCTGGTGCAACCGAAGGGATATTCAGGCTCAGTCGATATTTCATAGGGGTAACCTTTCAAATATCAGATAAATATCTTATCTTTGTCGTATGGAAGACAAAGGTTTAATGATGTTGGCACGCTTAGTGCTTCCCAACGAAGTTCTTGAGAACTTTGTGATAA
>JAFUVB010000082.1 GCA_017471245.1 Prevotella sp.
ATACGAGGTTCAGTGCCGCCTGGTCGCTGAACTTGATGCCCCGCAGCGCCTTCACGTCTTGATGATGTTGCAGCACTTCCACGCTCTTCACCTTGTCGGCATTCAGGTTTCGGGTGGTCATGGCATACTTGTCGCCCATCAAGTCCATGCCTTCCACATAGAGATGGTTGATTGCCTTGCCCTGATAGCTGATTTTTCCATCCGCATCCACGCGTATTCCAGGCAGCCGCTTGATGACATCTTCTATCGACCTGTCGCCCACTTTCTTGAAAGCCGCCACCGAATAAATCAGTGTGTCGCCACGTTGGATGATGTCTTCGGGGCGCACAGTGATTTCGTCAAGCTCCATCGCCTGTTCTGCCATCTTCACCGTCTGCCCGGTCTTGAAGTCGTTCAGGCTTATCGTCTGGCTGGCATAGCCCACCATGTTGAAGCGCAGCTGCGTGGCGGTTTCTTCCTTCGGTGCTTCCATGCTGAAAGAGCCGTCTTTGTGGGTGGTGGTAAAGGCAATCACGTCGCCATCAGCCGTGAGCAGCACCACCGAAACCTTCTCCAACGGTTTGTCGCTTTCGCTCGTCACCATGCCGCTAATGCCCTGCGCCGTGGCGTGCAGCGCAGAGCCTATGAGCAAGAAAACGAAAACCAATCTATGAATCTTCGTGCATGCAGAAATCATCATTTCTTCCGTTTCTTCGTATCGGGCAAAATCTCCATCAAGCAGGCGTTGTTGTCCCAGCCTTCATCATCGTCATTCGTATTAAAAAATCTCTTCCCATACAATTCCCTGAAAAACTTGTCGCTATTTCCATACATCAGGATGGTCAGTTCCTGCAGTCGCTGAGGAGTAACGGCATACGTATGGTCGCCATTGGAGTATTCTAATTCCCTGATGGGGGAGCCGTCTCCCTTTTCCATTCCTCAGAATGAGAAACCGAAATCACCCTTCTTGTCGCGTGCGTCCATAATCAGTCCCGGCAACCCGCCCAGTTTCCACGGCCCGTTGCTGTAGGGGATGTCTAATGTATACCATACGGTCCATGTACGGCCGTTCAGTTCTGCCATCGCCTTTTTGCAGGCATAATTGTTGATGATGGAGTCACCATCGAGCATCTGCCATTTCAGCTTGGGAATGCTGTCGGTGTAGATGAATTTCAAAAAACTTCCTTCACTGTACTTCAGCATGCCTTCTTTAGGCTCGTTTTTAATAATCTGGTAAGTAACACCATGTTTCTTGCTGGTTCGTTTTGCATAAGTAAGATTTACAAAATACTCGCTCGACAATTTGCTGTAATAGTGGGATGAATACTCTCCAATATCCAAACACTGCACATCCTTACTGAGTGTGTCGTCTTCTTCTGTCTCTTTATAGAATGCAGCATAGTAAATGCGATACAACACCTTGTCGCGGGCTGTTATCGTCATGCTGCTTTGCATGATCATTATTGCCGTGATTATCAGTTTTAACTTTGTCATGATAATGATGTTAATTAGGTAAGTAACTATTCCTATTTTGTTTATTCAGTCTATGCTATTCTCTGAACAACGGATTTCACGGATTAAACAGATTTTTACCAGTATAGCGTGAATCAGTAAAATCCGTAGAATCCGTTGTTTTGAAATAAGATAATGGTGTTCATCTACTTAGTTGTTTCAGAATCTCTTCATGCGCTTTGTCGGCATCGTGAGTGGTGAAGATCACGCGCCCGTCACCGTCGATAAGCATCAGGTAGGGAATGGAGTGCACCTGATAGGCATCTGTCATGGCTTTCGAGCTGCTTTTCGGAACCAGCAACTGCTGCCAAGGCATCTGTTCGTCGTTCATTGCCTTGTGCCATGCCTCCTTACTGTTGTCAACCGAGAGGCTCAGGATGTTCACTTTGTCGCCCAGTTTGCGGTGCATTTCTTTCACACTCGGTATGGCAGCGCGGCACGGTCCGCACCACGAAGCCCAGAAATCAATGAAGTTGAGTTTGCCCTTCACGATGTAGTCGGAGAGGCGTTTCGGCGTACCGTCTGGCAGTTCAAGGGCAAGATCGGTGTAGGCAGTGCCTTGGGTGAACGGCTTCAGCCCGGCTATCTGCTCCTTCAGCTGCTGGTATCCCATGGGGTCTTCGTTGTCTTTCATCGTCTCCACGATGTTGTCAAGTTCAGCCTGTGTATGCGTGAAGAGGTCGGAAAGGCTGCGGCGCACCAACATCAGACTGATGGCGTATGTGGGATGCGCCTTCACGAACTCACGGTTCATCACCTCCACCATCTCCCCGGCAGCCATGCCCGTGGCCTTCATCTGTGCAAATCCGGGAGGATTCATGTCCGTTTTACCATTGCCAAACTGTGCCTTCCATGCCACATGATCGATATGCCATGCCGCCATCTCTGCATCCAGGATGTAGTTGCGCCATTCTTGATAGTGCTTCTGCGCCTCGCCGCCTTCCACAACCACGTTGCGTTCCATCTTCAGCGGCGTGTCGCCGATCTCGTAGTTGCGCGGCACTTTGCTGAAATGCTCCGCGCTGATGCGCGTTTCGCCCTCGCAGAGCATGAAGTTAACGCCCCGGTCGGCGGGGAATTCGCGTTCTCCATACGTCGGTTTGTCGTTGATGCGGATGTTCACCAACAGCGGGCGGTCAACGGTTCCGCTGATCACGAAACCGCCGTCGGTGGTGGTTCCCTCTGCAAAATCATGTCTGTCGTAGCCGTCAACGGTCTTCAGTGTCACCTTGCATCCCTGCTGAATGCCGGGAATCTCACCTTTCACTGTGAAGTTTTGTGCCAGTGCCTCGGCAGTCATGAGCGCGAGGGCTGCAGCAAATAATATGTTTCGTTTCATTGTCTTTGTTGATTGTTGTTGTTTTCTTGGTATATTGAATAATTGTCTATTATATTTATCATCATCTTCATCATCGGGTTATCACCATTTCCTTCCCACATTAAATGACCATGATAGATTTTTTACGATGAAATCTTTAGATTGATCCACAAACACTTGTATCCACGTCTCATCATCTGGGATGTTCGACCAAAAAGATTGGCGTTCCACTTTATGGTTCATATCCAACTCTATGGTGATTTCATAATAATCCTCCCCATCTTCATTCAACTCATAAAAGTCTTTTGAAAACAGCACGATGCTTTCGATATATAGTTTTCCATCACTGCATGGGTTCCAGGGATTAGTCTCCGTGGTGGTGGCATGGTTGATAACAAATTTCTTTTTCTGTTTTAGGAACTCATAAACTTTCGAAAGTTTTTGATGAATGAACTCATTTTTTCTTGATACGAGTTCATTCAAGATGGTTTCTTCCGGACCAGAAGCGATTCCAACATCTCTTGAATAGGAACATAGATTAACGACAAGGCACATGAATGCCGTCATAATATATCTCATAACCAATATCTCCTATTTAACTATTCGTATTTAGTTTATACAATCTATGCTATTTTCTGAACAACGGATTTTGCGGATTACACTGATTAAGGCTGGCAAACATCCGTTTAATCCGTTGTTTTGATATAAAAACCGTGTTTCCTATAGTAATAATAGCCTTTCCTAATCCAGCAACTGGTCTAAATAGTTGATGATGTCCTTGTCAGACGGTCTCGGCGCATCTGCATTCTGTATGGTGCCGTCGGCATTGATGATGATGAAGCGCGGGATGAACTTGATGTTGAAGTCAGTGGAGAGTTTCTTGTCCTCTGCATCGCTGGTAACGAACTGCGGCCACTGCGGTTTCTCCCCGGCAATCATCTTGCGCCACTTGTCGTGGTCGGCCTCTTTGTCTATCGATATGCTGATGAGCTGGATGCCGGAGTTGTCCTTGTAGTGCTCGGCAACCTTGGCAAAATGGGGAATCTCCTGCTTGCACGGCACGCACCACGTAGCCCAAACGTCGATATACAGCACTTTTCCGCGGAAATCACTCAGGCGGAACTGCTTGCCGTCGGCATCGCAGAAGGTCTGTTCGGGTGCCATCTTGCCGGCGCGGGTGTTTCTCAGTGCCTCAATCATGGGCTTATACTTCTCCATCAGCTCTGCATCGTCGGCAGCATACTCGGCGATGGGGTTCCAAAAGCGGTCTACATCCTGCGGATTACCCGATGCCACTACGTGATCAATGAGGTTGTCGAGTAGCTGATGTTTCACTTGCGGATTGGTGATGGCAGGTTTCATCACCTCCAAATAGCGCAGCGCATAGTCGGTGAGGTCGTCCTTGTTTGCCAGGGCAGGGTCAATCTGGTTGTACACCCACTTATGTGGGAGCTGCCATGTGAGGTTCACGGGGTCATCGGGGTTCACCGCAGCCACCACTTTTTGGTATTCTTCGTCAGGAAACTGTGCCCTGAAGTGCGTATCTTGATGCTGGCTGATGATTTCAAGCCGGTAGTGCGTATAGAGCATGTCGGTATAGCGAGCCATGAACTCGCGCGCTGCCTTGGGCTTCACCTTTTTCAGCTGCTTGCGCATATCAGCAATCACCTCGTCTAAGATGCGCAGCCCTTCCTCTTTCGAAACCCGCTCTTCTGGATTCCCATATCCGGTGATGGCGGTGATACTTGTCTTGTGTTCCAAGGCGCGCAGGTAGTCGGTGGCACTTTTGTTCTTGCCGTTATAGCAGAGGTGCCTTTTCCCGTTTTTATCGCTTTGGGTGCTTATCTCCATGCATTCTCCCTGTTCCACCACCACCTCTACGGAACCATCGTATGTTTCTATACTTACAATGCCATAGCGGTTGGGCAGCTGTGTGTCCCATGAGAAGTCACCATTCGGTGAGAAATTGATTTTCTGAATCTTCGATTTGAAGAAATCAAAGTCGCGGCTGTAGTTGATGTCAGCCCATTTTAGCTTGTCGCTTTCAGGGATGTTTCCCTTGATGAGTTGCGCCTCGGCATGGGCGCATACAAAAAAGGTGAGGGCAGGGAGGATAGTCCTCCGCATGCCCTTCACCATTGGCTTAAGTAATGAAATAGTTGATAACATAGTATATCAGATGTAAAAGAAAGAGTCAGCAGTATTTATTTTGCATCGCGGCAATAGCGCACAGAAAGATATCTGTAGGAAGTCATCGTGGAAACACGCTGCACCTTATTAGGTTGTGCAGGAGTTATCTTACGGATAAATGCACTCTCGTAGGCTGCATCAGGATCAATGGTCGATGACCAGAAGTAGCCGTAGTCACCAATATGATACTCACTGATGCTTGCCGTACTGTAG
>JAFUVB010000011.1 GCA_017471245.1 Prevotella sp.
GGAAATCGCAGAGATGATCTCTGCTGATGCCAGCGAACTGCTTTCTGCAGTCATTGATGAAAATCCTAAGTTCCATAAGCTATATCAAATGTATAAATTAGTCGCTTGATGAATGAATATTCACTTGCGAAACTTCAGTAATTTATTATAATTTTGTGGATAGGATTTGTTCTCATTCGTTCTAATTATTCTCATTCGTTTCCGAAAAGACATTCGTCTACACTCCTTTACTCCTTCACTCCTTTTCTCCTAAAAAAACATTTATGAATCATTCGCGTGTCATTTACGTAAATTTACGTTTAAAAGAAAAAAGAACCATTCAAACCATAACGCCGTTTTTAAGCCTCCGTTGCGGCGATTTTCACGTTCCGCAGCGCCACTCTACTTTTGCAATTTAATGTAATTTACAGAGCAAATTAATGTAATTTACTTTCCAATTTAACTTAATTTGCGCAGCAAATTACATTAATTTACTTTTCCTTTGCGGCGTTTTGGGGGAACGAAAACGGCGCTTCGGAGCATGCAAAGTTGGTGTTTCGAAAAACCGCTCTGGGGTCCAAAAGCTATGTTTCCGGATCTCCAAACCTGCGCTTTTCTGACATGAAACCATAGGTTTTGTACCCTTGAGCCGTAGGAGACAAAAGCCTTCAGCAAGTCTTATTTGCAAAAGACTTTGATCGAGATATCACCCAATATAACTCTGTGGTTGAATACTTCACGGGAACATCCTCAAGCCGTTGCTTGTGTTCCAGTCTTTTCTCATATTGCCAATCCTTTTCCTGTATACTCACCCCTTGCATATCGGGTTGAGTGGGTTAACCTTTGGTCTCTTATGCACATTGGGATCCTTTGATAGCCTTTATTGTTTCAAAAACTTCTTCGTATATACACTGCCATTACTCTTGATACGGACTAAGTAAATGCCGGATGACCAGTTAGAGATATTCACTGTCTTGCTCTCCGTGTAGTTTGTACTGCTGTGCATCAGCGTCATCGAGGGATTCCCGTAACCAGCCATACGATATATATACAGATTCCAGGGAATGGCCTGCAACTGTCCATTAGGTAGCTCATCCCACTCCATCGCGTCAAAGTCCACACGCACACTGCTGTCTGTGAAGTAAAGGGATATCTCCGGGTCACCAATTGACTCACCCTCAACAGGTACCACCTTGAAATAAAGGTCGAAATCATGGCAGCCACCAGTACTTGCGGCATGCAACACAACATAATAGTAACCCTGAACGTTGGTAATACTCGATACTTCCGGCATACGGAACTCAAGCATAGAACTGCCGTCGGTTGAAAGGTAGTCAGGAGCCTCGTCACCGCTGAAGCTGATGGTCATACCGTCGAAACGATCACCTATGAGGGTTATCACCGCACCGCCATAGATCTCCGTGACACCGTATGTGGGATTCTCAGGTGTGGTCAGCAGACGGGTGTTCTCAAACATTACCGGTATGCGGCTCATCTCAATGGAGTCACGGCATGATGTGCTCAGACGGTTCGATCGACCTCGACTGCCAAGGGAAGCAGGAATGGTGAACGTTTCAGCTACAGCCGGAATGTCGCCGTTCTCATCATAGATGCCCGACTGAATACCCTCCACATACATGTCTGTGCCGTGCATCACGATGCGCTTGGTAAAGGTCGATACTGTGAGGGAGTCTTTCATGATGGTTGCCGAGAGCGTGGCCTGGTCATATCGAGGTGTGCTGTTGTAGGTCACCTTGCACTGGTTGCCATACGGTGTAACCTTAAAGCGGTTATTGTTAATGCTCCATGTCACACTCATGTCGTTCGGGAGATTATCCACACTGTATTGTGTAGAGTCGCAGACGACGGGGGAGCCGGAGATATGATGGGGGAACTCAGAATATTTATAACTATTCATAATCATCCAATTGCTTCCAATAGGATCAAGCCAATTGCTTAATCTTGAAGAATTTGTTCCTCCGCCTGTCCATGACATATCAAACTTTCCAAAATGAGTATTCTTACGCTCACAAGGTGTAGAACCCTCTATGTAGTCCTCTGTTTTTTTTCCATAAACTTGTCCCACGACTCGTTTGTCTTGATTTAGCAATGGTGCGCCAGATGACCCTCCCTCTGTCACACCTTCATCCCAACGAGCACGCCATCCATTATTTGAAAATCCCTTTATAGAAGATGATACCAAGGTATCATCATCTGTAGAAATTTTCATGATATCACCTTGTGGATGATGGATGCAAACGCCACTACTCGGGACTATTCCACTTCTATCCCATCCTAACCAAAACATGGAATCATCATTTTGGAGATTTCCATTAATCTCCATCAAAAGAAAGTCAGACTGATTCCAACCAGCTCTCAGTATCGCACTATTATATGTCTTACCAGTCATAACGTTTCCTCCACATGTTTTTTTCTTATAAAAAAACTTAAACATCCACTCCTCTGCGTTTGATATTTCGGATTCAGACAGATGACTATCATTTACTAAATCAGCACAATGAAAAGCCGTTAAGAAATAGGGCTTGAATGAATAGTCTGTTGACATCAATAGAGACCCACTACAAAGGCAATCTCCACCTGACAATAAAACAAGTGCAATTGCATTAGACTCGTCCGCATAATCGGGGGAACATGCCACATCAATTTGGCATTCTGCCGATGTGTTTAGATTCCCGTAGCTGTCTTCTTGGAACAAGGTTCTGTACCCATGTACCACTCTCTTTATCCGCAAGGATGACATGTTTCTAACGGAATCAGGTTCATATAGATAAATAGTCGCTTCATCCCCAGGAATAATGTCGGTTAAGAAGAATCCCTTTTTAGGGATTGCAGCTGATGTAACAGGACCGTAGAGAACTGTGTTATCGGTATTTGTAATATATAATTCAGTACCTACAGGAAGGTGGAATTTGTCAAATATAAAATTAAGAGATTTTGCTCTGTTAGACTTAAAGGACATAGACCAAAGTCTCCCACCTTCAACATTATCCCACTCGCCATCGTCTAAGATAAACGAAACATCAAATGATTTTCCAAATCTATATGGTAAATTTGTCGTATCTGTCACCTCATCCTCCTTTTGCATTTTCTCCAAATCAAAAGTCGGCATTTCTTGGATACGTTTTGACGGCTTAGCATACCCATTTAAGAAAGTCCAGTTTATTTCTCTTTTCTCTGTAAAGTATTGTGTCAATACCTGAGCGTTAGTAACCAGAAATATGAACAGGGTAATCGCTGTTAATAATAGTCTCTTTTTCATTATCGTATTTCGAATTTAGCAAATAACTCCTTTTTCTTAATTATTCCTTTCTCACTGCTATCATTGTATTTAATAGCAAACCGAGTATAATACTTACCTGATGGAACAGTATATGGTTCCCACTTATATCTGAAAACATAGGGACCTTTGGTGGTTTCGTTTACTGCGAAAGACAGTTTATCCATGGATGGCTTCATAAAAAGCTTTCCGTTTTCTGTGTGTATGGAAAAGAAATCTTCATCTACAGTGATGTCACTATTTTCAAATGTCTTCGTTATTCTTAGGTTTTCCGATGTATATACAGCCAATGTGAAAAAGATTTCGTCCTGACTGCTATAGACTCCAGAATTATCCCCATTTGTATTGGAAACTGTAAAATAGATCTGAAAATCATCAATAGTGTCAATCTCCTCATCACCGCATCCTGCAAATCCCATGACCAGAAGTAGGATAATGGATAGGGTATTAAACTTGAAGGCAATTGTTTTCATATTCTAAGGATTTTAAATCAAATTAAATCAAATAAGTTTTTACCCCCCTTCTATAGCAAGGAGGGGGGTAATTGTGAATCGGGGTGTTACTTCACGGGAACATCCTCGAGAGTCTTCTTGAGCAGTGTCCAGAAAGGATCGACTGTTGCCCAGAGGGCGCGCTCGGTGGTGGTGTGGGGCGACTTCATCGTCGGACCAAACGACACCACGTCGAGGTTAGGATACTTGCCCAGGATGATGGAGCACTCCAGTCCGGCATGGTCCACCTGAATGATTCCGTCCTCTCCAAACAGGTCTTTATACTCCTTGAGGAGCAGGTGAAGGATCTCGCTGTCCGGGTTCGGGTCCCATCCGCCGTAGCTTCCGGCTGTCTCCACCTTCATGCCTGCCATGTTGAAGCAGCTTTCCAGCATGTTCACGATGTAGTCTTTCATGTCCTCGCGGCTGGAGCGTGCCAGGATCTTCAGGTCGGCCTTGCCGCCTTCGATGTCGATGATGGCGAGGTTGGAACTGGTTTCCACCACATTGGGATAGGATGGAATCATGCGCACCACGTCGTTGTGGCAGGCATAGATGGCGTTCACGAGATTGTCTTGAATCTCCACCGGCACTTCTGTCTTCGGTGTCTCCACGTCTTCCACGTCAAACTCGATGCCGCTCTCGATGTTCTTATACTCGTCGATGAAGTCTTCCTTCCATGCCGCAGCCAGTTCTTTCAGGGCGGCTACGTTCTCCTTTGGCAAGGTGAGCACCACTTCGGCCTTGAACGGGATGGCATTGCGCATGTTACCGCCGTGCCAGCATGCCAGGCGAGCCTCGCATTGCTCAATGGCTTCGCGCACAAAGCGAACCATCATCTTGTTGGCATTGCCGCGACCCTCGTGGATTTCCAAACCGGAATGACCGCCGCGCAGCCCCTTCAGCGTCACTTTCACGGCAGCATCCTCTGCATCTGTCTCTGTTTCCTTATATTCGAGAGTGGCAGTGATGTCGATACCACCGGCAGAGCCGATCACAAACTTGCCCCATGTCTCAGAGTCGAGGTTCAGCAGGATGTCGCCTTGCAGTTCACCGGCAGGCAGTGCGTTGGCACCAAACATACCGGTTTCCTCGTCGGCTGTGATCAGTGCTTCCACGGGTCCGTGCTTCAGAGTCTTGTCTTCCATAACGGCAAGGATGGCAGCAACACCCAGTCCGTTGTCGGCACCGAGCGTGGTTCCCTTTGCCTTTACCCATTCACCGTCGATCCACGGCTCTATCGGGTCGGTTTCAAAGTTGTGCGTGCTTTCAGGAGTCTTCTGCGGAACCATGTCCATGTGAGCCTGCAGGATAACGCCCTTGCGGTCTTCCATTCCTGGAGATGACGGTTTGCGCATCACGATATTGTCTGCCGGATCCTTGAATGCCTCAACGCCGGCGTTTTTTGCAAACTCAAGCAGGAACTGCTGTACTTTCTCCAAATGTCCGCTCGGACGTGGAACTTGTGTCAGTGCATAGAAATTCTTCCAGATGCACTCTGGTTTTAGATTCTTGATTTCACTCATGGTTTTGTTGTTTTAAAGGTTTGTAGTATTTATTTTTATTGGTAAATGCCAACGAAATCCATGCATATACACCCAGTGCGATCACCAGCATGGTCTGGATGGTATGCACAATCAGCACGAAATAGAGTGCCTGCTCATCAGCCACGCCATATAGTATTAGCATGGTCTTCACGGCAAAATGCCACGGACCAGCCCCGTTGGGCGTGGGAACAATCACGGCAATGCTCCCGACGACGAATGTTACCAGTGCGCACGAAAGACCGAGGTGGCTGGTAAAGGGGAAACAGAAGAACGTGAGATAGTAGTGCAGGAAATAGCTCACCCAGATGCCCAGCGTGAAGAAAGCGAACAGCGGGATGTTGCGCACGTCTTTCAGCGACAGCACTCCCTGCCAGATGCCGCTCAGCGTTGCCTTCACCTTATTATATATAGACAGGCGCTTGAGCAGTGTGTGGGCTAACCAAAGCACGGCAGCACCGCAAACGGCAGTTACCAGATAGCCCGCCCACGAGAATTGGTGCAACAGACTGTCCATGCTCGTGCCGGTCTTTTCAAAGAACGTGCCGAAAACGCTCATCTGAAACAGCAGCGTGCAGCCCGTGATGATCATTACGAGTAGGGTGTCGATGGCTCTTTCTGTAACCACCGTCCCCAATGCCTTTGAGAAAGAAACACCGTCATAGCGGCTGAGCACACCGCAACGCGCAAACTCCCCGATGCGGGGAATCACAAGACTTGCCGCATACGATACGAAGATGGAATGCACGCAGGTGGATAGGCGGGGGTGCTCGTCGACAGGCTCCAGCGTCTGCCGCCATCTCCAGCCGCGGCACAGCTGAGCCAGAATGCCGAAAGGAAACGACAACAGCATCCACCACCAGTTCATCTCATGCAGCAGCACATGCTTGATGCGGCTGAAATCGAATCCGCGGTACATCCAATAGAGGATAGCACCGCCAAGAACGAGCGGAAGCACTATCTTCAGAACGTTGCCAATTGTCTTTTTCGTTTCCATGTAGATGCAAAGGTACACCTTTTTTCAGACATTGTCACAGAATTAACAAATTTTGTTGATGAAACATTTTTGTTAATCTTTTTTTATTCATATCTTTGCAGAAAATAAGATTGAAAGGTATCGGTGAGAGAGGAAAACCACACTTGGGATGAGCTGATGTTCAAGGAACAGTATCGAAAATACTACAAGATACTGGTGATTCATGCCTTGAAGATAGTAGCGGATGACTCCGTTGCCGAGGATATTGTGCAGGATGTGTTCATGGGAATACTGAGGCTCAAGAGGACTTTTGCCGACGAACTGCAGCTGCGTTCCTATCTCTATGCCAGTGTGCGCAACAAAGCCCTTGATCATTTGAAGCACAAAAGCGTGGAGCAGGAGTTCCTCGCCAAGTCCTTAGACGACACGCACGCCTCGGCGTATTCCCTGTCGATACATGGCGAGGAGGAGTTCTTCTCAGAAGAAGTCTATCGCCGCCTCTTCGAACTGGTTGATACCCTGCCCCCGCGCCAGCGCGAGGTGTTCCTTAAACTGATGGAAGGGAAGAAGCTCCGTGAGATTGCCAACGAGCTGAACATCAGTTTCGAAACCGTGAGAACGCAGAAAGCGCGCGGCCTGAACACCCTCCGCAAGCAGATGAATCCCGAAACCATGGCATTGCTGGTGGCATTGATCGGGTGATCGGATACATGCAGCGGAATCGTTTATTGCGAACTACTGCGAGTGTTTCTTTCAGAAACTGCGCCTTTTTGAATTGAAAACTGCGAGTGTTTGCAATGAAAACTCGCAGTTTTTGGCGCGAAAACTTTCACGAACTCAAAGGTCTTTAGTTGGAATTCCTGCAACTGTTTGGAAATGAGGTGTATAAAAGTCCTCGAAAACATAGGATATGATACCATAATTGCCCGTTTCTGACTACAAAAACTCACAAATTCAGAGAAATATCAACAGAACGATGAGGCTGAATTGCGATTCAGACATTGACAAGAAAAGGCACCGCAAAGAAGCAAAGATGCTGTGCCTTGAAATGTCATATTATCACATGATCCTTTTCTAAGTATTCATTCTTGTGAATCTATTTCATACACTCTTTAAGCAATTCAATGGTGCGAGGGTCGCTTGGGCGAGGTGCATCAGCATTCACGAAAGAGCCATCCTTATTTATTATTATATAATGTGGAATAGCGGTTTTGTTGGTGTATTCCATCAGGAAACAGTCAGGACCCGCCAACAGCTGTATACCTTCCATGTGCTTCTCCTCGACTTTCTTTTTCCAGGCATCAGCATCTTTGTCTATGGAAATGCTTAAGAAGGCAATTCCGTTGTCTTGGCTAAACTCCTTGGCAAGTCGGTTCATGTAGGGAATCTCTGCGCAGCAAGGAGGACACCACGTTGCCCATAGATCCATATATACGACCTTTCCTTTCAAGTCTTCTTTAGTAAAAGCTTTCCCGTTGGCATCCTTAAAGGAGAAGTCGGGGAATGGTTGTCCCGGTAGAAGACGGCTCCACTTCTCGTATGCTTTCAGATATGATGCCAGCATGTCGCTGTCAGTGACATTCGAATGATAGATACGATCTACTTCCTCCATACCCTCAATGCCTTGACTGTTGATATATGGCGTTATAACCTCGTTGAGAAGTATTTGTCGGGTGACTGGTGAATGGAAGTGAGAAACAACGTATTGCGCATAATCAGATATAACCTGACTTTGGGTGATTCCTTTCTTGTTGTTTTGTACGATGGCAAGTACAGCAAGTCTGTTGAAGTCTATATAATCGGGATATATGAGCAGTTGGTCATTATCAGCCAGGATCGACTCCAGATCTTGGTAATAGTCTTGTGGGATGGTGGAGGATGGACTATCAATGTGTCTTTCCTCCAGAATGCGGTTGTGGAAGGTGTAGTAGGCTGCAACGCAAAGTCTTTTCTGCAATTCCAGTCTTTCTTTCTCTTTCTCTTTATATCCATCAGGAAGATCTGCTTGTGCGACTATAGAGTCATTTTTGATGTAGATCCGCTTCAGTGCATCTTTGAAATGTGAGTAGATAAGTGCATACTCGTTTTCTCCCGCTGAGATAGTTTTCGTCCCGTTTATAAAGGCGTTGATGTCGGTATTATCTCCCTCAATGCGCATTTTGAGGTCATTGCCATCCAGATAGTTGCTCACCTTTACCAGCTTGCCGCCCTCAATATACAGTGGAATGCGGCGACGCTGATAGGTAAGCCAGCAGTAGGCAAAGCTGTCGCAAGGTAGCATCACAGAAGCTTCCTTGTTGTCATTGAAAGTAGGTACTATCGTCTGCCCTTTATATGAAATAAAGGTAGTACCACCTATACCACGGTCAACGGGAAATGAGAGTTCCATAATAGCCTGCCGGGTGTGTTGTGCGTTTGCCGTCAAGACTACGGCAAGCAAGAGTGATGTCAGGATCTTTCTCATGGGCTATTTGACGATAGAATTCAAAAGATTATTCAACTCACCAGTGGAAGGATAGGGGAGGTTGATATTCACCACCTTTCCTTCAGGATCGAATAGCATGAAGCGAGGTATGGCTTTAATGTCGTATGCCTCGGTAAACTTATGATCGTTGTTGGAGAAGAGTTGAATGCCATCAACATCACCGTTATTCACCATCGTCTCCCATTTGTCGTAGTCGTTGGCATTGTCAATGCTGACTCCTACGAAAGCAATGTTCTTGTCTTTCATCTCCTGTTCTAACTTCTTCAAGAAAGGAATCTCTCGCTTACAAGGACCACACCAGGTAGCCCATACGTCAACAAGCACATATTTACCCTTGAAATCGGCCAAAGCGTGGAACTCTCCGTCTTTGTCGGCATAGTTGAAAGGATAGGCCGCATCTCCAGGCTGTAATCCGGAAAGTCGTTTCTTGATTTCAGCGAAACGGTTCTTCTGACTGGCAGTAACCATCTGCGGCAGATACTTTGCTTCGTAGGCTGGATAGTCGGCAATGCTTTTGCACGAGTATTTACTATTGCTTAATATCAATTCTGCTCGCAGTTCCGGATCTTTGCACAGGTCGTAGGCGATGTTTTCAAAAGTTCCGTTTGTGATACCCCGCAGATAGGCTCCTGTAATAAAAGCAGATAAGCTGATTTCATCCTTTCCAAATGGAAGTTCCATTATGCGTGCGTTGTTGAAATAGTCTCCCTCTACACGGTCTATGATATAGGGAGAGTACATATCACGTGTCAGTTCATCCTCCCCTTCATGACCGTTTCCGAAGAAGAACAGCACATCGTATGCATAAAGATGAGGCAGAACGAAGTCGAGTTCACTGTCTAATAGTTTATTGCCTGTCTTCTTTCCTTTCATCATCTTCTCTGCACGGGGTGTCACCTCGTTTACCAAACTGAACAACTCACGATGTGTCTTCTTCAGCCCTTCGCGTGAGAAAGAATAAATGTTGATGTCTTTCATAAGTTCCTCCTGCCATTTTTTGAACAAGGCATTCTCTTTGCCAAGTTTTCCCTCGTAGCTGACTATAGCCTTGTCAACATTTAGATGGATGTTGTCTTTGCCGTTCAGGAAGACGGGGTAGTATTCTGTATACACATTTACAAAAAACAGTCCTTTCATGCTGTTATCAACAGTCATCTGATAGTTGCCTTCCGGATCGATTGTCGCTTGAGCTACAATCTGACCACCCTCAGGCGCAATGCGCTTTAGGCAGATGTCGGTATACATCATGTTACGAACCCCTAATTTGATAAACTTTCCACTGATGGTCTGTTGAGCATTAGCTGACAATAGACTACATGTAAGGAGTAGAATCAGTGTAAATTGAAATTGTTTTTTCATTGTCTTGTTGCTTTATTGTTTTTCTAAAATTTGTTTCAGGTACATAATAAAGAGCGGATCGCGCGGTTTACGACAGGAATATGATATCATCCTGCCGTCTGGACCTATCAGCATGAAGTGAGGAATGTATTCCAACCCATAATGCTGGATAAACGGATCGTTGAAGCCGTTAGTGGCGATAAGGTTGATGTCTCCTGGCTGAAGGTCTTGAACCATTCTTTGCCAGGTGACCCTTTCTTTTTGTTCATCCGATGACAAGGAGACGAAAACGATGTCGCTACCTTTTAGTTGCCGTTCCACTTCTTTCATAAAGGGAATCTGTTTCTTACAGGGGCCGCACCATGTAGCCCAGATGTCAATCATCACATATTTTCCTCTGAGGTCTTTAAGACATACTTGTTTGCCATTCACATCCTCAAAGGTGAAGACAGGTGCCGGTTGCCCGTTATAGGGATGATTGTTCGTAAGAGAATCAATCTGTAGCTCTGTCCGCCGCAGATTTGTCCTCGAAGGTTTTTCAATGGTAGTAATTGCATAATCAAACAACTGACGTAGCCTTTCGAGATGATTTTCCTGCATCAGTTGTTGGAAATACACCTCAATGAATTTTGAACGTATCTTCTCAGAAGGAACCGTCTGGATGCAACGAGCAACGTAATGGTCAAAGCTGTCGCCAGCTCTTCCTTGCATCAGCATGGCTTCTATGAAGTAGTTTACCAATACCGGAAAACCGGGGAAGTCGAGGATTTCTGTATCATCAAACACCATTTCATTCACACGGTCGTAGAGATATTGAGGAATAGGCATATTATTGTTGATTGCCCCGAGGTGAACGATATTTAACATAAACTGCCATACAGTCCAGCGTATAGTCTTACGCTGTAGGCTGATAAATGATATGTCAGTGATACCGCTCTCCTCAAGTTGTCTCAAAGACCTCTCTTCCAAGGAGAGCAAAGGTAGGAGGCTTTCCTCGCTGAACACCTCTTCAATAGGGCGGCGTACGGAGATGGCGTCTAATGAGTTGATGTCTTTCTGGTTGTAAAAGCGGAATTTGAAACCTTCGACGGCGTTTTCTACCATGTCCGTCCATTGCTGCTGATAGCTGTCACGGATGTTGTCTGCCATCATGGTGAGGCTCATCAGGAGCACGGCGAGTATCGATATTTGCCTTTTCATCTTTTTATTTTGCTTCTGTAAACGGATCACTTGTATAGTCACCTAACAGATATTTTATGAAATGCGACTGTAGCTTCTTGTCGAAGTAGGTCATTCCATAACGTGAGTAGCTGTGGGTTTGGCCTGGAAGCACCACCAGTTCGAAGTCTTTTCCCGCCATCATCAGCGCATTGGCCATGCGGATCGTATTGGCTGGACTAACGATGTTGTCGGTGTCACCCGTTACCAGCATCAGATGACCTTTCAGATTGCCGACCAGTTCCATGGTTGTCGGTACACTAAATGAGTAGAACTCTTCCTCATACTTTTTGCCCAAAGAGTCGGTAACTGTTTTCACCTCAGTCTTCAATCCATGGAAAGTCTCTCCCCACCAAAGGTTAAAGATATGGTTGTCGTAGTTCCCTGCCGATGCCACGGCGGCTTTATAGAAGTCAGGATAAGTGCAAAGAGCTGTTGCTGACATGAAACCGCCGCCTGAATGTCCATAAATACCAACTCTGGTAGTGTCTATAAATGAATATCGGGATGCAAGTTGTTCGATTCCGTATTTATCATCAGCCAACGGATAATCCCGCAGGTTGCCCCATCCATAAGTATGGTAGGCTTTGCTACGTTGCGGACTGCCTCCACGATGCCCCATGGTAATGATGATAAATCCTAACTGTGCCAAATACATATCGTTGCCTCCGGGCGAAAAGTTTAACTCCACATTCTCTGTCTGCGGACCGGGATAAACGTGAGAGATGATGGGATATTTTTTGTTCGGGTCAAAATCAAACGGCTTGTACATCACACCCCATAGGTCTGTCACCCCATCAGCAGCTTTCACCGTAAATGATGTAGGTGTGTGCCAACCTCGGGCATACAAACTGTCGAATGTGGGTTTTTCCAGAGTTATGAGTTGTTTTCCCTTAGGATCACGCAACATGCAGATTGGCTCAGCATCCACTCTCGAATAGTTGTCGACAATATAACCGCGACGTGGAGAAATGGAGAATCTGTGGTTGCCATTGCCGGAAGTTATTTGACGAACATTCAGCCGGTCGAGTGATACTTTACACAAGTGCGTATAATAAGGATTTTCACCCTTCACCTTTCCGAATGCCTCGATATACATTTCCCGTCGTAAGGTGTCATTCTTCACGATACGTCCTGCAACCCACTCGCCAGCAGATATGGCGTTTTTCAGTTGTCCTTCACCGTCGTAGTGATAGTAGTGCCCCCAGCCTGTACGCTCGCTCCACCAGATGATATCCTTTTCATCATTTAGGAAAGACAGATAGAAATAGTCATCGTTGAAGTATGGCTTGCATATTTCGTTGAAAAGTACATGTGTCTCTCCGCTCTTGGTATCTGCCCAGCAAACATCAATCTCATCGCAGGTACGTTTCTTCCTATAAAAGTAGATGCGGTTTGAATTACGAGGAGTATGAATGCCACTGATATACTGGTCTTTCCATTTCCCTGCTTTGATTGTAGACATGAGAGATGTCTCCGTATCATATACCCGCAGTTCCACTTGTGGTACGTGTTCATCGCCCGGAAGTGCAAACTTAAATGACATGGCAGAAGGAGGAGTTGATAAAGAACTGAACAGTTGTCCGTCATGTACTTTCCTGTTGTCAGATCGTAACACATACAGTTTCTTGGAGTCGGGAAACCAACGCGCGATAGACTGTACATTATTCAAGGTGTCATTTTCTGCTGATGAATAAGAATAATCCTTTTCTCCATCAAATGTAAGCTGACGTTCTACAGAATCGGCAACGGACAACAGATAGAGGTTATGGTTGCGGGCATAGACAATATACGAGCTGTCGGGTGAAAAGGTTCCGTAGGAGTATTTCTTCTGTAGTTCGGAAATAACAAAGCGAGGTCTCTCACCATTCCTGAAAGAAGCCAGTTGTGCACTGTCTGTAACCTCTACTTTTTTATTCTTTACCGGGTCGACTATATAGAATCTTTCACCGGTATCTGTCCGCATGGAATACCAGAAAGAGTCTGTCCCATGGATGAAATGCGGATCAATCGAAGTACTGCCAACAGGAAGACTCCGCATAGCCCGGTATAGGGAGTAGTTAGCCTTTTGAGACCAACCTGCTCCTATACCGAACATGAGAAATAATATGATATTTCCAAAATATTTCATAGATTTTTATAAGGCACCTATTTCCTTCAGGATGGAACGAATAATCTCTGCTTTTTGCATAATACGTGAATAACTGCTCCATTTCTCATTGAACTCAGCCTCGGTGGTAGACATGATCTCACCGATGTACATCATCACGTCATTGCGGACTGAAGCAGGCAGACACATGCCATTGTATTGTGGGTCTGGATCCAAATCTAAGAAGCCAGCATCCTGCGTGGTTGTCACTGTGGTATAGCGTGCCACGTTCCAATAATAATACCAGGGGGTGTAGAGGTGAGCCCAGGTTCCTGCTATCTCAACGGCCACAGAGATAGCTTTGAACTGCTCAATCAGGCTCTCGTACTTGCTGTCCATCACAACATCGACATACATATTCTTGGCTACATCCGCCTTAAATTGATTCTTTTCTGTTACGGACATTGTATTGAACTGTGAGGCCCTTGCTAATGCAATGGTGTTCAGACCTTTGAAGAATAGCGTTTCAAAGGTGGTGCCATCGTAGCTGCTTGACGAGCCCGTTCGAAGCTCATCAACCAGATACAGACTTGTAATCTTTGTTCCTCCGCTCTGAAGGATGGGTAGCAAATCACTTCTTATCCAGGATAGCCCTTCCAAAGCCTCCAACTGATGCTCGCGGGGTATTTCATTCACCACCATCAACTCCGTGACAGCATCTCCTGACATCATACCAAGTGACTGTACAAAAGACAGGGTCTGATAGTGGGTGTATTTCTTTCCAAAGACATCTGTGCGCTCCTGCGTGCCAATGGTGTCGTTGAAGAATACGGCAATGCCTGTTTCCTTCCAGAACTGATAGCGAGCCTTGTCAATATTATCTCCATCTTTGAGATTCTCCATGTTGAATAGGTCTTGCTCGTAACCCGATGGTTCAAGGTCGTCTTCTGAGCTGCATGCGGCGAATAGTCCCACCGCCATCAACAGCATAATTATTTTTTGTCTCATGTTTTTTCTTGTTTTATCTGATTAATTCGGCAGGTTTCCGCTCTTCATTGGTAAGACTGCCATTGTTAAACTCGATCTCGTAGGTCGGAATGGGTAATACCCATGCACCACGGTTTTCGTTATAGGGAGCCAGTACATAATGACCATTAGAAATATAATCATCGCCGGAACTGACAATATTCACATGAGTAATCTGTTTCTGGAATGACAAACGCTCGTTGACGGCATAGCGGCGCAGGTCGAACCAACGGTGACCCTCGAAACAGAGTTCACGGCGACGTTCCTCACGAATAAACTGCAAGAGATTATCGCCAGAGAGGTTTGTGGCATATGCAGTACCAGTGGCATAACGGTTCTGGCGCAGGCGGTTTACCAACGTACGAGCTTCGTTGTCTTTACCCAAGGCTGCCAGAGCCTCAGCTTCGTTCAGAATCACCTCACTGTAGCGGATGCTTACCAAGTCGCTCACATTCTCTGGGTTATTGCCCCCCACTGAAATGTCTATAGAGCACTTCAAAGGGAATTTGTTACCATACGACTGTGAAGTGGCAAAGTATTTGTCGAGCCGCAAATCGTCGCTGTCATAGGATGTCAACAGGTCGGCCGAAGCCTTGAAACCGTTCCTGACACCGTAGTTCCACCAGCCCGGTTGCTGTCCCCAGTCTTCGTTGCTGTAAATCAATGGAATGGAATAACACCCCACGGAGTAGATGATTTCCGGGCAGCTGGTGGACTGAATGCCATAAGTAGGCATGGGGTTGTTAAGGTCTTGCAGTGAATAAGACTTTACCTCCTGTGCAGCCTCGGCTGCTTTCTGGTAGTCTTCCATATACAAGTAAATACGAGAGAGCAGTGCGCAGGCAGCCTCATATCCGGCATGGTGGTAGTTCTTGGGAGTTTTCCCTTTGAGCCGTACCTTGCTTGCCTCAAGATCACTTACCATCTGTTGATATACAATTCCAACATTGTCGCGCTCGTAATAGTGGTCGTCAATATACTCTGTTACCTTCAGGGGTATAGAGTAGTCGCTGTCAGCTCCTCTCTTTGAATAAGGCAGTCCGTAGACATTGGCCAGGATAAAGTAGTAATAAGCACGCAGGAAATACGATTCGCCGACAACCGTCTGAAGCAGTTCGCTGTCGCCCTCCTCGTCGATAATCTTATCTTCATAACCAATGATGACATTGAGGATTGAGATATGCTTGTAAAGGCGACTCCATCCCACATCCTCGGTCGCATTACCTTGACCATCAACGAATGGATGTTCCTCCCAACGATAGAAACCACCCAGATAGTTGGTTGCCGACATGTCGGATGCCGAAAAGTTGAAGTTACCATTGGTACCCAGGTTTATCTCTGCGTCATCATCCAAAACATGGATCATCGGATAGAGTGGTCCGTAATCAGCTGTCCATAAAGACATGGCTGATGAGTAGGAAGGATAAGTGTTAAAACCACCTAAATAGCAGTTGCCGATCAATAACTCATTCAGGTCGGTTGCGGTTTTCGCATATACTTTATTTTGGGAATATTCCTCCAGAAAATTGTCGCAACTGTAGAAGACAGTTGTGATTATCACAAGGAGAAAAGGTATGATTAACTTTTTCATGAGTTACGCGTTTTTAGAATGAAATGTTCAGGTTGAGTGAATAGGTGGGGCGTATTGCCAGGTTGATGACATCAGAGGTTCCTGACTGCTCAGGATTCTGACCTTTCAGCTCTTTTGCGCACCAAGTATAAAGATTGGTTCCCACGATTCCGACGTAGGCTGAAGAGATGCCCATCCATTTACAGGCTTTTTCTGGCAGACGATATTGGAACTGCATCGTCTGTAGGCGCAGGAAGTTTCCACTTGCCACACGCAGGTTAGAATAGTCATACATTTCATAAAGGCTGCTTGTGAAAGCGTATGGCTTATAAGCATACCATGCCTGATTGGAATACATGGCTGTACTGAGAGCAGGAATGTCGGTATAGGCTTCATCGCCAGGTCTGCGCCAACGGTCTACGAATTCCTTGCGCATGTTCTCCTGTGGTTTTGGTGTCTGTGACGCATATCCTGAGCAGAGCTTCAACAGACGGATCTTGTTGCCAAGGCTATATGTGAAGTTCAGTGTCAGACTGAAGTTGCGATAGGCGAAGTAGTTGTTGATGCCACCCTGAATAATCGGTACGCGTGTGCCTGACTTCTCCATCACCATGAAATAGACATCTTTCTTGTCTTCTGTGGCATCATATATTTTCTCAAACTCTTCCTGGTCGATGCCCTCAAACATAGGCTGGCCATTCTCAGGATTCAATCCTTTGTATTTATAGGAATAGAAGGTTCCTACCGCCTCTTCGGGAATCTCCAAAGTACCGTCAAGCAGCTGTGTGTAGTTTAACTCGTCTTGGAAAGTCTTGTCACGGTCGTTGATGGCATACTTGATCAGTTTGTTCACCACCTGACCGAACTGTGGGTCGAATCGCCATGTGAAACCTCGTTTAGATCCCGAAGCTCCGACATTGTTGAACGGTGTGAAATTCAAGGTCAGCTCAACGCCCGTGTTGCTGATGTTACCGCGGTTCACCACATATTGGTTGACACCGTTGATGAGTGATACTGTCTTGTTGAGGAATGCATCCTTTGTCTTGTTATAGAAGAAAGAGATGTTACCGTTGAGCAGCCTGTTCCATAGAGAGAAGTCGAGAGCGTAGTTTGTACTCAGCTTCTTCTCAAACTTCAGGTTTGGATTTGGGAAGTTATCCACCGTTGAGGTATAATCATCGTATAGATTACTGTAGCTGCCGTGGCGGATAATCAGGTTTGGTGTCTCTGTGTCGAGCATGTTACCCTGATATCCCATGGATGCCTTTAGACTCAGCGCGTCCACCCATTTTACCTTTTTCAATATATCTTCTTTGATGTCCCATCTGCCTGAAACAGCCCAAATGGGGAGGAAGTTGCTTTGAGTACCGAAATTATTTGTAGCATCGGTACGTACGCTGAGGTTAAGCACATAACGGTTGTCGAAGACGTAGGTTCCCGTGGCATAGAGACCCACCTTGTTGAGTTTCGTGGTGTTGATAGCGCCATGGTTATTGCTCAGCCATGTATAATATCCGGTGTTCTCAGTTGGGATTGTGACAAATGTCTCACCACGCTCACGCAAGAATCCTCGCTCTGTTATGCCGTATCCGTCATAGGTGGTGGATGACAATTCACCACCAGCTGTCAGACTAACAATATGTTGATTCTTCGCGCCGAAAGCTTGGTCGAAATTCATTTGCAAACGCCCTGTATAGCTCTTGTTGCGTGTGCTGTTTTTAGTCAACTCACCACCAGCTGGACATAAGTCGTATCTTACAGTATGGTCGCCACGCAGTGCCTGTACGTAGTAACTATTCTCTCCATACCATGTCTCCTGATTGGTGTTAGCTGTAGAATAAGCGAAAGTTCCGTCTAACCGGAGGTTTCGGAAAATCTTGTACACCAGGTTTGCGCGGGCATTGATGCTGTTGCTGACAGAGCTGTCATCACTGTTTTGCATCTCGTTGACCACGTTATAGCCATTGAGGTACTGTTGGGTGTTTGCCTGCTGATAGAAATACAGAGAGCCGTCTTCATTGTACAGTGGAATCGCGCGGCTGGTATAGTAGGCATAGTTCATCAGTCCAAGACTCGATGGATTGTAGTTGCGCTCCTCGGAATTACCGGCGATGGAGAACTGCAGATGCAGTTTCTTATAGTCTGCGGTGACGTTAAGTGTACTTGAGTAACGCTTGTTCGACTCATCCTTGATGGATCCCTTGTCGTCATTATATCCAACCGACGCATAGTATTTGATGTTATTACCTCCACCCGAGAGGCTCACCGTATGACTCTGTGAGAAAGCATCGCGACAGATGACATCAAACCAGTCGGTGTTCATCGTCTCATATTTATTCACCAAATTGTTGTATTCGTTGTAGTTGATTAATCCCTTGCTATAGTTGAGATAAGCTTCTTCGTAACCTACGAAGTTGGTCACGTTGACATATCGGATACCTCTTTCGATCATCTCACGTGACACATCAACTCGTTCAAGGGAATTCATCATGTTGACGGCACGGTCAGTATAGCGGGGACGGCGGGTCATGGTGCCTGTTACATTGTATGAGATGCGGGGAGGACCAGTCTGACCCTTCTTAGTGGTTATGACAATAACGCCATTACCAGCACGTGTTCCATACAGTGCGGTAGCAGAAGCGTCTTTCAGCACATCAATCTGATCAATGTCATCGGGGTTGAGGCCTGAGATGGCATTACCAAGCAGGTTCACGAAATCGAGGTCGTTGATTTGTGCTGGATCCACGTTGACAGGATCATTGAGGATAACGCCGTCGAGCACCCACAATGGTTCTTGGTTACCAAGAATGGTAGAGGTACCACGGATACGTAGCTTGGGTGCACTACCTACTTGTCCGGAGTTTTGCATGAATGTCATGCCTGGCACATGTCCGTTGAGAAGATTATCAATGGTGGAGACGCCGGCTACGTTGATATCATCCATCTTTAGTGAGGTGACAGCACTGCTGAGATGCCGCTGGTTGATGGTTTGGTAACCAGTATTTACGACAACTTCATCAAGAGTGGTCACGTCACTCTTCATGTAGATGTCAAGGAGTTCGTTGTTACGTACTCTCCGCTCCAAAGGCTTCATACCAACGAAGGTGAAGACGAGGTCAGTGGGTAGCGTGGTGTGCATAAAGAACGATCCGTCTTCTTGACTGATTACAGTCAAACCACTGTTCTTATCCTTGACGGATACGCCAGGTAGGGGAGAACCGTCATTGTCGCGGACCGTACCTCGAATCGCTGTAATCTTTTTCGGGGTATTGGCATCTTCTGTCAGTCTGACGAAGTTGTCTTTAATCTCGTAAGAGCAATGAAGCAGTTCGGCAATCTTTTTTATTGCTTCCTCTGCCGGTTTGTTGGTAATACGTACCGTAATCTTAGGCCAGCGGCTTGCCTGCTCAGCACTGTAAAAGAAGTTTAATCCAGACTGTTTTGAGATATCGTTCAAGACAGTCTCCACAGCGGCAGACTTATAGTTGATGCTAACCAGTTTGTCTGCGGGTGTAGCGGCATGCAGCGTGGATGACATTAGCAGGAAAGTCATAGCCACGAACATAAATCGCAACACGTTCTTCAATTGATAATGATCTTTCATAACACTTATTTTTCAATAATGATCTTATTCTGTTTTATTTCAATCTTCAGTCCGGCAACTTCACTGATAAAGTCCATCGTGGGACGGATCTTCTCATAGCGGTTGAAATTACCAGAGAAAGTCAACTGTCGGATACTTGAATCTCTGTACTCAACGCTGTAGCCATACCAACGCGACAAGACATCCATGATGCGCTCAAGTTGCCAGTTGCGGAAACTGAACTTGCCTTCGTTCCAAGCCACATACGGCTCCACATCCACGTTTTCAACATTGACCGTAGACCATTGACCATTGACCGTTGCCTGCTGACCAGGCTTCAGCATAGTTTCCTTTCCACCTGTCGGGATAACCGATACCGAACCTTTCACGAGAACGACGGTGGTGGTAGCGGTGAGGGATTTGTCTTGCTTATGCTCACCTCTCACCTCTGTTCTCGTATTCACATTGAACTCTGTTCCATACACCTTCACATCACCCTGAGGCGTATGCACAATAAACGGGCGGCTCTTGTCCTTTGCAACCATGAAGTAGGCTTCACCGTCAAGAATCACGTTGCGGTCGCCACGCCCGAACTTCTCGGGGTATATCAGGCGCGTATTATAATTAAGGTGTACCAATGTTCCGTCCTCCAATGTCAGCCAGAAC
>JAFUVB010000054.1 GCA_017471245.1 Prevotella sp.
TGCCACCTATTCCTACTATATGAGCGATCGCTACAACCAGTGGCTCGGAGCCTATCAGATGGCATTAGAGAACAAAGAACTGGAGTGGCAGAAAACCAACAAGTGGAATGCCGGACTGGAAGTGAGCATGCTCGACAGCCGTATCAACCTTGTGGCCGATGTCTATTTAGAGAAGACATCTAATCTGCTTTCGTCGCTCGACCTGCCTCTCTCTAACGGCTTTACCTCTTACGTGGAAAACGTTGGTAAGGTGGAAAACAAGGGATTTGAGGTCAAGGCTACTTTGTTTATTCTCAAGAACACCACGAAACGCCTCTTCTGGTCAGTAACAGGTTCGATGATGCACAACAAAGACAAGGTGGTGGCTCTCTCGCAAGCCATGAAAGACGAATATGCCAAACTGTTGCTCACACGCGGCGTAACGCCTAACAGAGTGATTCGCGAGGGAGAATCACAGTATTCTATCTACGCCGTACCATCACTGGGTATCGACCCCAGCAACGGTCTTGAAATATATATCAAGAAAAACGGCGAACCCACCTATACCTGGGATGCTGCCGACCGTGTGGCATGTGGCGTGAGTCTGCCCAAATACAAAGGTAATATCAGCAGTATGCTGCGCTGGTGTGATTTCACTGCCAACATATCTTTTGGCTATCGCACGGGTGGGCAGCTATACAATCAGACATTGGCTACGCGCATTGAGAACGCCGACAAGCAATACAACGTTGATGAGCGCGTATTTACCGACCGATGGCAGGAAGTGGGCGACCGCACTTTCTTCAAGGGGCTAACCAATGAGTCTGCCACATACGCCACGACGCGCTTCGTGCAAAACGAAAGCACCCTTACATGCCAGAATATACACCTGAGCTATGAGCTGCGCAACAGGCCATGGCTCACTCGTTGGCTGGGAATGCAGTCGGCAGCTCTCTCTGCCGACCTGAGTGATCTGTTCTACATCTCTACCGTCAAACAGGAGCGAGGGCTCGACTATCCTTTCTCACGCCGATTCTCCTTCACCCTGTCAATGAACTTCTAAAACAATAATGTAACTATATTAATTAGATACTACAATGAAACAACATATTATATACAAGGTTCATTTATCAGTGCTCTATGCAAGTATTTCGTTACTTGTATCCTGCCCCCTACTCCTTTCTTCCTGCAACGACTGGCTTGACGTCTCGCCATCCGAGCAGAAAAAGAAAAGTGAATTGTTTTCAAAGGCCGAGGGATTTCGCAATGTGCTCACGGGAGCATATATTAGAATGAAATCAAACAGTCTCTACGGACAAGAAATGGTGTGCGGAACCATAGAAAACCTGGCACAGCACTGGAATTACTCAAGTAACACGATTGGCAGCTACCTGAATACCTATAACTATAGAGCTACGACAGTTGAAAACGCCATGACCGCCATATACAACAACCTTTTCAAAGTGGTGGCTGATGTGAATGGTCTGCTAAGCGACATTGACAATGGCAACCTTAATGAAGACGACTACAACCTGATAAAGGGAGAAGCTCTGGCCTTGCGTACCTTCTGTCATTTCGATGTGCTGAGACTGTTTGGTCCCATGCCCTCCAACCCTGGCAGCGAGCGTATACTGCCCTATGTTAAAGAGGTAAGCAACAGACCCAATAAATTTCTCAATTACGAGCAGTTTATACAAGAACTCACGAATGATATCGATGAAGCCGAGGCTTGCCTGAAAAGAGTTGACCCCATCTTGAAATATTCAATCGCATCGCTTAATACACCATCGCAACTAACCGACAATTTCTATGGTTACCGTCAAATGCGTATGAACTACTATGCCGTGTGTGCATTGAAGGCCAGAGTGGCTTTGTGGAAAGGAGACAAGAGTAATGCCTTAGAATATGCTCAGCTCGTGATCAACGCTACATCGCCCGATGGTGCTAAGATGTACCGTCTGGGGACACTCAACGACTGTGCAAGTGGAGACAAGGTGCTCTCAAGTGAACACATCTTCAACCTGAAAGTACAAGACATATCATCAACCCTCGGAGCTGGAACCACCTATCAGAAGACACAGTCGCAACTGCGCTCCCAGCTCTATGAAAGCGGAACCACTGACATTCGCTTTGTCAATATGTGGAACTACGTGTACGACAGTTACTGGTGGACATATTACAACTATTTTGTGAAGTATGTGCAAACCGACAACATGCCCTCTTTGGCCAAAAATGTCATTCCTCTGATCCGCCTCTACGAGATGTATCTCATTGCTATGGAATGCTCATCGGTTAGTGAGGCTAACAGCCTCTATGCCGAGATGACCGTTGCCCGCAATGCACCATCTGTGAACATCACCTCTGAGGAGCAGCTCAAGGAATTGCTCATCAAAGAATACAACCGAGAGTTCTATGGTGAGGGTCAGGCTTTCTTCGCCTACAAGCGCATGGGTGCCGAAAAAATTTATTTCACCAACGAACCTGGTTCAAATGACGCCTATGTGATTCCCCTTCCCGTTCAAGAGTCTGTTTACGCTAACGAATAAAATAAAAAAGATATGATGAAGAAGATTATATGTTTGATGCTCCCCCTGTGCATAGGGTTAGCAAGTTGCCATGAGGACGACCCTCTGCTGTTCAACGACAAGGCACGCGTTCAGCTGCGCCCAGATGCCAGCGGCACTTTCGGCGACTACTCCTATTCTTTTATTTGGAGCCCGGCAAGCACTACGCGCGACGTAGTTTATCTACCCATCAGGGTGATGGGCGGTCCTGCCGATACCGACAGGCATGTGATGATTGAGCAGGTAAACGAATACGACATCACCTACACGAAAGACCATTGGGGCTATGTAACCGACTCCGTGGTTACGGAGCGTTCTGACAAGGCCATTGCTGGCAAGCATTATGTGCCTTTCGACAGCCCCGAGTATGGTCAGTTGCTTACGATTCCAGCAGGAGAAGTGCTCACTCAAATAGGTATCATATTAATACGAGATGCATCGTTGAGCAGTGAAAAAGTGAGATTACGAATCCGTTTGAAGCCCACCGATGACTTTGAACTGGGTGAGAGCAAGTATCTGGAGCGTACCATCACATTCTCTGACATGCTGGAACAACCCTCTAACTGGGCTCAACGTTACATGAACAGCTATTTTGGAACTTACAGCAAGACCAAACATCAGCTAATGATGAAGGTTGTTAACGGAAAGGTTGATGAAGACTGGGTGAACCAGGCTTATAATTCTGTGTCGTTCCGATATTACTGGCGCATGAAATTCATTGAGGCTTTGCAAGCGTACAACAACGACCCTTCGAATATCGCTTCAGGACTGGCTCCAATGCGAGAGAATGCAGACGACCCGAACAGTGCGCTGGTTACCTTCCCAACAAGCTTGTAAATCATGTTTTAAAACCACAATCAGAAATATTATTGATTATGAAGAAAAAAATATATGCAATGCTGGCTCTTTCGCTTCCATTGTTCGCGTCTTGTTTCAGCGATGACAGCAATTACGACTACGCTGATCCTTTAGACATTCAAGTAGAGGGTATTCAAGACCAATATTCCGTGTCTCCAGGTGATGTTATTCAGTTAAGACCTACTATAACACCTGCCAACCGCGACTATGAGTGTTTCTGGACGATTACGCCCAACAATGCCCAGACATTGGCAGCTATTGACACTGTTTCAAAAGAGCAGAACTGGGATTACACCGTTGATCGTAACATTGGTGCCTACAAACTGCGTTTTTGTGCTAAAGACAAGCAGACTGGTATTTTCGCTTACAAAGAGTACAACCTCAATGTGACCACAGACATGGCTACTGGCTGGTGGATTCTGAAAGGTGATACCGACGGAACCGACATAGACTTCTTCTCCGACAACAAAGTGAAGAGAGATGTTATATACAGCGTGAATGGCCGCAAGATGCAGGGTGACCCACTAAATCTGCATTTTACCTTATATTATTGGGTGTTTGATGAGAGTACATTAAGAGATGTGCAGACCAATGCCGTATTTGCCGCCAGCAGCAGTGACATAGTTGCCCTTGACTATTTTACAGGAAAGATTGTCGCCGGCTATGAGGATTTGTTTGTCGACCTGCCTGCTAAGCGCGATGTACAGTCACTCTTTGCAGGACCTTCTGACGTGCATGTATGTATAGACAACACGGTTTATACCATGTACAACTCCCGATATAGTATGTACAAGCAGTTTATTATTAAATCACTTGGCGACTACCGTCTATCTACTTTCCACCATTGTTCACATGCCACACTACCCATACTATTTGATGAAAAAACATCATCGTTCTGTACTGTGAGCCGAAACTCACCCAATCTTGATTTCTTTGCAGATGGCACACCCTCGTCAAAGAATCTCAATATGGACATGATCTATTTAGGCGGTAAATCGACCACAGCCACCAGTCAAGGTGATGTGGCATTGGCAGTGATGAAGGGAAAGGGTACTAACGACTATCAATTGTTCACGCTGAATGGCTATCCTTCTTCAGTATCGAGAAATCCTGTCCAGCAAACCTCTGCGCTGAACAGCAACTTGCAGATGCTTCAGGCAGAACACCTTGCACTCAATCAAAACAATAACATTATCTATTTCGAAAAAAACAACAAACTTTATGCCTGCAACCTGGACAACCAGACAGAGAATGAACTGGATGTTGTAATACCAGTTGGTGAGGAAGTTACCTATATGGAGTTCCTGAAATATTCTCCTTACGGGCTAAATGACTCATGGTTTGACTATCTTGTCATTGCGACTGCAAAGAACGGTAACTACAAAGTATATCTACATCCAGTATCTGCAGCCATCGTATTGCCAGCTGAAAAAACCTTCGAGGGCAAGGGACGTGTGAAGAGAGCTTGTTTCATGAAACAGGAGAGCAACGGTTTTTACACAACAACTCTTTATTAGAAACAATACGCAATGGGCATAATGAAAAGTAAAGCAATCATACTGGCTATTTGTTTCCTATCAACCGTCATGACACCATGTCTGACTCAAGCCAAAGTGACCATTACTGGAATCACAGGAGAGTATGTAAACAAGGAGATGAGTCTCTTTGAGTGTCATGACGGTATTCCTTTGCTCCTGACCACTACCGAAGTGGATAGCAATGGTGCTTTTTCTCTCTCGACAGAGATACCTGAAACGGGCTTTTATTTGCTGGGCTATAAAGGCGGAGTAAGACACGTGCTTTACCTGAAAGGAAAGGAAACCCTCAAGGTACGATTTACTAACTACGATCTTTCTATCTTACAGGGAGCTGGTGTAGAGTGCCAATTGCTTAGCGACTGGGAGAAAGAGGCAGCTAAGGTGCGCGCTCACGCTTGGTTTTTCCGTTCGACAGGCGGATGCGAGAGCGTTGAGGCCAGCGTTTTTAATAAAGAGATGGCTTCACTAAAGACCCTTTCGGCTCGTCTGTCACAACGCCTGAAGGGTTTGCGGGCAGCCGCAAATGACTTTGCGCCTCTCATGCAACTGAAAATGGATACCGATATGGCTTTCATGCGCTTGGCCTATCACCGTACCCATCTGGGAGAAACCGATGAGAGTTTCATCTCTGATGTTGATTGGCAATACGCTGACCAACTGTTCCAAAAACCAAAGTTACTACAGCTTCCATTGATTCCTGAGATGATGGGAGTGTATGTGGATTGCAAGGCTGCACGCCAGTTGGCACCTATAGAGAATCCTACCATCATCAGTGGCAGTGAGTATAAGGCTCGTGCCAATCTCATTGCCGACAAGGGGCTACGCCAATCGTATGTTTATGATATTGCCTCCCGTTTGCGCTATTATGAAATGTACCGTCAACTGTATGATACTTTCGTTGACGAACCATTCTCTGAACGCATGTTACAGGCTCTCAAGCCTATCGAGCATTCGCTGGATTGGTCGAAACCTGGCAATGACGCGCCCGACTTCAAGGGCATCAAAACGAACGATGAGTGGCTTTCGCTGAGTGACTTTCGAGGCAAAGTAGTTGTGATTGATGTATGGGCGACATGGTGCGTGCCATGCCTGCAAATGATGCCCTATTTCAGGCAGTTGGAAAAAGAACTGTCAGAGCCCGATTTGGCATTCCTGAGCGTCTGTGTCGGAGCAATTCCCGAGAAAGATCTGTGGTTGAAGCTGGTAAAGGAAAAACAGCTATCGGGTAATATAATCTTTATCGATAACTGGACACGTGGCTTTGCCAAGGACTACAGAGTGTCCAGCGTACCCCGCTTTATGATCATCGACCGTCAGGGGAAAGTATTCTCTTACGCTGCACCTTCACCCAAGTATCCTCAACTGAAACAATTAATACTACAGGCATTAGGTGCTGAATGATACTAAGAAACAAGAGTTGTAAGGTATGAGAAAAATATTGTTGGTGCTTTTTGCGCTGGCCGCTACGAATGTATACGGACAGTTTATTGTAACGGTAAGAGACTTTATAGAAAGTAGTACGTGCGTCTTACAGAAACCTATGGCCACCGACTCTGTCGACATGTTTGGCCGTAAGCAGAAGTATGTTAGTGGTATCAGCAAAGAGGTAAGGTTTTATTTAAACAACACCATGTATACACCTGCACGCCTCACTGTGAGGGGAGCGAAAACCTATGAGACACTCATCGATGACAAACAGCAATCCACGATATTGGTCTTGGAACCCGGCCATCACGAGGTGGCTGTGAGATATACCCTTTCTATTGGGGCAGTAGATACCATGAATGTGGTTGTTGATACACGACATGAGGTGGAGTGTACAACTTCTCCACAGCACAAGTACACCTATCACGATGTGGTTGACGGTCTGCGCGTGACGAATATAGAGGTTTCTCCCGACGGGCGCTATGCCATTATGGGCTATCGCAATGTTCAAAAAGGTGGTCGCAGTAACAGCTACAGCGAAATTGTTGACTTACGCTCTAACCGTATCATTAGGCAACACGAATTGTATAGCATCAAATGGATGCCTCGTTCTGTAGCATGGTATTACGAAGATAGGGATGGAAGCAGCCGCATTTTGCGACGTGTTGACCTGCTGACTGGCGAAAACTCAGTCATAGCACGTGACATACCCGATGGAAACATCACGATGAGTCCCACCGAAGACTATCTGATCCTATCGAAAGACGAGCGTGGACCTGTAGAGTCGGGTGAGGTGTTTCAGTGGATAGCCCCTGATGACCGCAAGCGTAACTATCGGTTTCGTACGCGTCTATTGCGTTACGATTTGGCAACGGGTCAAAGTCATCCACTCACATTTGGACACCATTCAGTAGAATTGGAAGATATCTCACGCGACGGGAAATACCTGTTAGTAAGCGTTGAGCGCATGGATCTGGGCAATCGCCCGTCAACCGTCTACGACTATCTCACCATCGACGTGAACACAATGGACGTCGATACCTTGTTTTGTAATGCAGCCTTCTTAAGTTCCCCCAGATTCTCTCCCGATGGACAGCAAGTTCTCTTCACAGGTTCTGCCGAGGCATTCAATGGCTTGGGACGCGCAGACGATGCTGGCACTTACTCCAACATATACGACAAACAACTCTATGTGGTTGATCGGGACACGCGTCATGTGGAATGTCTGACTCGATGTTTCCGTCCGTCAATAAGTCATGTGGAATGGTCTGCAGCCGATAATATGATTTATTTCCTGGCTTACGATCGTGATCGGATAAGACTGTTTGCAGCCAATGCCATGACTAAGAAAATTCTGCAGGTTGACACTCGCGAGGATGTGGTACGCGAATTCTCATTATCTCGTACTCAGCCCGTTCTTGCCTATTATGGTGTTAGCGCGATGAACTCGGTTAGAGCCTATGTGGTGAATATGAAAAAGAATAGAACCACGCTGCTGAAAGACTGTTCTGCCGCTCTGCTCAACAACATTCGTCTGGGGGAATGCCGCGAATTTGTCTTTGTTTCTTCACGGGGCGACAGCATCGATGGGCGCTTGTATCTGCCACCAGACTTTGATGCCACTAAGAAATATCCCATGATTGTTAATTATTATGGAGGAAGCACACCCACCTCTCGCAATTTCGAGTCTCAATATCCGCATCCATACTTTGCATCACTTGATTATGTGGTTTATGTTGTCAACCCCAGCGGAGCCATAGGCTACGGTCAGCGTCACAGCGGTCGTCACGTGAATACAGCTGGCAACGGAGTGGCCGAAGACATCATAGAGGGTGTGAAGGCGGTCTGCAGCCTGCATCCGTTTATCGACGAAAAGCGTATAGGCTGCATAGGAGCATCTTATGGAGGGTTCATGACTCAGTATCTGCTCACGGTGAGCGACCTCTTTGCCTGCGGTGTAAGCCACGCGGGCATAGCCAACCATGCAAGCTATTGGGGGTGTGGCTATTGGGGGTACAGCTACAGCGAGGTAAGCATGGCTGGGCGTTATCCTTGGAGCGATCCAGATTTATACTCCCTGCATAGCCCGCTCTTCCGTGCCGATAAGATCTACACACCCCTGCTGCTCACCCATGGTTCGGCAGACACCAATGTGCCAGTCGCCGAAAGCATTCAGATGTTTACCGCATTGAAGACGCTGGGTCGCGATGTGGCGTTTGTACAGGTACGTGGCGAGGATCATATCATCACCGACTATGAGAAGCGCGAAGAATGGACTAATGTTATTTTGGCATGGTTCGAGAAGTATCTGAAAGGTGACGACACATGGTGGAATACGCTGTTTCCCAAGCGTTACTATTAATGCAATCTTATTCAAGCCGATAAAGGACCACACTTGCGCATACGTACAAAATATTAAGTAAGTGAACAGAATTAGTTTTGCAAATATTTTTTGTTCACTTACTTATTAAAAACAGAGAGCATGATGATAAACTTGCCTGAAGCCTAATAATGATCTGCCAACAATCATCACATCAGGCTCTTTCTGTCTGAGAGCGTGTCGTGGTTATTCTTCAAGTCTTTCCAGTCAACCTTTTTCTTCGGATCAATGCCGTTGATGTATTTCTCAATATTGGTATAACCGTCGCCGTTGCAGTCGAGCACGGCATCAGAAGGATCATTGGGGTTGAGTCCGTAGGTCTTTTCCCATGCATCGGGCATGCCGTCGCCGTCGCTGTCGAGCACTGGTGTGCCGTGATATTCGGGCAGTCCGCCCACTTGCTGCGGATGGGTGATGATACCTTGCTTATAGGAATCGGCGGGCAGACGACGCTTCACGTAGGGTGAAACGAAGGGTTGCGCATCTTCCACATAGAAAGGTTTGCCAGTGCGCACGAACTTCACCACACGCTCGTCTACGGCATCGCGCTTGGGGAACGTGGCTCCCACATTGCTGAGCACATAGTCATAGGCTTGGCGGGCGGTCATCACGGTGACGGGCGACATGGGGAACGGCTCGTTGCGACGGATGTTCTTCAAGAATTCGGGATTGTCGTCGCGCCCCTCTGGCTGCACTCCTCCGTCCCAGTTGTCATCCGTTACTCTCGTGTTTCCATCCACGATATTCCCCGAAACATAAAGTTGTCCGAAACGACGGGTACCGCGATTGCCCCGCCCCACTTCGGGCTTGATTACGCGATAGGAGATGGGCTCACCGAGCGGAGTGATGGGACCGGGCTTGAAATAGTTGTTGATGATGTTCAAGCTACTCGAACTGTCACCGCCGTCAATAGAGCGGTTCCACCAGTTGAACACCACATTGTTCACGAAATTAAACGGTCCCGACATGCCTATGGAGCAGTTGCGGCTGATGTTGCAGGCATAGAGATTGCGCGCGAACATGCTGTTGTGGCCGCCGATGGTGGAGCCGAAGGCATGGTTGTAGGTGTCGAGTGCCTCGCTGAAAATGCTGTTCTGGATGGTAATATTAACCGTGGGGAGCTTCAGTCCGTGACCTTCGGGATCGCGGGCATACACATGACGATACATCGACATGTTCTCATCGAGTCCCCATGAGGCAGAAACGTGGTCGATGATGATATTCCCAATGCCATTGCCGCCCAAGGCATCATCGCGGAAAGCCACGTCGGTGGCACCGCGGCGGAAGCGCATGTGACGTATCACCACGTCGTGGGTGTCAATCAGGAACGACTGTCCCGTCACACAGATGCCGTCGCCCGGAGCTGTCTGTCCGGCGATGGTAACGTATGGAGCAAGGATGTTGATGGGCGATTTCAGATGTATCACTCCGGACACATTGAACACGATGATGCGCGCACCGCCTGTTTCGCAGGCTTCGCGCAATGTGCCGGGACCACTGTCGGCGAGTGAAGTCACTACCAAAACCTTGCCGCCGCGACCACCAGGTGTATACATCCCTCCACCCTCAGCACCGGGAAAAGCTGGTATTTCAGCTTTTAGCAAATCTTCCGGCTTGGATGCCCACGGGCAATAAATGCGCCCCTGCCGATGTTCTTCCATCACGACGGGCAGTGCACGATGCCACGCACGCATGGAAGCTGTCTCCCATTGGCGTTCAGTCTGTTCGATACGCTCTTGGATGGAATCTGGTATGGTGGGATACTGAGCAGCAACCACTGTAGCAAAGACTGACACAAACATGAATAAGAATGTTCTCTTAGTAGGCATTTTCATATATTTTAATGTTTTTCTAAACAGACGTTGACAATGCCTTTTTGTAATATAAAAATCTATAATTTTAAGGAAGTTTGAAGGCATTCGGTTGGCTGTTGCAAAAAACCTTTGTAATTTTGGCACGCAATAAACGAGCATAGAATCAATGGAAAGAAAATATCTTAGACTCGCATGTCTCGCAGTGGCTGCCATCTGCTGCTCCCACGTTTTCGGTCAAACAGCCAAAGGACTGCTGAAACTGAGCGGAACGATGAACAACATGAACGACACCATCGTGGTGATGGTGGCAGATGCACAGAATGCAGACAGCAACACACAGCCAAGAAAAGAAACTGTGAAGACTACCGACGGGCGGTTTGAAACGACCATTGCCCTGAGCGGGGTTAGCACGGTGGCTCTATATAACATAAAGAACGGAGAGGCAACGGGGCGCATCGTGATCTGCGGCGTACCCGGTGAGGAATGCCTGCTCAGCGGCGACTGGCAGGGCGAATGCTCTTTCAGCGGCTCGCCATTCTACAAGGAGTATAACACCATGACCGATACCACCGCCCCGATGCAGCAGGAAAACAACCGTCTGATGAAGGAATGCGACGAGCGGATGGCAGCGGGCGAGGATGAAACCACGGTGATGGACTATTACAACCAGCGGGCAGGTGAGATTCAGGAGCGCATCGCCAACGCCCAGATGAACTATATCCGCCAGCATCCGAAGAGCGATGTGTGCGCCATCCTGTTCTATGAACTGCCTGCCGAGAATGCGGAAGAGGCCTACAACCTGCTGGATGCCTCGGTGAAGAACGGCAGAATGAAGAGCTATCTCGACAATGCCATGCAGCAAGCCAACAACGAACTGATGCGAAGGGAGGCTGCCAAGGCATTGGAAGTGGGCAACATGGCTCCCGACTTCACACTCCAAGACATCAACGGCAACCCTCTGAAGCTCTCCGATCTGCGCGGCAAATATGTGATTCTTGATTTCTGGGGCAGCTGGTGCACCTGGTGCATGAAGGGTATGCCCAAGATGAAGAAGTATTACAAGAAATATAAAGACAAGATGGAGATTCTCGGCATCGACTGCAACGAGAGCGAAAAGATGTGGAAAGATGCCGTGAAACAGAACCGACTGCCTTGGAAACACGTTTATAATCCGCAGGGCGAAGGCAGCATTCTCATGCTGTATGCCGTTGACGGGTTCCCCACCAAGATGGTGGTGGATCCTGAAGGAAGGATTGCCCGTCTCATTGTGGGCGAAGATCCGTCTTTCTATCCCTATTTAGACGCGCTGTTCAAGGAATGAGAAGTGAGAAGCAAGAGGCAAGAAGCAAGAGGCAAGAACTGATCACATTGAATAGAATCAAAACAACAATCATAGACAAATGAAAATCTTAAGACAAACATTTCTTGTGCTGGCTGCAGCAGCCTTGGCACAAAGCTGTACGACAAAGCCAAGTGGTGAAGAGGGGAAACTCCATATCACCGCCAACCTGAAAAACATGAACGACACCGTGGTGGTGGTCGTGGCGGATGCCGACAAGGTGCAGAAAGGAGAAGAACTGTATTACGACACCATCAGAACAACCAACGGTCAGTTGGATGTTTACGTTCCGCTGACACATGCCTGCAACATTGCACTGCTGAACATGAAAGACGGACAGCCCGTAGGGCAGATGCCTTTCTGCGGTGTTCCCGGCGAAGAGTGCAACATCAGCGGCGACTGGCATGGTGAATATTTCCTCAGCGGATCTAAGTTCTATGAGGATTTCAACGAGATAGACAAGGTGATCACGCCCATCCACCGCGAAGAAGTGGCATTAGTGAAGGATTGCGAGAGCCGCATGGCAAAGGGTGAAGCCCAGGAAGAAGTGATTAAGTTCTACCAGCCCAAGGCTGCCGACATCCAGAAGCGCATGCAGGATGCCCAGATGGCGTTCATCAAAAAGCATCCGAAGAATGAAGCCTGCGTCACGCTACTGTCTGAACTGCCTGCCGATAAGGCGATGGAAGCCATCAACATGCTTGATGCGAAGGTGAAGGAAGGCAGGATGAAGCCCGTGGTGGAAACAGTGCGCAAGCAGGCAGAGAAGGAGCTGAAGCGCATTGAAGCCGCCAAGAGTATCAAGGAGGGCAACACCGCTCCCGATTTCACGCTGAACGACATCAACGGCAAGCCGCTGAAGCTGTCGTCGCTGCAAGGCAAATATGTGGTTCTGGATTTCTGGGGAAGCTGGTGCGGCTGGTGTATCAAGGGATTCCCTGAGATGAAGAACTACTACAACAAGTATAAAGGAAAGTTCGAGATTCTCGGCATCGACTGCGGCGACACAGAAGACAAGTGGAAGGAAGCCGTGAAAAAGAACGAACTGCCCTGGCTGCACGTGTTCAATCCTCAAGACGATGGCGACATCACCAGCACATACGCCATTCAAGGCTACCCCACCAAGATTGTGGTTGATCCGAAAGGAAAGATTGCCAAGGTGGTTATCGGCGAGGATCCAGCCTTCTATTCGTTCTTGGACGAGCTGTTCAAATAATCCGCTTAGTCGAAAATCATTTCTTTCGTCAGGATGCTTTCCAGTTCCTCAGCCGACAGGCGGAGCTGGAAAGCACCGTTTATTGCCACGCTGATTCGCCCCGTTTCCTCTGAACATACAATGGCAATGGCATCGGTCTCCTGAGAAACGCCCATGGCAGCCCGGTGGCGCAGTCCTAATTCCTTGGGGATATCCACATCGTGGGAAACGGGCAAGATGCACCCGGCAGCGCGTATCCGCTTCTTCGAGATCACCATGGCACCATCGTGGAGCGGCGAATTCTTGAAGAAGATGTTCTCAATGAGCCGCTGGTTAACGTTGGCATCAATCACATCGCCTGTCTTCACAATGTCGTCGAGCGAGGCAGTACGCTCGATGACGATCAATGCGCCCACCTTCTTCTTTGCCATGCTCATGCATGCCATCACGATGGGCATCACCAGTTCCTTGTCCACTTTCTTCTCGCTCTTGCGGTCGTTCTTGAAATAACGGGTGATGGTCTGCATGCGCTGATGGGCTCCAAGATTATAGAAAAACTTGCGTATCTCGTCTTGGAACAGGATGATCAGCGCCAGCACACCCACACTCACCAACTTGTCCATGATGCTTCCCAAGAGTCGCATCTCCAGAATCTGACTCACAAAGAGCCACACCAGGATGAACACCATGATGCCGATGAACACATTGAGCGACCGGCTCTCTTTCATCACGCGGTAGCTGTAGTAGAGAATCAGCGCCACCAGCACTATGTCGATAATATCTTTTATTCCGAAATCAAACATGATTGTTTTTCGTTAATCGTTAGCATTCTGTTTTCTTGAAGAACTCATGGCAAGGGCTTCGCTGAGCTTTATCACCTCAGCAGCCTCTCTCACGTCGTGAACCCGCAAGATGCCGGCTCCTTTCTGCAGTGCAATGGTGTTGAGCATGGTGGTGCCGTTGAGCGCTTCGTTGGGCGTAAGCTCCAGCGTCTTCCATATCATGCTCTTTCGAGAGACACCCACCAGTATCGGCAGCCCCATCACCTGAAGCTTTTCCAGATCACCCATCAGCGAGAAGTTCTGTTCCACGCTCTTGCCGAAACCGAATCCCGGATCGATAATGATATCTTTTTGACCAAGGGCGCGCAACTGCTGCACTCGGAAAGAGAAAAACAGCAGCATGGAACGCAGCGTGGCATCCGACGACATCAGTATGTAAGGCACCTGCAGGCGAGCCACCTCGTGGAATATCTCGGGCACTTCGTCTTCACCTGAACGTTGCAGCTGAGTTGTTCCGCCGAAGGAACCGTCAGCATTGCCGCCAGACACATCGTTGATGATGCCCACCCCATACTCCTCAACAGCCATACGCGCCACCTCCGGTCGGAAGGTATCCACCGACAAAACGGCATCGGGCTGCTCCCTGCGCACCACGGTAAGGGCATGGCGCATGCGTTCCATTTCTTCGTCAAGAGAAACCTTGACGGCTCCGGGGCGCGTGGAATAGGCACCCACATCGATGATGCTGCCACCTTCCGCTACAATCTGATTGGCACGGCGGGCTATTTCCGCCTCCGTGCGCAATCGGCTGCCTTCGAAAAACGAATCGGGCGTGGCATTCAGTATGCCCATCACCACCGGTTTCCGCAGTTCCATCAGCCTTCCATGGATATTGAGTGTATAGTCCATCATTATTTTCTGCGTACAAAGATAGTCATTTTGTTTGACTCCGCAATCATTTTGCCGTCAATTTTATCCAAAAAACAGGTCATAGTTGTCTTCGCTGATTTCTACGGCGATATAGGTTTTCCTCCTTATCACTTTTTAGCGGCTTCCCACACTTTCAGACGCTCGTCAATGGCATCCTGTGGTAGCCGTGGGTTTATACTTGCCAGTTGTCTCAACTTTATTAGTCATCACTCGACGTACACTTGACGACAAGAACTTCATAGCAACTTTTACAAAGCTCTATAATAAAGAGTTGTCTGAGCAACTCTTTAAAACGGAGTAGTGTCGGTCCTGTCTTGCTCCACGCGGAAAATACCAGATTAGTCGTTTCTGACGATCCAAAAATAGTTTTTCTGGAAGTTCAAAATTTTGAAGCAACTATCTTTCGTTTTGCCTCATTTTTCGTTTCCTTGTTCGTATGCTTCTCTTGTTATAGGTGTCTCTGGGTCTACTATGAGAACTTCATCGTAGGTCAGGCCATAGAGGTGATAGACTCGATTATCTATCTCTTTGTCTGCTGCGGATATTTGAGCCGTCAGTTCTTGACAAGCCTCACGGTAGTGATTGATTTTGCACGATGATTCTACTATTTCCGCTCATATTCGTATGGATTCTCGCAAAAAATGATTACCTTTGCACTTCGCTATGAGTGACTTCGCAGAAGAACTATATAAATTAAGAATTCTTACGGGGGCTAAATTCATTGCACAATTAAAGTTGGTTGCAGCCCGTGGTGAGTTTCATCCATTAGAGGGTGAAACAAACATCTATACTACAGGTGGTGAAAGGAATAAAGACTATAATAATCAGCTGAATGCTGCACGCAAGGCAGTCGAATTGGGCTATAGAGTGTTTATCCTTCCCAACCCGAATCGAGGACGAACACCAGATTTTATTTTTGAGAAAAGAGGTATTTATAAGCTCTACGACCTGAAAACTATACAGGGAAACGCGTCCGTTTCAAATCGTCTGAAAGAGTCAATCGGACAATGCAACCGCGTGTTGCTTAACATGCGGCGCAATTACAGTACCCGTCTGCTGGCGACAGACATCAAGACGTATTTCGAAATGAATAGCGAAGCCGTAGAAGTTCTAATATTCAGAGGACGCAAATCAATCTCTATCAGCAGATTCTACATAGACTCACCCATGTTCGAGAAAGAGTTCAGAAAGCAATACGAAAAATAAAAGCCACCCGTAGGTGACTTTTAAAATAGAGCAGTATCGATAAAGCCTTGCTCTCCGTTTTCGCAGCCCAGATATGAACCTTGGAACGGGAACTTGGTGATCTTTCCCTTCTGCGACCGTCTTGTGGGCAGGTCTGTTACCTCCCGTTTGGACTAACCAAACACTCAGAACCTCCTTCTGACAATGCAAAGATACGAACTTTATTCGAAAGTTCCAAATTTATAGGCAACTTTTTTATTCCATCGGCTTGATCATTGACTCAACGAACTGGATTTCTTCGTCCGTCAGGCCGTACTTCGCATAGAGGTCGGCATCAGTCCAAGGGCGGGAGAAGTCTTGGAGGGGAACAAAGCGGAAAGAGTCTTTACTTATCATGATAGAAGTCATTGCTTGAAGCATCATAAAACGAGCATACTTTGTTTTCAGGTATGACATCAGATTCTTTGCGTGTTCCTCTTCGTCAAACTTTCCGATACAAATGTATGTCTCGGCACAGATTTCACCTTTTCGCATTACTCGCATGGTAGCGGGTATGATCTGGTAATTGCCTTCAGAGGAAGGTTTGTTTCCACCTGACATAGCACGAGTTGTAATAACATTGTATGTGTCAATAGCATCAATGCTTTTTTCTACCTCACTTCTGGCAACATAGCCAACACCTTCACTATGGATGAACTTTACACATCCTACGAATTCTCGTTTTTCACCTCTGATATATGTTCTAAAGCCAAAGGGATTCGAAGGAAGAACTTCTTGTGAGAGGCTGAAATTACCAATATGGGCTTTTCTAATGATACTTATTGCGTAATTTGAGCGGACAAATACAGGATATTCATTCAGCAAACGCTCCGTTGCATTACGTTTTCCTTTTGATGAATTTATAACAAGACAACTACCTTTATGTTGTTTTGACCACAAGAAATAGTTTATACCACCACTAATAATAACCGTAGGGAAGCATTCTTGAGAGTCTGCATAATCTATTATCTTTTCTAGTCTACCATCGTGTAACATACTATCTCTATATTCATCCAACCCTCTACCACCTGCGAACCAGCGAGAAGGGGTAATCATAGATATATAATGTGGGAGGATGCGCTTTGCCAAATCTACAAAGTGTTGGTAAACGGGTAGAGCACTTGCACTATTTCCTCCATCCATCACTTGATACGGCGGATTGCCAACTATCGCGTCTAACTTCATATTCTCATCTTGGTTTATTTTCCAGAAGCGCTTGCCGTCGCGGAAGGTGTTGACAACAAGGTCTGGACGTTCTGAAATGTTTTGGATTAAATCTGGGTAATACTGCGCATTCACGCGGGTATTGCGGAAACCTGCGAGGGTGCGCTTGGTGATGCTCTTGGCCATCGGTGTCTTGCAGACCACGAGGATGTTTTCTTCGATGGTGGCATCCCACAGGTTCATAGCAAAGCCGTGAGAGACCTCGCCGTACTTCTGACGGGCAGCCTCTACGCGACTGCGATAGATGTTATATGCCACATAAAGCGGATAGAGACCACTCTTGGAGTTAATTTCCAAGACGTGACTCTCAGGACGGAACACCTCTTGCGTGACTTTTCCCTGACTGACGTAGCGAGGCACAGACAGAGGCTCTTTGAATGCCTCGTCGTAGAAACACCAGCCACCCAGACAATCACTCATGTGCATATTTACTACTCGCCACGGTGTCAGCACCGTTTCCTTGTCTGGATTGCGGAAAGTGTTGAAGATGGCAGAGATGCGCTCTATGCGTTCCTCGATGGTGAACTTATCGGCAGCACGAGCCATTTCACGGATGCGCTTGCCTGCTTCACGGAAAATGTCTGGGTCGTAGTACTTCTTGAACTTCTCAAACTTCTCTTTATCAACGCCCTTGGGCATGAACTCCTCCCAAGACTGATCGTCTATCAATGAGGCAAAGTTGTCGATGGTGATATCCTCATCTTCATTCTTTAGCTCGGCTCCATAGATGAGCAACGGCATACGGATGGAGATTCCACGAAGAATACTGATGGCGTTTCGACGCTGATTGCTCATGGCTTTCAGTTCGTCAAGTTTGGCCTGCTCTTCTGGTGTGCGCTCTTTCTTAGGCTTCTTCTCCAGTTTTTCCTTTTCTTCGTATTGCTCTTTGGTGAAGCCCTGTTGGTTCACGTCAATATCGCCCGTCTTTGCCATTGCCTTCGTAGTGCCAATGGTTTTCTTCAGGTCGTCAAAGTCACGCAGTTCCACATCCGTCAGTTTCAGCAGTTCGTCGTTGTAGAGGGCACCATCCTCGAAACCACACTGCACAACCTTTTCTATCTGAGCCTTCTTCAACTGACTCATCATCTTGTTCACATCGTAAGGTTTCATCTGCGAGCCGTCGATGCTGATGATAGGACAGAAATTCAGGAAGTCACCCAAGATGCGGCGGTCTTCCTCGGTCTGCTTGCCTGCCTTGGCAGAAACTTTCGCCGTCTCTGCCAATACACGCAACGTCCTGTCTGGGGCAAAGTCGAAGGCATAGCATTGCTCCTTCATGCGTCCATGATTGGTGAAAGGTGTCTGCACACGGAAGATGGTCTGCATATACTGGGCAGCAGAGGTGCAGAAAGAGCCAGCCATCATGAATACTGCCGTCCACGGCTTGATGCTGACACCCGTTGTCAATCGTCCACATGAGAGCGTGATGGTGTAGGTCTCGTCTGGGTCTTCACCAATGGCTTTGTTCACCATCTGCAGGGCTTCTGTGTTCTCTTCGTCTTCGTCGCCATTACCTGCCACGTTGACTATCTGGAACATACCAAAGACGGGATGCGCCTTTAACTTGGCACTCAATGCACGAGCCGACTTCACACCAGGTACGAGCCACAAGGTATGTCGGAAGATACGACGGAACATATCATTGCTATAAGGATAGAGGCTGCCCTTATCTTCCTTGCAAAGCAGGTCAAGGAAACGGTCTACATCCTTCTCATGAATAAACGTATCATCGTCTCTTGTGCGGAAAAACTCACGGAAGTTGAAGGCCTTTTCATCTTCTACATACTCTGACATCAGCGTGCCGAGGTCGTAGGTGTAGATGTTGATAGCGGGCAACGAAGCATATGGGTTCGGCTCGTAAGGATTATCTGTAGCCCACGCCTGCTTGGCCTTCTGCTCCATCACGTAGTCCCACGTAAAAATCTCTTCTTCCGTGTAGTCATCGAAGAGGTTGAAGGGCGTACCCGAAAGTTGCAGCACCTTGGTATCTGGCTTTATCAGTTCCTTCAGCACGTTCTGACCCAGTTCCGTCTTCGTTCCCTCGTGTGCTTCGTCAACGATGACAAAATCCCACGCAGTCTTGAATATCTCGTTGTTCTTGTCAAACTTGCCGCCTACTTGCTCTGAGCCGCGAAGGTCTTGCATGGAGGCGAAGTAGACGTACTTGCCGCCAGTCTTGACTTTACTTTCCAGTTTGTCAAACTCACCACCGTTTCCTCTTGAACCATATTGATAGTCCTTCCTGTCGTAGAATATCTTGCCGAAATCCTCAAACCAGCCTTTATCTACTACAGGACGATGCGTTAATATCAAGGAACGTGTGAACTCTTCTTCCTTCACCACTTGCAGGGCAGAGATTGTTTTGCCGAAGCGCATCTTGGCATTCCACAGCATCTGATTACCTCGACGGAATCTCTTACGGGTCTTGTCGATAGCCTCCTGCTGTTCAGGACGGAAGATGATGGGTGATTGTCCTTGGCTGATGTCTGAAGGATGAAGACTCGTCTCGCCTCGCTTTACCGCAGCAATGGCTTTCTTCACCGTTTCCAAGTCGCAGCAGTACCATTCGTCGGCACCACTGACGCCCTCAAACTCCTTACGCTTGATGCCAGAACGCTCCAGCACCTTATGCACCTGCTTGTCGTTAAAGGTCATAATCATTCCGCTGCGCACGAAGATGCTTATCTCTGTATATAGCAGTTGATATGCGATTCCTGCCGTCTTGGTGTACTGTCGGATGCGCTTGTGGGCAGCCTCCTTCAGCGACTCCGCATTGTTGAAGAGGTCGCTGCCGTCGTCTTCGTCAATGGTGGTCTCGCCTATCTTCAGGCAGTCGCTATGCCGTTCGTCATTGATGGCAAACACATAGATCAGTTTTGATTTCAATGAGGATTCGAAAGTAGCCATAGGTCACTATTTCATTAAGTCTATAAATCGGATTTTCTTCTTGTCGTTCGCCCAATCGCGAATAAGACAGTAAGTACCATTGTGTCTGCGGATGTCGTCTTGCTGACAACCTGCGCAATGCACTACCTGCTCTTCTTCACCGAAAAGGGTCTGTATCTTTTCAGTCACGCCATTGCGACACGAATCAGGCACAACGCCCTTCAGTCCATCCATCTGCCAGAGGTTCCAGGAGATGATATAGGCGATGTAGTTGATGCTCTTTGTGAGTGGAGCCTTGCCGAACTTCGCCTGATAATATTCAATGAAAGTCCACAGCAAAGCCTCGCGAGCCAGTAGCAGGCTATCGCCCTGCCACTCAAAGCCGTAGGTGTTCTTATAGGCCATTTGTGCCCACACCAGCCAGTCACCGCTCGCATCTACGTTCTCGCTGATGACCCGTAGTTTCCTTTCGAGCAGGCCTATACGCTGTTCCAAGGGAATGGGTTCGCCAGTAGTAGCATCGTATCGACTGACAAGATAAGGTGCTTCACCACAGGTCAACTCCATGCGAGTAGCACGAACGTAATCTTTCCACGATTTTGTTTCCGGGAATTCAATCTTATTGGTAGTGGCTTGCCAAGTGTGGTTTGTCGTATCTTCAACATTGAACACATCTTTCCGTCCAAACCACGCTTCATCCACCAGATTGTTCTGGGCATTACACACCCACGACGGCGTAAACACCTCTGCCATATCCTTGGCTCTGTCCGACTGTTCCTCCTTCGTTTTGAGCACACGCGGACGGATAACCATCCCGTGTTCACCCGTTATCAGATGGGGCAGAATCTCAGAATGGTAACCATACTCTGAGCCGAGCGTTTCGTAGTCATGCGTCGCCCAGAAGATATTTCGTCCTGTGGTATGGTCGCGCAGAAGTGTGTCAAGCACCGCCACCGACAATGCCAGCAGGTCGTCCTCCCTGATGTCTATCAGCTGAGGGCTCTCGTCTTTGTTTGGCATTCCTTGCGCTTATAGCTAATGGCACTAAGCACTCTCAATTCTCTGATACATCACAACCATAGAGACACGAAATAGCGCGGACGCTTACCCGTGCCAGTGGTTGTGAGAGATACCAGAACGAATGATAAGTGATGCCCACGCTATAAGCGCAGACACATTACACTTACTCATATTCGTTCGCGTTTAAAACTCTCACATTTCTGGCGCGTTGAATAACTGCTTTGTGCTGTTATTGTTATACCCACTAAAGTCGTACCGCCACCCTGCACTCAGGGAACCTCGCCGAGGCGAGCGTCGTTTACGACGATTCGCGATACTCGATTGCAAAAGTACAAATTTTCTGCGACATTAAGGCGATTCGCAAGAGAAAAAATAATAACACATGATATGCGGTCGGGCGAAAGTGCTGATTCGGAGGCGGGAAAGCGGTGTTTTTCTACCTTCGGAACGGCACCATGGAAAAGTAAATCAAATTGATTTGCAAAGTAAATTAAATTGATTTGCTGAGTAAATTAAATTGATTTGCTGAGTAAATTAAATTAATTTGCTGCTGCATACCATTGCTCTGAGAGGAAGAAAACGGCACTCTGACAAGGCGAAACAGCAGCTTTGGACGATCCGTTCCGGGCAAGTGTGCTGATAACAGGATGAGAAGAAGGGATGAAAAAATGCGGTGAAAAAGTTGCCGCCTCACATTTTCTTTTGTACCTTTGCAAAAAATACCACAAACATGAACATACAGGAACTCTATCAACTATACCGGCAGCACCCCACGATTACCACCGACAGCCGCGACTGCCCTGAAGGAAGCATCTTCATTGCACTGAAAGGAGCCTCGTTTGATGGGAACAAATTCGTCACGCAGGCCTTGGAGAAAGGCTGCGCATACGCTATCGTTGACGATGAGACGGTGGTTGCCGGTGCAGCAGCATCGCTCAGGCAACGGCTCATCTTGGTTGACGACTGTCTGCAGACTTTCAAGGACATGGCGCGCGAGCACCGCCGCCGGTTCGACATCCCCGTGATCGGCATCACCGGCACCAACGGGAAGACTACCACTAAGGAACTGGTGGCAGCTGTTTTGTCGGAGCAATACCATGTGCTTTTCACGCAAGGCAATTTCAACAACGACGTGGGCGTGCCTAAAACGCTTTTCCGAATCAACGACGAGCATGACATTGCGGTGATTGAGATGGGTGCCAGCCATCCGGGAGACATCAAGACGCTCGTTGAAACCGTTGAGCCTACGTGCGGACTGATCACCAACGTGGGGCGCGCCCACCTGCAGGGATTCGGCTCATTCGACGGTGTGAAACGCACAAAGGGCGAGCTCTACGACTATCTTGCAAAGGAACAGGTGAAGAGCTTGGAGGGAGGACAGGTGTTCATCAATGCCGATGATGAAGACCTCTGCGGAATGGCTGATGAGAGGAACATACTCTTCCGTAGTGGCTATGGCACGGGCAGCAGCGACGATATCGTGGTGAAAGGCGAGATTGTGTCCTGCGCTCCGCTGCTGAAATTCCGATGGTTCATCCACGATGAGGAAGAAGGCGACTCCGAAAAGTTCACCATCCAGACACACCTCATCGGCTCCTACAACATCTACAACATGCTGGCAGCCATAACCGTGGGTATGGAGTTCGGCGTCGAAATCGAACAGATTAACCATGCCCTTGCCAACTATGAACCAAGCAACAACCGCAGTCAGCTGACACAGACGGAACGCAACACGCTGATTGTGGATGCCTACAACGCCAATCCCACCAGTATGGCAGCCGCCTTGCGCTCGTTTGCAGCATTAGAGTCGCCCAAAAAGAAAATGGCGATACTGGGCGACATGCGCGAATTGGGCGATGCCTCTGCCGAGGAACACCAGGAAGCGGTTGACCTGATGAGGGAATGCGGACTGGAAGATGTTTGGTTAGTGGGCGAAGAATTCGGAAAGACCACGTGCGGCTATCGCAAGTTCCGCGACATAGATGAGGTGAAAGACGCCATCGCAAGAGAGCTGCCTGCCGACAATGTGATCCTCATCAAAGGCAGCAACGGCATCAAGCTGTTCCAGCTGCCGGAACTGCTGTAAGAAAAGGAGGGCATGTCAAAAAGAAACTACAACGGATTTCACGGATGAAACGGATTTAAATGCCTACGGCGTAACATAAATGTGCGCGAATGAACGAGAATGAATCGTAATTATTTACGAGTAATTCATGTGTATTTACGTAAATTCGCGTAGCGTCGCAGACGAACAAATAATTTAGAAACAACGGATTTCACGGATTAGACGGATTAAAGTCATGCTGATAATCAGGAACTTAAATAATCTGTTTAATCCGTGAAATCCGTTGTTGTTTCTTTTTGATACGCCCTCTTTTGTGCCGTTTTTATAGACCAATCGCGAAGAAGTTTCGCCAAATTATTGGAAATTTGGATTTTTTTCATTATCTACGCGCCCACAATTTATTACACTATTATCATTTTTGTTTTATGATCAGATTTAAGAGACTTCTCCCCTTAGTGCTTGTTTGCCTCTTGGCTATTAGCACGAATGTGGCTGCACAGAAGGAGAAAGGCTGTAACATCAGCATCAGCGTGAAAGACAAGAGCACGAAGGAGCCTATCATTATGGCAACCTGCGTGCTGAACCCGCTGAGCTCGTATGCCGCAACCGATCTCGACGGCAATGCAGTCATCAAGAACATCCCAAAAGGAAAGTACACCTTAGAGGTGTCGTACGTGGGATATGAAACAAAGAAAATCGACGTGCAGGTTACGAAAGACATGACGCTACAGGTTCCGTTGACGGAAACATCGCTGGCATTAGGCGAAGTGACAGTGCTGGCAAGGCAGAACGCCGCAGGCACGAGCACGAGCTCAAAGATTGGTCGCCAGGCCATCGACCACCTGCAGGCATCATCGCTTGCCGATGTGATGCAGCTGATTCCCGGTCAGCTGATGACGAAAACCGACCTCACAATCGAACATCCAGATTCGTCAATTGGTGAACAACAACACGAGCGCATTCGGTTCGAGCATCGTGGTTGACGGTGTTCCCATGTCGAACAACGGAACAATGACGCAGGGAGGATTCTCTGCCACGGCATTCACGGGTACTGACCTTCGTCAGGTGAGTGCCGACGACATCGACGAGGTGGAAGTAATCCGCGGCATTCCCTCTGCCGAATATGGTGACCTGACGAGCGGTTTGGTGGTGGTTCACAGCAAGGTGGGTGTCACCCCCTGGCAGTTCAAGGCGAAGGTGAACCCGGAACTGCAGAACTACTCCTTGGGCAAAGGACTGCGGATGAACAAGGCGGGCGTGCTGAACTTCAACTTCGACTATGCCAAGGCATGGGGCGACCCGCGGCAGAAAACCCGTTCATACGGACGCTACACGTTCTCATTAGGCTATGGACTGGACATTAACCGCAAATGGCATACCGACACCAAGTTGCGCTTCGTGCAGGCTAAAGACTGGAGCGGCAAAGACCCAGATGCCATTCAGGACGGCACATTCACTCAAAACAAGAACCAGACCATCTCGTTGACGCACAACGGAAAGCTGTCGCTCGACATGCCTCTTGCAAGAACCGTGGCATATACCCTCGGACTGAGCACCACGCGCACAGACAATAAGAACACTTCATTCGTGGGGGCGAGCAGCGGCATGACACCCATAATCACGGCAATGGAGACTGGCTACTACTCTATTCCCTGGATGAACGGATCGTATCAGGCAACGGGTATTACGGAAAGCCGACCCGGAAACTTCTATGCAAAGCTGAACAACTCGTTCTTCCTGAACCTGGGGAAGACCAGCCAGCGTTTCAAGGTGGGTGCCGACTACCGCTACGACTGGAACAACGGCAAGGGTTATTACAATGAGGACGATGCCAAACCGCTGCGTCCCAACAGCGACGGTCGACCACGTGCCTTCAGCGACATACCCGGACTGCACCAGCTGGCAGCTTTCGTTGAAGACAATTTCTCATGGAACTACAACGGGAAACAGGCATTGCGCATTCAGTTAGGAGCCCGCTTCACTGCCATGCAGCCGTTTGCCGATGAACAGACATATGCACTGTCGCCCCGTCTGAACGTTACGTTAGAGGTAACCAACTGGCTGAATATCCGTGGAGGTTTCGGACTGAACTCGAAAACGCCAGGTCTGAACTACCTGTATCCTGACAAGAATTATACCGACCGCGTGGCTGCAAACTACATGCCGCAAAACGATGATGCCGCAAAGCTGCTCGCCTACCACACATACGTATATGACGTGCAGCGCTCGAAAGACCTGAAGAATGCCACGAGCACCAAGGTGGAAGCTGGCATCGACATCAAACTGCCTGGAAACAGAAAGCTAAGCCTGCTCGCCTACCGCGACAAGACTCCCAACGGATTCGGAAGCGTGATTGAATACACCACCTACGGTGCCAACTACTATGACCAGAACAACGGCCTCATCATTACTCCCGGACAGGCTACCACTATCGACTATCAGAACCCTGCACGCAAGGATATCATCTTTACCACTACAGGCAGGGTGGGCAACACCAACGTAAGCATCAACCGAGGAGTGGAATTCGATTTCGACTTGGGAAAGATTAAACCTCTGCACACTTCGTTCTATTTCTCAGGTGCATGGCAAGAGACAAAGACCTACTCCAAGGCAATGAACTCAAGCAATCCCGTAGACAACCCTTACTCTGCCTACGGCACAACGCCATTCAAGATCGTGAAACCTTCGGGACTCGATTACGACAAATATCGCCGCTTTGTGAACACGCTGCGCATGGTGACCAACATCCCGCAGCTGCGCATGGTGGCATCACTTTCGGGACAGGTGATCTGGCAGAACATGAACTACTCTCATACTGCCGACAAGAATCCTATCGGATGGATCGACACCGACCTGAACTACCACGAAATCACCAACGATATGCTCAGCGGATATATCGGCACAGATGCACGCTACTATGCAACGAAACCCGACGGCATCAGGAGCGTGTCGATTGAACAGCAGAAAACCAGCTCGCGCGACAGCTCACCGAACAAGGCTCCCGTCACTTGGCTCATTTCGGGACGACTGACCAAGGAATTCGGAAAAATAGGCGGTCTGTCGTTCTATGCCAACAACCTGCTCTTCTATGAACCCTATCTGAGCAACAACAACTCGCTCACGCTGGTGCAGCGCAATACGGGCTCATTCAGTTTTGGAATGGAATTATTCTTTAATCTATAATCAGATATGAAACGTCACCTTATATATATTATAGGCATCATGCTGACATTGTGCAGCTGCGTAGACTATAACGATGCCACGCAGGCCATCTCCGTGAAAGTACAGGTGGTGATGCCCGATGAATTTGTGAATGCGCCTCAGTTGGGTGGACACGAAATCACCATGACACTGGGTGGGGAGCAACTCAAGGCAACAACCGATGCCAATGGCGTTGCCACATTCGAGAATATCGTTCCTGACATTTACGATATCACCACCACGTGGAAAATCACCTCTGAAGAGTATATGGCAATGACCGGAAAGCAAGTGCAGAACAACAACTACACCATCTCAGGCAGCATCAACTCACAACTGCTGAAAGAAGACTCCAACGTGCCTCTGCAATTGAAGACTCAGGCAGCCATCGTGCAGTCGATACTCATCAGCAAGATATACTCGTCAGGAAGCAAGGACAATAACAAGAAAAACTATCAGAACGGAAAATACATCGAACTGTATAACAACAGCGACGAAGATGAGGACATCGCCGGACTGTATATCGGACTGCTGGAATCCACAAGCACACCCGCCTATCTGCTGGGGCAGACACCTGACATCATCTACATGAAACAAGTGTTCCGCATTCCTGCCGACAAGCCCTGCATCGTGAAGCCGGGCGAAACGGTGGTGATCGTGAACAGCGCCATCGACCACTCGCAATACGGACCGATGGAGCAAAACCTGCTTGATGCCGATTTCGAGGCAAAAGACACGCGCGGCAGGACAGAGAACAATCCTGACACGCCAGCACTCGAACTGATATACACGTACGCTGCAGCACTGTCGTATATGAACCTCGTGCAAGGCGGTCCCTGTTCCATCGTTATCTTCCGCACAGAAGACAATGTTGCCGACTACCAGCTCGTGTATCCTTATGGAAAAACCAAAGGAAGCCTGTTTATGGCGGTTCCCACAAAGTACGTGGTCGACGGCGTGGATTTCTTAGTGAACAAAGCGCAGACGGGTGTTGACATCAGCACCAAGCGACTCTACGACTACATTGATTCGGGAAACACCAACATCAATGCCACATCTGGTAATAATGGAGAAGTGGTGTATCGTAAGATACAAAGCATCACCGATGACGGGCGCATCATTCTCCAAGATACAAACAACAGCTCAAGCGATTTCGGTGTGAGCGATGCTATTCACGTAAGAGAATTTAAATAACATGAAAAGAATATATCTGTTTTCCATCGTCAGCATGCTCACGCTATGCACATGGGCGCAAGATGAGCTGATGACTAAAGAGAAATACCAATTCGCCGAGGAGACACAGTTGTGGCGGCTCACACTGAACGCCGCAGGACTGTCGCTCGACTCCAGTATGAACCGCGGTATCACACAATTCGATGCTTCGCACAGGGAAGGCGACTACAGCCTCGTGCAAGACGGCGACATGAACAACCAACTGAAATTCATCGCCGAGCGCTATCAGAAAGTGGGAAAGTATCTCTATGGCTATGGAAGCTTCAACTTCGACATGGGGCGCACCAAGAACCGCGCTTGGAGCGATGTCATACGCTCTCACAACAGCAACCCTTTCATCTCGGGAAGCAGCGTGCCGGGCAAGTACGACCACCAGTTCATCAATCTGGAAGCAGCACTCGCCACCGTTCCTCTTGGAGCATTTACCTATGGCATGGGCATCAACTATCAGGTGGGCGACCTGTCACGCCTGCGCGACCCGCGCTCACGCATCAATCTTGCCGACTACAGAATCACCCCTGCCCTCACCTACTCCATCGGCAACTCGTCGATAGGATTAGCACTCCACTACGACCGCCACAAAGAAAAACTGCCCAACCTTACCACTGTGCAGACCGACCCCTCACTGAAATACTACACGATGACAGGTATGGAAAGTGCTTCAGGCATCATCGGCGGATACAATGGCTATGAGCGGGAATATGTGAACCATGAACTGGGCGGCGAACTGTCATTAGCAGTGAAGGGCGAGACATTTCACTCACTAAACTCCATCTCCTTCGACAAAGGAACGGAATATATGTATGGCGACACGAAATACGAGCCAGGACGCTATTTCACCTACCACTACAAAGCCGCATCGAGAAACCGCTTCAACGTGGGAAACACACTGATGCGCGCCGATATAGCCGCATCTTATGAGCAAGGATATGCCGATGAATACCGGCAGGAACTGACACGCACCAAGGATCCACAGACCGGTATCGAGTCGAAGGCATGGAATACGACCATGACCTATAAGAAACGTTTCCAACTGAAGATCTTCGACCTCGACTTCCATTATCGGGCATCATTCACCGAAAACAACGAGGTGAATGCATACGTGGGCATGCTGTACAACATGAACCATGTGCGCAACAAACGAATACTGAACACCTCAACACTGAAGTACATCGACAACAAGTTTGCTCTCGAAGGAGGATTCCGCATAGGCAGGAGTCTCTGGGTAGAGGCACAGGCTGACTATAAGATCTCATCTGAGGCAGAACTGAACCTGCACGACAATTCCACGGAATATGCGCAGGCTGTGCTTATTCCCGACATGGAATATTACGGTGCCAACTACTGGCGCACGCACCTTCAGGTGGAATACCAGATACCCGTGAGCATCAAAGGCTATAAGGGCAACTGGTTCGCCCGTGTCTACGGTGACTATCTGAAAACCAACAAGCACACCGACGCCTCTGTCGTCGGCTGCTCCGTTGGTATCTACTACTGAAAAAAAGCGGGTGCACTGATCATATTTGCCATCAAAAAAACAGGCAAAAACGGGCAAAGGAAGAAAAAAAGGCAATTTTTCTCAAGAAAGATGCACGTATTTCAGAAAATTGACGTATCTTTGCACCCGCTTTTATAAAGCATTCGGGATGTAGCGCAGTTGGTAGCGCACTACGTTCGGGACGTAGGGGTCGGGCGTTCGAGTCGCCTCATCCCGACCAAAAGCAGAGAAACCGCCTTTATACAGGCGGTTTTTCGTTTGGTCGCCGATTTCGGGTCGGACGCAATTCGGACGCAACCGATGCAGGAAGCGGCAAATGTTGAACCATCCGTCACACTAAAAATTTAGAGTGATGGATAAAAAAATTTTTAGTTACAACTCAGCAGCTGGTGTCGTTAAAACGAGAGAATGGACACCGCCAGTCTACCACAAAGGTAAGGAGAACTACGTGGACTTTTATGCCTTTGACCCTTCTCAGGGGCGTATGCGTAGGAAGAAAGTGATGCTCGACCACATGAAAAGCCAGCGGTCGCGGAACTCCTACGCCCGTTCACTGGTCGAGGAACTGACCCAGAAACTGCTCCGTGGGTGGAATCCCTGGGTAGAACTGAAAGCCGGGGCGCAGTTCACTCCATGGAGCGAGGTGTGCGCACTATACAGGCAGTATGTCGTGAAGCTGCACAATGATTCCTCCTTCCGTGAGGAAACGATGCGCGACTATCTCTCACGGCTTTCTATCCTTGAA
>JAFUVB010000055.1 GCA_017471245.1 Prevotella sp.
CCCGTTTCGAAGTACAGCGAAGTGACATCGTAGAACATCAGCCCAATGCTGCCTCCGAGAATCTTGCGGGTATGCTCCACGCTTATCTGTTGTACCAGTTCACGCTGTCTGTTGTACAGTTTGTCCATGTAGCGGTATATCTGGTCAAGGCTGACGTCCTCATGGAAATAAGACTTCAGATAGTCTGCAGTGGCCGACTTGCTCAGGGGCTGGCAGATGCGGGCGATGACCAGATGACGGAGGATCTCGTCCCTTATCCTGCCAAAGCCGATGCTGTCGTAGACCTGGTTCAGAATCTGCTGGGGACCGTTCAGGACAACGGCAGAGATGTTGTTCAGTACACGCTCCGACTCAAGGAACTCCTGCTGTACGATACTGCTCTGGGCAAAGTCAATCTCCTGCTGCCCGCCATACCTGCGTACCCACTCAGCCGCTTTGGCATACAGGCGGTCTGCCTCTTCCTCGGTCTTTGCAACACCGAAGCTTTTGACCTCCTTGAAGCCGCCACGGCTCTTGTCGACTACCACAACACTGATGGTGCCCGTCCTGTTTCTCTTCTTACGTGGGAACATGCCGCAAAGGTACACAAATTTTCTGAGTCACCCAAGTCACCGAGCAAAATTCCCTGTTTATCGGGGTTTCAACTAGGTTGAGCCTTCGGAAATGTTAAAACCGCCGAAGTCAGGAGTGAAGAATTGGAAAGTTAAGAATTAAGAGTGAAGAATTGGAAAGTTAAGAATTAAGAGTGAAGAGTGAAGAATACAGAAGAAAGCCGCCATTGTTCCATGGAGCAATGGCGGCTTTCTTCGTTAATTGTTGCTACTTGTTTCTTGCCTCCAATGTCTATTTCTGCAGTGCTTCTTTTTTCTTGAACACCACCTTTGTGGGGATTTTCTGCCATTTGTTGTTGACAGGGAATTTCAAGGTGCTGCCATCCAAGTGCTTGAATGATATGGTGCCGTCGGCGTTCAGCGTCATGGTGGCTTCGAAATCCTCACTTCCGTAGTTATTGATCATCTCAATGTGAGCTGTGTTGCCATCGGTTTCAGAAGAAACGATAGGCCATACGTGGGCGCATTGAGTGGATCCCATATAGCCATCAACATCCCCGAATACTTCCTGACCAGGCACTGTCACATTCTTATCGTGGAAGTTGATGACGATGAAAATCTTAAGATCCTCATTGACATACTTGCCAACGAAAGGCTTATCTGCCTGTGCCATGACGTTGGCTGCAAACAGCATGCATGCGAAAAACAGCAGTGACTTTTTCATCTTGATATTGTTTTGAATGGCGCAAAGATAACTATCTTTCGTCAAGAAATCAAATGTTTTGCGGAAAAAGTAACATTGAAAGTTGGTAATAAAGGATTTTTATGCTATCTTTGCAGGCGTTATAAGAAATCAAGATGGCAAAAGGTATTTTAGTGCCCGACTTTGTTTTTGAGTCAAGTTGGGAGGTTTGCAATAAGGTAGGAGGAATTTATACTGTATTATCTACAAGGGCAAAGACTCTTCAGGATATGATGAATGACAGAATTATCTTCATTGGTCCTGATTGTTGGAAGGAGAAAGATTGTCCTTATTTCAAAGAAGACACCGCCTTGTTTGCTGATTGGAAGAACGATGCCACGGCTTCCGGCTTGAAGATGAGAATTGGAAGATGGGACATTCCGGGCAAGCCGATAGCCATCCTTGTAGATTTTAATCCCTATTTTGCTCAGAAAGACCAGATATATACATGGTTGTGGGAGAACTATCAGGTGGATTCCCTTCATGCATACGGCGACTACGATGAGGCTTCCATGTTCTCTTACGCCGCTGCTTTGGTGGTTGAGAGCTTTTATGCAAAATACTTGAATCCCGGAATGAAGGTTATCTATCATGGAAACGAGTGGATGACCGGTCTCGGATTGCTATATATCAATAAGGTGTTGCCCGAGGTTGCCACCATTTTCACTACTCATGCCACCAGCATCGGGCGTAGCATTGCCGGAAACAACAAGCCGCTCTACGACTATCTCTTTGCTTATCAGGGCGACCAGATGGCTTGGGAACTGAACATGCAGAGCAAGCACTCTATTGAAAAGCAGACAGCCCATTTCGTTGACTGCTTCACCACCGTGAGCGATATCACTGCGAATGAGTGTAAAGAGCTGTTGGACAAGCCTGTAGACTATGTGTTGCCGAATGGGTTCGACAACAGTTTCGTGCCAAAAGGAGCCACGTTTACCAAGAAAAGGAAGGCTGCGAGAAAGTGCCTGCTCGGTGTTGCCAACGCATTGTTGGGAACCGACTTGCAGGATGATACGCTGATTGTTTCCACAAGCGGCCGGTATGAGTTCCGCAACAAAGGTGTTGACGTGTTTATCGAGGCAATGAACCGCTTGCTTCGTGACCGGAATCTCAACAAGACAGTGCTTGCCTTCATCGAAGTACCCGGTTGGGTGGGGGAGCCTCGGCAGGATTTGGTAGCCCGTCTGCATAGCGGAAAGAAATATGATACGCCATTGGAGGTGCCTGAAATTACCCATTGGCTCCACAATATGTCGCACGACAATGTGCTCGGCATGCTGAAATACCTTGATATGCACAACAGAAAGGACGACCGGGTGAAGCTTATCTTCCTGCCTTGTTACCTCACTGGCGATGACGGCGTGCTGAACATGACCTACTATGATCTGGTGTTGGGCAACGACCTGTGCATCTATCCGTCCTATTATGAGCCTTGGGGATACACGCCATTGGAGGCAGTGGCGTTCAAAGTGCCATGTGTGACGACCGATCTTTCCGGTTTCGGCTTGTGGGCGAATACGGTGAAGGGCGGATACAGCGAGATTGAGGATGGCGTGAAGGTGATCCGCCGCACCGACTACAACTACAGTGAGGTGGCCGACAGCATTAAAGACACTGTGACCAAGTATTCCAACATGACGGATGCTGAGGTGAAAACCTCGCGGAGCAATGCCGAAAACCTGTCGAAGAAGGCTCTCTGGTGCCATTTCATCAAGTATTATCAGCAGGCATACCACTTTGCCCTCCAGAAGGCAGAGGGTCGCAAACGCCAGAAATGACCATCATGCCACGTTGTGCAGGGATTATATGAAAGAATTACTTTGCATTTAAAAACATAAATATTGAGAGATTATGAAAATTAAAGCTGATTATGCCAGTGCTCCGCAGTGGAAAGAGATGACCGTAAAGTCGAGTCTTCCCGAAGAGTTGAAATGTCTCGACGAGCTCGCTCACAACATGTGGTGGGCGTGGAACTATGAGGCACGCGAGCTTTGGAGAAGTCTTGACGAAGAATTGTATGAGGACGTTAACCACAATCCGGTGCAGCTGCTCGACCGTCTGAGCTATCACCGTAAGGAAGAGATTGTTAAGGACAAGGAGATTATGAAGAATGTGAAGAGCGTTTACAAACTCTTCCGCAAGTATATGGACGTGGAACCCGACAATGAGCGCCCTTCCGTGGCTTATTTCTGCATGGAATACGGTCTCAACCAGGTGTTGAAGATCTATTCAGGCGGTCTGGGCATGCTCGCCGGCGACTATCTGAAAGAGGCTTCCGACAGCAATGTGAACATGTGTGCTGTGGGATTCCTCTATCGTTTCGGCTATTTCACGCAGAGTCTGAGCATGGACGGTCAGCAGATTGCCAACTATGAGGCTCAGCATTTCAACTCGCTGCCCATTGAGCGCCAGCTCGACGCCGACGGAAACCCATTAGTGGTGGACGTACCCTATATGAACTATCAGGTGCATGCATACGTTTGGCGCGTGAATGTGGGACGCATTCCGCTCTATCTCTTAGATACCGACAATGAAATGAACTCTGAGTTCGACAAACCCATCACTCATGCCCTCTACGGAGGTGACTGGGAGAACCGCCTGAAGCAGGAAATACTGCTCGGTATCGGCGGTATGCTCACGCTGAAGAAGCTTGGCATCAAGAAAGATATCTATCATTGCAACGAGGGACACGCCGCTCTTTGCAACCTGCAGCGCCTTTGCGACTACATCCAGGGCGGTATGTCGTTCAACCAGGCTATGGAACTGGTTCGCGCAAGCGGTCTCTACACATGCCATACGCCCGTTCCCGCCGGTCACGACTATTTCGACGAGGGTCTTTTCGGCAAGTATATGGGTGGCTACCCCGCACTTCTCGGCATCACGTGGGACGAGTTCATCGGCATGGGACGCACCAATCCCGAAGACAAGAACGAGAAATTCTCCATGTCAACCTTTGCCATCAACACTTGTCAGGAGGTGAACGGTGTGTCGAAACTGCACGGATGGGTGAGCCAGAAGATGTTCGCGCCCATCTGGAAAGGCTATTTCCCGGAGGAAAACCATGTGGGCTATGTCACTAACGGTGTGCACTTCCCGTCATGGGCAGCATCAGAATGGCGCCATCTCTATGCCAAGTATTTCGACAAGAGCCACATGAGCGACCAGAGCAACGAGCAGATATGGCACGCCATCTACAATGTTCCCGATACAGAGATATGGGCAACCCGCATGGCTCTGAAGAAGAAGCTCACAGAATATATACGCACGAAGTTCCGCGAGAACTGGCTGAAGAACCAGGGCGACCCTTCGCGCGTGCTCTCTCTGTTGGAGAAGATCAATCCGAATGCACTGATGATTGGCTTCTGCCGCCGTTTTGCCACATACAAACGTGCTCATCTGCTGTTCACCGACCTCGACCGATTGAGCAAGATCGTGAACAATCCCGACCGCCCGGTGCAGTTCCTCTTTGCAGGAAAAGCACATCCCGCCGACGGAGCAGGGCAGGGGCTGATCAAGAAAATCTATGAAATCAGTCAGCGTCCCGAATTCTTGGGCAAGATCATCTTCCTCGAAGACTATGACTTCCGCCTTGCTCGCCGTCTGGTTTCAGGCGTTGACATCTGGATGAACACACCTACTCGTCCGTTGGAGGCATCAGGCACATCTGGCGAAAAGGCCGAGATGAACGGCGTGGTGAACCTTTCTGTGTTAGACGGATGGTGGCTTGAGGGCTATCGCGAGGGTGCCGGATGGGCTTTAACAGAGAAACGCACCTACCAGAACCAGGAATATCAGGATCAGCTCGACGCTGCAACCATCTACGGATTGCTGGAAAACGAGATCGTTCCGCTCTATTATAACAAGAATGAGCAGGGATATAGCGAGGGATGGATCAATGTGATCAAGAACTCTATCGCCACTATCGCCCCGCATTATACCATGAAGCGCCAGTTGGACGACTATTATGACAAGTTCTACAACAAGGAGGCAAAGCGCTTCAAGGAGCTTTCTGCCAACGACAACCGCCTTGCCAAGGACCTCGCCCTGTGGAAAGAGACCGTGGCAGAGCGCTGGGATGCCATAACAGTGGTGAACCGTGAGAACAATGTGCCTGCCGACGGAATGGAAAGCGGCAAGGAATACAAGTTCAGGTTTGTGGTTGACGAGCAGGGACTCGACGATGCCATCGGACTGGAGATGGTTGCCACGAGCACCGATAAGAATGGCGAAGAGCGCGTAATCGACGTGCGCCCGTTCAATGTCGTGGGCAGAGAAGGCAATCTCTACACCTTCGAAACCACGGTGAAGGGTGTTCAGGCCGGTGTCTACAAGGTTGCCGTGCGCATGTATCCCAAGAACGAGCATCTTCCTCATCGTCAGGACTTCGCATACGTGAAGTGGTTTGAGTATTGATGCTGCTGAATAATAATTGCAGTTTTTAGTTTTCTTGCCACCAACGCTGCCTCTATTTAATCAAAATGGGGCATCGTTGGTGGCAAGTTTTTTCTTGTAGTTTACCATTCCTCCCATGTGAAAAAATGAATTGATGTGACACCTGAGGTTATTGCGTTGAAAATCAGACGGTTGTGCGATAATTAACCCGCACCCGATCCCACACCCGATGCCACACCCACGTGGAGATTTTGAGTATAATATTAAGAGGTGAGAGGTGGGAGGATTAGAAGATTAGAGAATACATTCGACTAAAAGTTGTCTGTAGCAAGACTATCGTCTACACTCCTCCACTCCTTTACTCCTATACTCCTTTATTCTCCCTTCTTAATTCTAAACTCAAAACCTCCACGTGGGTGTGGCATCGGGTGCGGGATCGGGTGCGGGTTGGAATTCAGATAACTTGCTGATTATAAGCGATTTGTGGTTGGGTGCGGGTTAAAAGCATTTTTTACATAGGGAGAACATCTTCCCGCCCTTTTACAAGGACGGATGTTTCATCTCCCAAAACATAAGGTTTCGAGGTTCAAAAGCATAGGTTTCGAACCTCAAAAACATAGATTTCGAGGCTTAAAAACATAGGTTTTAGAATTTGAAGCTATTTTGGGGAAGTCAAGCAGCTATTCAGAGCCGAAGACTATTGGCATGAAAGGCTTGATGTAGAAGTTATGCCACCAATGACAACGCACTCAAAATCAAGTGGTTGTTGCATTGGTGGCATGAAAATGTTTTGCTGTTTTCAGACGATATACTGGTCGCTGATGCTCTTGTTCTCTACCACACGCTGGATGGTATCGGCAAACATGTCGGCAACAGACAGCTGTTTCACTTTGTCGCAACGCTTGGTGTAGGGGATGGAATCGGTGAAGACAATCTCCTCGAGGGCGCTCTCCTGTACGCGGTCGCTTGCCGGTCCGCTCATCACACAGTGGCTGGCGCAGGCGCGAACACTCTTTGCTCCGGCTGCTTTCATGATGTCGGCGGCCTTGGTGATGGTGCCGGCGGTGTCGACCATGTCATCAACAATCACAACATTCTTGCCGCATACGTCACCGATGATCTGCATGCTCTCCACGACGTTGGCACGTGCGCGGGTCTTGTTGCATAGCACCAGCGGGCAGCCGAGGTATTTTGCGTATGTGTTTGCACGCTTGGATCCGCCCACATCAGGCGATGCGATGACCATGTCTTCAAGCTTCAGGCTCTTCAGATATGGGAGGATGACACCTGAGGCATACAAATGATCCACGGGAACATCGAAGAAACCTTGTATCTGGTCGGCATGGAGGTCCATCGTTATCACACGATCCACGCCGGCAACGCTCAGCAAGTCGGCCACGAGTTTGGCGCCGATGCTCACGCGGGGCTTGTCTTTCCTGTCCTGTCGCGCCCATCCGAAATAGGGGATAACGGCATTAATGCTCTTCGCCGATGCCCTTTTTGCTGCGTCGATCATCAGGAGCAGCTCCATCAGATTGTCGGAATTGGGGAACGTGCTCTGCACCAGGAAGATGTCGCGCCCACGGATTGATTGCTCGTATGACACGGCAAACTCACCGTCTGAAAACTTTGTCATCACCAGTTTTCCTAATGGACAGCCAAGACTTTGGCAAATGCGTTCTGCAAGGTATTTGGTGGCGGTGCCAGAAAATACCATAAAAGAATTTGAGTCGATCATTGTGTCTTTTTGTTATTCATTGATTCGTGTATATTCTCAGTCTGATCATGCTGCAGGAAGTTGTCTTTCGCTCATCGTTTCCAGCTTATCCCACAGCCTTGCGCAGTTTCTCGAAATGGGTTATCAGTTCTTTATAGTCTTGCTGATTATGAATGTCGAAGCGGTTCCACAGGTCACCGCAGATCACAACACCTCCGAAGCCTAACTCTTTGGCGATCTTCACGTTGTCGAGATTCATGCCGCCCAATGCGTAGACATGTTTGTCGATGAGTCCCATGCCGGATGCCTGTTCCAGCTGTTCCATCGTGAAGGTGGCTTCTGCGTCTTTTTCGCTCTGGCTGTGGAAAATATATTTCAGGAAGACATATTCTGCCTTCTTTTTTGCAGCTTTCAGCTTGTCGAGCTCCATGCAGGTACGGCTGAAACGTCCTTTATAGCCATCGGGTTTGGGCGCATCTGGTGATTCGATATGTATGCCTGCCAGTCCGTATTCGTTTTTCAGGTAATAATGGTCGTGTACGGTTATCTTGCGATAATAGCTGTCTGGCAAAAGCGAAAGCAACCGCTCGGCATACATGGGCGAGGAGTCGGGCTTGTACAAGTGCAGGTTGTCCAGCCCCTCGTCGAAGAGGGTTGAAATGATTTTGTCTTCTTCCACAAAGAATGTGGGCTTGGTCATGAGAACGAGTTTCATCGTCTTTTTTCCTTTTATGGTGCAAAAGTATTAAAAATATCGCAAACATGCAATATAATATCAATAAAAAAACAGTTGCTGTAGCCACTTTCTCGTTATTTTTGCTTATCTTTGCATTATCAAACGCAATATACAATGAAAGTTAATCCCGAAACCTTTGAGGGGCTGGAAGGTCCTGTCTACATATTGGAAGAGAAGCGGCTGCGCAGCAATCTTGAGCTTATCAGCAGGGTTGCGCGAGAGGCTGACGTTGAAGTGATACTTGCCTTCAAGGCGTATGCCCTGTGGAAGACGTTTCCCATCTTCAGAGAATACATACGTTCCACCACTGCCAGTTCACTGAGTGAGGCGCGCCTTGCCTTCGAAGAGTTTGGATCGAAGGCGCATACCTATTCGCCTGCGTATACGGATAGTGAGATTGAGACGATTGCGCGCTGCTCCAGTCATCTCACTTTTAATTCCCTGAGTCAGTATGCCCGCTATCACGATTGGGTGAAGCGTGTGGCTGGCGATTCTTCTGATGGCGAAAATGAGGGCATTTCTCTCGGTCTGCGCGTGAACCCCGAGTATTCCGAAGTGGGAACGGCATTGTATAATCCCTGTGCTCCTGGCACGCGGTTCGGCGTTTCGGCAGACAAGCTGCCCGAGTTTCTGCCAAACGATATCGAAGGCTTTCACTGCCATTGTCATTGTGAGAGCGGAGCCGATGTGCTGGAACGCACCTTGGTTCACATAGAGGGAAAGTTCTCGAAATGGTTTCCACAGCTGAAATGGCTCAATCTCGGCGGCGGTCATCTGATGACCCGAAAGAATTACGACGTGGATTTGCTGATCCGACTCATGAAAGGGTTGCATGAACGCTATCCGTGGCTAAAGATCATCTTAGAGCCTGGTAGTGCCTTTGGGTGGCAGACGGGGCCGTTGGTTGCCCATGTCGTGGATGTTGTGGAAGACAAGGGTATCCGTACGGCGATACTTGATGTCAGTTTCACATGTCACATGCCCGACTGCCTTGAAATGCCCTATATGCCTGATGTGCGCGGAGCCGAGATTGTGGAAGGCAAGGATATGCCTGTGTCAACACCTTATTTATATAGGCTTGGTGGAAACAGTTGTCTCAGTGGCGATTTCATGGGTATGTGGAATTTCGGCCACGAAGTAAAGGTGGGTGAAACCATCGTTTTCGAAGATATGCTGCACTATACTACTGTGAAGACAAATATGTTTAACGGCATCACGCATCCGTCAATCGGACTGTTGAAAAGCAATGGCGAGCTGGAGCTGCTTCGCAAATACGGTTATGAGGATTATAAATGCCGCATGAATTAGGAATGAAGCAATTAAGAAAACAAGAAAAATGCAGATGTGAAGAAAAAAAAGAAGAAAATTATTTGCTAATTCAGAAAAAACTATTACCTTTGCAACCGCATTTGGAGAAATGCGCTTTCATTTGAAAGTTTTTAATGCGGAAATAGCTCAGTTGGTAGAGCACAACCTTGCCAAGGTTGGGGTCGCGGGTCCGAGTCCCGTTTTCCGCTCAACATTCTGCAACAAAAGAAGAATAAGTGCCGGACTTATTTCTGACTTTGCCCAGGTGGCGGAATTGGTAGACGCGCACGTTTCAGGTGCGTGTGCCGCGAGGCGTGCAGGTTCGAGTCCTGTTCTGGGCACTTCGAGATAGGCAATGTTTTTCGGTTGCAGAATGCTTTTTGTAGGAGAGGTGGCGGAATTGGTAGACGCGCTACTTTGAGGGGGTAGTGTCAATTGTGACGTGGGAGTTCGAGTCTCCTCCTCTTCACGCAAAAGAAAATTTCTTGGGTTAGTTTTTATGCGGAAATAGCTCAGTTGGTAGAGCACAACCTTGCCAAGGTTGGGGTCGCGGGTCCGAGTCCCGTTTTCCGCTCTTCCCCTTGATTAAGGAAGAGTATCAGGCGATTATTTACAAGAAAAACAACGTACATGAATTTATACATACGCTATTTTGACAATGAGACATTAGTTGCTAATGTCGATGACGCGATTGATTTTCTGCGTTCTATTCCTGAAATCGGTATGAATCCTGATTTGGAAGCCGATGTCAGGGAATATGCCGAAGGTGAGGTCTACTATCCAAAACGCTATAAGGTGCGTCCCCGTGTGTATTTCATCATCATCAAGACAGAAGCTGCCACCATGCTCGACTTCAAGCAGAAAAAAGCATTGCGTTCTTCTTTGGCTGCTGAGGCAGAACATAGGGAAGTGGTTCCACCGGCAATTGCCCGTCTTAACGAGGAGCGCCCGGGATGGTATGAGGCATCTCTTGATTTCAAGCGTGTGGTCATGGTGCCCTCTACCGGCAAGCATGAGTATCGCGATACCCGCTTTGTTGCTCAGCTAAAGGCAAACAGTGCCTATGATGCATACACCAGGATTGTGGAGCATCTGCGCAGCAGGGTTGACAACCGCAGTCAGTTTCCTTCAGCCAAGGGTAAGAACTTCAAGTTCAAGTATCTTGGACATTGGAAATAATCAACCAACTTTTTTGCTATTATGAATAAGGTAATGTTAATCGGTAATGTCGGAAAAGATCCCGATGTAAGATATTACGACCAGGATCAGGCCGTGGCACAGGTGTCTCTTGCTACTACTGAGCGGGGATATACATTGCAGAATGGGACTCAGGTTCCTGACAGGACAGACTGGCATAATCTTGTTTTCTATCGTAATTTGGCAAAAATCGTTGAGCAGTATGTCCATAAAGGCGATAAACTCTATGTGGAAGGGCGAATCAGATATCGCTCGTATGACACGCAGAAGGGTGAGCGCCGATATGTTACTGAGATTATTGTGGAGAATATGGAAATGCTGACTCCTAAACCAATACAGCCTGCATCTTCGGCAGATATCGTTTCCGACACACCTGTATCACCGTCTGAAAGCAATAAAGAACTGCCGTTCTGACATGGATATATCATCATTACAAGCAACTCTATCAGAGGTTCATCTCTTGGAGCCAGGGCTGGGCGTAGTCATCGCTGCAGTGCTGGCTGTTGTTTTATTGGTATTCTCAGGCTTAGCCAGTGGATCAGAGATAGCATTTTTCAGTCTTTCGCCCACCGACTTGAATACTATGGATGCTGACCGCAACCGGGCAGACCGTAATATAGCTATGCTTCGCGAGGATAGCGAGCGTACGTTGGCAACCATCCTGATTACCAATAACTTCGTGAACGTCACCATCATCATGCTTTGCAACTATGTGTTTGTCAACCTTGTTGATTTCGGGAATGCGCAATGGTTGCAGTTTCTGTGCATAACAGTGGTTCTTACGTTCCTTCTCTTGCTTTTTGGTGAGATAATGCCGAAGATCTATGCCCGGCAGAATTCCCTGAGGTTCTGCCGTAGAGTGGTTGGGGGAATCCTTGTTATGCGTCGGTTGTTCTGGCCATTGGAATCAGTGTTGTTGCGTAGTGGTATACTTGCCAAGAAAGTTGTGCAGCACGATAACCATGTATTGAGTGTTGATGATCTGGAGCAGGCATTGGAACTTACCGACAAAGATGATATCAAGGAAGAGCAAAGCATGCTGAAAGGTATTATCCGGTTTGGTGACGAAACGGCAAAGGAGGTGATGACCAGCAGACAAGACGTTGTTGACTTGGATATCAAGAGTAGTTTCGCAGATGTCATTCACTGTGTTGTCGAGAACAACTACAGCCGTATTCCTGTATATCAGGACAATTCTGATAATATTCGTGGCGTGCTTTACATCAAGGATCTGTTGCCTCATCTTGGAAAACCAGCCGCATTCCGGTGGCAGAGTTTGATTCGTCCTCCATATTTTGTACCTGAAACCAAGAAGATCGACGATTTGCTGCGTGAGTTTCAGGACACGAAGGTGCATATTGCCATTGTGGTTGATGAATTCGGCGGCACCAGCGGTATTGTGACGCTTGAGGATATTCTTGAAGAAATCGTTGGTGAGATCAACGATGAATATGATGAAGAGGAGAAAACATTCACAAGGTTGAACAAGAATACATACGTGTTTGAAGGCAAAACATTGTTGAGCGATTTCTGTAGAATCTTGGAAATCGACGATGATGAGTTTGATGAAGTAGTTGGTGATGCAGATACTTTGGCAGGATTATTATTGGAAATCAAGGGTGATTTTCCAAAGATTCACGAGAAACTGGAGTATAAGCATTATTTCTTTGAGATTCTTCAATTGGAAGAGCGTAGGATATCACGTGTAAAAGTGGTATTGAAAGAGCCAGATCAGATCATCAAAGACAAGGAAAACTAATGCCGCTCATATCTGTTACTCCTGTTTTTCATGATGATGCCATTCTCGGTTTATGGGAAATGACAGAAAGCCCCACGACGTTTAGTTCATGGTATGAAGAGGCATCCATGCTTTATAAGTCAACCATTCGTCAGAAAGAATATGTTTGTGTAAGGGCTTTGTTACGAGAGATGATGGGACGCGACATGGCAATTCTTCATAACAGTGATGGGAAACCGTTTCTGGAAAACGGGTATCATATCAGTGTCAGTCATACGAAGGGTTACTGTGCCGTTATAGTATCCTTGCAATATGAGGTGGGGGTAGATATAGAGTACATGAGTGACAGGGTGAGCAAAATCGCGAGAAAGTTTATTCGTGATGATGAGAAGGCTTTTACTACCGTTCATCAGTTGTTGCATTGGTGCGGAAAGGAAACCGGTTACAAACTCTTTTCTGCTGATCATCTTGATCTCTTAGAGATGAGAGTTGAGCCTTTCGAACTCGACGAAAGAGGTGTTATAAGAATAGAGAATTTAAGGCGAAGTGTGGCTGTTGCTGTTGATTATGTCGTAATGCCACAATATGTCTTGACTTACGGTGTTTTATACTAACACGGTGTTTTTAACGATAAAAACAGCAAATATTTCTCTAAATATTCAAAAAAAACACATTTTAGCATTGTGATTTCAAAAAAACATTGTATCTTTGCAATCGACAAACATAACATTTAATAAGGATTAGTTTTTTTTAGTGGTTAATTTAGTTTTAGTAAGTATGTAAAAGGGACATGTCGTGAGACACGCCCCTTTGTTTTTTATCAATGCTATAAAGAGAGGATTAGTAGCTGCGAGCTATAATCACGCGCTTGTCGGCAGGCTTGCCTGATACCATATCAATGCCAGGAGTCTGTTCCACACCGAAAGGCACGCAACGAATGGTGGCTTGCGTTTCCTCTTTGATTTTGGCTTCGGTCTCCGCTGTTCCGTCCCAATGGCACAGGAAGAATCCGCCGTCTTTCACTTTCTCCTTGAATTCTTCATAGTTGTCGCACTCATAAATGCGGGCATCGCGATATGCTTTCGCTTTGTTGAAGATATTCTGTTGGATGTCTTCAAGCAGCTTTTCCACATATTCAACAATGCCATCGAGTGTATGGGTTTCCTTTTCAAGTGTGTCACGGCGCATCACCTCAATGGTGCCGTTCTCCAAATCACGACCGCCCATGACAAGACGTACGGGAACACCCTTCAGTTCATAGTCGGCAAACTTGAATCCTGGGCGCTTGTTGTCGGCATCATCATATTTGACTGTGATTCCTGCTGCACGCAATTCTTCAATAACTGGCTGCAGTCGCTCACTGATAGCAGCTAATTGCTCTGCACCTTTGGTGATGGGAACGATTACGACCTGAATAGGTGCAAGGCGCGGTGGCAATACAAGTCCATTGTCATCGCTGTGAGTCATGATCAATGCACCTATAAGGCGAGTAGAAACGCCCCAAGATGTAGCCCATACATATTCTGGTTTGTTTTCTTTATTCAGGTATGTCACTTCGAAAGCTTTGGCAAAGTTCTGTCCAAGGAAGTGGCTGGTTCCGCTTTGCAGTGCTTTTCCGTCTTGCATCATCGCCTCAATGGTGTAGGTGTCGAGTGCTCCGGCGAAGCGCTCAGTCTCGCTTTTCACACCCTGAACCACTGGAACTGCCATCCATTCCTCTGCAAACTTGGCATAAACCTTGAGCATTTTCTGTGCTTCTTCTTCTGCTTCCTCGCGAGTGGCGTGGGCTGTGTGGCCTTCTTGCCATAGGAATTCGCTGGTACGAAGGAACGGGCGGGTGCGCATTTCCCATCGCATCACGTTACACCATTGATTGCACATGAGTGGTAAGTCGCGCCAAGACTGAATCCAATTCTTATATGTGTTCCAGATGATGGTCTCTGATGTAGGACGAATAATCAGTTCTTCCTCCAGTTTTGCAGCGGGATCAACTTCCACACCGCTCTTGTCTTCTTTTGCACGGAGCCGGTAATGGGTTACAACAGCGCATTCTTTTGCAAAACCTTCCACGTGTTCGGCTTCTTTAGAAAGGAATGATTTAGGAATAAGGAGTGGGAAATAGGCATTCTGGGCTCCTGTTTCCTTGAACATCTTGTCTAACTGCTGCTGCATTTTTTCCCAAATTGCATAGCCGTATGGCTTGATAACCATACACCCGCGCACTGCTGATTGTTCTGCCAAGTCGGCCTTTACCACCAGGTCGTTATACCACTGGCTGTAATTGTCAGCCCTCTTGGTCAAATCTTTAAGTTCTTTTGCCATATTGTATGATGCTTATGTTTATAAATTTTGGTTGCAAAAGTACGAAAAAAAATGCTATTATCGGCAAATTAGGGCCATTCTTCTTTTCAAAAACATTAAATAATGCTTATTTTGCTTGTAATTTCGGAAAATTGAATTATCTTTGCATTGTTTTTTAAGACTGACGATATTTATAAACAATTTAAAATTACAAAACAATGAAATCATTCAGATTATCAATTTTGGGACTTTGCTCCCTCGTATTGCTTTCAGGCTGTGGAATGAACAACACAGCAAAAGGTGGACTCATTGGCGGCGGTGGCGGTGCAGCTCTCGGTGGCATTCTGGGTCAGATCATCGGTAAGAATACAAAGAGCACAGCCATTGGTGCTGCCATTGGTGCTGCTGTTGGAACAACGGCTGGTGTACTCATCGGTAAGAAAATGGACAAGGCAAAGGCAGCAGCTGCTGCTGTTGAGAATGCACAGGTTGAAGGAATCACTGATGCTAATGGTAATACATTAGGTGTGAAGGTTACTTTCGACTCTGGTATCCTCTTCCCATCAAGCAGTTCTACTCTGCAGACTGCTGCCAAGAACTCGCTGACAGAATTCGCAAACGTGCTTAAGACCAACAATGATGCTGATGTTGCCATCAAGGGATATACCGACAACCAGGGATGGAAGAACTCTACTGCCGAGCAGAGCATTCAGAAAAATGAGACTCTCTCATTGCAGCGTGCTCAGTCTGTGCAGAAGTATCTCACTGGTCAGGGTGTGAATTCTTCACAGATCAAGAGTGTTGAAGGTCTCGGACAGGCTGATCCTGTAGCCGACAATTCTACTGAAGCTGGTCGCCAGCAGAACCGTCGCGTGGAGGTTTATCTCTATCCCAGCCAGGCAATGATCGATGCCGCTAACAACGGAACACTGCAGTAAGTTCTTTACGAAGCAGATTATCATTTAAAGCATTGAAATTCATTAAGAAAACTATCAGATGGATGGTGGTGGCATTCTTTGCTTCCACCATCCTTGCTGTTGCAGCATTGCGATTCATTCCGGTGTATGTAACGCCGTTGATGCTTATCAGACTGGTGGAACAGCATCAACAGGGAGAGTCGATGAAGCTGAAACACCACTGGATTCCGCTATCTGAAATGTCTCCCAGCATGCCAGTTGCTGTGATGGCAAGTGAGGATCAGCGCTTTCTGAAGCACCATGGCTTTGACTATCAGGCAATAGAAAAGGCTGCCATCCATAACCTGGAGAACAAAAAGAAATTAGGAGCCAGCACCATTAGCCAGCAGACTGCCAAGAACGTATTCCTCTGGCCGGGGCGTTCATGGGTGAGAAAAGGTCTCGAAGCCTATTTCACCGTATTGATGGAGCTGATGTGGAGCAAGCAGCGCATCATGGAAGTATATCTTAATTCCATCGAGATGGGTAATGGGATCTATGGTGTAGAAGCCGTGGCAGAGGAGCATTTCGGATGTTCCGCCAAGGAGTTGACACGTGCCAACTGTGCTCTGATTGCAGCCACGCTGCCAAACCCGCGCAAGTTTTCATCAAAGTCACCCTCAGACTATATGGTGAAGCGCAAGTTCAGGATCATGAAGGAAATGAAATTCATTCCCCTGTTTCCCTTGGAAGGTCAGGATGTTGATCCGCGAACTGTTGACGGAGGCATCTACAAGAAGAAATAATACATAGAAACGAAATAAGAGAATCACCGTGAATAATGATTTGCTTGAAGCATTGAATGAGTCCCAACGGGCTGCCGTTGAGTATATTGAAGGTCCGTCGCTGGTCATTGCAGGTGCCGGTTCTGGTAAGACACGCGTTCTTACCTATAAGATTGCCTATCTCTTGCAGAAGGGACTTAAGCCGTGGAATATACTGGCGCTCACATTCACCAACAAGGCAGCACGTGAAATGAAAGAGCGTGTGATAGGGTTGGTGGGTGACAGTGCGCGGTATATACAGATGGGAACCTTCCATTCCATATTTTCAAGGATTCTTCGTGTTGAGGCCGAGCACATCGGATATTCCGGCAATTTCACGATTTACGATGAGGCTGATTCCCGTTCTTTGGTGAAGAGTATCATCAAGGAAATGAAACTGGACGACAAAGTATACAAGCCTGCAACTGTGCACAACCGCATCAGTATGGCGAAAAACCATCTAATCCTACCTGAAATGTATGCTAATGACAGGGATGCGCTGCAAAGAGACAATGAATCGCGCATGCCTGCCATCAGTACAATCTATGCAGCCTATTGTGCGAGATGCCGTCAGGCTAACGCGATGGATTTTGATGACTTACTGACTTATACCTTCTTGCTGTTCAGAGATCATGAGGATGTGCGCCGGAAATATGCAGAGCGGTTTCAGTTTGTTTTGGTCGATGAGTATCAAGACACGAATTCTGTTCAGCAACGTATTGTATTGCAACTCACGAAAGATACACAGCGAGTGTGCGTAGTGGGTGATGATGCACAGAGCATATATGGTTTCCGCGGTGCAAATATCGATAACATTCTGGATTTTCAACAGATGTTTGAACACACCAGACTTTTCAAGCTGGAGCAGAATTACCGAAGCACACAGCGCATCGTGCAGGCAGCCAACAGTTTGATTAAGAAAAATGAGCGCCAGATACCCAAGGATGTTTATAGTCAGAATGATGAGGGAGACAAACTTGTGTTGAAACCGGCATACAGTGATAAGGAAGAAGCTATCATTGTTTGCAATGACATCAAGAGGATTAAACGGCAGGAGAAGTGTGAATACAGTGATTTCGCCATCCTTTACCGCACTAATTCACAGAGTCGAAGCTTTGAGGAAACCATGCGCAAGGAGAATATACCCTACAGGATCTATGGTGGACTGAGCTTCTATCAGCGCAAAGAGATCAAGGATATCATTGCTTATTTCAGAATCGTTGCCAATCCTGACGACGAGGAAGCGCTGAAGCGCATCATCAATTACCCTGCACGTGGGATTGGAGACACCACCGTAAACAAGATTTCTGCCGTTGCCATGAGCCAGGGCATCAGTCTGTGGACTGTTATCTGCGATCCCCTGCGCTATGGATTGAGTGTGAACAAGGGTACACTTGCAAAACTACAACAGTTTCATGAACTCATTCTTACGTTTATCAGCCGCTTCGCCACAGCCGATGCCTACGAGCTGGGAACGGAGATTATCAAAGCAAGCGGCATTTCAGCAGATCTCTATTCTGATACAACACCCGAGTCGATGACACGACAAGAGAATTTGGAGGAGTTCCTCAGCGGAATGCAAGACTTTGTGGCGAGTAGGAGAGAGGAGGGACGTGAGAACGAAGTATCGTTGACAGACTTTTTGCAGGAGGTATCGCTCCTCACCGACCTCGACAGTGAGGGAGAAGATGACGCTCACCGTGTGGTTTTGATGACCATTCACAGTGCGAAAGGTTTGGAATTTCCCACTGTTTTTGTTGTTGGCTTAGAAGAAAACATCTTTCCGAGTCCTCTATCTGTCAACTCAAAGCGCGAGCTTGAGGAAGAGCGGCGCCTGCTCTATGTGGCAATAACGCGGGCAGAGAAGCACTGTATACTCACCTGTGCCAAGAACCGCTGGCGTTATGGCAAGATGGATTTTGACACACCAAGCCGTTTTATTAACGATATCGACCGGCGTTTTCTCAAAATAGAGTCGGAAATGGAAGAGGCGGGAATCAAGGACAATCTCTTTGGAACCACATCGACAGGCTATCGGGGCAGCTATTCTGATGGCAGAAGGTGGCAGAATTCGAATCCTGTAGCCACTCAGTTTAAAGCAGACCCCAAACCTCGTATTGCCGGGCATCGTGATGAGGCTCCGCAAGATCCGTTCTCTAACCGTTTCAAGCGCACTTACCAGGCAGCGGGAGGCAACTTGCGCCGTGTTTCAGAGGTGGTATCCAAGAGTTCCGGTGTCCTTTCTGCTGGCGGTGGATCGCCTCTCCGTGAGGGCAACGTGATAGAACATGAGCGTTTCGGCGTTGGCGATGTGCTGAAGGTGGAGGGAAGCGGCGAAAACACAAAGGCAACGGTTCAGTTCCGCAATGCAGGAACAAAACAGCTGCTCTTGAAATTTGCCCGATACAAAATCCTTAAGTGATGTTTGGGGCAGCCAACCGATAATATCAATAATCCTAAAGTGTAGTTCAGTTCAATCAACCGTAAAGATTGACCCCCAAAAGAGGGCGTTTCAAAAAGAAACCACAACGGATTTCACGGATTTTACGGATTAAAGTCATGCTGATAATCAGGAACTTAAATCCGTAAAATCCGTGAAATCCGTTGTTTCTATAGGAATATCTGTATTTTGACACACCTTCTGGTTTCAGAAATCATGAGCGGAGTGGGTTATAACGATTCGTCATCCGGGCGCTCTATGTTGCGTTTCGTTGCCGGAATATGCTTCTTTTTTCTCAGCCACTCTGCTTTTTTCTGTTCATATTCCTCGCGGTGGCGTTCCAAAAAGTTATCTGCCATGACTATTTTCCCGCGAACTTACTGTAGATGACACTTATCTTTATGTCATCATAAGGATTATTCGGACCACCCACGAGCTTAGCACTCGACAGTTTCATGTCGTGTGTTACTTTGGCGAGAACAGTCTGTTGCACATACGTTTCCTGCACTGGGATGATAACAACCTTGTTCCAGTTGGGATGCTCATTGAGCCAGTTGCTGTTTCGTTTCAGCCCATTCTCCTTGGCTTCTGCCATGATGCGGATCAGGTTGGATATGTTGCTGAATGTGTAAGTGTTGCCCGACTGTGACGAGAGGAATGAGCGTGAACCGTCGGCAATATCGTTCTTTTCAAAGAAAGTGTACATACTGTCGCGCTCCACCATCAACAGAGTGGTTGGTTTGTCAAACGAATATTTGCTGTGTGTGCTGTCGATCATGCGGGTGAGACTGATTTTTGCAGCGTTCAGCGTATCATTCTCGTGGTTTCTGATAATGTCGTCCACAGGCAGAGTCATCTCCGTGAATATTCCTGCTGGCGTTTTCAGATAGGTGCATGTGTTGTCGCTTGCCAGTCGGTTGATGGTTTCCTTGTCGTTTGTGATGTTTGTTGTCTGCAACACTTCTTCCGTTCCGGCAAAAACATCGGCTCTGACATAAGTGGTTTCATCACTCTTGAAGCGATAGTAAACAAACAGCTGGCTGATGGATACGTATGCCATGGCTCCCAGACCGTCTTTCACCTTGATATAGAACCCTGGACATACGTTATGTATAAAGGTGTATGCATTTTTGAAATAGGAAGGATTCTCATAATACTTGTTGATGATGAACGAACCGAAGTTGTTGTATGTCTTCCCGTTCTTGTCTGTGTATGGTTCATTCAGCGGTATGCGGATGTTCGGCATATAGCTGGTCGTGGCTCGCAGGCTGTCGCTGTATGTAAGGTTAGCCAGTGTGAACACTTTGTCGGTCTTCATGCCGCCGGTGCGAACATATCCGTTGGTGATAGGGTCGAAGTTGGAATAGTATCTCACACCTTCTTCCATCGGTTTCTCCATCTCATAGGCAGTCAACTTCATGGTTGCCAGCGAGTCGCCATAGTAGCTGGTATAGAAAAGCCGTATCTCGCAGGAGTCGGCAATAATCTCATTGTTGTCGTTCAGGCTGACGATGTCCTCTTTCTTGGGCAGCGTGAAGTCTTCAAGTGCATGAAACTGCACCATAAAGTCGCCTGTGATATAGCCGCCTGTCTCAGGATCCTTGATTCTTCCTAAGTAGCCGGTGGTGTTTCGTGATAACACGGAATCGGCCACAATCGATCTTGTGGCTACCTTGAATGTATCTGTGGATATGGTGAGGTGGTCCATGTTATCCGTGAGAGATGAACCAATCGTTTCTGTAGTGTCATCGCAGGAGGCAAATACCATGGAGAGCATTGCCAGTGCTGCAAGAATTTTTGTTTTCATTGAAGTGTAATTCTTAATGAACATTGTTTTTCGTTATTCTTCATCGCCATACACCAGATCGTAGAATTGGTCGTAGGCATCGCCAAATCCTTCCTCTCCGGGATATCTCAATACCGGTTTCTTGTCCAAGGCATAGTTCAGCAGTTCTTCATTCACCTCGCTGCCGGCTTCAACCACACCGTCGGAATAGTCGATTGCCAATTTCCCTAATTCCACGAAGTCGAACTTCTTGTTGTAACTGTCGAGCAGCGACGACTTTGCCTGTTTGAATTCGATACCTCTCTTGAAATTGTCGCCCAATTCGCTCTTCAATTCCTTGCTGAAAAGTGAAGTGACGACTTTGGTGTTTGCGAATGATGGCTCGTCGTGATAGGCAGTCTTCACATACAGGGGGATAATGGCGCTCATCCAACCTTGGCAATGAATGATGTCAGGAGTCCATCTCAGCTTCTTTACTGTCTCAAGAACGCCACGGGCGAAAAACACTGCACGCTCGCCGTTGTCGGGGTATTCTTCTCCGTTTTCGTCAGTCTCCATCTGGCGGCGGCTGAAATAGTCATCGTTGTCGATGAAGTATACTTGGATGCGCGTTTGCGGTATTGAGGCCACTTTGATGATCAGCGGATGATCCGTTTCATCAATAATCAGCATCATTCTTGACAGGCGGATCACCTCGTGCAACTGTCCGCGGCGCTCATTGATGTTTCCCCATTTGGGCATGAACGTGCGAATCTCATAACCCTTTTCCTGAATGGCCTGCGGAAGCTTTCTTCCTAAGAGTGACAATTCACTTTCGGGTACGTATGGGATAATCTCCTGGTTGATGAATAATACTTTCTTTGCCTTCATGACGATAATCTTTAAAACCAATGCAAAGGTACGAAAAAAACTTGGATTTGCGATATTATTTTGATTAATTTAGAAAAATGAGTATTATAATTGGTAAAAATTAAAACTATTCCTTGCATATTTCATAATAATGTTGTTATTTTGCACTCGATTTTCAAAACCATATATAATAAGAAGATGATAGTTTATCGCAAAGTTGTGGAACTGCAGAATGCCTTGTTTCCGCTGCGCAAGCAGGGAAAGAATATAGGACTGGTGCCCACAATGGGCGCATTGCACGCCGGACATGCATCGCTCGTGGAGCGGAGTGTGAGAGAAAACGATGTAACGGTGGTAAGTGTTTTCGTGAACCCCACACAGTTCAACGACAAGAACGACCTGAGAAATTATCCGCGCACACTGGAGTCTGACTGCGAACTGCTTGAGAAGGTTGGTGCCGATTTCGTGTTTGCACCGTCTGTTGAGGAGATGTATCCCACGCCAGACAACCGCCATTTCGAATATCCTCCCGTGTCAACGGTGATGGAAGGAGCACATCGCCCCGGCCATTTCAATGGTGTGTGCCAGGTGGTGAGCCGCCTTTTCTACATCACAAGGCCCCAACGCGCTTATTTCGGAGAGAAAGACTGGCAGCAGATAGCCGTGGTGAAGGCGATGGTGAAGGCACTTTCGCTCGGCGTGGAAATAGTGGAATGCCCCATTGTGCGCGAGGAAGACGGACTGGCAAAGAGTTCGCGCAACACATTGCTTACCCCCGACGAGCGCGCCATAGCACCAACAATCTTCAAGGCACTGAGCGAAAGCGTGGAATATGCAAAGAATCACACCATAGGGGAGACCCACGACAAGGTGGTTTCAGACATTAATGCCGTTGAAGGTCTTGAGGTGGAGTATTTCTCCATCGTAGACGGCAACACGCTTCAGGACGTTTCTTCATGGGACGACAGCCAGTATGTGGTGGGATGTATCACCGTTTATTGCGGCAAGACACCCATCCGACTCATCGACCATATCAAGTATAAGGAGTGATTTTCATCAAAACAAAAGCAAAAGGAAATGATGATCGAAGTGCTGAAGAGCAAACTCCACTGTGTTCAGGTGACGGAAGCCAACCTGAACTACATGGGAAGCATAACGATTGATGAAGACCTGATGGATGCCGCCAATATGATTGCCGGCGAGAAAGTCCAGGTGGTTAATAACAACAACGGCGAGCGCATTGAGACATACGTCATCCGTGGCGAGCGCGGATCGGGCTGCATCTGCCTGAACGGTGCTGCTGCCCGCAAGTTTCTTGTTGGCGACACGGTGATTATCATGTCGTTTGCACTGATGGATTTCGAGGAAGCCAAGCGTTTCAAGCCATCGGTGGTGTTCCCGCTCGATAACAAGATTGCTGAATAAAACAACCCTTGTCGCCGCAAGTGCATAGGGACTCTGTGTGAAAAAACATAGGTTTCGGCGTGCAAAATCATAGGTTTTGGAGCTCAAAATCATAGCTTTTGGAGTTCAAAATCATAGGTTTTGCGAGCCGAAACCTTATGTTTTGCATGGCATCTTAAGATTCTCCTCCTGGCATAATAAAAGAAATGTAGTGTCGCTGCGCATAAATTGCTGACAGACAGTGGATTATAAAAATTTATCTGTTACCTGCTGCGTTACCTGCTGCGTATTTTCATTGACCGTTGACCATTGACCGTTGACCATTGACCATTGAACATTGACGATTGAGCATTGAGCATTGACCATTGACCATTGAGGATTGACCATTGAACATTGACGATTGACCATTGACAATTGACGATTGAGCATTGAACATTGACCGTTGAGCATTGAACATTGGCAATTAAACATTAATCACCAACCAATATCCTGTACTCTATATCAAACAGTAAATGGTCAATGTTCAATGTTCAATGTTCAATGTTCAATGTTCAATGCTCAATGGATTACGCAGCAGGTAACGCAGCGAGTAACGCAGCGTTTCTTGAAACGCGCTGACACTCAGTGGTTTATGCGTAGTTACACTATTTTCCCGTTTTTACCTATAGAAAGAAGCCGCCTCTTGCTCTCAGAGACGGCTTCCTTGATATTACAGGTTGCACATTGCGACAACGTCGGGCAGGTGCAACACTTGAATTGTCATTATTCAATAACAACGAGCGGGCTGTCTTCCATGACGCTGTCGCCCACTTTCACGAGGATGGCTGTAACCTTTCCGCCCTTCTCGGCGTCCAAGTTGTTTGCCATCTTCATGGCTTCGAGCACGATGACGGTATCGCCAGCCTTCACTTCGTCGCCAACAGCCACCTTGATGTCGGTGATAACACCTGGCAGCGGGGCTTTCAATGCATTGGCAGTGTTTACGGGACCGTTGGAAACGGGGGCATCATCGGCTGTGGCTTCTTTGGCAACACCCGTCTTTACCACCACTTTCTTCTTTTCCGGCTCCTGTTCGCGCTCCATCTCAACTTTATACTCCTCGCCGTTGACTGTAACAGTTGCGATGTTCTCTACGATGTCACCAATGGCGACTTCGTATTTCGTTCCGTTGATTGTATACTTGTATTCTTTCATACGTGATATGGTTGATTATGAAGGATTGACAGTCATCGTCAGCATACGTGAAGACCAGTCGGAGTGATGCTCCTTGATGGTGATGATTCCTGTCTCTTTGTCGTGTACGTTGTTGCCTTGGAACTCATGAAGAGCCAATGCAATGGCAGCATACACTTCTTGGTTGTTTTTTGACATACGATGGTATTTTAAGAATTACATTGGAATGTTACCATGCTTCTTTGCAGGCAGGCTCTCGCGCTTAGTGGCGAGCTGAGCCAGTGCACGGCAAATGCGGAAACGAGTGTTACGCGGTTCGATGACATCATCAATGTATCCATACTTGGCTGCCTGATAAGGATTCTGGAACAGTTTCACGTATTCCTCTTCCTTCTCTGCCAGGAATGCCTTCGGATCTTCCTGACCCTTTGCTTCCTTTGCATAGAGAACGGCAACGGCACCAGAAGCACCCATAACGGCGATCTCAGCGTTTGGCCATGCATAGTTGATGTCTGTGCGGAGCTGCTTGCAACCCATCACGATGTGGCTGCCACCGTAGCTCTTGCGCAATGTTACTGTCACCTTTGGTACAGTAGCCTCGCCGAAGGCATAGAGCAGCTGTGCTCCGTGCAGGATCACTGCATTGTACTCCTGTCCTGTTCCTGGGAGGAATCCCGGAACGTCGACGAGTGTCACAATAGGAATGTTGAAGGCATCGCAGAAGCGCACGAAGCGGGCACCCTTGCGGCTTGCATTCACGTCGAGCACACCTGCATAGGCGGCTGGCTGGTTGGCTACGATACCTACGCTCTGACCGTTGAAGCGTGCGAAACCCACGATGATGTTCTTTGCGAACTTAGGCTGCACTTCGAAGAACTCGCCGTTGTCGACAATGGCAGAGATCACTTTGTACATGTCGTATGCCTTGTTCGGGTCGTCGGGCAGGATCTCGTTGAGAGAATCTTCCATGCGGTTGATGGGGTCGTTGCACTCTTTGCGCGGAGCTTCTTCCATGTTGTTGGAAGGAATGTAGCTGATCAGCGTCTTGATCATCTCGATTGCCTCTTCTTCTGTGCTTGCAGTGAAGTGGGTAACACCACTCTTTGAAGCGTGAACGCTGGCGCCTCCCAGATGCTCCTGGTCGATATCTTCACCTGTAACGGTCTTCACCACTTTCGGACCAGTAAGGAACATGTAGCTGGTATTCTCCATCATGAGGGTGAAGTCGGTAAGGGCGGGGGAGTAAACAGCACCACCTGCGCACGGACCGAAGATACCAGAGATCTGCGGAATCACACCGCTGGCGAGAATGTTGCGCTCGAAAATCTCAGCATAGCCTGCCAAGGCGTTTACGGCTTCCTGAATACGTGCACCGCCGGAGTCGTTGATACCGATGACGGGTGCGCCCATCTTCATACCGAGATCCATCACCTTGCAGATCTTCTCGGCCATCGTCTCTGACAGAGAACCGCCGTTCACGGTGAAGTCTTGTGCGAAAACGTACACCAGACGGCCGTCGATTGTACCTGAACCAGCCACAACGCCGTCGCCCAGATACTGCTTCTTCTCCATGCCGAAGTTGGTGCAACGATGCAGTTTGAACATGTCTACTTCCTCGAAGCTGCCTTCGTCAAGCAACATGTCGATGCGTTCACGAGCTGTATACTTGCCACGTGCATGCTGTTTCTCAATGGCTTTCTCGCCACCTCCAAGACGAGCCTGCTCGCGTTTTGCGATCAGCTCTTTAATCTTCTCTAATTGTTTGCTCATTTTTTTTGTTTGTTTAGGAAATGAAAAAACGGGTTTTCATTTTTCCATTATTTCTTTCTTGATTAATGCTCGCAAAGTTCTGTCAGGATACCGCAGGTTGATTTCGGATGCAGGAACGCGATGTTCAGGTTCTCTGCGCCCTTGCGTGGAGCCTTGTCAATCAGGCGGATGCCCTTCTCGTCGCACTCTGCCAGTGCGTTGGCAACACCGTCTTCAATGCAGAAAGCTACGTGATGAACACCCTTGTTGCCCTTGTCGAGCCACTTCTGGATGGTGCTCTCAGGCGATGTCGGCTCAAGCAGCTCGAGCTTAACCTCACCGCACTTCAGGAAAGCTGTCTTCACTTTCTGGTCCTCTACTACTTCTACAGCATAACAATCCAGTCCCAATACTTCCTTGAAGTATGGCAGAGCCTCTTCGATGCTCTGTACTGCAATACCCAAATGTTCAATGTGTGAAATCTTCATAATGACAATTAAATAGTTGTTATTAAATTATTAGATGTTGCAAAGGTACACATTATTTTTCATAGCAGCAACAAAAATATACTTAATTTATTCAAAACTCCAATAAAAGTCGTGCATTTATCTGCCTTCCGGTGAGATAATTCGGCACGGCATATTGGTGATTGGTCACATCGGTTATCCAATAGTATGAGTTTACGTTGTTGATTCCGAACAGGTTCAGGCAGTCGATGCCAAGCCAGATGTTGCGGAATCTGAATGGATTGTGCTTTTTCCCATTGCCGATAGGGGCGGTTGGAGCGCTCTGCGGGTCGTCGCTGCCCAGCAACCGGTAGCTCATTCCGATGTCGGCACGTTTGTATGCCGGTGCGCGGAAGGGCATCTGGTCGAGGTTACGGTGAGGTGCACCGAAGGGAAGACCGTCGGCAAACGCCAGTTTCAACGACATTTTCCATCGTTCCGTGCCGGGGAAGTAGTCTGTAAAATACATGTTCACCGCCCATTGCTGGTCGGTTGGCATGGGAATGCTCTTGCCGTTGATTCTCATTTTCGTGTCCATGAGCGACAGTGTGAGCCATGAGTCGCTGCCGGGAACGAATTCTCCATATAGCTTCAGGTCAAGTCCCATGGCATGTCCGCTGCATTGCTCGCTGGCATCGTAGATGATTTTCACGTTGTTCACGGTATATGGCACCAGGTTGCTCAGCAACTTGAAGTAGGCTTCGGCTGTGAACTTGAACGGGCGGTTGAGCATTTTGAACCGCTGGTCGTAGGCAGCAATGAAATGAATGGAGCGCTGGCTCTTGATTTTTCGGTTGAGCGTGGCATAGGTAATGCCCTCAATGGTGGTGGTGTCGCGCAGTTCCTTGAAGAAAGGTGCCTGATAATAAAGTCCTGTGGCTAAGCGAATTGTCACGTCATTGTTAAAGGAAGGCACGATGCCCAGTGATAGGCGCGGGCTGAAGATGCTCTCGCGGTTGAAGTTCCAGTGAGAAAAGCGCACGCCATAGTTCAGCGTATAGAATGTGGTCTGGCTGCTGTTCATGAACTTATACGTATCCTGAGCATATACTTCCAGTCGGTTTGCGCGGAGTTCATTCTGCGAGTTGAGCGTGTAAACCAGCTGCAGGTCTTCGCCTGTATGTGGAATGCTGTATCCGCTGGAGTCTCTCATCTCATACTCCCGTGACTTTTCCTTCACTCGCTCTATCTTATACGTCATGCCGGCCAGCAGGTCGTGGTGCTTCATCTTGTGGTTCACCATCAGTTTCACGCTTTGCACGTTGGCTTTCAGATAGTTGCGTGCGTGCTCCATATACGTTCCCACGCCCAGGTTCTCGCTCGTTTCGGTCTGTGTGAGCCAATACTGTCCCTGAATGTCATAGCGTTCCTGCTCATTGGTGTGGAATGCCGAGTAGAGAAGCGACAGATGCGTGTTGTCTTTGATATGCCGCGTGAGCGTTGCCGTGCCGAAATAAGTGCGGAACACATCCTTTTCCCAGCCGTCGAAGTATACGCGGAACGACTTCACGTTCTCCATTGTTCCGAACCTTGTCTCGCGGTTCTCAGGGTAGAAGTTGTATTTGTTTTCCGAAATATCGCCGATCACCTCTAACGACCAGTTCTTGTTTGGCTCGTATGTGAGGTAAGTCTGGTAGTCGAGAAAGTCGGGGCGATATTCTCCTTTCGTCTCCATGGTTCCCAAGAGATACTTGGTTGTCTTGTATCTGATGCCGTTGCTCCATGTGAGGTTCTTGTTTGCCAAGCCTGCATAGCCGCTTGCTCCCAACAGACTGGCTGACACGGCATACTCCTGGCGCTTGGGTTTGCGGTATTGAATGTCGAGTGCCGATGACATCTTGTCGCCGTATTTCGCCTCATAGCCACCAGTTGAGAACCCTATTTTCTCCACCATGTCGGGGTTGATGATCGACAATCCTTCCTGCTGACCGCTTCTCACGAGGAACGGTCGGTAAACTTCCACATTATTTATATATACAGAGTTCTCGTCGAAAGAGCCGCCGCGCACGTTGTATTGGCTGGAGAGTTCGCTGTGGGTGGATACTCCTGCCTGGCTTTGGATCATTTCTTCCACCGCATTGCCTGTGGCTGTGGGTGATTGTTTCAAGTCTTTCGCATCCAACTGCTGTGTCTGTCCCGTCTGCCTCGTGCGCTCCGTCACCACCACTTCACCCAGTTCCTTGCTCTCGTCGAACAGCTGAATCTGCAGTGTCTGCTTACCTTTCGGGTTGCGAAGCACACGTGTTTTTGTCTTGTAGCCTATCATGGTGAACTTGATAACCACGCTGTCGGCAGTGTGGAGTGTCATCTTGAACTCGCCTTTCAGGTTGGTCATGGTCACCTTTCCCTGCTGAAGGCACGAAACGGTAGCCAGTTCCACGGGTGCCATATTCTGGTCGGTCACGCGTCCTTGCAGCGTGAATGTCTGTGCAGCGGCATCCAAGCAGATGCCGAATACCAGCAGTAAGGCTATCGCGAAAAACTGTTTCATTCCACTATATAACGCAATCTTCAGCGGATTATTGCGTAGAACCCTTTTTTAGAAGTGGCGGGAAGCATTCAATGAGGGAGTGTCATAACCGAGGTTTTCACCATAGCCAATCATCCTCAGCATATATCACCAGGCTCTTTCATCCATCACCTTACGCAGTTCCTCTTCCGTAGGCAAAACCTTTCTGACATCCTCGGCAGTCTTATAGGTGGCTACGCCCATAGGGTTATCGTATCCTTGTATCAGGAACTCTACAAAACTCTTGTCAGCCTGCTTACATAGAATAATGCCGACACTTGGGTTTTCAAACGGCTTTTTGATTTCAGAATCTAATATGCGCAGATAAGCACTCAACTGTCCAAGATACGCAGGTTTGAAGTCTCCGCGTTTTAATTCCACAACCACCAAAGCAGCCAACTCACGATTATAAAATAGCAAATCAGGATAACTATGATGCCCATATTTCTCCAGATGATACTGATTGCCCACAAAGGTAAAATCTCTGCCAAAGGTCATGATGAAGTTTTTCACGTTCTGAATGATTGCTTGTTCCACCTCGCGCTCATCCACGTCAGCCTCATCTCTTGCTCCGATTTCTTCCACATTGATAAAGTCCAGCAGATACTCGTCCTTGAACATCTCTATGGCTCTTATTGCGTTTTTTGTCGTTGGAATTGCCTTTGCAAAGTTATTAGGCATTTGTCCCTGATGGTGATACAAGTCGGCTTTCAATAAGTCGCGGAGCCTGTATTTGTCCCACTTGTTGAGATAAGTCTGATGGATATAGAAGATTCGCTCATCAATGTCTTCTGTCTTAGCAAGTATTTCATAGTGATGCGAAAAACTAATAGACAAAAATTCTTCGTATGGTAAATCGTTCGCCATTGGCGACCGATTTACAACGACCAGTGCATTTGCATCAATTTCCTGTTCATTGTTGTTGTGCTCCAAATCGTTCGCCATCGGCGACCGATTTACGATGAACTGCCATTGTTCATAGAAAATTCGCATCTTTTTCAGGCTCGCAGAAGAAAACCCTCTCAGCCCAGGCAATTCGCGTTGCAATTGTTCACTGATTCTTTCGATAGCGCCTGTGCCCCAATATCCCTTTCGCGAGTGTTCAGAGATATAGCGGCCAATACCAAAGTACAGCGAAAGTTGTTCACGGTTCACCATCTTTGCAGCCCTGTATTGGCTCTGCAAAATAGCCAGCTTGATTGCCCTCACCGCCGAACGCAGTTCGGTGGGTAAAGTCAAGTTATCTTTCATTTCATCCATATTTCTATAACGTTTTGTTTCTATCAGATATTATCTAATTCCCTGATGATCTCACCAATCATGTGCGGCTCATCATTGTTATGTTTAAACTCCACCCATCCCGTTTCGTCAGGGAGTTTGCAGAGTTCCGCCAGTACAACCTACTAATTGCCAATTACCCATTTACCGGTTTTGCTGGGTCCCTCATAGTGTACGCCATATCGCTCTTTCAGGATTCGGAGATCCTTCAATATTGTGGTACGACCAACACCAATCATATCTGCGATTTGTTCGCGAGTAATCGACGGATTTCCTTTGATATGAGCAATAATCATGTCAAGTCGTTCTTGTGGAGACAACTTTTTGGTGCCACTTTTTCTGTTTTTGGGGTCACTTTTGGGGTCACTTTTGGGGTCACTTTTGGGGTCACTTTTGGGAGCAGTGCCCTCTATTCGTTTAATTGGGAGCACTAAGGCTACCTCGTCCACCTCTAAACGATTCTCCAATACAGGCTCTCCCCAAGCAGCCTGTTTCCAAGCGCCAAGTATCATCGGGAAACCAGAACCGAGGTTCTCACCATAGCCAATCATCCTCAGCATATTCTGCATCTTCGGGTTACGGGCTTTTGATACGCCACCCTCGTAGATGTCCTTCAAGGGTAGCATCAATAATCCAGGATTGCGGAATACCAAGCGGTCTTCATGCTTTTCTATCCGAAGCACACCAGACTCCAACAAAATATCAGCATGGATAATGGCGTTCGTAAATGCCTCGCGTACTGCTTTATGCAGTGGCGTGTCATCTACTCGCTGAATACCTTCCATGCGGAATGGACGCGGAAGGTCGAAAGTCACTTTGGGAATGACACGGCTAAAGAACTGATACAAATTGTTCTCCCAGCGTCCGTCGTAAGTCAATCGGTCACTATAACGCTCCTCACCTATCAGATTGCAGAAGTCAATATAGTCCATCCTAAAGTTGGCAAACCGCTCTTGTATCGATAGTCCTTTGCCAAACATCATCAGTCCAGCCATCGTCAAGCCCTCTTTTCCTGTTTCACGGTCAACGATATAGCCACCAAGATTCTTCAGGAAAGTCTTGTCGTCCACTTCATTCCATACATGTCCCTCATTTCTAAATTGGAATAGTGTGCGGTATCTGCGTAGCGTGTCTGGGTCAACATCATTCATGTCGTAATGCTCCATCAGTGCTCCGTCGTTTCCTCCCTCGTAAGAGTCACGAATCATTGCCCTCACCTGTTGTTCCGTGCAGTGATAGTCACCTTCATGATTACGTTTGAACGTATTCTTATAAACATTCTCATTCAGATAGACAGGCTTTACATGCCAATCAGCCATCGGCACATGGATGCAGACAATTTGCTTGCCATCCACATCCACCACTTTCACATCACTATCCGACAGGATGTTGTCGCTCACCTTATTACTATTGATGGTGTTCCAGAAATCCTTGCGAATCTTTTCAACATCATCAACACCTTCTATCCGAAACCTCTTTGCAGGGTCTTTCTCCTTCAAGTCCTCAAAGACACCCAAAAGAATGGTTCCACCCATCGTATTTGCAAAGGCCGAATAGCTCTCCCAAACAGACTTGGGCACATCAGTTTTAGCCAGTTTCGCCTCCAACGTCAACCGCTCACCTTTTTGTAACAGTTTCTTTATGTCGTTCTTATTCATATCTCTATAACGTTTTGTTTCTATCAGATATTATACAACGCACTGATATCTTAACCTATTCATGTACGGAGACTATCAACCCTATAGACAGCAGTTTCTCCTTTATAGTAGAATCTCACATACCCTTCAGGGTCTTTATAAATATAATTCCCTACTAAATTTCTGTGAGAATCCTCTTTCCCTCCCCATTTTATTTCATCAAAAACACATTTTATAACAATATTTCCAGTATCATTATTACGAATCCCATACTTTCCCGTATTATCATCAATAATTATTTCATAGTCCTTATAAAAATTTTCTGGTTTATAACTAGAGAGTGTCATAATATTCTTTTCTCCATGAACGTTTTTAGCAAAACTGAAAACAGTCACTTTACGTGTACGAATGCCAGCAACTTGTCCAGCTGCATTATATCGTGCTGTAGTTACATCATTATGTCCTACAACTCGGAGTGTCTTTCCCTTTATTGTGTTATAAACATCTAATTCTGTTGAACAATGCCGTACCATATTGTATACATCTGAATATTCATTATTTATTCCACGAACGAAATTACCCGTAGGTTTAAGGTCGCTACCATATTCTGGTAATGATTTTGTAAACTCTGCAAAAGGTAGCATTCGTACTTGTATCCCGTGTCTCTGCGACATACATATCACTATCACTCCACCTTTTGAGGCCATTTCTGATATTCTTCTTACAGACGAGTAGAGAATTACGTTTTCAATATTATTTGGTACATAAATCTCATCATACAATTCTAATTGAGATCCCGAACAATCATTAGATATAGGAATCTCTTTCAATTTATTCAAAGCTTTTTCTCCACGAATACGAAATCGTCTACTTAAGTTTGATTGTTCCTCATCAATCGTTAATATTTTTGTTTCTTTCTTCATGTTTTAATCCTCTAAATTAATGGAGTGTCCTTTTTTAGGATTAATTTATCACCATGAAAACTATCTATACATGGCATGTTAAAATATTTTTCATGGTAAATACAGGGGGTTGTCTTTCCACCTGCACAGATACCATACATTCCATCCTTCTTTAGAATAAAGCAACCACATCCGAATGGTTCCCAATATTCAATTTCGTCATATTCAAAACCAAGAATGACCTTGCCTTCATAACCAATCAAACCATACTTCCCATGATTTGAAACTACGCCATGAGGAGTTCTGCTATCGAATTCTACCATCAAATTCCCATGATTTATGATTGCATATTTATTATTCAATCTAACCTGATAATGATGATTCCCCAAGATGCAAACATCATCAAACATACACTTTACCAACCACTCTCCTTTGGTGTCTGCAACCCCATGTTTATCTCCTATAACTACTTCAAACTGATTGAATATTTGTCCCCATGATTTAAATGAGTCAAATATAGCAGGGATACAAAATTTTTTTAATTTAATATTATACAAGCCCCATTTCTCGCTGCAACAAAGCCATATAAGTGGTTCTGATGGAAAATAATGACAGGGTACATCTCCGACGATAACATAATCAGAAAATGAAAAATTGTTTATGGGTAAAAAGGTGCAGGCATCTAAGATTAAATATTTATTAAATAGTCTTGCAATAATTATATTTGTTGTTGATGATGTTTGAACTATTGTTATATCATCATAAAAGTTAAATGTTACATATGGCTCATAATGTAGCGGTCTTAATGTTTCTACATTGATTAAACTTGCACCTATTATTTTTTGTGGGTGACAAGCATTGTTTATCATTGAGTTATCAAATACTTCCTTTTTAGAAATCTGTTTGTTGACTATTTCTATTGAATTTTTGCTTTCTATATTCTTTATAATAAAATTCTGAACTGTATTATATTTAGTGGATAATCTTTCGTATTTTTTACAATAAAAATAAATCGTTTCTGTTTCGTCCTTAAATATGGTTATATTTTCTTCATTGTGTTCAGCCTTATTAGTCCAATTGTAGGAACCTGAAATAACGATTTTGTTGTCTATTATACAAAATTTATCGTGCATTAACTGTTTAGTGTCATTCCATCTTAATACTCCTCCTGCTTTTACGAACTCATCAAAATCTATTTCATTATCATCAGAACAATTTATCTCATCCTTGTTTAGGATAAGTTCAACACTAACGCCTGAAGCAAGTTTCAGCAACAAGGGTTGGAATAGCAAATCATTAGTAAACCAAGCGACAGCAATCTTTATGGAACTATTGGCTTTGAATAGTTCTTTCTGAATAGCGTTCTGTATTTTATGTGAATAATGTTCTACCATTGTATAGGGTATTAATAAATCATTCTATATTTTTTCATTTCCTCTTTCGCCGGCAATCTTAGAACCACCCAATTGAAGAAATTGAAAGCCTTGGAATTATTCTTCGCATTTTCATCCTGTCCATATTTGTCTGTCAAATAGTCGTTAAGTTCTTTTGTTCCATCTATGCCTGAGTCATAAATGGATTCTCGGATAGGTGTAAGGTCGTGTTAAAGCAAAGACATTGCGAAATCGAAAACCATCATCATTTCTGGCATCTTTTTAGATGTCTTGATGAAAGAGGCTGAATCTCTTAGCTGCTCATCATTACTCTTACTCATAAATTCCAACAGCAGATCAGCCGTGGTCTCAAGGCCACTGGGAAGCTGCTTCTTAACTTCTTCCTTGATATAGAGAACTTGTGAAATATATGGATTCTTCATATTG
>JAFUVB010000056.1 GCA_017471245.1 Prevotella sp.
ACCGGCAATCTTGTACATGTTAGGAATCATCAGCAGAAGACCCTGAGAAGCGGTGAAGGTGGTGGTCAGCGCACCAGCCTGCAGCGAACCGTGAACGGCACCGGCAGCACCAGCCTCTGACTGCATTTCCTGCACACTTACTGTCTGTCCCCACAGGTTCTTGCGACCGCGGGCAGCCCACTCGTCAACGTGCTCCGCCATGGGCGAAGACGGGGTGATGGGGTAGATAGCAGCTACCTCCGAGAACATGTAACTCACGTGAGCCGCAGCCTCGTTACCATCACAGGTGATAAATTTCTTTTCTTTAGCCATAATTAATAATGTTAATGTATTTATTTGATTTGTTTTTATTAAATGATCCTTTCTTTTACCTTAATTCTTTTCCTATTAAAATTTTGTTATTTCTATTCCTATCATAATTATTATTCAATCCTAATAGAGGAATCCGAGCAGCCACAGTGGAATCTGATTATTCTTTCCCACCTCGGTGTTATATCGGGTATATATCACATCTGGATTCATTCGAAGCTTAGAACATTTGTCTGCATCGCATATCTTGAACTTCCTTTTTTCATCAACGATATAGAAACTGTCTTTACTTGCCTGGTTCACGATATGGTCTTTCCATAGGGAATTTACGAAAAATGTCTCCATCACATCTTGTTGTACGATTTCGTTGGGATAGATGGCATGCATCAAGTTCGTGTTATGGAGCATCACTTTTGATGGTTTTTTGGGGAAAGCCATACCCGTTGGGTATATGATGTTGATGAGTCGCGCGTCGGCCAAATACTTGATATAGTTCATCACCGTAGCTCGGCTTGTCTCGATGTCATGGGCCAATTGCGAAATGTTGGGTGCTTTTGGACCGTCGACTGCCAATTGATAGAACAGTTTCTTGATTTTGGTAAGATATTTCAGCTCAATCTGCTTGATGAGCAGTATGTCAACCTCCGTCATCATGTTCATCGTCTTCAGCAGATTCTCAGAATAGTTCCGGTGTTCGAGAAAAAACGGATAGAAACCATGATGCAGATAATCCTGAAAATACCGCATTGGCGAAACGTGCGGCAGTATCTGCCTTACGATATGCTCATGATCTTCCAGAATATGATCGAGCGTGTAAGGCACGAAGCTGTTTCCAGTCTGCAGGTTGATGAATTCCCTGAACGAGAAACCTCTCAGATTATAGCTTTTTACGATGCCGTTGAGTTCCGGATTCTCTTCTTTCAGGCGCATCACACTCGACCCCGTGAACACAATTTTGAGTTCAGGATAAAGATCATAGCACTTTCTCAGTTCATTACTCCAGTTGGGCTCTTTGAACACCTGGTCAATGAGCAGCACTTTTCCTCCTGCATTATAGAATTCTCCGGCGAAATCGGAGATTCCTCTTCCCTGGAAATAGAAATTATTGATATTGATATACAGGCATTTCCTGTCGTGAACGTCGAAATGTTCCTTTGCGTATTGGAGCAGGAACGTTGTTTTTCCCACGCCACGTGTACCCTTGATGCCAATCATGCGGTCGTTCCAGTTGATTTCGTCCATGAGCAGACGCCTTACTGGAGCATTGGTATGTTCGACAAGATATGCGTGTGTGCGAAAAAAAGCTTCCATTATCCGTAAATGTATTCTATCAATTTCCAAAGTGCAAAGATAACACTAATTTCTCAAATTGCAAAGTGTAGATGGCAAAATCTAAAAAAAAATTGTTAATTTCAGTATGAAACAGCATTATCTGACAGATTTATGCTATTTTTGTACACATAAAAAGAGAAAAATGACAATACACATATTTAATCCCGAACACGATATTGCGTTGGCATTCAACCGCAAACACCTCACGATGCCACATGCAGCACAAGAGCTGAGAATGAATATGGGCTGGATTCCTGCCATCTGGGCTTCCGACGGTGATGTGGTTCTGGTTGACGATATCAGCTTTGCCATCAAAGCATCTTCACGTTTCAAGGACACGATAGCTGATGTGCTTTTCGTAGAGCGTGCCGATTTGCCCGATCTCATGCGGGGGATTAGGGATGTGGATATACAGCCGTGGGGATGGGATCTGACGCTTCGCACGCAGTTGAGCGAGGCTGACGTTGCCCCAGACCATTTGCCAACCGACCGCCAACTACAGGAAATCAGGCATTATTCAAGTCGCGTGCAGACCGTATCCATGCTCAAGAAGCTCCGTAGCGGAATAGAGGAAGACACTTGTGGCATGAGCATGTTTCTGACAAGTGAAGAAATGCTGGCAGATTTGTTGCAAAAGAAGGAAAAGCTGGTGCTGAAAGCCCCATGGAGCAGCAGCGGAAGGGGCATACGATATGTAGACGGAGACATATCGCCTTCGCTTGCGGGATGGTACAAGAGAATTTTAGAGGTTCAAGGAGGCATCATGGTGGAACCGTATTACCGCAAGGTGAAAGACTTCGGCATGGAATTCGTGGTGGATGGCGATGGCAATGCAAGCTATTTGGGTCTCTCGCTGTTTGCCACAATCAACAATGCCTATGTGGGAAACCTGCTCGCCACGGAAGAAGAAAAAGAGATAATCATCAGCAAATATATACCATTGACAATGCTGCATGAGGTGCGCAACAGGATTTGTGCAGAGATGCCCCGGTTGGTAGGCAACTGTTATGCAGGACCATTCGGCATCGACATGATGATTGTTGCAAAGGAGAACGCCAACGGCTACCTGTTGCATCCATGTGTGGAGATCAATCTGAGACGGACCATGGGGCATGTTTCATTGGCAGTAAAGCATGAATCCACCGCCCCAAACCAATTGATGACGATCAACCATGGTGTGAATTATGTGTTGAAAATCAGTAATATAGATAATAATTACGTATTAACACTTTAACGAAAAATATGTTTCAGAAGCGTTGCATTCTACAATGCCTCCTGCCATATCACCCGATGTAAAAAACAATTATAAATATGAATAACAAGCAAATCAAAAAAACAATGAAAAAACTACTACTGTCTTTCCTGCTGGCAATGCCTGTTGCGGCTTCAGCGCAGTATTCTTCCCAAGTGTGGTCGCCCGATAACGGCGACGGAACCTATACCAATCCGGTGATCAATGCCGACTATAGCGACCCGGATGTGTGTGTGGTTGGTGACGATTATTATATGACTGCCAGCTCTTTCCAGTGTGTTCCCGGTCTTCCCATTTTGCATTCAAAGGATTTGGTGAACTGGGAGATAATAGGTTATGCCTTGAAAGAGTTGTATGCCGGAGATGCCGAAAAGAAGGCACATTTCAGTGTTCCCCGCCACGGCGAGGGCGTTTGGGCACCCAGTATCCGTCATCACAACGGTGAGTTTTATATCTATTGGGGTGATCCCGACTTCGGCGTGTACATGGTTAAGACGAAGAACCCCGCCGGCGATTGGGAAGATCCAGTGTGCGTGATACCCGGAAAAGGACTGATAGACACTACGCCGTTGTGGGACGAAGACGGGCGTTGCTACCTCGTAAACGCATTTGCCAACTCCCGTGCGCGCTTTGCTTCGATATTGGTGGTACGCGAATTGTCGCCAGACGGCAAGCGTGCCATCAGTGAACCAGTGATTGTGTTCGACGGAAACGGCACAGAAAACCGCACTTGCGAAGGACCTAAATTCTATAAGCGCGACGGATGGTACTGGATAATGTGTCCGGCTGGCGGTGTTCCCACCGGTTTCCAGCTCGCCATGCGCAGCAAGTCGCCATACGGACCTTATGAATGTAAGAAGGTTCTTGCACAGGGAACCACCCCGGTGAACGGCCCTCACCAGGGAGGATGGGTGCATACGAAATACGGCGAAGACTGGTTCCTGCATTTCCAGGATAAAGATGCTTACGGCAGAGTGGTTCATCTTCAGCCCGTTACGTGGAAAGACAACTGGCCGGTGATGGGCGTTGCACCCAAAAAGGGATATTGCGGAGAGCCTGTAATCACCTTCCGCAAGCCTAAGAGCGACTCGAATGTGAAGGTGAATCCTTGCGAAAGCGATGAGTTCAACTCATCCGTGCTGGGCAAGCAGTGGCAGTGGCAAGCCAATTATGACCAGACTTTCGGCATGCCTACCGCTTTCGGAACCATGAGAATCTATACGCATAAGATGGGCGAACAGGAGAAGAACATGTGGATGGTGCCAAACATGCTGCTGCAGAAAACGCCTGCCGACAATTTCACAGCCACGGCGAAGGTGGAGCTGACGGCAAAGAATGAGAATCAGCTGGGCGGTATCATCATGATGGGACTCGACTACAGCGCACTGGTTGTGAAGCGGGTGGGGGATGCTTTCCAGCTTCAGCAGATCACATGCAAGGCTGCCGACAGGGGAAAAACCGAAGAAGTGAAGGTGATTGCCACGCTGAAGCCCACTCATATAGATGACATCGACTACCAGCCGGCACTCCACGAGACCATATATCTGCGGATGACCATCGCAGCGGGCAAATGCCAGTTCGCCTACAGCACCAACGGAAAGAAATATACCGATGCTGGCGAGCTGTTCACGATGAAAGAAGGAAAGTGGATTGGTGCCAAAATAGGGCTTGTTGCCGTCGAACCGGCAGGCGTGAACGGGCGCGGATGGCTTGATGCAGACTGGTTCCGCGTGACGAAATGACATGTAGCCGCCCATCGGTGCGGCGCATGTCGGTTGCTCCGTCACTGAATATTGAATACTGTAACAATGATGCAGGCGGCAATAATCAGTGCGGCAAGGATGATAAGCGTTGCCAACGCGGCTGTGCGCAGCACCTTCCTCACCTTCGAAGAGCGAAACGACTCTCTCTTGAACACCTCGGATGACTCCGTGTGATGATGGTGATGGTGTGAAGAATGATGGCTGCTGTGGCTTTTGTTTTGTTCTTGGTTGCTCATATAGATAATCTATTGTGAATTAAATAATTATGGGAAGAAGTGGCGCGACGGTATGCATGTCGCGCCACTTCTTTGTTTCTTGTCAGATGAATGCAACGGTAAGTCCTGCCATTACAATGCTTACCATCGACATCAGCTTGATCAGGATGTTGAGCGAAGGACCTGAAGTGTCCTTGAACGGGTCGCCCACGGTGTCGCCCACGATGGTTGCCTTGTGGGCATAGCTACCTTTACCGCCGAATGCGCCCTCTTCGATGTTCTTCTTAGCGTTGTCCCAGGCTCCACCTGCATTCGCCATGAACACAGCCAAGGTGAAACCGCCTGCCAATCCGCCAACAAGCAGACCCAAGACACCGGCAACGCCGAGCACACAACCCACGATGATGGGGATGATGATGGCAAGGATCGATGGGAAGATCATCTCGTGCTGGGCGGCGCGGGTTGAGATTTCAACACACGAACCATAGTCGGGAGTGCCTGTGCCTTCAAGGATTCCGGCAATCTCACGGAACTGACGGCGAACCTCCTCAACCATTTTCTGTGCTGCACGACCCACGGCCTCCATGGTCAGACCGCAGAACAGGAAGGCAGCCATGGCACCGATGAATGCTCCCACGAGCACCTTCGGGTTCATCAGGTTCACCTGGAAGAACTCCATAAAGTCGGGCATCGTTGCCGTAGACGGGTCGAACACCTTCTCGGTGAGCGGATGGATGAACTCTTTTCCGCCTTCGATGGCGCGTATCATCGCAATCTTGATTTCTTCAATATAAGAAGCAAGCAGCGCCAGCGCAGTGAGCGCAGCCGATCCGATGGCGAATCCCTTGCCGGTGGCGGCGGTTGTGTTGCCTAATGCATCGAGTGCATCGGTGCGGTGGCGCACTTCCTCGCCCAGTTCGCTCATCTCTGCGTTGCCGCCAGCATTGTCGGCAATCGGTCCGTAGGCATCTGTTGCCAGCGTAATGCCCAATGTGGAGAGCATGCCCACTGCTGCGATGCCGATTCCGTAGAGTCCGTGAGAGATGCTTTCTGCGCTCATGGTGAGGTCGAAGCCGTTGGCGCACATGTAGCTCAGCAGAATGGCAACGCCAATGGTCAGCACGGGGATGCATGTGGATATCATTCCGGTTCCGATACCCTTGATAATCACTGTGGCAGAGCCTGTAAGTCCGGCTTCAGAGATGCGCTGTGTGGGTTTGTAGGAGTGGGATGTGTAATACTCCGTGGCTTGTCCGATGATAACGCCTGCGGCAAGACCGGTGATCACAGAGAACGAAAGGCCGAGCCAGTTGTCGATTCCAAGGAGATAGAGGATGGCAAACGATGCCACGGCAATCAGCACTGCCGATACGTTGGTTCCCAAAGAGAGCGAGCGCAGCAGGTCTTTCATCGTTGCGCCTTCCTTGGTGCGCACGAGGAAAATGCCTAAAAGCGACAGGAAAACGCCCACGGCGGCAATCAGCATGGGAGCAATCACGGCGCGCATCTGCATGTCGCCGTTCATGGCAAATGCCGTTGCACCTAAGGCAGCCGTAGAAAGGATACTTCCGCAATAGCTCTCATAGAGGTCGGCACCCATACCGGCCACGTCGCCCACGTTGTCGCCCACATTGTCGGCGATGGTTGCGGGGTTGCGCGGGTCATCTTCAGGAATGTCAGCTTCCACCTTTCCCACGATGTCGGCACCCACGTCGGCAGCCTTCGTGTAGATGCCGCCGCCCACACGGGCAAACAGCGCCTGCGTGGAGGCACCCATTCCGAAGGTAAGCATGGTGGTGGTGATGGTGATCAGCGCCATGTTGTCGCCATTATAGAATGAACTGAGGATGATGAACCAGATGGCAATGTCGAGCAGACCCAAGCCAACGACGGTGAGACCCATCACGGCTCCTGAGCGGAATGCGATTTTCAAACCGCCGTCAAGGCTCTTGCGTGCAGCATTTGCCGTACGGGCCGAGGCATAGGTAGCTGTTTTCATTCCGAAGAATCCAGCCAAGCCAGAGAAGAAACCACCCGTGAGGAACGCAAACGGCACCCATGGGTTCTGAACGCCTAACCCGTATGCCATGAATGCAAACAGAGCGGCAAGCACAATGAATACATAAACAACAACCTTGTACTGCTGTTTCAGGTAAGCCATTGCTCCCTTGCGCACATACTCGGCAATTTCTCTCATGCGAGGTGTACCCTCGTCGGCCTTCATCATACTCTTGAAGAAGAACCATGCCATGCCGAGCGCAATGATCGATGCTATCGGCACGAGCCAGAATACTTGTGGAATGTTCATAATCTACTCTATAAATAAATTAGTGTTATATAGCCATTCTATAACGTGATGTAGTCATTCTATGACGATATGTAGTCCTGCTAAAAAGCAATATAGCCTTTCTAAAAGCTGGGAGCATGGCGCCAGACCGTTTGATACCATCGCCATGCTCCCCAAAATATCTATTTCAAACTGCGTTGAACGCTTTTCTTTTAGAAGCGGAAGGCAAGCTCAATGTCAACAAAGTTATACTTTGAGTCGGTGGCACGCTCGTTCACGCGCGCATACTCTGTGGTGAGCTGCAGGTTCTTGCTGAAGAAATAGTTCAGACCAACCTCGTACATGGTCTTTTCCATGTCAGAAGTCTTGTCAACACGATATGTGTTGTAGCGAGCTTTAGCATGCAGCTTCGACTTGATAACGGGCACGATGCCGAAAACATACCAACCGTCGGCCTTGTCGCCAAGACTGTAGTTGATCGTGGTGTTGCCTACAACGCCCGAACCCCAGCCCTGGCTGTGGATATACTCGGTGCGGAACGTGAACTCATCCTTGTCGTACTCGGCTGAGAGACAGTAGCGGTTCAGTTTAACGTTGCATTTGGTGTCGGTCAGTGGATCCGTCATTCCGCCGTGGCTTCCTGTCCACCCGAAAGCACCCACGCGCACACCGTCGATAGGCATTACCCATGCGCCGCCGATGATGTCCTTCTGCTGGTTCTTGTCCTTCGTGTTGATACCTTCGCCGTTGAACACGCCCACCTGATAGTGCAGCAGGTTGCGACCGCTGGCTGTCGGGAACAGATCACCTTGCAACTGGATACCGATGTCGCGGCCGCCGGAAGACTTCTCACCAGCTCTGTCGCCGAATCCTGACAGTGCATTCACCACCTGAGCATAGGCATACCATCCCTGCGTGATGGGGTGGGTGGGGTTCTCGAATGTGAACGGGCGCTTGAACTGTCCCACTCTCACGCGTGCTTCCTTATGTTTCGTCCATTCAGCATACAGGTCCACCAGCTGAACAGTGGGCTCTCCAGGTCCCTTGGCATTGGTTCCCTGAATCTGTGCGCGCCAGTCCCAGTTGCCAATCTTACCGTCTAAGATCATACGGAGCAGTCGAAGGTTGAACTCATTGTGCTCAGCGCCTTCCTTGTCCTCCATCTGATACTGAGTGATGCCGTAGCCGCTGAATTTCATGTTGTCATACCACTTGTTTGTTTTCTCTTGTGCGCTGGCTGTCAATCCTGCGATTATCATCAGCAGCGCGAGTGTTGTCTTTTTAATCATGGTGTATTATTGTTAAGTTAGAAAATGTTCGAATGATTGCGATGATTTTTATTATATTTTGCAAATATAAGCGTTTTTTCTCACAACTCCAAATTTTTTTAGCCCAATAATTTAGAAATTGACAATATTTTGAAAAAATCGGACATGCAAAAGCATAGGTTCCGGCATCCAAAACATGATGTTTCTGGTCATGAAAACTATGGTTTTATAAGTTGAAAGCATAGGTTCTGATGGATGAAAGCATAGCTTTTTCTTAATTCTTCACCACCTCCTACAGCGCATAAAAACAGAATTTTGCCGCACCTGAGCATAACGCACTGACATTCAGATACTTCCATGAAAATAACCAGCACCTGCTCCCGCACCTGCTGCGGCACCTGATGAGGATTTTCTTACCAATTTTCATCAGTTTTACATAAGTTTCCGTTCTCTTGTTCCTATTTTCTGTCCGATTTCTCTATTCGCTTTCGTTTTTGTGCTCGCAAACAAAGCCTTCAATATGCCTTCAATTTTTGTCGTGGATTTTTACTTATGACATGCAACCGTCTGAATATCAGGTTGTTGTATTTTCAAAAAATCCTGCTTTTTCGCATTTTTTCCACAAAGTTACCCATCTGGTGACGCATCAGGTGCCGCAGCAGGTGCAGGTAAAATCATTCTAACATATTGATATACAGTAATTTAACAATAGGTGTCGCATCGTTTCAAAAATAGCTATAGGGGAGTGTTTGTTGTGGAAAGCCGATTTTCTAAACAACTCATACCTTCCGACATGCGTAGCTTTGACCAAGATTAGTTGTGATAGCAAAAAGATCAATTAGTATCTTTGCAGTAGCATAAACATCGGTAGATACATAACGTTTCTTATAGATAGGTTGTGATTAGGTCATTTTCATGGCTAAAAATCATTAAATTGGCAGATTTTTACATAAAAGTTTGGTAGATTGGCTAAAAATGTCTATTTTTGTAATCGTAATTATACAATATTGATTGGTTAAATATAAATTATATACTTAAATTATCAAAAATGTATTTTTGAAATATGGAAGATTATTCTGAATATTCAGCGCCAGAGTTGGTAAGGATGCTCGGCAGTCGTTTTAAGGACTATCGGCTAAGGGCTAATATGACTCAGAAGGAGGTGGCAGAGATGGCAGGGCTTTCTGTGCTGACGGTCTATCGTTTTGAGAATGGCACGGTCACGAACATTGCCCTCAGTTCGTTCTTGCTTCTGCTGAAGGCTGTCGGTTGTATCAATGACCTCCGTGAACTGATGCCTGAACAGCCAG
>JAFUVB010000083.1 GCA_017471245.1 Prevotella sp.
GTACCTTTGTGGCTGGGCATAGGGCTTAGTATCTTTTTGTTTGACACCTCAAAGTTACTAAATTTCCGTGACATACGGAAATCCCTGTGCTCTTTTTTACACCATCATATCACCTTATTTTGAACTTGCGGAACTTGAATTTAATGACTATAAACTTGTAGAGTTTGAAGGAAGACAGTTCTATGCAATGAAAGGTGCAGATGTATTCTTGGCAAAAATATATGGCGACTATATGAAATTACCTCCAGTGGATAAAAGAAAACCTAAACAGGGATGGATAACTTTTTTGAAAAGAGCAGATGATGTTTAAATGATTTATTGATAATATGGACGAAAACAAACTCATATCATTTGATGAACATAAAGCCATTCAGATAGAAATCTTGCAGCATGTTCATGACTTTTGTCAGTCTCATGGTATTCAATATACTCTTGCATATGGTACTTTGTTAGGAGCTGTTCGCCATGGTGGATATATTCCATGGGACGATGACATTGATATTGCAATGCTTAGGAAGGACTATGACCGTTTTGCGGAGGAGTTTAATCATAATGCTGGGTTTTATCATTTTTATGATAGTAGAAATGATAAAGACGTGAACATTCTTTTTGGCAAAGTCGCAGATACGCGTACCATGGTAATTGAGGGAGGTAATACAAAGAATTTAGGTGTCGCAATTGATGTGTTTCCAATAGATGATATGTGCAATACTTATGATGACAGCGTAAAGTATCATAAGTCATTGAGATTGTTAAAGGTAATCGATGTTATGAAGTGTAGGAAAGTCTCTGAAGTACGAAAACTTTGGAAAAAAATATTTTTCGTCATTGTAAAACTCTTGTTTGCATGGTGCCCTCTTCATCAATTATCTTTAAAACTGATGACACTATACAAATACCATCATTGTCCAGATTCTAAATATGTGGGGTGGATTTATGAAATGGACAAAAAAATAACAGAAAGGAGAATATGGGAGGAGTATATAAGCATTTCATTCGAGGGCAGACATTTTGTTGCCCTCAAAGATTACGATACTTACTTGAAAAGTGAATATGGAGATTACATGAAACTACCTCCTGAAAAAGATAGAGTACCTCAGCATGATTTCTACAAAATGTATTGGATATAGGTCATGTGTTGTTGTTTTAATAATAGAAAAGAGTTCATCTGATATGAAAATTAGCGTTTTTTATACATGGTTCTGGATTCTATACATTCCTCTGTGTATTTTGTTTTATGATCGAGTGAACGACTATGTGGATGAATTCATGACGCTTGCTTTAGCATTATATACTCTAACGAAATTGAATAAGCGGAGCTCTTCTAAGGCGCAAAAAGAAATCGTAGTCTATGTGGTATTGGTTGTGCTTTATTTTCTGTATTCGATGTCGCTGAGAATTAATAGTACAAATGCCTTGTTGCTTGATATGCAACAACAGGTTCGACCATACGTCGTGTTCTATTGTACGTATTTATTAGCACCAACTTTCAAGAAGTGGCAGAGTAATCTTATGATAACCGTTTTAACAGTATGTATGGGCGCTTATGTCTTAATGAGTCTGTACGGATTTCGAATTTCAACGTTTGGATTACAAACTCCCGCCATTGGTCAGGCATCTCTTATGGTTTCTATGCTGTATTTGTTTTGCTATGGTGATAAAGGCGATAATAAGTGGATAGCTTTGATCATTGTTGCCATCGGCTTGCTCTCTGGAAAGTCAAAAGTTTTGGGTGAATTTATCGCATTTGTTGGTGTTTTCTTTATTCTGAAGAACAAACTGAACCTTACATCTGCTAAAAGTATCTTACAGTTGCTTCTTCTTGTTGTGATTGTGCTTTTCTTTACTTGGACAAAGTTCAATGCATATTATGTGGAAGGTTTATCAAAGGAAGAAGTAGGACAGATGGATGCGCGTCCTGCCAGTTATGCGGTGGCGGGTGATATTATTCTTAAGGATTATGTTCCTTTCGGTAGCGGATTCGCTTCTTTCGCTACCAATGCTGCTGCTGTGCATTACTCTCCGCTTTACTATAAGTACAAACTCGATGATATTTGGGGGTTGTCGCCAGATAATCCAATGTTCATAGCCGATGCTTATTATCCCACATTAGCACAGTTCGGTTTAGTGGGAATTTTCTTTTTCTTGTGGTTCTGGATAAGACGATACAAGGAGGTAGCTAATAAAAAAGAGAAGATATATTACAAGGTTGGGTTGATGTGCATATTGGCATTGGCATTGGAGAGCACAGCGGACACTTCCTATCTGTCGGGAAAAGGAATGGGATACTTCATGATGTTAGCCATGTGTATCCGAGCAGGTGAAAACAATATCAGGAAGAGGAGGAGAATTATCATTATTAACAGGAAGGTAGCTGAGAGAGGAAATACCAGTAAAGAGATTGCCGATGAGAATTCTGGTCGTTGACAATGTAAACTTTACAGATTATCCTACAGAGGAATCAAGTCATTTTTAACTTAGATTTATAATCTGAAGAATATCTTTGTTCTCTTTTGTATTTAGAATAATATGGAGTATTATGACTATTTAATTGTAGGCTCGGGCTTGTTCGGGTCGACGTTTGCGTATCGTGCTAACAAGTTAGGGAAGAAATGTTTGGTGATAGATAAGCGCTCGCATCCGGGCGGAAATGTTTATTGTGAGAACATTGCAGGTATAAACGTGCATAAGTATGGAGCACATATATTCCATACAAACAATAAGAATGTTTGGGACTTCGTGAATTCTATTGTTGAGTTTAACCGATATACCAATTCTCCCGTTGCTAATTTTAATGGAAAATTGTATAATTTGCCTTTCAATATGAATACCTTTTATCAAATGTGGGGAGTCACGACACCATATGAGGCAGAAAAGAGAATAGAAGAGCAAAAAAAGGAAATAGAGGCAAAAATGCGGAAAGATGGTGTCACAAAACCTCGTAATCTGGAAGAGCAAGCACTACTATTGGTGGGACGTGATATCTATGAGCGTTTGATTAAAGGCTATACGGAGAAGCAATGGGGAAGGAAGTGCACAGATCTTCCCGCCTTTATAATCAAACGGCTGCCCGTTAGACTTGTTTTTGATAACAATTACTTTAATGATAGATACCAAGGAGTTCCGATTGGAGGATATAATAAGCTGATAGAAGGACTTCTAAATGGGGTGAAAACAATGGTCGGAATAGATTTCTTTAATTGTTCTCGTTCTTATAATACTAAAGAAAAGCATTGGAATGTACATTGTCCATCATTTGATATCCAATGTTCCAATGTAGTTTATACAGGCAAATTGGATGAATATTTCAATTACAGGTTAGGATTGTTGAATTATCGAACAGTACGTTTTGAAAATGTAGTTCTTGATATTGCAAATTATCAGGGCAATGCAGTTGTCAATTATACAAGTTATGACATACCTTATACTCGGATCATCGAGCATAAGCATTTTGAAACTTTTGGCGATGATGTTTATCTGAATCCTCAGACAGTAATCAGCCGCGAGTATAGCATGGAGTGGGAAGATGGATTGGAGCCTTATTATCCTGTTAATGATGAGTATAATATGAGTCTTGCAGAAAAGTATAAAGAGATGGCAGATCAAGAGACAAACGTCATTTTCGGTGGACGTCTGGCAGAATATAAGTATTATGATATGGCACCGATAGTGGAGAAGGTCTTAAGTATGAGTATTTAGAGAATGTCTTAAGTTTAGATTGATGGTATTTTTTTGAGAGTATTATGTTAGTATAAAAAGAGTTTGTTAAAAAATGAGAAAGTTTTCTGAGATTATTATTAAATTGTTTGCAATTTTCCCATATATCATGGATTGTATTCTGTCTTTTTTTTATAAACGTGCAATGAAGTCCTGTGGAAAGGGAGTCTATTTGCGCCCATCGAAGAGCGATTTCAAAGGATTATGGAATCTCTGTATCGGAGATGGGACAAGTATCCCCAAGGGAAGCGTATTCTATTGCACGGAGGCACCTTTGACAATTGGCAAGAAGGTGGTGTTCGGCCCGAATCCAACGATTATCACGGGCGATCATCGGATAGATGTTGTGGGGAAATATATTCTCGATAATACAGAGAAGTTGCCCGAGAACGATTTACCTGTGGTGATAGAAGATGATGTGTGGTGCGGAGCGAATGTGACGATATTGAAGGGGGTAACGATAGGAAGGGGTTCCGTAATTGCTGCCGGTGCTGTTGTTACACATTCAATACCCCCATATAGTATAGCTGGAGGTATTCCTGCAAGAGAAATCAAGAAAAGATTTACAAAGGAGCAGATTATAGAACATGAAAAGTTTTTAATACTTAATCATTAGTGATTTATTTTTTGCAGGTAGTAGTATCATTATAAATAGAAAAAAAGGTGGGAAAACGGATTATTCTGTAAATGCGAAGAGGTGAAAGAATAATGATGGTGGGTTCTGCAGAACGGAGCCGTGGCGGTGTGGCTTCTGTCATCAGAACTATGAAAGCAATGCCATTTTGGAATAACTATAATTGTTTCTGGTTGGGAACTCAGATACAAGGGAACAAATTGCAAAAACTTTCTTATGCTTTAAAGTCATATTTTGTTGCTCTTTTTAGAATATGGAAATATGACGTCATACACTTTCATACGGTACCGGATTTTATTTGTTTAGTAATCCAATTACCAGTTTTTTTGTTAGCAGTTGGTGGTAGAAAAAAAATAATTATGCAACTTCACATGGGAAATCAGTTGGAAGAACACACTCATGACCGGTTGTTCAATTGGTGTATGAGGAGATCTGACTTGATTATTGTTCTTGCCGATTTGTGGAAAAACAAATTTGAAACAGAGTGGTTCCCCAATCTTAAAACACCAGTTCGTGTATTACACAATGCCATAATGCACATGGAGGATATACCATACGAATTGCACGATAATACGATATTGTTTGCAGCATACTTTGATAAGAACAAGGGGTATAACCTGTTGTTAGATGCTTATAAGAAAATATACAGAAAGTATCCGGAATGGCATCTAATAATGATGGGGAATGGAGGCGTAAACGATGCGAAAGAATATGCAAAACGATTAGGGTTAACGGAAAAGGATGTGTCATTTCCAGGTTATTTAACTGGGAATGCAAAAAAAGACGTTTTCCAAAAAGGTGGTATCTTTTGCTTGTGTTCTTATCAAGAGGGTTTTCCAATAGTAGTATTGGAATCATGGCAGTATGGAATTCCACTTGTGACAACTCCTGTTGGTGGATTGCCAGATGTAATAGTAAATGGGAAGAATGCAATCACATTTCCTTTTGGAGATATTGATTGTTTGGCTAAACAAATTCAGTTATTAATTGAAGATAAAAACAAACGTAAGGAGATGAGTGATTTCTCAAAGGTTTTTGTTGAAAAGAATTTCTCAACAACTCTTATTAACAGTAAGTTGGAAGAGATTTATAAAAATCTTATATCGTGAAAGTATTAATAATAGCTTATGCCAGCGAACCTAATGCTGGTTCTGAATATGGAGTTGGATGGCAAGTCCCGATGGTCATGGCACAGCAATATCCCGAAATCGATGTTTATGTCTTGACAAGAAGTAGATGCAGAGAAAAAATCGAGCAATCGCTTGCAGAAATGGGTCTCCCCAATATTCATTATTTGTTTTATGATGTTCCGAAATGGATGTATTATAAAAAAGAAATAGGTTCGAAATGGGGTGAGCAGTTTAATTATATTATATGGCAATTAATGTGTAGAAAATATATCAAAAAAAGACATGAGCAGTTGCATTTTGATATAATACATCATCTGACATTCAATCAATATCGCACACCTTCCCCTGGCTTTTTCATGGATATTCCTTTTGTTATGGGACCTGTAGGAGGAGCAGAGACAATAAATCCTGTATTCTATCAAGATTTGGAGCAGCATACAATTCATAAAGAGAAAGTGCGTTTAAGAGGAATGGATTTGAGATTATTTGGATGGTTGGTAAAGCAAAAAAAGAACAATAAAGTTTTTTTGTTTTCAAGCAGAGAGAACATGGAGCGCTTGAGAATCTATTGCAAGGGCTACCAGGCAAGTGTTCTTCCTGCAATTGGTTTTAATCCGCATGAATTTGAAGGATGCGAGACCGTATTTGAGAATACAGAAAAAACGTTTGTAATGGTATATGCGGGGAAAGCTCTTGATTGGAAAGGTATTCATGTCTTTTTGAAATCGGCTCGTATTGCATTTGTTGAGAAAGGAATACAAAACTTTGTAATACGTTTGATAGGCATTCGTTTCCCCCAAGAACTTGATAAGGTAAATGGTTGGATTAACGAACTTGGCTTGCAGAAACAGGTAGAACTGATTCCTTTTATGCAACGTGACGATTTACTTAAAGAATTAAGTTCATGTGACTTAAGTGTATATCCGGCATTCAGGGATTCTGGTTCAATGTCAGTTTTGGAAGCTTCTGCTTTGGGATGTCCAACAATTTGTTTTAATGCAGGCGGACAAGACGCATTCCCTGATGAAGTTCTCTTAAAAGTTCAAATTGCAGATGATTATAATGAAACAATAATGCGTTTTGCCCAAAAGTTATTATGGGCGTATTCGCATAGAGATAAAGCCAGAAAGATTGGGTATGATGCGAGATGCTACGTGGCGCATGAATTGACGTGGGAAAAGAAAGTTGGTGCTTTTCATAGTATTTATTTAAATCTTTTAAATGATTCGTTTGAAAACAATTGAACTTGTTGATAGCATAGAGTCTTTCGGGAGTGTACCTACTGGCAAGCTCCTCATCAATACCATCAATGCTCATTCGTATAACACGGCATTGAAGGACGGGCAGTTTGCAGAGGCTTTAGTGGGAGGTGATGTACTGGTTCCTTACGGGGCAAGTATTTTGGCTTGAAAAGATAATGTTTTGGGGTGCAAAAGATAATGTTTTGAAGGGCAAAAGATCATGTTTTGAAGGTCAAAAAATCATGTTTGGGAGGGCTAAAGATCATGTTTTGCAGAGGACGAGCACGAATTTGATCTCACGTGTACGCGCGCGCGTCACAGAGGTAATAATTTCGCTATCCCGCACCTGCGCGTTAAAAAGTTGACAGCCAACAGCTTAGCTGAAAATTATCCGACACCCGAACCCGCACCCAGTGCATTTTTTCTCTCAAAAATGTACTGCAGTTCCTGAATATTCTCCTGTTTTTCCACGGATTTGCCTGCTTGTGCGCGCCAACACAAGTCTTGGGTGCACGAAAAGCGTTTTGTCGTGCTTTTTTATTTTATCTCTCCAACTCATTGAAAATCAAAGTGATGCAAAATCCGAGTTTTTTAAAACTCCTTGAATTTTCCACGACAAATTCAAAAATCGGGCTTTGGGTGCCGCAACGGGTGCATGTTTGTTTTCGGCAAGTCGCTGGTTATCAGTGTATTTGCGCCGTAGGTGCAGGATGCGGCATGTTTTTCCTTTGTACGCGCGTGCATACAACGCATGTTGCATGAAATAGGGAGTCCTGTTTTTCATTCGCTCAACTCCTGCTTCTTATGACAGTTGAGCACCTCGATTAATGTCTGCTCGTCTAATTACGAAATATCGACAATTCGGCGGTTTGCGCCTGGTGCGTGAATATTGGCGCTTAGGCGTTTTGCCGATTATAGTGAAGCAGTTGTGGCGAATTGTTCGTACAGGTGAATCCTCGAAAACCATCTATCCTGCCGTGTGTGAGCGGGTGGATCCATTTCTGTTGGAGAAGTACGGGACGCAAATGCAGCAGTTGATCGATGAGCATCGAGGGCAGGAAAGGGTACATCTGCACAGCAATAAGGTGTGGTTCTGCTGGTTGCAAGGCATGGAGCAGGCTCCCGATTTGGTAAAGGCGTGCCACCGTTCTATCGTCAGCAACCTGACCGACCGTGATGTAACGGTGATTACATCCCTGAATTATTCCGACTACGTAACGCTTCCTCGCTTCGTGGAAGACAAGTATCGCCGAGGTATCATTCCACCTGCCATGTTTGCCGACCTCATCCGACTTGAACTGCTGACACGCTTTGGCGGCACGTGGATGGATGCAACGGTGCTCTGCACAGGTCGCAGGTATCCAAGGAAAGTGATGGATGGCAACTTGTTCCTGATGCAATATCGCGACAGCCAAGGACAACTCATTGGCTATTCAAACTGGTTTATCACCTCCGTGACCAACCATCCAATCCTTACAGTGTTGCGAGAATTGTTGTATCAATACTGGAAAGACTACGACTGCGTGCTCGAATACTATATATTTCATTTGTTCTTTGGCGAAATATCGCGCAGTTTTCCAGAAGAAATAGCAGCGATGCCTCGCAACAATAACTACCTGACACTGCAGCTGGGACACCGTATCAGTGATTTGTATGATGATAAGTGGATGGAACAGTTGCTGGCCAGTTGCTGCTTTCATAAACTGAACTACCGCTTGACCAAGGAAGTGACGTGCGATACGCATAATTTCTATTCCGAAATCCTCAAAAGATACCTTACAGACTGATGGCGTGGCTGAAAAAACTTGAGCTGGTCGAACATCGTGGCGACCTGAGCAGGGTGGGCGAGGGCAAACGGCTCATCAATACCATCAATGCCCATTCTTATAACATGGCGTTGAAGGATGAGGCATTTGCTGAAGCATTGATGAAGGGCGACGTGCTGGTTCCCGATGGGGCAAGTATTGTGAAAGCATGCAGATGGATTGGTGCCAAGAGTCAGCCGAAAGAGCGAATCGCAGGATGGGATTTGTTTGAATTCGAGATGGAACGGCTGAATTCAAAAGCTGCGGACAAAGAATTAATAAAGCGTGATTTGCCAAAGGTGATGTTCTTAGGCAGTTCCGAAAAGGTGCTCGAGTTGATTAGAGAAAAAGCGAAAGTTGCTTATCTAAATTTGAATGTGGTAACCTATTCGCCACCTTTTAAAAGTGAGTTCACGAAAGAGGACGATGAGAAGATGATCGAGGCAGTCAACAGAGAGCAACCTGATTTGTTGTGGATCGGCATGACTGCACCGAAACAAGAGAAATGGACGTATGCACATTGGAATGAACTCGACATCCATTGTCATGTGGGAACGATTGGTGCTGTGTTCGATTTCTTTGCAGGAACTGCGAAAAGAGCACCCAAATGGTGGCAGGAGCATTCCATGGAATGGTTGTACAGATTAATGATAGAGCCTCGTAGGATGTGGAAACGATATTTGGTGGGGAATGTCTTATTTGTCTGGAATATCCTGACACATGAGATATTATAGAATAAAGGGAGGAAATGACAGGAGAAATTGTTGTAGCAGATATGCTTAAGACAATAGTTTTGATGTGGTATGAATAAAGAGGTAAACGAGAAGTTTTTCGAGTTGTTGAAATATTCTGTAGGTGCAAGCGCAAAGTTTGAGGAACTAAATATTACCGAGGATGAGTGGAGGGCAATTTATAAGACAGCTATCCAGCAGACCGTTCTTGGCGTTTGCTTTTATGGGGTGAAAAATTTACCGGAAAAAAAGCTTCCTCCCAAGATGTTGTTTTTCAAATGGTATGCAGAGGCGAATGAATTAGTCAATCTGAATAGTAAGATAAATCGCCGTGCAGCGAAAGCCTGTAGGAGGTTAAATAAACTGGGGTATAGGACATGTATCTTAAAAGGTCAGGGTAATGCATTGATGTATCCCGATCAGATGATGCGCATTCCAGGTGACATTGACCTGTGGGTGGTGGTATGTGAAGAAGGGAAGCCAAGGATGGATGATGATGCCATACTTGCCTTTACGCGCGAAAAAGTCGGTTACACACATTTTTGCTATCATCATGTAGCAGTGCCAGATTTTGGCGGTACGCCGGTAGAGATTCATTACCGGCCCGCTTTCATGAACAACTTGATACATAACAAGAGACTTCAGGAGTATTTCAAGGAACAGACTCCTTATCAGTTTTCAAACGAAGAGCCCATACAGGAAGAAGGAATGTTTATCTTTGTGCCGACATTGGAATTCAACATAGTTTATCAGATGGTGCATCTGTCTAATCATTTCTTCAATGAAGGTCTTGGATTACGACAGGTGATTGACTATTATTATCTGTTAAAGAAGCGTTTTGATTCTGGTTGTAGGGATGATGTTGCGAAACTGTTTAAGCACTTGGGAATATATAAGTTTGCGACAGCTGTGATGTGGGTGCTCCATGAAGTACTTGGCATGTCTACAGAATGGATGGTGGTGCCGGCTAATGAGAGGCAAGGACAGTTCTTGTTAAAAGAAATCATGCTATCTGGTAATTTTGGAAAATATGATACACGTGTCAGTGAGAAGATGCGTAATTCAGAATTCGGGAAAAATATTCAACGCGTAAAGCGAGACCTGCGACTGATGGGACGGTATCCATCTGAATGTCTGTGGGAGCCCGTATTTAGATTGTGGCATTGGATGTGGCGCATGAAGCATAGGGCAAAATAATGAACATGTAGTGAATACGAAAAGAAAAATACCAGCCAAAAATTTGGCTGGTATTTTTTTTTGTTATATATTTGCATCGTTTTAAAGAACAAATTAACTTAGGTAATACAGACAATTCAAAGAAAAAGGAATCGGATGAGATCGGCGGCGAACAAATCATTATGGATTCTTTCGTTCATATCCATTACAGACTGGGTTGTATTGAATGTGTCATTGGGTATATCAGCGTTCTTCGGCTGGTGGCCAATGGAAGGTATCACAGATTATGGTATAATAGATGATCTGCTTTTGGCAAATGTCGCCTATTTGATTGCCCGTTTTTATCTGCCTATAACCTTGCATCATCGTATGGTTACCCCTGCCACGGTGATGAAAAACGCCTTTAAGACAACCTTATTATATATATTAGTATATGATGCCCTACTGGGTATGACCCATGCATTCGTACCTGGTTTCTTCCGTTCTCTGACAGTTTTTGCTATTACATTTATTTGTTTGTCTGCTGAGCGAGTTTTCCTGAGAAAGATAATGCATTATATCAGACGGTCAGGGCGCGACTCTTCGCGTGCCATATTGGTGGGCAGCGGCGTGATGATGGATGCCGTGAAGACAGAGATGTCAGACGGATGGAACGGTTACGAGATTGTGGGAGAATACGGAAAAGAGAATAAGGAGGGAATGCTACCTTTGGATCAGCTGATTCCTGCCATACAGAATCGTCAGACGGATGAACTCTTCATCTCGATGGTAGAAAAATATGACGAGAAGTGGCTCAGGCAATTGCTCATTGCATGCGAACAGCAGGTGGTAAGAGTGTACTATGTACCAGAAAGCTATTCCAGCAAGGAAAGGAACACCATACCGATGGAGTTTGGCAATGCATACGTGTTGGCACAATATAATGAACCCCTGATGAATGTGGTAAATCGTATCAAGAAACGTGTTTTCGACATGGTTATAACCATACCTTTCCTGTGCCTGCTTTTCCCGTTTATCTATCTGATAGTTGCCCTCGTAACGAAGATAACGATGCCTGGACCGGTGTTCTTCAAACAAAAGCGCACAGGTTATGATGGAAAAGATTTCTGGGTTTATAAGTTCCGGTCAATGAAAATGAATGCCGATGCAGACAGCCTGCAGGCAACAAAGGATGATCCGCGTGTTCCTTTGTGGGGAAAGATTCTCCGACACACCAATATAGATGAGCTTCCACAATTCATCAATGTGTTGAAAGGCGAGATGAGCATTGTCGGTCCGCGTCCTCACATGTTGGCACACACGGAATACTATAGTGCCAGAATCGGGGATTACATGGTACGCCACTATGTTAAACCTGGTATTACAGGATGGGCGCAGACGCATGGATTACGGGGAGAGACGAAAACCGTGGACGATATGGCTCGTCGTGTGGAAATGGATATCTGGTATATCGAGCATTGGAGCATGTGGTTAGACGTTTCTATTATTCTGAAGACCGTGCGTGATGTGTTAAAAGGCGATGAGAATGCATATTGATAGAAGATAGTTTCGGCTACTCAAAATAAAGAAGCACTGGGGTCAACGTGACCACCAGTGCTTCTTTTTGGGAGGCTTGTTATTTGTTCCATGCCTATCGTGCATCAGATCTTGCCATGTCCTACCATGCTTGATCATGTCGTAAATCACTCCCCAATCAGGAAGTCCTCCTACATTACGGTCATCAATAAACAGATCTGCTTTCAGCTTTCTTGAGAAATGATTATTCTTTTCCTGCTCTTCTTCTGGATAATCGCGATTCACGGCATAGAACTCTATACCGCGGTCGCGACACCAGTTGACGGCTTCTTCGAGCAATTCCCCTTCTCTTACCGACCAAAGGATCAGTTTGTGGTGATCCTTTATGAGCATTTGCAATGTCTCAACTGCAAATGGGATCTCACGTCCTATCTTGGGGTACTCATGTTCTACGATGGTACCATCAAAATCTATTGCAATAGTCATTCACTATCTCTTTACACTATTGTCGTTCTTATCACCATAACGGCTGTTCGTATAGTTACCATACTGACCTAAATTGCTATATTGGTTGGCTCCATACCCACCGTAGCCATAAGAATTATAGCTGCCGTAACGTCCGTAAGCACCATACCGACCGTATGCACCATATCGCCCATAGCGTCCATACCCATACCTGCCGTATCCGTAACGTCCGTATTTGCCATACCTTCCGTATCCATAATAATAGCCGTATTTCTTTTTCGACATGTCGATGCCATTGATAACCACAGCCATGTTGGGAAGTTTCTTCTCTACAGACAGACTGTTGATCAATTGGAAACTGCTTTTTGGCGTGTAGTCTGCACGGCACACGAAAACAGTGGCGTCGCACACACGTGCAATTTGAAGAGTATCTGTTACCAATCCTACAGGAGCAGTATCAATAATGATATAGTCGTAAAGATCGCGCAGAATACCCATTACGATGTCGAGTGACGGACGGGCGATTAATTCTGCAGGATTCGGAGGAATCGGACCTGCCATCAGCGTGTCAAGATTTTCATTAATGCCAGAAGACAATATTTGTTCTTTCACATCCTCCACTGATGGATTGCTGTGAAGCAACAGTGGTGTGATGCCGTGATGATGATCTTTGATCTCCAATAATTCTGCCAAACGTGGCTTGCGGATATCCAATCCCACCAAAATCACTTTCTTCCCGAGAAGTGCAAAGCTAACAGCGATGTTGGCAGCGTTGAATGTCTTTCCCTCACCAGAGGTGCTTGAAGTAAACATAATGACCTTCTGACCTTCCGAAAGCATGAACTGTATGTTGGTGCGCATGGAACGGAAAATCTCCTCCATTTGGTTATTCTTATTCTCATGAACCACAATGTCTGCCTTTGTCTTTGCTGAATCGCTGGCGACTGCCACATCTGCAAGGATTGGTAACGGGGTTAGTTTCGCTACATCTTCATGTCCTTCAATGCGATACCTGAAGAAATTGATAAGGAAGATGATGAGGCTCGGCAACAAAAGTGCGATTGCCAATGCAATCAAATATATCATGCGATTATTCGGACTAACCTTTCCTCCGAATTTTGGCAACTCAATGAGTTTACCCTTGTCTGCGGTTGCGGCAAGAGAGATGGAATTCTCCTCGCGTTTCTGAAGAAGCATCAGATAAAGACCGCTCTTTACTTCCTGCTGGCGTCCGATCTGAGTGAGGATTCGTTCCTGTTCTGGTGTGCGGCTAATCTCGCCAGTATACTGTCCATGCTGTGTTGCAATGGCATTGCGCTGGATAATGGCATTGCGACGAGCCTGAGCCAATGACTGTTTAATGCTGCTGTTGATTTCATCGAGCTGCTCCGTAAGCGGTTCAACAATAGGGCTGTTCTCTGCGGCTGTGCGTAATAATCTGTTGCGATCCATCGCAATCTTATTATACTCGTTGATCAACTGATTGGCAGAAGCATCTTGCAAGCCAACCGTCGGCAGCAACTGAGAACGGTTAGAGGTGTTCACTGCACTGGATACATCGTCAATTAGGGCTATTTGTGTGTTAATGTCATTGAGTTTTTGCTCGTAGGCAGAAGCATTGGCAGATGATTCGCGCGCATCAGTCTTGAGTTCCACCAGACGGTTGCGGCGCTTATAGCTTTCCAGAGCACCGTCGGTGCTACCTAATTCTCCATTAATCTTAGCCAAACGTTCATTGATAAACTCCTCAGTACGTACAGCGACCTCATTTTTGTCGGCATTTGCCTGGCGGTTATAGCATACTACCAGCTGATTCAAATAGTCCAATGCACGGCGAGGAACTTGGTCAACAAGAGAAAGAGTGAGAACCGACGATTCTTCTGTTTTTTGTGTAACTGAAAGAGAACCCGCATATTTGCCCGACATCATCCGTGGTGAGCAAATGCTTACACGCATCGTCCTGCCTTCAGGTAATAGATTCTTTCCAGAAGTATTAAACGTGATGTATCCTGCATTAGTGCGTATCATTGTCGGGAATTGCGTAATGGTACGCTTGATGCCATACGGACCTCGCATGTTGTAGTCATCTGTAGGTACGTAGTAGACACCTGTTACTTCGTAATTGTTGCCAACTCTGGTAATTGAAAGATTGATTGTGGAATTGAGTTTCTCCAGATGCTCCGGATCAATATCCACGGTGATCGGTTGATCTTTGTAGAGTATGTTTCCTGTAACACGACCTTCGAGGTAGTAGTTGACATACAGCTTAAGGTCGCGCACAGCATCTGTTGCCAAGATGCTTGAGGAAAGAACCTGCATTTCATTCTGAATACCCAAGCTTTGGCTCATCAATCCCAGGTTCTCCATGCTTTGAAGCCCGCCACTTCTCCTGCGTCCGCCGTCATCGTCTTTAATGAGCATCTTTGCGAAAGCATTGTAGTTAGGTACAGTATAGCGCAAATATAGGTATGCTGCTCCCATGCAGATGATGAATGAAAGCAGGAACCAATACCAATTCAGAATCAGCGCCTTGTAAATAGACCCGAAATTAAATGACGAGGTTTCTTCTTCGATAATCTCGGTTTGAATGTTGTTTGTTTCTTCAGTCATATTGCTTTTTTTGTTTAATTACACTTTGAATGATAATGCCAACTAATCATGACAGACACTTCTTTGATGCGTTAATACTGTCTCTGCTCAGAGCGGAACCTTGTTTGCCAGTGCAAGCAAGTATTTCCCATAATCGTTTTTCGCCATCGGTGCTGCAACCTCGCGCAGTTTGTCAGCACTAATCCATCCGCGCTTGAATGCAATTTCTTCTAAACAGGCTATCTTCAGTCCCTGTCGCTTTTCGATTACCTCAATAAAAGTGCTTGCCTCAGACAGACTGTCATGTGTTCCAGTATCTAACCAGGCAAATCCGCGTTGAAATGGTTTTACTTGTAATTCTCCTTTCTTGAGGTATTCTTGATTCACGGAAGTGATTTCCAATTCCCCCCTTGCACTTGGCTTTATCTGCTTTGCGATACCTACCACACTGTTGGGATAGAAATACAATCCCACTACGGCATAGTTGCTCTTGGGATTCTTCGGTTTTTCTTCAATTGAGAGGCATTTCCCGTTTGAATCGAACTCCGCCACGCCATAGCGTTCAGGGTCGTTCACCCAATAACCGAATACTGTGGCTTTTCCATACTGCTCTGCATCGATGACGCTTTGCTTTAAAAGTGAGGTGAAGCCTGCCCCGTGGAAAATGTTATCTCCTAAAACCAGACAGCATGCATCGTTACCTATGAAACTCTCGCCGATGATAAATGCTTGCGCAAGACCATCAGGACTGGGTTGCTCAGCATATTCGAAATGAACACCTAATTCTGATCCGTCACCCAACAACCTCCTGAATCCAGGCAGATCGTGTGGCGTTGAGATGATCAATATGTCTTTTATGCCAGCCAACATCAATGCTGATATCGGATAGTATATCATGGGCTTGTCGAAAATAGGTATCAGCTGCTTGCTGATTCCTTTTGTAATCGGGTAGAGGCGCGTGCCGCTTCCTCCTGCTAATACAATACCTTTCATAATTGTATAATTTTCATGCAAAGATAATAAGAATATCTATAATAATCAAAAATAATTTTGTTTTTTGACAAAATAGGTGTACTTTTGCAGACGTTTATTTAAGATTTTACAAGAAATGGGACTATTTGACAAAGTTTTCAGACGCAATAATGGCGGTCAGCAGAAGACTGGAGGCATGGAAGATTTCATGACACTCGTCAGGGTTTATTTCCAAGCTGCCATTGCAGAGAGTGCAAGTATCACGAATCTGGCTATGTTGCCTGATTTGAGAATGTTCAAAACAACGCTGAGAGTGCCAACTGTGAAAAACAAACTTGGGGTGGGCGAGAAGGTGCATTGCCGTAAGATGTTGCGCGATTTGTACAAGATCGACGATCTCTTCTTCAAGGAAATCGACCAGAGCGTGAACAAGAACTGCCGTAAGATACAGGATGTGCAGACATATCTGATACAGTTCCAGAATTTCTCACAGGACATCATGATGCTCACAGGTAACCTGATGAAATTTAAACTCCGCGTACCGTCTTTCTTTAAAAAGGTGATATACACTCTGACAGAGAAGACCGTGAACGACATTTTCAACAAAAACGACTTTACGGATGCAGGCGTAATGAAAACAGTTGCTGCCATCCGTCAGTATAACAAGCGACTTGGCTTCTCGCAAAAGTGGGTTTCCGACTTCGTTTATCAGGTAGTAATGCTTGCAAAGAAGGAGCCAAAGCCGGTTACTGATAAATAATTAGCGTTTTTCGTTGGATAAATTTTGTGGTATCAGAAATAATTATTATCTTTGCCACAAATTATAATCCTAATGGCCGAAGACAATAAGATTTTAACGCTTTTCACTACCCGCATGAGGCAGATGATTCTCCAACACCAAGAGGTGAAGAAGGAGAATGAAGACCTTTATGCCATGGTTGATTCCAGGGATGCTGAAATAAAGGAGCTGAAAGAGAAATTGGATCAGGCGCAAAAGGATTATAACAGCCTCAAAATGGCACGGATGGTGGAAATCACAGACGGCGATGTGGAATCTGCAAAGAAGCGTTTGGCATCCATGATCAAAGAGGTGAACAGATGTATTACACTGCTTAGTGAAAAATAACAGATGCTGCAACAGCGGCTGATGTGCTAAAAATTCCTGGCAATGGCAGAAGAGAACGACAAATTACATATAAGATTGCATCTTTACGATACAGACATGGCGGTGAAGGTAAACCGCGATGAGGAGATTTATTATCGTAATGCTGCGAAACTTATAAATGATACAGTAAATACCTATTCGGGTCTTCTGAAAGGCAAGAAGAGCGAAAAGGAAATATTGTATGCCGCTATGTTGGTTATAGCCCTTAAATATGAAAGCGAGAAAGGGCATAACGACACGAGCGATTATGATGATATTCTCAAGAAGCTGACCAAGGAAATAGAGGCAGTGCTATAAAGGAGAATATTAACATACAATAGAAACAAAATGATTATAGTAATTATTATTGCTGCGGCAGCCCTTATTGTAGGTGGTGTTTGCGGATATTTGATATTCCGCTATGTAGCTACGGGCAAGTACAACGAAATGTTGTCGGCTGCAAATAAGGAAGCAGAAGTTTTAAAAGAGAAGAAGCTTCTTGAGGTTAGAGAGAAGTTTCTCAACAAAAAGTCTGAACTGGAAAAAGAAGTTCAACAACGTAATCAGAAGATTCAGCAGAACGAAAACCGATTAAAGCAGCGTGAAATCAGCCTGAACCAGCGTCAGGATGAATTATCGCGCAGGAAGCAGGAAGTGGAACAACAGCAGCAGCGCATCGACAACGAGAAGAAACTGTTGCAGGTGAAACAAGAGGAACTGGAAAAAATGCAGTTGCAGGAGCGTGCCAAGCTGGAAGAGCTTTCTGGCTTGAGCGCTGAAGAGGCCAAAAACCGACTTGTTGAAAGCTTAAAGGACGAAGCGCGCACCGATGCAGCAAGCTATATCAATGAGATTGTTGACGAAGCGAAGCTGAATGCAAATGCGCAGGCTAAGAAAATCGTCATTCAGACAATACAGCGAGTGGCAACCGAAACAGCCATAGAGAATTCCGTAAGCGTGTTCCATATCGACAATGACGAGGTAAAGGGACGTATTATCGGTCGTGAAGGCCGCAATATCAGGGCTTTGGAGGCAGCGGCAGGTGTGGAAATCGTGGTAGACGACACCCCAGAGGCAATTGTCATCTCTGCATTCGACCCCATTCGCCGTGAGGTTTGCCGCTTGGCACTTCACCAGTTGGTAGCCGACGGACGCATTCACCCGGCTCGCATCGAGGAAGTTGTTGCCAAAGTGAAGAAGCAAATCGAGAACGAAGTTGTGGAAACCGGCAAGCGCACGGCTATCGACCTTGGTATTCACGGCTTGCATCCTGAGCTGATACGCATCATCGGTAAGATGAAGTATCGTAGCAGCTATGGTCAGAACCTGCTGCAGCACGCTCGTGAGACGGCCAACCTGTGTGCCGTCATGGCATCAGAGCTGGGACTGAACCCCAAGAAGGCAAAGCGCGCCGGCCTGTTGCATGATATCGGCAAGGTGCCTGATGAGGAGAGCGAACTGCCGCACGCACTCTATGGAGCCAAGATTGCAGAGAAGTATAAGGAGAAACCAGATATCTGCAATGCCATCGGTGCCCATCACGACGAGATGGAGATGAACACTCTGCTTGCCCCGATTGTGCAAGTGTGCGATGCTATCTCAGGTGCGCGTCCCGGTGCACGCAGGGAAATCGTTGAGGCATATATCAAGCGACTGAACGATTTGGAAGCTATTGCCATGAGCTATCCCGGTGTGACGAAGACGTATGCCATCCAGGCTGGTCGCGAATTGCGCGTTATTGTGGGTGCAGACAAGATGGATGACAAAGAAACAGAGGCCTTGTCGGGAGAAATCGCTACGAAGATTCAGAACGAAATGACCTATCCCGGACAAGTAAAGATTACTGTGATTCGCGAGACTCGCTCTGTTGCTTACGCAAAATAGGCGCATGAGGCGTTTGGTAAGTATCATAAAGCATAGCTATGCCTGTGGACTGATGTTCGCAGGCATAGCTATTTCTGTAAGTTCTCATGCTCAGACGCTGGCAGCACCGCCGTTTGTGGCTCTGTCGGGTGCCGATATCAGCTATGCTTCAGCCGATTTTCAGTATGTGGGCCATCATTGGATAGCCGACGGTTCTGCGGTTTTCGCCATCGGTGAGAAGTCATCGTTTGGCATGGAGGCAGGTTACAATGTATTGTCTTTCTGGAAACAGACCGAAGAAGGCAAGTCTTTTCTTCCTTTTGTCAGGTATGACGCTGTGTGGGGAAGCAACCGCCACGCCGAGGGTTTCAACAAAATAACCTTTGGATTGAACTTTGAGTGGGTTCCCAACCTTCAGTTGAAGGCCGAGAAATCTGCCCGTTTCATCAACGGAGAGACGCAATGGGCTTATAATATCGGCGTGAAATACACGCTGGAGTTCTAAATTGCATTAAAAAAAACGATATTCTGTCTTTCTTTCACTTCTTTTTCGTACTTTTGCACCATAAAAACCAGTGCAATGAGAAATCAGAAATTGTATGAGCCTGACGACAAAATGGTTCATTTAATTGCAGACAATTACAGTTTGCTTGAGAGTTTAGGGCGCTTCGGAATCAATCTTGGCTTTGGCGATAAGAGTGTTCGCGAAGTGTGCGAAGATCAGGGAGTGGACTCATATACATTCCTTGCCATTGTGAATTATTCCATCAACGGCTATCGGGCTTCGGATGATACAGACCGTATGTCGGTACCCACATTGCTGCATTACCTGAAGGCTTCTCATGAGTATTTCCTGAATTTCCAGCTGTCAGAGATACGTCAGAAACTGCAGGATGCACTCGACAAAGACGATAATCTTGCCCGCCTGATCATGAAGATGTACGACCGTTATGCCCAGGAAATAAGAAGCCACATGAAATATGAGGAGCACAATGTGTTTCCATACGTAGACAGGCTCTCGAAAGGAGAGACCACTGGCGACTACGATATTGAGACTTTCTCGAAGCATCACGGTCAAACCACGCAGAAACTTCGCGAACTGAAGAACATCATCATCAAGTATCTGCCTTCAGACACGCAGCGCAACAACCGCCTGATGTCAGTTTTGTATGACCTTTATAAGAATGAGGAATGGCTCGGACAGCATGCAAAGGTGGAGGACGACATATTTATTCCAACCATCAGGATGCTGGAGCGGAAGCAAAGACAGAATGATGTTTCTGCCAATATCTCAAAGATGATCAACCAAACACCCGACAGCAGCGAGGCGCTTAGTGACAGAGAGAAGGATGTTATCGTGAGTCTTGTGCAGGGAATGACCAATAAGGAGATTGCCGATCATCTGTGCATATCCACCAATACCGTGATCACCCATCGCCGAAACATAGCAAGGAAGTTGCAGATACACAGTCCGGCGGGCCTCACCATCTATGCTATTGTGAACAATCTGGTGGATATCAGCACCGTGAAACTGTAGCCTTGCGAAACCGCCGTTTTAGCTTCCTTTTTTCAAAAGCATAGGTTTCGGCGTTCAAAAGCATAGGTTTCGGCGTTCAAAAGCATAGGTTTCAGCCCTCAAAAGCATAGGTTTCAGGGGTCAAAAGCATAGGTTTCAGAAGGTGAAACCTATGGTTTTCGGAAAAAGGAGCTGATCAGCTATATCTTGCTGATGTCTACATAGCCGTGCATCACCGCATAAATGGTGAGTGCGCTCACACTCTTCACCCCCAGCTTGTCCATGATGTTGCGGCGGTGGGTGATCACTGTTGCAAGCCCGATGTTCAGCTTGTCGGCAATCTCTTTGTTGATATAGCCTTGCACAATCAGTGAAAGCACTTCGAGTTCTCTGTTCGACAGGATTTTCTTTTGCAGCACCTGGGGCATGGAAGGCATGTTCTTGCCGTGCGGATGCGCGCCTTGCACCATGGCGAGCAGCGATTTCACCAGCTCTTTTTCAGGAACGTTGATGCACAGACAATGGAAATTGCTCATCAGCGAATGGTCGGATGCGATGAGCACGATGGTCTTTCGTTGTCGCTCTTGGAAGAAGGCGAGGTTGCCGAGCACAATGTTCATGGCAACGAAATAGTGGAAATACTGCTCCGGGGCGTTGTCCATCAGTTCGTCGAAAGAACTGAAATAGTCAACGCTGATAATGGGCATCACTTCCTGCAGCATGCTTCTCAATCCCATCACAGCCAGTGTGTTGGGATCAATGATAGCCATTTTCGGTCTTCCTGTTGCCATTTGTTTATCGGTGAAGTGCCTTTTCTGAGTTTACAAAATTGAAAAATGTTTCTTTAATCGCGGCATCCTAAGATGCATCTATCCGCTTTCATGCACTGCCATCGGCAGTGTTCGTGGCTCAGATGCCTCTTGGGATGCCGCCTTTTCAGCTCAATGGAGCGATGCTCCCTACATGCTTACTGCAAGAATCCAAGAAGTGCACCGGCAGCAACGGCCGATCCGATCACGCCAGCCACATTCGGACCCATGGCATGCATAAGCAAGAAGTTGTGACGATCGTATTCCAGACCCAGGTTATTGGATATTCTGGCTGCCATTGGCACGGCAGACACACCGGCGTTACCTATCAATGGGTTGATCTTTTTGCCTTTCGGCAGGAAGAGGTTCATAATCTTCACGAAGCCCACACCACTCATCGTTGCCACGAAGAACGCACCTGCACCGATGGCAAAGATGTAGATCGTGTTCATGGTGAGGAACTCGCTCGCCTGCGTGGAGCAACCTACGGTGAGACCCAACAGCATCACAACGATGTCGTTCAGTGCGTTGCCGGCAGTCTTTGCCAGACGAGTGGTCTTGCCAGATTCCTTCAGCAGGTTGCCGAAAAAGAGCATTCCGAGCAGCGGAAGGCCTGAAGGCACGATGAAAGTGGTCATCAGCAGACCGATGATCGGGAAGAGAATGCGCTCCGTCTGGCTCACGTTGCGCACCGGTTTCATGCGGATGAGGCGCTCCTTCTTGGTGGTCATCATGCGCATCACGAATGGTTGGATAACGGGAACCAGTGCCATATACGAGTAGGCACATACGGCGATGGCACCCATCAGGTTGGGTGCTGTCTTCGAAGAAAGGAAGATTGCCGTTGGTCCGTCGGCTCCGCCGATGATGGCAATGCCAGCTGCCTGATTGGGTTCAAAGCCAAGTGCGAGTGCCAGCATGTAGGCTCCGAAGATGCCAAACTGTGCTGCTGCACCGATGAGAATAAGCTTCGGGTTGGCTATCAGTGCCGAGAAGTCGGTCATGGCACCGATTCCGAGGAAGATAAGCGGTGGATACCAACCTTGCCGCACACCTTGATAGAAGATGTTCAGCACGGAGTTGTCTTCATAAAGACCGATTTCCAGTCCGGCATCGGCACGGAACGGGATGTTTCCCAGGATGATTCCCAGTCCGATAGGCACAAGCAGCAGCGGTTCAAAGTCTTTCTTGATGGCGAGCCAGATAAAGAAAGCGCCCACTGTTATCATAATGAGGTTCGGTATCGTAAGGTTGGCAAAGCCGGTATACGTAAGGAACTCATTGAAATTGGATATGATAAACTCTATAAATGTCATTTTCCTATATCATTTTTATAGTTATCCGATGGTGAGCAGGGCGGTGCCTTCCATCACGGCATCACCTTTGTTGACGAGAATCGATGTCACCGTTCCGCTGTTTTCTGCCTCAATGTTGTTCTGCATCTTCATTGCTTCCAGGATAATCACGGTGTCGCCGGCCTTCACAGCTTGGCCCACTGCCACCTTTATCTCAGTGATGGTGCCGGGAAGCGGGGCAGAAACCTTTGTTCCAGCGCCGGGAGCGGCTGCCGGTTGCGCAGATGCCGGAGCGCTTGTTGTGGCTGCTGCTACCGGAGCAGCTACCGGAGTCACTTTCGTTGCCTTGGGTTTTGCCTTCACGGGTTCTTTCAGTTCCACTTCGAAAGCCTTACCATTCACTTTCACTTTGGCAATGCTGCCTTCCACATCTTCTATTTCCACGTCGTAGTCGATGCCGTTCACTTTATATTGATACTTATCCATTGTTACTGTATATTGTTATTACATTATTAATATTTACAAGTCATTGTTCCACATGGTGTGGTGTGGGCGGATGGTGATAATGCCGCTCTCTTCGTCGTGGATGTTATCCAGATATTCTTTGAGAGCCATGCCGATAACGGCCATATATACGTCCATGTCGTCCTCCTTCGGACTCTTATCCAGTTTCATCTTGGAATCTTTGGCTGCAACCGGCATGCGGGCTTTCTTCACCCAGCCGTCGGGATCACCCGATTTCTTCTTTTCGTTCCTCTTCTTCACCATGAACTTGCCGAGAATGCTGAAGAAAACATACAGCAAAGCGAGGCAGGCGAACACGATTCCCATAGATAGCAGGGTGATTCCCAGTCCGTATGGGTCGTCGCGCTTTAGCTCTGCGATTCTCGATTCGTTCACTTCGATGATGTTGCTGATGCCTGGAGTGACGGCTTCCGAGGGCTTCACGTCCCAGCCTTTCTTCGTTTTGGCATACGATTTGTTCTCGTCGAGCACCGGAACAGTGATGGAATCGATCAGGTCGACACCGTTTCCGTCGTAGAGGGCAATCCATACCGGCTTCAGCGTATCCACCGGAACACTGAGGTGCATGGCACCTTTTGCTGGATTGGAGTTAAGGAATAGGAGCAGATGACTGCGCCCGGTCATGGATGTGCGCTCATCTCCGTTGGGAATGATGCACATCTTCGCGATGCGCTCAGGGGCAGAGAGGGATTTGTCGAGCACGCTTCTGTCGGTGGTGATGAACATTCCTCTGATGTTATACGTGGTGAACGACACGTTGGAAAGTTCCACCCAGGGAAGGTGCACGCCGAATTCATCCTGCAGACTGGCAGTATTGTTGGTCAGCACTTCATTGATTTTGATGTTCTTTGCTCCTTGTGCAAACATCATTGTCGTGCTGAACAATACAGTCAGTGATAAAAGGATTCTTTTCATGATGTTACTTATAATGTTTTGTTGTTTTATCCGTTACGTGTTATTATTGTATATTTGTCATCCCGATTAGCCGCAACACAGCAGCACAATCAGCTGGGCTGTGAATATGCGAAGGAACATCGACAGCGGATATACCGTGCTGTAGCCGAGCGCAGGCGCTTCTTTCGAGCATACGCTGTTGGCGTAGGCCAGTGCGGGAGGGTCGGTGTAGGTTCCAGCCAGCATGCCCATGATGGTGAAATAATTGAATTTGTAGCGCTTCCTGGCTATGGTTCCGATAATGAGAATCGGTATGGTGGTGATCAGGAATCCTGAAAGCACGTAGAGAAGACCGTCGCCTGCTGCCACCGTTTCCCAGAAACCGTTGCCCGCCTTGATGCCTACGCTTGCCAGGAACAGCACCAGTCCGATCTCGCGGAGCATCATATTGGCAGAGGTTGTGGTGTATGTCACCAGATGAATCTTGTATCCATAGCGGCCTATCAATATGGCAATGATCAGCGGACCGCCTGCAATACCGAGCTTCAACGGCACAGGCATGCCGGGAATAGTGAACGGCAGCGATCCGAAAATGATGCCGATGATGATGCCGATGAATATAGTTGCAATGTTGGGAGCATCGAGACGGCGCAAGGAATTGCCCATCAGGTCGGCCACACGGTTCACTGCATCTTCCTGTCCAACTACCATAATGCGGTCGCCCACCTGCAAAGGCAGGCCGGCACTGGCAAATAGATCGATTCCCTGACGTGTCAGTCGGGTGATGTTTACGCCGTGTACACTTGAAAAATGCATCTTTCCCAGTGTCTTTCCGTTGATTGATGGGTTGGTGATCACGATGCGCTTGCTCACCATCGGCTGATCAGTCTGCTCCCAGTCGATCTCTATTTCA
>JAFUVB010000057.1 GCA_017471245.1 Prevotella sp.
AATCTCTGCTTTGGAAAAGACCTCGCTCAGAGAACTTGTTACCAAGCCGAGAGACTCTGTCAATCTCAATCAATCTGTCAAAGAACTCACTCTATTTTGAATATTTATACCTAACGCGATTTTATCGCATCAGTAGTAATTGAACGTTTACCATTGAACATTGAACATTGACCATTGAGCATTGACCGTTGACCGTTTTCCATTGAACATTGACTATTGAACATTGAACATTGGGAGTTGAACAATTAAAAGCATAGGTTTTAGTAATCAAAAACTAAGGTTTTGGTGATCGAAAGTGTAGGTTTTGCCGAATAAAAACTGTGGTCTTGCGCCATTGGCGCAAGCTGTGCCTGTTTGAGTTTGGATTATTTATCTTCGTAGTGTCCATAGGAAGACAATACATCCACATGTATTTCCGCTTCGAAGATTCTATAAACCAGTCTGTGTTTCTTGGAAATCTGCCTTGACCAGCGGTTTGTAGGTATGCCCTTCAAAGGTTCCGGATGTCCTGTTCCTGTTTTGGGATGCACGACAATTTCATTGAGAAGCCGCATGGCTTTCTGAAAACATGTTGGTTCGCTTCGTTTAAGTTTAGCCAGTCCTTCTTTAGCCAAAGGTGAGAAGGTGATTTGATATGTTTTCATAATCTGCTGAGCCAAAGGTTCATGTCTTCGATGCTATTAAATGTGATGCCCTCACCTCGTTCAATTTGCTTTTCTGCCTCTTCAATGTTGTTGAAGAACTCTTGCTCGGTCATCCGGGTTTCGTCTTCCTTGGGATGTGCCAGTTTGCTGACATAGCGCACCAGCCTCCTCGCCAGGTTTTCATCCTGCGCAATGAGACTCAGATTCTGCATAAACGTTGCGTCGAAAACAGCTGATGAATTCATATTACATATTGTTTTAGGACACTGCAAAAATACGGTTTTTCTTTGAAACTGCCAAGCATTTGCGAAGAAAAAGCCCGTTTTGGGCGGATTGACGTTAAAAAAAAGAAAATATGATTGTATCCGAAAGATAATCCGTAACTTTGCAGCCAAATTGATTTTTCCGAAAATGAGTGTTACTGGAATTGTCAGGAATGTGTTCCTGAAACGGCAGAAGGAACTGGAACGGCACCAACATGAGGGCGAAGCCATGCAACAGGAGGTGCTGCAAGGGCTGATGGCGCATGCCAAGCAAACGGAATACGGGCGGAAACATTTGTTCTCGACCGTAAAGACGTATGCCGACTTTGCCCAGACCATTCCGCTGAACGGCTACGAGGAACTGAAAGGCTATATCGAGCGGATGCGCCATGGCGAGAGCGACGTGCTCTGGCCGGGACAAGTGAAATGGTATGCAAAGTCTTCAGGCACCACCAACGACAAGAGCAAGTTCATCCCCGTTACCCACGAGGGACTGAAACACATCCACTATCAGGGAGGCTATGACTCGGTGGCGCTCTATCTGCGCAACAATCCCAAGAGCCGCCTCTTCGACGGGCGCGCGCTGATACTGGGCGGCAGCCATTCGCCCAACTATACGCTGAGAGACTCGTTGGTGGGCGACCTCAGTGCCATTCTCATTGAGAACATCAATCCGCTTGCCAACTTAGTGAGGGTGCCGAAGAAACAGACGGCGCTGCTGAGCGATTTCGAGATCAAGCGCGACCGCATTGCACAGGAGACGGTAAAGAAAAACGTGACAAACCTGAGCGGCGTTCCCTCGTGGATGCTGTCGGTGCTGACACGCGTGATGGAGATTTCGGGCAAGCAATACCTCACAGAGGTGTGGCCAAACATGGAAGTGTTCTTCCACGGCGGCGTGGCATTCACTCCCTATCGCAAACACTACGAAGAACTGATTCCCTCCGACCGTATGCACTATATGGAAACCTATAATGCGAGCGAGGGATTCTTCGGCCTGCAAGATGACCCGGCGGATCCGTCGATGCTGTTGATGCTCGACTACGGCGTGTTCTATGAGTTCATTCCCATGGAGTATATCGAGAACCCCATCGGAAAGGGCGCTGTTGCCGACCCGTCGCTGATGGCGAAGGCTGTTCCCGTGTGGGGAGTGGAAACCGGCAAGAACTACGCCATGGTGATTTCCACCTCGTGCGGCCTATGGCGCTATATGATCGGCGACACGGTGAAGTTCACAAGCACCAACCCATATAAGTTTATCATCTCCGGGCGCACCAAGCATTTCATCAATGCCTTTGGTGAGGAACTGATTGTTGACAATGCTGAGAAAGGCTTGCAGTATGCCTGTGAGCAGACGGGCGCAGAGGTGAGCGAATACACGGCGGCACCGGTGTTTATGGATAACCATGCGAAGTGCCGCCACCAATGGCTCATCGAATTTGCCGTGCCGCCAAAAGACCTGGCGGAATTTGCCGGCATCCTCGACCGAAAGCTGCGCGACATCAACAGCGACTACGATGCGAAACGCTATAAGGACATCACCCTGCAGCCCCTTGAGATTATCCCGGCTCGGCAGAACCTGTTCAACGACTGGCTGAAGGCGAAGGGCAAGCTGGGCGGTCAGCACAAGATTCCACGCCTGAGCAACAGCCGGGAGTATATCGAGGAACTGTTTTGCTTAGTTAAGAATTAAGAATGGGGAATGAGGATAAGCATATTGGACGCAAGATGATGAAGGCGGGAAACGGCCTGCGTCAGTTTATGGTGGTGATGCTGTTGTGGAGCGTCGCCACGGCACTGCTCTTCTCCTGCGCCAAGATGGGTTCACCCGACGGCGGATGGTATGACGAGGAACCGCCGCACATCGTGGGCAGCATCCCAGAGGACAAGAGCGTGAACGTGAAATCCAAGAAAATCAGCATTCTCTTTGACGAATATATCAAGGTGGACAACCCCACGGAGAAGGTGGTCATCTCGCCACCGCAGTTGGAGATGCCCGAGATAAAAGGTGCAGGCAAGCGCATTTTGGTGAACCTGCTTGACTCGCTGAAAGAGAATACCACCTACACCATCGACTTCTCGGATGCCATCAGCGACAACAACGAGGGAAACCCATTAGGCAACTACACCTATTCGTTCTCTACCGGCAACCACATCGACACCATGGAAGTGTCGGGATATGTGGTGGAGGCAGAGAACCTGGAACCAGTGAAAGGCATCTTGGTGGGACTCTATGAGAACATGGCCGACTCGGCATTCCACCATGAGCCGATGCTGCGCGTGAGCCGTACCGACGGCCGCGGGCGCTTCGTCATCAAAGGTGTTGCCAACAGCAGCTACCGCATCTATGCCCTGCAGGATGCCGACGGCAACTACGTGTTCAACCAGAAGAGCGAGATGATTGCCTTCAACCACGACACCATCGTGCCAAGCAGCAAGCCCGACATACGGCAGGATACCATCTGGCGCGACTCACTGCACATCAACACCATCAAGCGAGTGCCTTACACCCACTTCCTGCCCGATGACATCGTGCTGCGCGCATTCAAGGAGGTGCAGACCGACCGCTACCTGCTGAAAAGCGAAAGGGCGAAGGCAGAGCAGTTTACATTCTATTTCAGCTACGGCGACTCCATACTGCCCAATTTGCGCGGACTGAACTTCGACGAAAAGGATGCCTTCGTGGTGGAGCACACTGAGAAGAAAGACACCATCACCTACTGGATTCGCGACTCGCTGCTCATCAACCAGGATACGCTGAAAGTGGAACTGGCATATCATGCCACCGACACCACCGGCATGCTCATGCTGCAGACCGACACGCTCACACTGCTCTCAAAAGAGCCGTATGAGAAACGCATGAAACAGAAGGAAAAAGAATACAACGACTGGAAGAAACAACAGGCAAAAGCAGAGAAACGGGGCGAACCCGTGCAGACGGAGATGCCCAAGGTGTATCTGCAACCGCAGTATAAGGCTCCCTCTGAACTGGATCCCGACAAGAACATCTCCATCATCTTGCCTGTGCCGATAGAGAAACCCGACACTTCCATGATACACCTATACTCCAAGCGCGACACCCTTTGGTATCAGGCACCATTCCTGTTCCGGGAAAAGGAGAATCAGCCACGCACCTACGAACTGTTAGGCGAGTGGCGACCGGAGGTGGAATACAGTTTAGAGATCGACTCTGCCGCCTTCAGAGATATCTACGGCAACGTGTCGAAAGCCTTCAAGCAGGGATTTAAGGTTAAATCAAACGATAGCTACAGTTCGCTGCTCATGAACGTGACTGGATACAAAGGCAAGCGCATCGTGGCACAGTTGCTCAGCAGTTCCGACAAGGTGGCTAAAGAAACCACTACCGAATCGGGTGTCTTGGAATTCTTCTATGTCACCCCCGGCACTTACTACCTGCGCATGTTTGAAGACAACAACGGAAACGGCAAATGGGACACTGGCGACTATGATGCCGACCAACAGCCTGAGAATGTTTACTATTATCCCGACAAGATTGAGTGTAAGGAGAAATGGGATGTGACGCTTACATGGAGCATTCGCCTGAACAGCGACGGGCAGTTGAAGCCTGCTGCCATCACCAAGCAGAAAGCCGACAAGCAAAAGACCATCAAACGGCGCAATCTGGAGCGTGCCAAGCAATTGGGTATAGAATACTTGCAAGAGCAATTGTAAGTTAGGGGTGAGTGATTAGAGGTGAGAGGTGAGAAATTAGAGGTGAGAGGTGAGTGATTAAACGATTTACCTCTATTTTCATCTTTACTATATAAACCAAAAAGGAAATGACAATGAAGACAAATAGAAGCAATATCATGATGAAAAGAATGCGCAATACCATCGTTGCGCTGTTCCTTTGTGTATTCAGCACGCACACTGCCTCAGCACAGTGTACATTCAAGAATACCGCCTTCAAGGGTGGGGAATTCCTGTCGTACAACCTTTATTATAATTGGAAATTCGTTTGGGTGAAAGCAGGAACGGCATCGATGTATACCGTTCAGAGCCACTACAAGGGAAAGGATGCGTTCCGCGCCAGTCTGACCACACGCGGAAACGACAAGGTTGACGAGATGTTTGTGCTGCGCGACACGCTGCTCTGCTATAGCACGCTCGACATGGCACCGCTCTATTTCCGCAAGGGAGCACGAGAGGGCAGTCGCTACACGGTGGATGAAGTGTGGTATAACTATAAAAACGGCGGTGTGGCACTCACCCAGCGCCGCATGTACAAGGACGGAACGAGCAAGACCATCAACAACTTCCGCGAGGACTGTGTCTACGATATGCTGAACATCTTCCTGCGCGCACGCAGCTTCAATCCCGAGGGATGGCAGAAGGGACACGTGGTGAACATTCCCATTGCCGACGGCAACAGCATCGACCCGGCACAGCTGCGCTATCGCGGCAAGAGCACCGTGAAGGCTGACAACAACAAGAAATACCGCTGTCTGGAACTGTCGTACATGGAGAAAGAAGATGGGAAATACAAGGAAATCGTACGCTTCTATGTCACCGATGATGACAATCACATCCCCATTCGTCTCGACATGTTCCTGCGTTTCGGTTCCGCCAAGGCTTTCCTCACCAATATGCGCGGCAACCGCAATCCCGTGAACTGCTTGGTAAAATAGGATTTAGAGGTGAGAGTTAAGAATTAAGAATTAAGAGTTAAGAATTTAGAGTTAAGGATTTAGAGGTGAGGATTTAGAGGTGAGAGGTGAGAGGATTAGAAGATTAGAGAATACATTCGAGTACAAGTAATCTAATACATTTGAGTACAAGAAATCTGTAACAAAACATACGTCTTCATTCCTTAACTCCTTCACTCCTCAACTCTCACCTCTAAATTCTTAACTCTAAATTCTTAACTCTTAATTCTTAACTCTTAACTATTCCAAGTTTCTCTTAATCCATTCCATCTGCCCATATTCCGTGTCATCACTCGTCCAATGCTCATTGATGGGAGTGATGAGCGGCTCTTTCTCGCATGAGAGCGTATTCCATACGGCATAGCTGGTGGTGGGAGGACAGGTCACATCGTTGAAGCCCCATGTGAGATAGGTCTTCGCCTTCACATAGCGTGCGAAGTTCACCACATCGTAATACGCCATCACCTTCATTTTCTCGGGCGTGAGCATTTTGTTCATGCGGTTGAAATGCGGATAGCCACCCGTGCGCCCTTTCTCGGCATAGCCAGCCATGTCGCTCAATGCGGGGTGGTTTGCCACACAGAGCGTGACGCGCTTGTCGAGTCCTGCCGTGACAATCGCCAAGGCACCGCCCTGACTGCCACCTTGCACAGCCACGTTCTTGCCGTCCCATTCGGGCAGGGAGGTGAGCAGGTCGATGCTCCGCACACATGCCAGATAGACATGCTTCATATAGTAGTTGTCGCGGTCGTCGAGACCATTCTCCAAATAGCCGTTGTTGCTGTTGTTCAAGGCATTGCTGATTTCCTGGAACTGCTTGTCGGTCATCGTGGGATTCAAGCCGTGAATCTCTATTTCCAAACGGATGAAGCCGTTTTCTGCATAGTATTTGTGGCGCAGCGGCTCCTTGATGGTCTTCACGCCGGCACCCGGAGGACACATCACCACGGGGCAACTGCCCTTCTTTGCCCCCTTCGGATAGAACAGATAGCCATAAATGCACTGTCCGCGGCTGTCAAGCTGCAAGCGTATCAAGTAGCAGTCAATCTTGTCGGTGCAATACTCCTTTGCCAATTCCTTGGAATAAGTGAGCGGGAACTTCGCCGCCTGCGCCATGTTCCGATCCCAGAACTCGCGGAAATCAGCCGGTTCTGCGGTGTAAGGCCTGATGTCGTCAACAGAGAAACCCACCTTGATATGATGACTATACTCCTTCCCGTCGATGTTTATTTTCAGGCGCAGGTCGCGGAATCCGGAAGTCTTGCGCGTACCTATATTAATATGCGCGCGCCCATTCTTCAGCTTCACGCTTCCCGTCTGGTCATCCTCCAGCATGTCGTTTCCGACGCCATACGTCACCACACCGTCGCGCGGAATGCCGTATTTATAGAACTGCACCTCAACAATGGCTTTCTCGCCCGTCTTGTAAGTCCAGTCGGCATGATCAGGGACGGTCACCCAGAGATAATCACTGCGATAGGGATAGTTCTCCGCCATCATCATTGAAAGTGAAAGGTGGAAGAACAAAACCAAAAAAAAGATTTTTTTCCTCATTGTTTTTGTAGATTGATGAATTTGTGTGCAAAGATACAGATTTTTTTATTACTTTTGCACAGAAATAAAAATAAACTGCTAAAATTATACCTACATGAACAAAATGATTTGCCGAATGGCGTTGGCAGCAGTCTTGCTGCTGCTCACCGCAAATGCACATGCTCAGAAGCGCGAGAACTATGAGTATTACAAGAACCTGCCTAAATATGCCGACCAGCTGATTGCCGACCTGAACTATCCAATGGCATGGGGCAACAGCAAGATCAAGAATTTCAAGAAATGGAAAAAAGCAGCCCGACAGAAGGTGTTCGACTGCATGCTCACTCCCCCGCCCGCTCCCGACAGCTACGACATGAAGGTGATAGCCGAAGAGCAGCGCGACGGCTACAAGGCGCAGAAGATTGAGTTCAACCTGTCGAAATACTACCGCGTGACCGCCCTGATGCTCATACCTGACGGCGACGGTCCATTCCCCGCAGTGAATGCCCTGCACGACCACGGCGCACATCTTTTCATCGGCAAGGAAAAGATGATCCGCCCGTTTGACGTGAGCGAGGAAGTGGTAAAGGATGCCGACGAATGGGCAGCCAACCTTTACGATGGCCAGTATCTGGGCGACTATCTTGCCCGGCATGGCTACGTGGTGTTCTCCGCCGACGCCCCCATGTGGGGAGAGCGCGGACGAGCCGAGGGAGTGGACCGCAGCAAATACGACATGATAGCGGGCAACATGATGATGTATGGCGTTGATCTGAGTGCATACATGACCTACGACGACATTCGCGGAACCGAGTTCCTTGCCACGTTGCCCCAAGTGGATGCCAACCGCATCGGGTGCGTGGGGTGCTCAATGGGCGGCTACCGCTCGTGGATGCTCTCCGCGCTGAGCGACCATATCAAGGCGGGCTCATCCATCTGCTGGATGGTGACCACCGACGTGCAGATGACATGGAAATACGGACGGTCGGAAAACGGAGGGTTTGCCAACTGCTTCCCTGGTCTGCGCCGCTGGATGGACTATCCCCACGTTGCCAGCCTTGCCTGCCCCAAACCCATGCTCTTCATCAACGGTTCCCAAGACAAGCTGTTCCCCGTGCCTGGTGTGGAGAAGGCATTCCGTCAGATGCACGACGTCTGGCAAAGCCAGCATGCCGCTGACCGTCTCACCACAGAAATATGGCCCATCCCCCACAGCTGTCCGCTCAAGGCTCAGCAGAGGGTGCTCGATTTCTTCAACACGAACCTGTAGGCACAGAAAAACCGGGCAACGCATCCCCCTCAACACATCATCTTCCTGCTCAGTTCCATCAGCATCAGGCAGACGTAGAGGCTGTCGTTGCCGCTCAGCTTGTCGCGCATCATCTCAAGGAAGCGTGCCTTCCGCTTCTTTGTCCCGCTCAGCGAAAGACCGATTGCGGCAGCCATTTCGGCATTGCTCAGCCCCTGCACATAGCTCAGTTCGAAAACCTGCCTATACTCTTCGGGCAGCTCGTCGATGGCATCATAGAGCATGTCCATCGTCTCCTGAATCATCATCTTCCCCTCCATGCTCATATCCACGGGCAGATGGCGCTGCTGCGATGCCAAATACCTGCTCCGGCTCACATCCTTGCGAACCACGCTCGCAGCCTCGTTGTGAACACAAGAATAAAGATAGGCTTTCAGGTTGGCCGGCGACTCAAACCCCTCGCGGTTCCTGTAGGCACTGAAGATGGAATTCTGCACCACGTCTTCAGCCATGTAAAGATACTCTTCTGGTAAAAGTTTCACGGCAATAGACAACAAACTGGGATATGCTTTCCTGAAGAAAGCATCCACATCACCCTTCTTAAACCGGTTATAGCTTGCACTGTCTATATCCATTGTGAAACTTTTTAGTGTGTGCAAAGATAATATAAATTATTCAAAAAGCATAAAATCAGAGACTTTTATTTGAAAAACGGCTGAAAAACGAAGAAGATTCCAAAAATATCTCTTCCTGATGCGGTACTTTTTCACCTACATAGCGAATTAGTTATAAAGAAGTTGAATGAAAAGAGCTGAAATATTAAAAGACATAAAACTGCTGATACTAAAATACATTTTAGGAATTATCAGCGATGAGGAGAAAGAGCGTCTGAATTCATGGAGGCAAGAGTCACAGGAGCACGAAGACATCTTTCAATGGCTGAGCCGTGCAGAACACCATGAGGAAGAATATCTGTTCCGCCAATCCATGAATACAGAACAAGCCCTTCACGCCTTTAAGAAAAAAGTGGAGAAGTTAGAGGGGAGAAGTAAAAAAATTCCTCTAAAATACGCCGCTGCCATTTTGGTGTCTATTATTGTCGGCGCAGGATATTGGTATTGGCAATATACCAAGGTGACGCCACCAGAAATATCCGAAGACATTCAGCTCGCCATGCAGCTGAGCATCCAAAGCGGAAAGCAGGAAGCTGAAAGTGAAGAGTTAAGAGAAAGTGAAGAGTTAAGAGTGAAGAGTGAAGAATCAGAGTTGAGTGAAGAGTTAAGAGTGAAGAGTGAAGAATCACATGGAAAAATGAATAAAGAAGAGTCACCAGCGAAAAATTCTTCACTCTTCACTCTTAACTCTTCACTTAATATCACCTCTTCACTTACTAAGGATCAGCTGTTGGCAGCCAAGCGCATTACCACCAAGCACGACAAGGAGTTCTGGCTGACATTGGATGACGGCACATTGGTACACCTTAATTACAATACGCGCCTGATATACCCCGAGAAGTTCGGGCGTGACGACCGCAACGTCATTCTTGACGGTGAAGCCTACTTCATGGTGGCAAAAGACAGAAGCCGCCCCTTCATCGTTCACACCCCAAATGGGGATGTAAAGGTATACGGCACCGAGTTTAATGTGAATACCAACAACACAGCTGTCGTTCTCGTAAAGGGTTCTGTATCTGTAACGCCGACCGGCGGCAAGGAAAAGATGCTGAAGCCAGGACAGCAGGCAACGGTCAATGTTCAATCGTCAACAGTCAATATTGAAAGTGTGGATGTGGAGCCGTATGTGGCTTGGAATACAGGAACCTTCGTTTTCGATGATTGCCCATTGGAGACGATGATGGAGGTTCTCTCTCATTGGTATGGTTTTGAGGTAGTATACGAAGACGATGATGTAAAAAAAGAACGAATAACAGGTGATTTTGACCGATATGTCAAACCAGATCAACTGCTGGAGGCAATAAGCAAATCATCAGGTTTATCCATTCGTAGTGAAGAGAAGACACTATATGTTAAACATTAATTAAATCATTATGGAGAGAATGCAAAAAAGAAAAATTAGCATTTTGTCTGTTTTGCTATCATTCGTTTTGTTGTGTGTGGCGTTACCGTCACACGCACAGGCGCAGGATAGTCATACAGCAAAGAAGGATTTGGTGACTCTCGACATGAAGTCGGCGGCAGTCATCCAAGTATTCCGTCAGATAAAGAAACAGACGGGATATCACTTTGTGATTAATAGCAATCTTGCCTCCACCTTACCAAAGGTGAATGTCTCGGTGAAGAACAAAACCGTGAGTGAAGTGCTCGACACCGTGCTTGGGAATCTTGACTGTGCTTACGAGATCAACGGACGGATAATCACGGTTTATAAGAAATCAGCCTCACGCGAAACAACCAGCGTTGCAGTCAATAGGACAGCGGCTCCCGGCAGAAGGGCAACCCTGCGAGGTCAGGTGACCGATAGCAACGGTGACCCTTTGCCCGGTGTGACAATCCGTGTGGAAAACAGCGCCGATGCTGCCGTGAGTGATGCAGATGGAAACTATCAATTGTTTCTTCCACAAGACGAACCGGCAATGATTGTCTATTCTTTTGTGGGAATGGAAGAAAAGAAGGTGCGCTACAACGGACAGCGTGTGCAGGATGTAAAACTGCGCGACGACAGCCATGTGCTCGGCGAGGTTGAAGTGTTCGGCAACGGTATCTTCAAGCGTCGCACCGAGAGTTTCACCGGCAGTGCGGCAACCTACAATCAGGAAGACCTGAAAAGCGTGGGCAATGCCAATATCCTGAAGAGCCTTTCCGACCTGGATCCCTCTTTCATCCTCGATGATAATGTTTTAAACGGTAGCGACCCCAACGCCCTGAACGATATCACCATCCGCGGCAATGCATCGTTTGCAGGCTTGCAGGGAGAATACTCCGGCAACCCCAACAGCCCGTTGTTTATCATCGACGGCTTTGAGTCGACCCAGCAGCAGGTGTTCGACCTTGATATCAACCGCGTGGAAAACGTCACCATCCTGAAGGATGCCGCTGCCAAGGCAATCTATGGTGCCAAGGCCGCCAACGGCGTGGTTGTCGTCGAAACGAAACAACCAGAAGCCGGTCGCATCCGGCTGACATATACCGGCGACCTGAACATCACCGCTCCCGACCTGAGCAGTTACGACCTGACGAATGCAGCAGAAAAGCTTCAGGTGGAGTGGAACTCTGGGCGTTACTCGGCATCATCCCCTACATACGCACAGAATTACCGTGAGCAATACAACGAACTGGTGAAGAATGTAGCGCGCGGCGTGGATACCTACTGGTTGTCGAAACCCCTCCATACAGGCGTCGGACACAAGCATACAGCTTATCTCGAAGGCGGCGACGACCGTATGCGCTACAGCGGCACCGTCTCCTACAATGGTGTCACAGGCGTGATGAAAGGCTCCGACCGCAGGACCGTCTCAGGCAACATCCAGCTGAGCTACCGCTATAAGACGCTGCTCTTCCGCAATTCACTGAGCATTACCAGCAACAGGGCCGACAACTCTCCTTACGGTTCGTTCACAAGCTATTCTTCTGCCAACCCGTACTTCTCACCGTATGATGAGAACGGAAACATGGTGAAGGTACTCGGCTATTTCCAAGTGCCGGGAGTGGGCGGGTCGCGCACCACCTATTATAATCCCTTGTATAATGCCACCATCGGCACGAAAGATTTTTCCAAATATAATGAATATACGGAGAACTTCTATATTGAATGGCGCCCCACCAACCAGTGGACATTCTTGGGACGTTTTGGATACACGCATCAAGACAATCAGAGCGATGTGTTTTATCCCGGCGACCACACACGCTTCACAGAATGGACTGGTGACAGGTATTTCCAGCGCGGATCTTATTCAATGACCAACGGCAACAGCGAGACGCTTTCTGCCGACCTTGCTGGAACATATACCGGCCGGTGGGACAAGCACCTGCTGATTGCTAATGCTGCATGGAGCATGAACTCCACAAATTCTGAGAGCCATGGCATGGAGGCGTGGGGATTTCTGAACAACCACGTTGATTACATCAACTTCGCCAAGCAGTATGCTGAGAATGGGCGCCCATCGGGTTCAGAGGCAAAGACACGCAGTCTTGGCATCACCGGCACCGCCAACTATTCCTACGATGAGCGTTACCTCTTCGACTTCTCCGTACGTTATAACGGTTCTTCCATCTTTGGTGCCAATAACCGCTGGGGAACTTTCTGGTCGGCAGGTCTGGGATGGAACATCCACAACGAGAAATTCGTGAAAGATAACCTGCGATGGATCAACCAGTTCAAAATCCGCGGCTCCTACGGTCTTACCGGAAGTCAGAACTTTAGTCCCTACCAGGCACTTGCCACCTATCAGTTCTATGACAACATCGTTTACGACAACATCGTTGGCGCTTATCTGATGGCCGTCAACAACGACAACCTGAAGTGGCAGCAGACTGCAGATTTGAATATCGGAGCCGACATCCGTCTGTTCAACTCTCTCAGTCTGAGGGTTGATGTCTATAACAGCACTACCAAGGATGCCCTGCTCGCCATGACCCTTCCCACCTCTACAGGATTCAACTCTTATCAGGAGAACCTTGGAAACATTGTTAACAAGGGTTTCGATGCCTCTGCCAACTGGCGATTTTTCCATAAAGGACACAACTACATGTCGCTGAACGCTTCAGTAAGCCATAACACCAACAAGGTGAAGGAAATCAACGATGCCCTCCGCTCGTTCAACGAGACACAGGATGCCTCGGGAGTCACCACCCCCATCATCCGTTACGAGGAAGGGCAGTCTATGTCGGTAATATGGGCTGTTCAGTCGCTTGGCATTGATCCTGCCACCGGTCGTGAGGTTTTCGTGAAGAAAGATGGCTCAACCACTTATAATTATTCCACCGACGACTACATCGTAGCTGGTGACAGCAATCCCAAGTATCGCGGAAACTTCGGTTTGAGCGGTGAGTATGAAGGCATAGGACTGAACATTTCCTTCAGGTATCGTCTGGGCGGCGATGTATACAACCAGACACTTGTCGACCGAGTGGAAAATGTGAACGTGGCCAACAACGTTGACCGTCGTGTGTTGAAAGATACATGGCATGAGGTTGGTGATGTAGCCACTTTCAAGCGGATATCATATACTCCTTCAACTACCTATGCGACCACACGTTTCGTAGAGCGTGACAATATCTTGGAGTTCGCTTCGCTGTCGGCTTACTATGATTTCAAGTACCAGTCATGGTTGAGCAAACTGAAGATGGAGCGCCTGCGTGTGCAGTTCTATATGAACGACATCTTCCATCTGTCTACAGTGAAGCAAGAGCGCGGACTTTCTTATCCCTACGCCCGTAGTTTCTCGTTCTCCATATCAGCAACATTCTAATTTTACCTATTTATAATATTGAATCACTATGAATAAGAATATCAATCATATAGTATTCGCGCTCTTGCTGACATTCACCCTGACTGGCTGTAACGACTGGTTAGACGTAAATCCAGAGTCACAGGTTGAAGACAATGAGCTGTTCGAATCAGAATCAGGGTTCAAGGAGGCTTTGGCTGGAGTATATTCTGGAATGGTGAGTGAATCCACCTATGCCAAGGAAACACTCTATGGTGCCTATGGCGCATTGGCACAGGAGTGGGTAAACGAGCCCACCAGCTATCAGGATTTGGCCACATATAACTATGATGCCGCTGCACCTACCAATCTGTTTGCCAATATTTGGCGTGTCAATTATAATGCCATTGCCAACGATAACAATCTTATCAACAACATTGATGAGAACCGCTATAAGTTCAGTGGCAACAACTACAGCATCATCAAGGGTGAGGCGCTTGCCCTGCGGGCATTGCTCCATTTTGACCTGCTACGGGCTTTTGGTGTAAGTTTTGAGGTAGACCCCAACAAACCGGCAATTCCATACAGCACAGAGCTGTCTTACCGTGTCTTCCCACAGCTAAGTGTTCGTGAAGTGGCAGAAAAAGTGATTGCCGACCTGAAAGAGGCAGAGCAACTGCTCAAGGTGGATCCCATCTATACTGGTGAGGAGATTACTGAGGCGGTGGACAACGGATATCTGATTAACCGTACCCTCCACATGAACTACTACGCTGTAAAAGGTTTGCAGGCAAGGGTATATATGTGGACAAAGCAGTACGACCTCGCCAAGGCTGCCGCTGAGGAAGTTATCAACTCTGGGAAATTCTCCTGGGCAAGACCGGGAACAGTGCGGCAGGGTACAAATCCATTCCCCACTACCACTGAGCATCTCTTTGCACTCGACGATGTGAATCTGAGCAACCGCGCCGACAGTTATTTCAACGAGAACTCGAACACCAGCAGTTTCTCGCTCGATGCCACCACGCTGCTCGATTATTATGACAGCGAGACCACCGACTACCGCTATCTGTATCAGTTTGCCAGCGGAACAAATTATGACTATGTGGAGAATCGCTATGTAACTAAGTATTGGTCGCCGAGTTCAAGTTCTTCAAAGGATGCCAACCGCCTGCCGATGATCCGTCTGAGTGAGCTGTACCTGATTCTTTCGGAAATAGACTTCCGCAACGGAGGAACGGGACTGGAGCGACTCAACGAACTGCGACTGGCACGCAATGTGGGTGACTTGGAGATTACAACCGACTATTATGACACGCTGATACGCGAATACCGTCGTGAGTTCATTGGAGAAGGACAGCTGTTTTTCCTCTACAAACGTCTGAACCGCGAATCAATCATCCGCAGCGATGTAGATGCCATTGCTGAAAAGATTTACACTTTCCCACTGCCACAGAGCGAGACAACTGCTGCACAACGTGAAGATAACCGATAATCAAAAAGAAGAAGATGGATATGAAAAGATATTTTTTCTATATACAGGCGGCACTACTAATGATATTGTCATTTGAAAGCTGCAGTGAGAATGAAACACCTGTTTACGATACCAGCTTGTCTGCATTGCACATCTGGGTGGGTCGTCAGGCAACCGCTTCCGATCAGGTGATCTACAACTATTCGTATACCATGGGCACCGACAGCGTGGTGTTCTATGCGCGGGTACTCGGCCTGCCTGTGGATTACGACCGGACATTCACCCTTGAGGCATTCGAGGGAAACCTGCAGGAGGCTGCAGGCAGCTATAAGATTGGAACATATACAATTCCTGCCGGAGAAATTCAGGGCAGCTACCCCATCTATTTCGATACGGCGGCACTGGGCAATCCTGCAGCTTTTTCTACAAGCGACGGCGAGCTGCACCTGCGGTTGGCACCAAACAGCGAGTTTGAGACGGGCGCAACCGAATTGAGCGTCATTAATATTGTTTTGCGCAATTACCTCTCTAAACCCGAAGACTGGGATGCGGCGGTTTATCCCAACCGCCCCTATACGGGCTATTTCGGTGCATATAGCAAAGTGAAGTATCAGTTTATGATTCAAGCACTCGGACTCGTTGATTTCCATATCTCATGGACACAGACAACAAACTATAATGAGTCTACCAACACCGTCTCCGACCCCTATGCACAGTATCTCCGTCAGCAACTTGTGGTGGCTCTTGATGAATACAACAGTACCCATGCCACACCGCTCACGGATGAGAATGGAATAATTGTCACGTTTTAACTAATAAACATTTTTTTCTATGAACAGATTAAGAATATCATTATATGCCTTTGCTGCTACACTGATGCTCATCTCTGTATCTGCTTGCTATGAAGACAAGGGCAACTATGACTATATTGACTTGGTGGAAGTAAGGATAGACACAACAGGCACGGGCATACAGAGAGAGTATAGCATTCAGCGGTATGATGAGTTGTCGCTTGCTCCAAATGTGTACTTCAACGGCAGGCTGGCCACTGATAACGATCCGCTGGATTATGTGTGGACATTATATGCAGTGACAACAAGCGCCATCACCGACTACACCGTGGATACCTTGGCCACTACTCGTGTGCTGAATGCTCCCATCACCCGAAAGGCTGAGTCGTATGCGCTTCAGCTCACGGTGAAAAACCGTGAGGACAACACGGAGACCTATTTCACTACCAGTGTGCGCGTCGACGAGGTGATTGCCGGTGGATGGGTGGTTCTCTATGAGTCGGCCGAGGCTCCTGGCATGTCGGATGTCGGTGTCATCATGAATCCCTTGGTGAAGAGAAACATCATCCAAAACCGGGAATTCTGGGATCTCTACACAGCATCCAACGGGCAACACCTTGACGGCAAACCTGTGAGAGTGCAGAAGACCGTCGTGTCTATTGCCGACGACCCCATCACGATTGTCACCGACAAAGAGATTGTGTTGGTCAACAATGCTTCCTTCGTGACAAGCTACACTTTCGACGACTTCTTCTTCGATGCTCCCGATAACCACAAGATACAATATTATGGCAATGTGGGCATGATGTCGCGCGGCGAGCTGCTCATCAATGATAATAAAGTATATACCACATCGTGGAACGCCCTGAGTAGATCCAACTCTTTCGGCGTAGGTTCTACCGGCAACTATGGTGAGTTGGCTCCGTGGGCAAGTGATATCAAAGGCGTGAATTTTAACTCAGTGGTTTATGATCAGACCAACCAGCGGTTCATCAAGCAGAACTATAGCACATTGGAGTTGAGCGCATTTGCTGCTCAGGAAGAGGATGCTGCTTTCGACGTGAACAACGTTGGCGGCACATTGCTCATGGGCGATTGGGGTATGGGTGCCTCTGTGAACATGCCTTACGACTACAATATCTTCAGCAATGGCAATGAGCGTTTCCTCACCATCAGCAACTTCGTGAATACCAATGCCAGCACCACACGTGTAGGTATGAACAAGTATGATATCTCTGATTCCCCCGGCATTCAGCAAGCCACATGTATGGCAGCGGCCAGCCTCGGACAGTATGTCCTCTATGGATCAGGCAATTCTGTGTATAACCTGCAATACAACCGCTCAACCACTGCCGATACCTATTGGACAGCACCAAGCAGCGGTGAGGAGGTAACATGTATCCGTTTGCAGAAGTTTTATTTCTTCACTTTGCAGAGTGCCATGCTCCCCAATCCCAATGCCGTGGTTCACATAGCCACATGGAATGAAGCGACGAAGGAGGGCAAACTCTATCAGTATCAGATTAATCCCGCCAGCGGTGCCCTCATGGGAGAGCCTTATGTCTATACAGTTCCCGGCAAGGTGAAGGATATGGGCTGGAATGCCATCATGGGAGGGTAGTTCTGAGTTCATAAAAACAGAATTCATAGTGTAGAGTTTATAGATTTGAAAAAATCAATCCAAATGAAAAAAACATTCTTATTAACCACCATGCTCCTGCTCTTAGTGCTCAGTGCACAAGGGCAGGGCATGTCTTTCGAACCTGAGGGGACATTGTTCAGACAGGCCGTTGAGAAGGCTCGGCAGACAGGAAAGAAAATTTTCCTCGACTGCTACACCTCTTGGTGCGGACCGTGCAAGATGATGGCACGCGATGTGTTTCCACAAGAGAAGGTGGGCTCCTTCATGAATGCCTCGTATGTCAATATCCAGATTGACATGGAGAAGGGTGAGGGACCCGAGTTGGCAAAGAAATGGGAAGTCTCTGCCTATCCCACGTTTATCATCTTCAATAGCAACGGTCAGGAGATAGGACGATTCCTCGGTGGCAGCAATGCCGACGAGTTTATCAAGCGTGTGGGTGATCACAGCATTGACAAGGGCTCCGATGTGATGGATCAACGCTGGAACGATGGAGACCGCAGCGAGGAGTTTCTTTATGCGTATCTCGAAACTCTGAGCAGCACCTATAAACACAACCAGTGTAACCTTGTGGCAGAGGCATTGCTGAAGGGTAAGGCAGAGACTTTTGCCGGTGACGAGAAGTTGCGCAATGTCTTCATGCGCCATCTCAACAATCCGCTGGATCCCGCTTTCATCTATACGGCCAAGCATCCAGAGGCGTTGAAATCCGCTGTGGGTGAAAGACAGGTAAATGCTAAACTGCTGCGCGGATGGAGCAACTTCGGGCGTGACCTGATCATCGAAAAGGATGGTAAGGTATGGCTCGACACGGAGCACTTCAACCAGTGGGTAGCACTCATGGAAGAGTGCGACGTGCCGGAGAGGGAAGCCAACCGTCTGAACACGCTCATCCAACTGGCTCAGCGGCAGAAAGACTGGTCTTCCTACGTGAAGTACATCACGGAATATGGAAACAATCCCTCTTTAGACGTTCCCGACCTTGATTTGCTGAAGTGGATGACACCGATAGCTCAGGAGTGTAAGGACAAAGCTCTGAGAGAACTGGCTGCTGCACTGCTGCAACAGCGCTACGATGATATCCAGAACGGCAAGCGTCAGTCTCAGACACGAGCCGGTGCCATGACTCTTTCGGGCAACCTCACCGCCGTGATGCCCCGCATCATCGCCACGCTCAAGGGCGAAAAGGTGGATTTCGGCAGACCTGCCAATTAAACTTTTTGCCCGTCATGTTGTCTATATAACAGAATATCATTAACTACAATTACATAAGGTATGAAAAAAGCTTTGTTATGTTTGATTCTTCTGATGAGCGGTCTCATCGTGAGAGCCGCCGATGGAGGCGTGTTGCGCATTGTTGGTAATATTCGCGATGCAGCGGGCGCTCTCGTTATCACTCAATTGGAAAACCGCCGCGTTGTAAAGGCAGACACCGTGAAGCTAAACGACGGTTGGGTGGATGTCAATCTGAAGATGGATAGCCCCAGAATGCTATACATCAGCAGGGCGCAGCAGAGAGGCACTCAACAAAGAGAGGCGCAGCCAAGAGGTCGTCGCCCGGCTACGATCCAGATTGTGGGCGTCCCTGGCGAGACGTTGCAGATTGTGGGTACACTTGCCGATTATACCATCCTCGGCAGCAGATTCTACCAGCAGTATGTGGAGATGGCTGATGCCTTGAAGCCGCTTTCCGAAGAGAGTGCTGCCCTGCGCCGGCAGACCGACCAGATGATTGCCAACGGCGGTGACAGGGATGAGGCGATGAACAAATACCAGGAGGGCGCAGCGAGGATTCGTCAGCGCACTGAGCAGGCCATCATCGATTTCGCCAAGGCTCATCCCGACAACGAGGCCACCGTTACCTATCTGGAACAGGTGAATCCCCGCAATTGGGAGCGTTTTCTGGGAGCGTTAACCCCTGCCGTGCGTGATGGACGTATGAAGCCCTATTATCAGCCCACTGTTGATATGGTGAAAGCTCAGATGGAGCGTCAGGAGCGTGCCGCCAAACTGCAGGAAGCCGGTCGTGAGGTGCCCGACTTCACGCTCATGGATATCAACGGCAAGCCCCTGTCATTGTCATCCCTTCGTGGCAAGTACGTGGTGCTCGATTTCTGGGGCTCATGGTGTGGCTGGTGCATCAAGGGATTCCCCGAGATGAAGAAGTATTACGAGAAATATAAGGACAAGTTTGAGATCCTGGGCATCGACTGCAACGACACCGAGGAGAAGTGGAAGAAGGCTGTTGAGGACAACCAGCTGCCCTGGCTGCATGTTTATAACAAGAAAGACGATAATGACGTGACAAAGATTTTCGGCATCACGGGCTACCCCACCAAAATCATCATCGACCCGCAGGGCAGGATTGCCCGGAGCATCATTGGCGAGAGCCCTGAATTCTACGTTTACCTTGACGAGCTGTTTAAGTAAGCATACACAAACGAAAGCACCGATGGCCGAGCGCAGATTGCCCGCCATCGGTGCTTTTGTTTTCCGGTCATTCGTTCCCGTTAGTTTTTTTATTCACTGGTTGGGAAGATGGGCATGGCGCGGCTCTGCCCCGGCGACGTCATGATCATGTTGCTCACCTGCACGGGTGTCACGCGGCGGATGCTCTTCACCTTGCCTGCGCCTGATGCGGTGAGGTAGGCTTCTTTCGTGGGGAAGCCGCCCACGAGGCTGTCGAAGAAATAGAGTTTGTAGCTGCCTGCGCCCTGCACGCCCACGATGAGATTGTCGAAGTTGTAGCTCGTGTCGCCGAATCCTGCCACGAAGAACCACTGGTTGGTGACGAAGCTCACCGCCTCGGATACGCCGGGGAGCGGCACTTCAACCTCGCTGCCGGTTGCCCAGCCGTAGGCATATAGCTTGCCGTTGTCGATGGCGTAGATGTAAGAGGCGCTGCCTCCGCACCCTGCCACCATGGATGCCTTGGCAATGTGCATCGACGGGTCGAGCTCCTTGGCATCGGTGAGTGCTCCCATGCTGCTCACGCGATAGAGTGTGCGCTTGGCGGTCTGCCTGTCTTCGGCGAGGAACCACACGGTCTCCACACCGCCTATGCGGTTGATGCCGCTGGCGATGCACTGCTGACGGCCGGTGGGATCTGATGTCACGTCGGTGGCGTATGAGCAGTTCACGTCGGCGCACCTCACGCCGTGGGTGGCATTGCTCCAGTATGCCATTCCCATGCGTCCGCAGCTCAGCATCTGTATGTGCTTGGTTGCCTCGTCGTCGATGGCGGGCAGGGCGAACTTGCCTGTGGAGAGGGTGCCTGCTCCCTTCATCGATTTGCTGCTGATGCCTTTCTTCGACATGAGGAATCCGAAGTTGGCACCGTTGGAAATGTTGTAGTACACATCATCGTTGTTTTCACCGGCATAGCAGATGGTGCTGTGGTCGAAGGTCTGCTTCATGTCTTCGGTGCGGTAGGCGCGATAGTCTTCGGTGGTGAAGATGTTGAGCATGTTTGCCACGCCCATCTGGTTGTTGTCGGGGTTCACGTATTGCTGCATGTAGAGCACGGCGAGTGCAGTGGGTGCACCCTTCATGGGTTCGCCCGACAGTTTGGTGATGATGTTGCTCGAAACGCCGTTGCTGGTAACCATGTCTATGTCGGTAAGCCCGCCATCGGTTTCCTTCAGCACATAGAAACCGTCGGAGAACTCAGTGGAGACATTGAGCGTGGTGCGGGTGTAGCGTGCGTAGCCGGTGGTTATGGATTTCACCTCCAACACCACCACGTAGGCACCGGAAGCGAGGTTCACCTCGTAGTTCAAGGTGCGCTCATTGCCTATCACATTGCTGCGGAAGCCGGTAGTGTTGATGTCTTTGTCCACGTAGATATACCATGTATACTGGAGATCAGACTCGGGATAGCCGGTTGTGATCTCTGGAGTGATGCTCAGCACGTTGCCGGCATACGAGATGACCGACTGAGGCGGTATGTCGCTGATTTCGATGCTCTGCACGCTTGACGGGTCGCCTAACGAGCTGTCGTCGCTGTAGCAGCTGCTCACCGTAAATGATATGAGGGCTGCCATAATGATTGGGATTATTCGTCTTTTCATTGTTTCTCTTTTCTTTTTCGTTGCCATGACATTGTTTATTTTTCTTCATCTTCCGGGCAATGCCGGAGCAAAGACCACAGCCGTTCCGTTTTCTTCGCGATAGACATCCTGACCGTTGGCCTGGCGCTTGGCATTCTCCTCGGCAAGCCGGTTGGCAAACACCTTGGCGAGATAGTCGAAGTATGCCTTGTCGGTGTTATACATCTCTGTGATAAACTCATCGCTCCACGACAGTCCGCTCCAATCGAGCATCAGCTGGAACTTCACGTCGCCGTAGGCTCCAAAGATGAGATTCAGGTTGCAGCCATCCCAGGCGGTTGGCTTTGACAGACGGTCGGTGAAGGTGATGACTCTTGTCTGCATCATCGTGAAGCCGTTCTTGAAATTGTCGTTTGCCTTGAAACGCACCTTCAGCACGGCATCTTTCTTGGAAAGACCGCTGTTGCGGAGCATCACGATGGGTACGCGGAAGAGGCTCTCGCCAGCCTTTACCACTTGGATTCTCTTTGCCTCAGGACTGTCGAATGCCACGTAGTCGGTGCCGGGAACGGCATTATCGGCTCCGTCCACCATTAATTGCTCCAGCGAATACTCACGATCGCTATCAGTGACAAAGCCCACAGTCTTGGCAAGTATCCACAGTGTGTCGCTCTGCACGTTGCCGTGAGTCTTGAAACTATAGAGCAGTGGATCGTCAATCACCGTTGTATTCGCAGCGATATCCTCATTGCTCATCTCCTTTCCGGCAGCATTGAAGAAGCGGAAGTTAAGATAGGCATCGGAATGTGAATATGGCTCCAGCTCCTGCTCGCACGATGTGAGGAGTGCAAGCCCGAGCATAGCGCACGCTAACGGCAGCCTCCTCATCTTCATATATATCCTTGTCTTCATATATTTCTGTTTTTTCGGTTCAGTCATAATACTATTTCAGTCGTTCTCATTTGGCCTGTGCAGGGTCGTATTCTGTCTCAGGCAAGGGGATGACATACGTGTTTTCGCCAGCCGGTTCGCTCATCCATTTGATGGATTTCTCGCCCAGGCGCTTATAAGTGAAGAACATCTGCCCCTCGCCGTAGAACTCCCGGCGGTACTCGTTTTCTATCCAAGTGTGCACATCGCTCAAACTGCTGAACTCAGGCATACTAGCAACGTCGTGGGCAACCATGTATTCCCTGTAGAGACGGTTCACTTCTGTCAGGTCGGAAGAAGTCTCCATGGCTATCAGGTACATCTCCGACACGCGAAGCATGGGTACTATCTGATAGTAAAGAGCAGGGTTCGTCACCTTCTCCTCGTCGTAGCAATAGCGCATAAAACCGCACCACAATGCACTGGCATCATCTCTCAGCTGCCGGTTCCACAGGTTGGTATAGCGGTTGTGGCTGTTGGTGTTCTCACCGTCGAACAGTTCATCGAGCATGGTGTGCGTGAGCACGAGATGATACTCTGGGTCATAGGTGCCGATGATTTTTTCCTCGTTGTCGGAGAAATAGCCGACAGCAAGCGACTGTATGTTATATTTGCTGATGCTGAAGTAGCATTCGTTGGGACACGCCAAATAGCCTGCCTTGAAATCGCTCTGTCCGCTCAAAGCGCGTACGGTTCCGCCGTCGGCTCTCTGCGCACCTATCAGCTCGCGTGCAATGGTGAGCGCTTCCTGCTTGTCGCCTGTATAGAGTGCCATGCGGGCATGCAGTGCGCGCACAGCCCAGTAGTTGAGCCTCATCTGGCGGTATTGCAGATAGGCATGCTGCTCATACACCTCGCCCGTGGCATAGGTTCTGTTATACGGATAATGCATGGCGGGATCGCTGTCTTTGAGCAATTGCTCAGCCTGCGTAATGTCGCTCTTCAGCTTGCCAACATATTCGTTGAAACCGAAATAGGGAGGCATCTCATCAATGCCTGTTGTTTCAGAATAGGGAAGCTTCACCTGCATCGACCCTCCTTGCGGCATCTGCCCGAACAGTCGCAGGATGTCCAACTGGCAATAGGCACGTATGGCGTAAGCTTCGCCCAAGACAATGTCATGGATGCGCTTCTCTGAGAACACGCCCACATTTTCATTGGCATTCTTGATGATCAGACTTGCCTGGGCTATTGTCTTGAAAAGCGATGTATAGATTCCGCTCATGGCACTCTTGGCATAGTCGGAAGTGTAGTCGTGATTGCTTAGGTCACGCTCTGCATAGCGCTTGCTACTGGGGGTTATATACCATAGGTCGGCAAGGCATTCCACGCTGGTCATGCTGAGCCGCATGCCGTAGGCATCGGTCGAAGCCATTTGTATGTAGCAGCCGGTAAGAGCCGTCTGGAAACCTTTCTCTGTAGAGAACTGTCCATCCTCTTTCTGCTCTGTGTCAGGACGAACATCAAGCCAGTCGTTGCAACTTGAAAGCAGCAAGGAGCAAGACGCAAGCATCAAGAGCCAGGCCATTAGTCCGGTCCTGTTTATCTTAATAACTCTTTTTGTATTCATAATCATCATTTATTTATTATCAATTAAAACAACAGCTTTACGCTGGCTTGTATGTTGCGGGCATAAGGATAGTTGATACCGCGTTCCTGCCTGATTGTTCCCCAATGGAAAAGATCGCTGGTGTTAATTCCAAACACAGCCGTCTGCATGCCGAGGGTCTTGCGAAGCCACTTGCCGTCCCAGCGGTATTGCAAACTGGCTGAAGACAGTTCAAGCACATTGTCTTTCATCACGAAGCGCGATGTGGCACGTGTGGCATTCTCGCTGTATCCCTTAAAGAAGGTGACATCGCCCGGTTTCATCCAGCGGTCGGTCAGTGCGCGGCGGTCAACATTCTGCGACTTCAAGGCAGCGATAGGCACTTCCACCTTGTCGAGCAGCGTGCTGTTGTATCTGTAGCCGCCCCAATAGTAGGTGAAAGTGAAGTTGAGCGTCCATCCCTTGTAACGGATAATGTTGCTGAAATTGCCTCGGTACTTTGGATCAGCCTGTCCGCAGAACACTTTGTCGCCCGGTCGCCAAGAGTCGGTCACGTTTCCGTCTCGGTCAACATAGATTTCCTCTCCTGTGGAAGGATTGATGCCTAACGACTTCACGGCGTAGATGGCATTCTGCGGCTGTCCTTCATAGAACAGGTTTGCCACCTCCACATTCTGAGCGCGATAAGCCTCTGTCTGTGCCTTCACATAATCAGAGAGTTTGGAAATCCAGTTCTTGTTATAAACCAGTTGTCCTGTCATCATCCACGTGAACCCGTGATTCATGTCGCGGATAGGATAGCCGCTGAGCGACAGTTCCCATCCTCGGTTTTTCACTTCACCCACGTTGGCAATATAGTTGTTGATACCCATGCTCGATGGCAAATCCATGTTGGAGAGCAGGTTCGACGTTCTCTTGTCGTAGATATTGAACTCTCCCTTCAGCCGTCCCTTGAGTATACCAAACTCCAGTCCAAGGTTCGTCTCACGTGTGGTTTGCCATGTAAGGCGCGGGTTTCCCCATGCTATCAGCTGCGAACCAATCCAGTTCATGTATTTGCTCGAAGTGATTGACCTGAAGATGGTGTTGGCACCAGAGCCACTGCCCATCTGTGATCCCACCTCACCAATGGATGCTTTCAGACGCAAGATGTTGAGAACGGGATTACCCTTGAGGAATTGTTCGTTGTGCAGGTTCCAGCCAATACCCGTTGACCAGAAAGGAGCCCACTTCTTCTCGCTTCCAAAGGTGGAACTGCCGTCAACGCGATAAGAGAAATCAAGATAGTAGCGTGAGTCATATGTATAGTTCACGTTGCCCGTGAAACCCACTCTTCGCGACTTGCTCTTGGTGCCGTTGGGTATTCCGTCGTGCAGATACTGGCGCGCATTGCCTAAGAACGGATTCTCGCTGTCGGAAATGCCTTCTGCCGTGAATGAATAGGAAAGGTTGTCGCGGGCGGAGACAGAATAGTCGGCACCTACGTAAAGCAGATGCTTGTCGGCAAACAGATGGCTATATGACAATGTTGCGTTTCCGTCGTAGCTGTATCCGTTGCCTGTTCCATAACGGTAGAGTCCGCGCCTGAGGAATCCCTCATCGGTGTTATACTCATAATAATGTCCATAGCTGTTGGTGGTAAAATAAGAATGCTCTGCGGGCAGGAAATAGTCGCTGTTGTTGTTCAGCTTACTGATTCCGAACTGTCCGCGGAACGTGAGGTCGGGAATGATTTTCCACTCGATGGCAAAGTTATTGGTCAGCGTTTCGTGTCCTGCCTTGTCAATGGTGTTCAGTTCCGCATCGTAGAGCGGGTTGGCGCGTCCTGTTCCCTGAGAAGGACCGAGGAAAGCCTCAAAATACTGGCGCAAGGCGCCGTTCTCATCGTATGGAATGTCATAGGGCTGCAGGGCAACATACTGGTTGAAGTTTCCGAAGTTGCTTTCTTGTGAGCGCACCAGTCCCAGTGTGGTATAGTTCTTGAAAGTGATGTTTTTCAGGGTGTACACCAGCTGGATGCTTCCATTGAACGAGTGGCGATATGAGTTTTTCATGGCACCTTCCGTATCTTTGAAGCTTGTGCTCACAGCCCAGCGGAACTGGTCGCTGCCACCCTCTAAACGAAGGTTATAGTGGGAGCCAACGCCCGTGCGCACTGGCTTGTTCAGCCAGTCAGTGGTGGCACCGGAGAGCACGCTCTTCAGCTTTTTGTTATAATGCTCCTGAAAATTATAATCGTTGGGGGCATAGTCGGCTGAATAGAGATTCAGCGAGTTCTCTAACTCCAGTTTCTCCTTAGCATTCAGGTAATCATAACTTGTCAGGTCGGGAGCCTCAATGTCAACTCCCACTTCAGCATTGATGCGCAGTCTCCCGGCTTCGGGCTGTCGCGTGGTTACAACAATGACACCGTTGGATCCGCGTGAGCCGTAGATGGCGGTGGCAGCGGCATCCTTCAGGATGTTGATGCTCTCAATCTCCTCATCGTTGTAGTCCATGAGTTTCTCAAGCGACATCTCGAATCCGTCGAGGATAATGAGCGGCGTGTTCACGCTGTTGCTGGTGGAACTGTTGAACTCCGCAACACTCATCGGTAGGCTTGAATTTCCTCTAATGTTTATCTGCGGCAGGTTGTTCGGGTTGCTACCGGCAAGATTGTTCACCTGAAAATTGAGAGAGGCGTCGATGGTCTTCAGCGTTTGCAGCAGGTTCTGTCCTTTGTGCAGGTTCAGTTCTTCCTTGTCGATAGTGGAGACGGCTCCCGTGTAGCTCTCCTTGGCTTTATTGAAGATACCCGTTACCACCACTTCACCGATTTGGTTGTCTGAACGCATCACCACGTCGCGCTTCACGTTGCCCGTTCCCTGGGCTATGGTGACATACTCTGTCGTTAGTCCCACGTAGGTAAACTTAAGCTGCGTTTCCTCTGCGGGGATTCTGACGGTGTAGAATCCGTTGATGTCGGTTACTGCCGACACGCGGGAATCGCCTACACCCACGGGAACCCCCATGAGCGGTTCTCCACTTTCGTCGCGTACATATCCCGTTACCGTGCGCTCGCGCTTCTCCGAATTCTTACGGAAAACGGTTATCGTGCGCCCGTTGATGTCGTAGGTGCAACCGGCATTGCCCAGCACTTGGTTTAGCACCTCGCGCACCGGCTTGTCTTTGACATGTACACTCACCTTGGGCAGCGACTTGGCAAGTTCACTGCTGATGACAAAATTGTAGCCTGTCTGTTTTTGAATCTGTGAAAACACCTGATCGATTCTCACATCATTCAGGCTCAGCGTGACCAAATCACCTTTCTGTGCAAAAGAATGAAGTGTCAACGTCGGACAGAATGAAAACAATGCTATCATCAATAGCATGATTCCACTCCTTTTCAACTTAACATTTTTCATACAGTCATAATTATATTAAACTTTTAAAGACTATTTCTCGATAATAATACTCTCTCCCTGATGCCTCAGCCTGAGACCCACGCTCATGGTGATGGCTCTCAATGTGTTGTCGAGCGGTTCATAGCGGTCGAAATAACCGATGATCTTCCGGCTCTTGATTTCTTCAGACGCAAAGTCGATGTGTATGCCATACCATTTTGATATTACATTTATCACCCGCTCCAGTTCAATGTCCTTGAATGAGAACTTACCAATATTCCATGCCACATACGGTTCCACATCCACGTTTTCAACTTTGATCATTGATGATTGACCATTGACCGTTGACCATTGACCATTGGCCATTGATGATTGACCATTGACCGTTGCCTGCTGACCTGGCTTCAACATCGTTTCCTTGCCGCCGGTAGGTGTTACTGATACGCTTCCCTTTACGAGAACGACGCTGGTAGAGGTGAGAGGTGAGAGGTGAGAGATTTGTCTTGATTATGCTCACCTGTACTTGATTCTATTCTCTCACCTCTAATCTTCTTACCTCTCACCTCTGTTCTCGTATTCACATTGAACTCGGTGCCGTATACCTTCACATCCCCATTGGGGGTATGAACGATGAAGGGGCGGCTCTTGTCCTTGGCAACCATGAAGTAGGCTTCACCGTCAAGAATCACGTTGCGATCGCCACGCCCGAACTTCTCGGGATATATCAGGCGCGTATTATAATTAAGGTGTACCAATGTGCCATCGTCCAATGTCAGCCAGAACTCCTTGTCGTGCTTGGTGGTAATGCGCTTGGCTGCCAACAGCTGATCTTTGGTAAGTGAAGAGAGATTCTCAGGGGTGAGAGGTGAGGGGTGAGAGGTGAGAGATATGTCTTGCTCCTGCTTACCAGCACCCGATTCTATTCTCTCACCTCTAATCTTCTCACCTCTCACCTCTAACTTCTCACCACTCACCCCAAAAACTTCTGCTTCCTGCTTTCCGCTTTGGATGCTCTGCTGCATGGCGAGCTGAACGGCTTCGGAGATTTCTGGCGGGGTGACTTTCGTGTATTGAGAATACCAGATTCCTGCGCCTGCAACAAGAAGCACCAAGATGGCAGCGGCATATTTTAGAAGATTAGAGGTGAGGGGTGAAAGGCTACGGGTAGGCGCGTCAGCGGGAATGGGCGAGCTTGGCTCGGGATTGAAGGTTAGAGAAATGCCCTGCTTCTGTTCACCGCTCACCCCGTTCAACATACTATACTCACGGTATCTTTTAGCGATTTCTGCACCGCTTTCGTTCATCAGTTCGTCATACTTCCTCTTGAAACTCTCGTCCTTTAAACGGGCGTTGAGCAAATCAAGCTCCTCCTCGGTGAGGGGCTCACCGAAAAGTTTTCTCGTGATAATATCATTAATCGTTGTTTTCTGCATAACAAAGCGTTTTTAATTCAATAACACAATGGTATGCAAAATGGTGACAAGACTACGAAAAAAAGTTATAACTCGTAACGAATTTTGGAAGATTAACGATTATCGTTTCTTAAAAACGCTTGCCAGAGCAAGAATTTGACCTAAAACAAAGGCAAAACGATGAAGAGCGGCACCAGAAAGCCATTGAGCGATACAAAAAAGCCGGTAATTGTTTGGAGGAATAGAGAAAAAAATCTATCTTTGCAGCAAACTCTAAAACACAATGAGTGATGACATATCTCAATCAGTTTCACAAGGAGGCTATGGAGCGTACGATGCGGAAAATCGAAGAATCAGAGAAATCGCCGATGAACTCCAGAGACTTTGCAGCCTATATGAAGCGCAATCTCCAAACAGCAAAGGAGATGGAAGCCGCTTTGAAGTAGAACAACGCCAAACTGAAACATTTGCAAAATCCGTGGGACTATGGATTCCTATGGATGAGGTGTTTGACTTAGGTTTTCCTGGTCCCAGCGGTAATGAGAATGACACCTACGTTTCTGAATCAGCAATCTATAAAGTAAACAACCTTCTAAATGCTGGAGGAATTTGCAAGTTGCAGGAGAAAATCTTACTCCATAACACTATCTTTCCTAATACCTTCTATTCTCTTTATGGCTTTGCTGGTTACGATGGCCGAAGCGTCCTCCCTGTGTTACAGCAGAAGAGAATTTGTAATGCCCATCCTGCAACTCAAATTATGATTGACACATACATGGCTGCATTGGACTTCAATAAAACTTCTGCTGTAGGCCGATTCTGTAATAACACTTATGAGGTTTGGGATCTTGTGCCTCGTAATGTCCTTGTTGATGACGAGGGCGACATCTATATAGTTGATGCAGAAATATCACAGAAGGAACAGTCCCTCTTGTGAGTAGTTACGAAACTAAGAAAGAGATTTAATATATGATGACAGAGAAGCAAATGTCAGAAGCTGCGGAGCAGTTTTCAAAAGATTGGGCGAAAGCAACCTATGAACGCGGACAGGCGCAACCATTTTGGATTGCGCTGCTAAGAAAAGTATTTGGGATAGATGATGCTGAACAATATATTTCATTTGAGAAACAAGTGAAATCCACCACGACCCACTTTGCAGATGGTTTTATTAAGAATTCAAGAGTTCTTATTGAACATAAGAGTGCTGATGTGGATCTAAATAAGAAATACTATCATGGTGATGAAATGCTTACTCCTTTTGAGCAAGCAAAGAAATATGATAATGATGTTTTATTCTCAAACCATGCTCGATGGATAATCACTTGTAACTTCAAACAGTTCTTTATCTATAATATGAATAAACTGGGATTTCCCCACATAGAGATAGAATTAAAGAACCTTCGCAGAGATTATCGCAAGTTAAAAGTACTCATTGAGCCTTATACGACATTCTTGGATAATGAGGAAACAAAAGAGAAACTTGTTGCGAGCAAGGCAAGTGAGTTTGTCAGGAAAATGTATGATGAAATCAGAAAGCACAACAAGGTAGACAAGAAGTTTCTTCACTCACTCAATGTTTTCTGTGTTAGAGTAGTATTCTGCCTTTATGCTGATGATTCTTTTCTTTTTGATGATAGACAGTTCAGAAAGTTTGTCGAAGCTTATTCCGCCAACCAATTGCAAGAGAAATTTGATCATCTTTTCATAGCTTTGAATACGCCAACAGAAAAGCGTCCAAGCATCACAGACGCTGTTATCAAGCAGTTTCCCCACGTGAATGGCGGATTGTTTGCCAACGACCCCGATTATTCTACGCCTAAAATACCGCAGAGTGTAAAGAACATGTTGCTTAACGAAGCAGAAAACCTCGGAATGCCTGACAGTGATGAGAAATTCAGTTGGGACAAAATCTCTCCAACAAATTTCGGGTGTATCTTTGAAAGTACAGTAGATGATGAAGTAAGAAAGTCGGGCGGTATGCATTATACCACAGTAGAGAACATTCACCGAGTGATTGACCCTTTGTTTTTGGACGGTTTCAAAGATAGACTCAGAGATATTAGCGAGATGCCGAATGAAACAAAGGAAGAACGACAGGCACAGGATGATGCTCTCCAAGAATTACGGTTAGACATGAAGAGTATTCGTGTCCTTGATCCTGCTTGTGGCAGTGGTAACTTTCTTACGGAAACGTTCAAGTCTCTTCGCCGAATAGATATGGAAGCACGAAAGCTAATGGGCTTTTGGGGAAAGCAGCAATATCTTGACAATACAGATCCTTGTGAAGTGCAAATGACTCAATTTTATGGTATTGAGATTGACGATTTCGCAGTTAATGTTGCCAAAACGGCTATGTGGATTTCTGAATGTCAGATGCTGAAAGAGCTTAGCAAAGAGATTGAAGGCATCAGAATACTCCCCCTGTTAAGTAATAATAATATTAAATGTGCAGACGCGCTGAAGTACGACTGGGCAAAACTTGTAAAACGAAACAAAAAGACTCCTGTTTATATTATAGGTAATCCGCCATTCCAGGGAAGTCAGCGTAAAAACGAGGAACAAAAGCAGAGCAAAGCATTTGCAATGTCAGCTGAATATAATGGAAAAAAGATATGGGAGAAGCATGGCAATTTGGATTTTGCCTGTGCATGGTATGCAAAGGCAGCTGAGTTTATGCAAGGATATAGTAATATTCAGACTGCATACGTTTCTACAAATAGTGTAACTCAGGGTGAACAAGTTGCTTTGCTGTGGGAGCCACTTATTAAACACTATAAACTTTGCATTACCTTTGCATGGAAATCATTTAAATGGTTTAATAAAGCAGACTCTATGGCTCATGTGCATTGTGTTATTGTAGGGATAGGTAAAGCTTCAAATTTCAAGGATGCTAAACGTAGAATATATAATATAGGAAAAGAGGCATTACTTGTTGATAACATCAATTGCTATCTGATGGATGCAGAGGATATCTTTATCAAGAGCCGTCCAAAGGCATTAGGAAATGTTCCAGAAATGGTAAAAGGAAGTATACCCGTTGATGGAGGAAATCTTTTGATAAGTGAAGATGTATATAAAGAATTTGCAGAGAAGGAGCCAGAAGCTTTGCAATTCATAAAACCATGCTTTGGTGCCAAAGAGTTTTTACACAACTTTCATAGATACTGTCTTTGGATTCCTGATGAAACTCCCAATAGCCTTCTGAAGAATCTGCCAATGGTGTGGAAAAGACTAAAAGCCGTGGAGAAGTTTCGTGAGGATAGCCCAAAGAAGGCAACACAACTATATGCCAAGCAGATGCACCGCTTTATGGAGAGAAGGCAGCCTAATACAGATTACATTCTTGTGCCAAGTCATTCATCTGAAAATCGGGATTATGTTCCAATGGGTATCGTTTCTCCTGATATAATAAGTTCCAATGCAAACCTATTGATTGCAACTCCTTCAAAATGGCTATTTGGTATTCTTGAATCACGAATCCATATGGCATGGATGAAATATACTTGTGGGAGGCTTGAAACCAGGAATCGTTATTCTGCCGATGTTGTATATAACAATTTCCCTTGGATTGGCCTGACAGACGAACAGAAGGCTGCTATAGAAAAAACAACTGATGATATTCTTGAAGCCCGCAAATCTGATTCTAAATCAACCTTGGCTGATATGTACGACTATCTTAAAGGAAAACTGCTTGAGGCACATAAGGCTAATGACAAGTTAGTCGCTAAGATTTATGGGATAGAGACACAAAATGAAGAAGAAATTGTCCTTGAATTGATGCGTAGGAGTGTAGAGATGTCAAAGAAAGCTGATAAGCCTAAAAAGAAGCGCAAGGTAAGGAAGTTGACAAAAACAAAGAAATCTAAGAAGTAGCCCATATCTGGACTTATGCTCACATTGTGTCATACACTTTGAGCAGGCAATAGAATTAGAACAAACACGTTAAATAAATATGGCAAAAAAGAATAAGGAAATAGAAATTAGTGAACCTCTTATGGTGAAGTCTCACGATGTAATGCTGGATGCAGAATATGCAGAATGGATAGCAGAGGTGAAACACCGCTATCGCTCGGCTCAGGTGAAGGCTGCTGTGAAGGTGAATGGCGAGAAACTGCTGTTTAACTGGCAAATGGGACGCGACTTAGTTCAGAAAAAGGCTGAGGAGCGTTGGGGTGCTGGTGTCGTAGAACAGGTAAGTCTGGATTTGAAAAAGGAGTTTCCCAACGAGGACGGATTCTCGACATCAAACCTGTGGTATATGAAGAAGTGGTATCTATTCTATACTAATCATGCATCATTAGAAAAACTCCAACGACTCGTTGGAGAATTGCAATCTTCAATAAATCAAGAACGTTTGAAATTGCACCAAGTTGGTGCAGAATTAATCCACCAAGCTGGTGGAGAATTTCCATGGCCGTTTGCTTTTGTTCCTTGGAGGCATCACGTCGGATTTCTTCCAAGGTTACAAAGAAAACTATTTCAATCTGCCTATGGATTCCATGGGTTGGCAGATTCTTAGTTGCTGAGCAGGAGCAAAAGCAGGATGAAACCCTTGTCGCCCAAGTCCTCACGCAGCTTGGCAATGGTGCGGCGGCGGTGAGTCTTCACTGTGTCGATCGACAAGCTCAGGGCATCGGCTATCTCCCTGCATTTCTTCCCCTCCAAACACATGAGGAACACTTCGCGCTGGCGCTCGGGCAGTTCGTCAATCTTCTTGAATATCAAACGGTATATCTCTTCCTTGAAGAAATCCTCCTCGCCGTTATCCGTGAGATGGAACTCTTCGTGCTGGTTGGATACATAATCGAGATAGTTGCGCTCTGCCCCCTTGTGCCTGAGATGGTTGATCGACAGGTTCCTTACTCCATTATAAAGATAGTTTCTGATGCCCGCTTCGTTTTCCACGTTCACCGACAGTTCAAGCACCTTGGTGAAGACATCGTGCACAATGTCTTCAGATGCCAACAGATCCTGAGTTATCTGCATGGAATAATTCACAAGTGCCTTATAATACTCATTATAAAGCTGCTCCAGCAGATGATTGTCAGGCTGCTTTTCGCTATTTGGCAACATCACCCTCCCGTTATCATGGTTTCTCTTCGCCATGCATGATCAATTCTTGGGGACAAAGGTAATATTTTTTCTTTAAATGTATGCATTTTTCCTTATTTTCTTGTTGTCTGTCCTGACGCTTTTCACGATGCCAAAACACCGAAAAACCGCTTTTCTGAAAGTTAGTCTGCGGATTACTCGCTGTTTGTATTTCAGAAACTGCTTGTTTTCAAATGAAAAACTGTCTGTTTTTGAAATGAAAACTCGCAGTTTTTGATATAAAAACTTTTGCAAACTCTCATTCCTGTATTTTCAAAAGCGGCAACTTACTGAAAATGAGGCATATAAAAGAGTCCTTGAAATGCGGGTTCAGTTGCTATGAAACTGCATTATTTGACCAAAAACAACCCTTTTTTTATATTCTAACGGTGAGAGATTACCCAAAAGAACCTCTCACCGTTAGAAGCATCGGATGCGAAAGATGTGAAAAAGGAATGACCTTACTTCCGAAACAATTCGTCCAAATATTCGTAGAACTCTTCCTTTTCGCCCACGAAGACGCGGTTGATGGTGCCGTCGGGGTTGATGATCACCTTGGTGGGATAGCCGCTCACGGCATAGAGCTGCGGCACATGGTCGCTCTTGGTGTTGCGCACATGCAGCCAGTTCATCTGGTTTTTCTCCACGGCCTGCTTCCATTTCTCCTCGGTGTCGTTTTCATCGATGCCGAGAATCTCAAAGCGTCCCTGATACTTGTCGTAGTATTTCTTCGTCTGGGGAACGCCGTTCAGGCACCAGAAACACCACGAGCCCCAGAAGTCGAGCACCACATACTTGCCGCGCAGGCTCTTCAATGACAAGGGATTGCCCTGCAAATCGTTGAGCGTGAAGAGCGGAGCCACCTTGCCCGGCTGTATGCCCTCAGCCACCTTGAGGCGCGCTATCTCCTTGGTGAACCTGTCGACATAGGGCAGGCACCATGCAGCCATCCTGCCATTGCGCACCTGCTCGCTCATGGCATTGTATGCCTTGCTGCTCTTATGGGCATCGCGGATATTCTGCAGCAAGAGAAGGGCAGCCTCATCATTCGGGTTCTCCGTCATGTATTTCACGCTGGCGTCTTCTAAACGGTTGATGATGTCAGTCCGTTTCTGGTGAAACTGTTTGGATATTTCGTCTTGGTTCATCCTTGGGTCGTCTCGCATGACGCTTCCCCATGTGATATTCTGCTTCTCTTCTTGCTTGAACGGACGTTCCAATGCTTTCACTTTGTTCAACTGCCGGTAGAATGGCGATCCTCCCAGCTCATAATCATCGAAAGTGCCGCTGATCGTAACATTCTCGCCGGGAATGCCATAGAGTGAAATCTGCCTGCGCATGTAGCCAGTGGTCAATACCTCCTCCATGACGGATATCTCATTGGGGCTTGTCATTGGCAATGAGAACTCAAAGTTGCCGTTGCGCACCACAACCGTGTCGTAAACCCCTTTTCCCGGGGCATCAACCAGCAACACGTTGGTCGCCAGACCGCTCAGGTTTCCTTTCACCTGCAAATCATTCTGTGCGCTTGCCGTCAGGGGCAGCAGACAGTAAAGGATTATCAAACAATTTCTCATTACTATCTTTTTTTAAGTTCTTCCCTATGCTTCATGTCATTTTCTGTAGGCCAAAACTCGTTTCGTGGTGCGATTTTGTCGATTTCATAATGGGGCTTACCTTGCCTTTTCGCTTCTTCGCGCATAAGATGATGCTTGGTTATTATTGATATCACGTTTCCTGTCTTCTGCACAGAATGAATATTGTTTTTGGAGAACAACGGTTCAAGTTCAGATTCCTGTAATCTTAAATTGTTTAATTTAACGATATCTGTTTCATACTTCTTAATGTTGTATACTTTCAAAATATCACTAAGAGTCAGGAATGGTTCTGCCCCTTTTGCAACCCAAAATACCATAGCACTTTTTTCGTTTTTTAGATAAGGTACATATTTCTCTGCAAGATGAATGGAATCAACCACGTCTAAGCCACAAAGGTCAGATGCAACAATCTCTCCACTGTGTGTCATCATTGTGCTTCCATCAGGAAATTTCAATATTTGCAAAACAAGTGGTGCTACACTGTCTGTAGGTTGTTTCTCAACATACTGAGCAGAAGGTTTCAATGCCCTCTCAAAGAAATCCCTTTTGCGTCTTTCGAAGTACTGCTCGTGGCGGAAGTCGTAGTGATGCTCCTGACCCGGAAGGATGAGCAGCTCGAAGTCTTTGTTTGCCTGAATGAGCGACTCCACCAAGCGCTGCGTGTGGGCGGGATGCACATTCTGGTCGCGGTCGCCTGTGACGATGAGCAGCTTGCCTTTCAGACGGGGAGCCAGCTCCATAACGGTCTTTACCTCAAAATGCCCGTCCTCGCTGATGCCCTGATAGTTTTCTCCCCAGTTGCGGTTATAGATACGGTTGTCGTAATTGCCGCTGGATGCCACGGCAGCCTTATAGAAATCAGGATAGGTCATAATAGCCGTTGCAGCCATCATGGCGCCTCCGCTATGCCCTACAATGCCGACGCGCGTGGAATCGATGAAGGAGTATTGGCGAAACAGGTCGCGCAGTCCTGCCACATCGTCGGCAAGCGGATAGTCGCGCAGGTTGCCGTAGCCATAATCATAATACTTCTTGCCTCGATAAGGTGACGAACCCCGATGACCGAATACCACGACAATGAATCCCCGCTGCGCCAAAGCACCATTATGATACTTGTCGAACACGGTGAAATCGTTCCACACCGTTTCGGTGAAAGGACCGGGATAAACCTGCGAGATGACGGGATATTTCTTCGAGGGGTCGAAATCGAAAGGCTTCCACATAATTCCGTAGAGCGGGGTCTTGCCGTCGGCAGCCGTCAGCTGTATCGGTTCGGGGCATTTCCATCCGTAGGCTGTGAGGCGGCTGATGTCGGTATGCTCCAGCTCTTGCAGCAGCTTGCCGTCTCTGTCACGCACACAGACTGTCGGTGGAAGGTTGATGCGCGACCACACGTCAACCACCAGTTGCCGCTCCGGACCGATGAACACATGGTGGTTGGCATCCTCAGGAGTTAACAGACGGATGCCCTTGCCGTTGAAGCCCACCCGATAGACATGACAGTAGTTCGGGTTTCGCCCCTTCTCCCTGCCATAGCCGTCGAAGAACAACTGCTGGTGCTTGGCATCGATGCTGATGATGCGCCCGCACGTCCAGTCGCCCTGAGTGACGGCATTGAGCAGTTTCCCATTGATGTCATAGTGGTAATAGTGCCCCCACCCCGTGCGGTCGCTCCACAGGAAGATGTGTTTGCCGTCGACGATATGGCAGGCAAACATGTCGGGATTGATGCGCGGACGACTCACTTCGCTGATCAGCATGTGAACCTCGCCCAATGTGTCGGCCATGCAGAGCTCAGCCTCTTCGCGCGACCGCTTGAAGCGCCAGAAGAAGACACGGTCGGTAACACCCTCGGCTTTCTGCCAACGCAGCTGCTGCCACCGATAGTGATGCGTGTCGAGCAACTGGAAGCTGCCCGTCTTCAGGTTGCCCAAATAGAGTTGTTGCGTCTCCACCACTGAGTCGCCCGGCAGTTCGTAGACATAGTCTCCGTTTTGAGGTGGTATGTTCAAGGAATAGGTAAGCGAGAACTTTCTCACCTTCCTGCCATCCTTGCGCATGATGATGAAGTAATCGCTGTCGAGCCAATGGGTGTCGATAATCTCGAACTTCAGGTCGGTTGCCCCATCGGTGGTAAGTTGGCGGCGCTCGTGCGTCTGAAGGTTCTCCAACAGCAGGTTGTTCAGACTGTCTTCTGAGAGGCACCACAGAGAATCGGGCGACGTGCCATAAGGATTGATTTTAGGATAGGTGCGCTTCTCAAAGTCTTTTGTATCGGCAATGGTATATTTGCCTTTGCCCTGTTCGTAGACATGGTATTCCTGTTTGCTGTCACCATAGTCTTGCCAGCCATACCAGAACTTCGTTCCCTCCTTGTTGAAGAAGGGAACAATGGAAGTCCTGCCGATGAGCGGTTTCAGGTTTGCATCGTCATACCGCTCCACATTCACCGTGTCGGTCTGCTGGTTCACATCTGTCATGACAACCGCCTGAGCCGCCATTTCCAGATGAAAGCATGTAAGACACAAGACTCCAAGAGCCAGCCTATTCTGTATTATATCCTTGATGTACATGGTTTTCGCTTTTTTACTAAAAACCGCCGAAAGGCATCTTTATTGTATGTTTTTATTGAAATACATCTTGTCGAGACGCATCTTCAGCAGACTGAAATGCTCACGACTGTCTTGGTCGGCATGCTCCTCGGCAAGACGAGCCACCTTCTTGGCTGTATCTACCAGCCACACCTGAAGCAGGCAGTTGCCTTCGTTCTGCATACCCATCACGATGTTGTGAGATGCCACATACTCAGCAACGTTCAGCAACAGGGCAATCTGCGTCTTGCGCTTGAAGTCGCTCACCGGCAGTGTCTTGTCGAAATCGGCAAAGACCACACGGTTTATGAAATCCGTGAGCTCGGCGGCGGTATAGGCATTGCTGCCCTCATGGCGTTCTTGCTCGGCAAGCGTCTGCAACACATCGGCACTCATCAGCTTCTTCAATACACCATTGGCCGTTCCGATGCTCATGCTCTTCATGTTGCCGGAGCAAATTTTCGTAATCTCCGGGCGGAGAAGCCACTGGGGAATGCCATTAAGGATATTGTTTTCAAGATAAGACAAAGCTGCCAACTGCTGCTGGCGAGGCACATATACGGTGGCTTGCTCGCTCACGCCACGGATGATGGGATACTTGCTGCGCCCGCCCACCAACGAGGCAATCTGGTTGAGATACTGCTCCATCTTGCCGACATGTCCGACAGCCACATGCGACTCCTTCGTAAATGAGTTCTGCTCTTTGGGCAGACTGCCAAAGTCTTTGTGAAGATGCGCATAGCTCTCCTTCAGGTTTTCCATGCCCAAGCGGCATGCTTCTAAGATGTCCGTCGACAAGGTTCCCTTGATGGTATATGGATCTCCCTTGTCTTCAGCAGAGAAATACTGATTCTTGGTGGCAGGCTGTTTCTTGCCTTTGCCGTATGCAAACTTCATGGCAGCCATGTCATAGTCGGAGACACAGGGAAGCAGTGCGGCTGCCTTCACACCGCTCTTTGCAGACGGGAGATAGTTGAACTGTAACGGCGATGTGGCACTGGCAGCCATTCCGTGCTGATGGAGCCATGAGGGTGAGCACAACTGCGAGGGCGTGAAGGCAGTCTTCGCACGCCAGTTGGCTTTCATGCCCAGCACGTTGCCAATCTCAGCAACTAACTGTGCAGTCAGGATGTCGCGGCGCACCTCTATATTGTTCATATCTTTGGCAATGCGCTTGTCGATATGACGAGCAAGAATGTAATAGCTTTCCAGTAAGTCTTCGTCAACCGACATGTCGGTGAAGTTAACACGGGCAGCCATAATCTCACCTGTCATCGGGTCGATAATCTTGTTGCTGTTAGGTCCACTGGCTGCATTGCCCCAACAGAACAGGATATGCCCATAGCTCAGCGAGCGCTCTGCCACATCGGAAGTGATCCTGAAAGGCTCTTTCACGCCAGCCTTCACCAAAGCCTGCTGCCACTGGGCAACGGCATTGCGGACACTCTGCTGGAAAATGGCGGGAGCCACAGGATCGATGAATACCGTGACAGGTTCTCCCGAAAAGTTCCAGCGACAGATGTAGTTCCTTCTGCGCGCACCGTAGTTTTTCATGTCGAATTCCTGCCGCGTGATGGTCTGGAAGCCGAAAGCTGCACTTTCTGCTATTGCCGCCATATTCTTAGAGGGCAGCAGCTGGATGATGAACTCCAGCCCAAGGGTCTGCGCCACATCCTGCATATTGTCCATTGAACCCTGAGCCATGTTGTCTGTCTGCGAGCGATAGACATTTATCGCAACCCCGTTATTGATGGCGCGGATGCCTGTAACACCCGAGCGCGACGGGTCGGGATGACTCAGCGCACCGTTCTTGCTCACATCGAAGAGACCTGACGACTGGTTGACGTCGCCCGAAATATCCACTATATAAGAGTCGCCCTTCTCGCCCAATGTCATGACGGTGAACGATTTGTCGATAGGCAGCATCATGCTCCCCCGGATGGCATCGTTCATCGATATGTCGATGGAGTCTGCCTGCACGTCCAAGCTGCGGTTGCGGCGCATGTAGAGCATCTGATTGTTGTGCCTCTCAAACCTCACCACATCAGAAGCGGGCGAAACGAAACTGCCGTAGCCCTCAACCACCTGGGCTGAAACGAGCACGTCGCGCCCTAATGCACTGAACGGTATCTCCAAACAGAAACGGTCGTCTTTCTGGTATATATTGAAATAAGCCTCATGCTTCACCACACCGGGCTGGCTGATAAACTGCTCAAAGGTTAGAGGAGTGGCATTGCCTTGTGCTGAAACCGTCATCGGGAGGCACGCAGCCACACACAAGAGCATCTGCAACAGCTGCGGGAAATACTTTTTCTGCATATTTGTTTTCTTTCTCATTTGATTCTTTCTCATGTTTCTTATTTATTGCCGAGCAATCCGCGGTTGCTCTCTTGCTGCCAGATAGTTACAAAGTTGGCAACAGCCTGATGATGGTTGCGCTGCAGGAAATTGCTTTCACGGGCAGCCTTGCGCAAGGCATCGGCTTTCACGCGTTCAAGAACCTGCTTGAGTACCGTTCCCGTTGTAAACTGAATGGCAACCAGATTCTCAGCATTCATGGTCAGGTTTGAGAGCATTTCCTTCTGCAGCCCCATGTCATACTCGCTCAGGTGCGCCTGCTGGTTTTTCTCGCGGTACACCTTATTATATATATACTCGATGAGCTCCACGGGATCAAGGTCGTCGTCTTGCGGACTTTGGGTGTTCAGCGCACTGTATTTCAGCAACAGTATGCCTAACTGATGAGCAGCATTCATCATGTCTTGCGTGGGATTAACGCCTGTCTTTTCCATCAGCCGTGCCGGATGCAGCCACTGCTGGTCTTTCATCAGCCACTCATTCAGGAAATCTAACGCTTCCATCTGTTTCTGCTTGGGTACATGCACATTGGTAAGCAACTGCTCATCGCGGTCGGCATTGTCATCATAATGACCAGCCACATATTTCATCACGTGACCGATGTAATTCCAATATTGGTTCAGCACGGAGTGATAGCGTTTTGTCAGCACGTAATAGTCATCATCGCTCACGGGTGTCCACTCTTCCAAATGCTGCATGATATACTGCAGGTTTTTCATGCCGTAGGTGTTTGCCCTGATATCATCGTCGCTTGAGTCTTCGCTCTGCACGCGCGGGTCGCCAAGGGTGCGCTCTTCGATATAGAGATGCCGCTTGTCCTTTGCCCGTTGCATGGTGGTCCACTGGTGCAATTCTTCCGTCTGCTTGCGCAGGTCGCCGTCGGGTTTCCAGCGATAGCCCCACTCTATGGCAAACAGATCGTATTCGCCAATGCGCGGCAGAAGATCCTCGGGATCCATCTTGTCGCCCGCCTGTGCCACATAGTTGAACCGCTGATAGTCCATGATGCTGGCACCCAGCCCGTTTCGTTTGATAAACAGTGATGAGCGCAGTGAGTCTGCAGGATAGCAAGTGCTGCCCATGAAGTCGTGGCGCAGTCCTAAGGTGTGTCCCACCTCGTGGCAAAGCACCGTCTCTGCCAGCCTGCCCATCAGTTCGCGGTCCATGGGATATTTGCGTGCCTCGGCATCCGTCGGCGAGCACATGGTGAAATACCAGCGCTGAATGAGTTCGAGCACAGAGTGATAGATGCCGATATGCGTGGTGATGATTTCGCCGGAACGCGGGTCAACAACCATCGGACCGTAGGCATTGGGGATGGGCGATGCCTTGTAGGAGATGAGCGGATAGCGCGCATCGCCCTGTGAATAGTCGGCATTGGCGGGAGCCATCTCTGCGTGGATGGCATTCTTGAACCCTGCCCGCTCGAAAGCTTTCTGCCAGGCGTTCACGGCACGAATGAAATAAGGCTGCAGGAATTTCGGCGTTGCCGGGTCTATATAATATATAATAGGTGTCTTCGGCTCCACCAGCTCACCGCGCAGATAGCGTTCCTTGTCCTCGTCTTTCGGTTCAAGCCGCCATCGGGCAGCCATGCTGCCAAGCCCCGACCTGTCGTCGTGAGTGGAGAGCCCTAACAGATTGTAGTTGAAGAAGCCCACTCGCGGATCGAACAGGCGCGGAGTCATTGGTTTTTCGGGCAACAGCATCCACGATGAACACACTTCCCACTGTGATATGGGCTGCTCGCCTGTTGCCGGTTCCTTAAGCATATAGCTGCGGCTGCTGGTGAAATTGATGTTCTCCGGAAAAGCCTTTACGCTGACAATCTGCGTATACTGCGGCTGTGCAGCGCCCAGTTTCAGTGTGCTTGCTCCGCCTTTCAGCGAGAACAATGCATCGTCGTCCATCATCCAGTCGGTGATATCCACAAGCGACGACTCCCTGCCCGTTGCTATAATCTTCAATGATTTTGCAACAGGAGCTACCAACTGACTGTAATAATTCTTGTAGATACTCTTGTCATTCCCTTGATAAGCGATTTCGGGAATGGTCACATCAATGCGCCCATTGTTTTTCGTCAGGCGAATCATCTTGTCGTACATCGAGTCGCCGCCGTAGCCGAATCGCATGTCTTCCTTGCGCTCCTTGCGCCACGCACCCTTGGTAATGGTGACGGTTACGAGGATGTCGCGGTTAAGAATCTTGTCAGGTATTTCAAGCAAATGCCTGCCCCCTTGCAGGTAATAGGTCATCAGTCCATCGCTTTTCAGCGCATCCTTGGTGATGACAGAGTCAATGGGAATGGCTTTTTCCATCAGAGAAGCACTCGCCGACGATGTGCCGGCAAGCGCTTCTGATGAAAGAGAGATAAATATGCCTAAGGCAAAGCCTCGAACAAGATTATCAAATATTCTCATACAAATGTCGTTCCTAATTCTGATTGCCTATGGCCTGGAGATCCATACCGTAGTTGTCGATGAAATACTGGCGCACAATCTGATAGCGCCTTTTCAATATGCCGTTTGTATCTTTCACACTACTGAGCAATCCTCTGTAGTCAGCAGCCTCATGTATGTAATAGGAACCATAAGAGGCATAGGCAAAGTTAGTCCAACCATCATACTGACCGGGGGCAGGTGTTGTTTCATCGCATAGCCAATCCTCACTAAAAAGCAACATACCGATGATAAACTTGCGCCAGTCGCTCTCTGGTGTACAGTTATAGCTGTCGGAAAGGATGCCGGCAGCGCAGCAATTGACGATGTTGCTGACATTGCCCAGATTGGCATAGTCTATCGATGCCGTGAACTCTTCGCTCGGACCAGCTTTGCGTTCAGCGATATACTCAGGCCACACGTGGAAGAGCTTTGCGGCAAAAGCATGCTTGTCTGCAGCGGTCATCTGGGTAATGTCACTGTTTCCCCAACCCACGCAGATATGGTCGAAGTTATACCATGCTCTTACTTCATCTTTGTGAACGATATAATCAACAGTGTATGAGAACACAGGTGTCCAAATGTAGTTATATTGTGCCGTTACATAGCAAGAGTCAACTTCGCTACACAATAGTATTTTTGTTGGCAGTAATGCTTTTTTACCTTTTTCAGTCATCTTGCTGAACCACACCTCATCGAGCAGAGCCATCTGCTGCCTAACATAGTTTTGGTCAGACGGTTTGCAAATATAGTTTCCACCGGCAACGGCAGAAGTAAACTTCTCGTTTTCATCGAACATCCTCCAACCTGATACATACCAATAAGCATCTTTGTCGGAGAAATCGTAAAGCAGATAAACGCCGTAGTTCTTGTAGAAATCAAGAATGGTCTGATCGTAGTCATGATTACCCTGTGGCAACTGATAGCTCGTCAGCACCTGCGACGGCACAAGTTCATCCTCATCATAGTTACATGCCGTGAAGCAAAGAGCCAGAACGGCAAGCAGCATCATATATTTATTCTTCATCATCTTATCGTGGGTTTTGAACTAAATTCTTGTTTTTCGAAATAGCATCCTGCGGGATGGGAAGCGCATAGAGCGGTGAGTTAGCAGGAAGCGTATAGGTGGTCTGCGTGCCATTAGCATCTATATAAATATGTGTGACACTCAGTCCCAAACGCTTGATATCTATCCAGCGGAAACCATCCTCCCAAAGCAGCTCGCGGCGGCGCTCCTCAATAATCTGGCTGACGGCATCATCAGCGCTGCTTGCCGTGAGCGGTGTATACGTGCCTGCGCGAAAACGGCTCTCGCGGAGCGTGTTCAGGTCGGCCATGGCTCTTGCCACGTCACCCGTGCGCGCGTATGCCTCAGCCCTGTTCAGGTAAACTTCAGCCATGCGCAAACCATGCTCACCATCAATACGGTTGTTGAGGCTGGTCTTTGTTCCATATTGACAAAGCGTGGAGGAACTTGTGATATAGTTGTAGTCGTATTGTGTAGGATCATAGCGACGATCGTTCACCTCAAAAAGTGCCTTAAGCTCGGCAGAAACATTGTAAGGATGAGTTCTGCCAGACACCAAATTCGTTCCTTCAATAAACTCTGATCCAAAAAAGCGACCGCCATAGTTCCAGACAATCTCAGGACTTCCGGTCATATCATAGATATTCATATAAGAAGAACGCAACTGATCAAAATTTGTCAGCGAAGGACCGTCGTTGATTGTCATCGAAGCCACGGAAATCAATTTCTCCCATTCTTCAGTATAAAGATAGTGACGAGACAAAAGCCCATTAACAGCTGTTTTCGTGATTCGATATTTGGTAGTAGGAACAAAATCTTTCAGTTCCTCTGCCGCTTTCATATACTCGGACTCAATAAATTCACAGGTTTCCCGCAAAGTGGCGCGTGTAGGGTATTGGTCGCTGACATGAGACGAGGTTATAAGAGGTACACCAAGATACTGATCTGGATTACCTGCGGAATAGGTCTGGCAATAGATGCTCACTAACTTCTGATAGTAGTAAGCGCGCAGGGCGCGTGCCTGACCCTTCATCTCTATACGGTCTTTTTCAGAACCCTTCATATCGTCGGCATAGTCAAGAACCACATTGCAACCCTTAATGAGCGTATAATAGCTCTTCCATGAATTTTCTTCGCTGATAAAACTCTCGACACCATCAAACATTGTTGGACTAAAACAGAATACAGGACTGCCTTTCTCTAACATCGTTATCATGGTTTCATCAGTCAATGCCCAACACTCAACCTCGTCAGTAAGTAATGTGAGATAGGCATCATTCACATAGGTTGTTGCACTATAAGGGTAAGCTTCCGAATACAATAAGGAAGCCAAATCCTCCACTGTTGTAGGGCGAATCTCATCCTGACTGGATTCTTCAAAGAAATCACCACAACTGGTCAATAGCATAATAGCTGCCAGTAATATATATAAATGTTTCATTTTGTTCATCTTTATGGATTAAAAAGCGACATTCAAGTTGAAAGAGCATGAGCGTGTTCGTGGCTGCTGCCCTGTTGCCACTTCTGCATCACGACCTTTGAAATCTTTACTGTTGATTGCAAAGATGTTGGAAACGGAAGCACCTATAGACATGGATTGCAGATGGAACGTACGTTTAAGCCACTCATTGGGGAAGGAATAGTTTAATGACATGTTATTGCAACGCAGAGATGATGCACTGACTACACGGGCAGTACTATAATTGTACATTTCATACTTTGTCGCCGTTTCGTTGTTTGGTAAAGACCAATTGTTTCGGGTATTCCATGTGACGATATTATAGTCGGGAAGCCCTGGGAATTCAGCATTGCGGTTCTCTGGTGTCCATCGGTTAAGCAACTCTGTAGAAAGGTTCTCATACTCCGAAGGCATGGTTGATGTCTGGTAGGCTGGCGAAAGGAATTTTTTTCCACCAAGTTGCAGATAAAGACTGGTAGACAATGAAAATTGTTTATATCTAAAAGACATACCAAGACCTCCTGTAAAGTCTGGGTCGAGTTTACCAACATGAACCATAAAGGATGTGGGATCAGTAAGATCGGCTCCCGGCTCATAACTTGTATCAATGACAGGATATCCTGTCTCTGGGTCTATTCCCTCATATTTGAAAGCCCAAAGTGAGGTGACGGGGTATCCGTCTTTGTTGAAACTGCCGCTGATAGCTGTTTTCCAACTCATGCTTTGCATTGCAACCTCAGTAACCTCATTCCAGTTTTTGGCTGTGTTCACACTGACATCCCATGTGAAATCCTTTGTGCGGATCGGAGTAAAGCCAACGGTCAACTCATATCCTTTGTTGACCATACTACCACTGTTAACAGGAATATTCTCGATACCGTATTCACGCGGAAGCGCCATGGTCGTGATAATATCTGTTCCTTTCTTATAATAATACTCCACACTCATACGAATCTTGTTATTGAATAAGCCAAAGTCGGCACCATAGTTCTGCGAAAAGGTTTTCTCCCAGCGCAGGTCATCGTAGGGAATGTTAGAGATATTCAACAGATCATTGCCGGTTCTCTCGTCGATGATACTTGCTTTTGCACCTGTTTGTGACGGAATTCGCAATATTAATGCAGAGCTGAAGTTGCTGGCCATGTTACGTTGATAGCCAAAGCTGGCGCGTACAGACAAATCACTGAAAACGCTTTGATTCTCAAACCATTTCTCACGTGCTACATTCCAACGGAGACCGCCTGCCCATACGGGATTGAACTTCTCATTATGGTACTGTCCGAAACGGTTCGAGGCATCACCACGAACACTGAAATTCACAACATATCGATTATCGTAGGCATAATTCAATGTCAGATATAAACCCATCGTGTTAGTAAGACGATCAGTTATCTTTGGCTGAGTTTGTTCTAACAATACATTGGCATATGTTGTCCCATAACTATTAGTGCGCGTTGTAGGAACAACAGCAAAGGCTTTACCTCGCTCAGGCAAGTAACCATAACGCACATCGCGATAACCATCGTATTTCGTGCTGGACATTTCCATACCAATCATCGTTGTCAATGCGTGAACATTGTTGAACAGTTTGTCATACTGCAATGAGTTGCGCCAGTTCCAAGTGAACTGATTGGTATTGTCGGTGTCGTACTCGCCACCGCGTGGAAGAGGAGAGTTCAAATAATCAAAAGACGTAGGCAGAACGGATCCATATTCATAAAAACGCTTTGCTGCAATATAGTTGGAGTATTCTGTTGCCCAGCTCTCACCTTTCACGCTACTAACATTCAAAGAGAAAAGAGTATTGAATCTCAGATCATCCAAAATGTCATAATAAGCATTGATGCTTGTGGTTAGCGTCAAGTTTTTGTTCTTGTTGCCTGTATTATCCCGCTCGTTAATGATGTTATACAGGTAACCGTTACCTTCCTTGTGATAATACGAAAGACTGCCATCGTCCTCGAAAGCAGATATGGCTCTGTTCGTGTTAAACGCATAAGTATAAGGGCTTACTCCTGCAAAGAATCCCTCTGTAGTGGAATAGTTTCCGCTGATATCAGCACTTACACGGAACTTACGAGAAAAGTCCATATTCAGTCCTACGTGAGCACCAAAGCTTTCATTATCATTACCAATAGCTGTTCCGTTTGTCTTATTATACGATAGAGATGAATAATAACGAGCTTTTTCAGACCCGCCGCTGAAACTCAGACTATGACGATGACTTACAGGGTTGCGAAAAAGAATATCAAACCAATCGGTATTTCTTGTTTCCATTTTTGCTACCTGACTCTCAAAATCATCTGCAGTTATCTTTCCGAACAGATATTTATTAAGTGCTCCTGCATAACCTATGTCACCGCTACTGGACAATGAGATAAGACCTCTTTCGAAAATCTCTTTTGATACTGCCACACGCTGCAATGAGTTCATGCGCTCCAGGGCATTGTAGCTGACACGCTCACCAAAGTTAACACCACCTGAATAGCTAACGGCCAATGAGCCTGTTTTTCCGCGTTTGGTCTTGATGACAATCACACCGTTGGCTGCACGAACACCATAGATGGCTGTTGCTGATGCATCTTTCAACACGGTGATATTCTCAATATCCATGGGATTCAACCAAGAGATACTATTACCCACGAAATTGCGGATATAGTCGAAGTTGTCTTCTGTAATTCCACCTTGTGTGTCAAACTCGGTGGCATCGAATGGCAGCGGAGTTTCTTGGATCACACCGTCAACCACCCAAACTGGCTCCTGACTTCCCAACAAGGTTGATGTTCCACGCACGCGGGTCTTCTGCTTGACACCCACCAATCCACTCTGATTTTGGATAGCCACACCTGCAAGTTTTCCTTGCAAAGCCTGCTCAATAGAACTAATAGGAGTCAAATCAAGATCCTTTGCCTGAACCTGACTCACAGAACCGGCAATGCGGGTGCGGTCTAACTCTTGATAACCGGTAACCACCACCTCGTCGAGCTCAGTGCTACTATTCATGGCAACATTCAGGGTTGAGAGCCCTGTGCCTTTGTGAATACTACGCTGTTCGGGTTTCATTCCTACGAAAGAGAACTCGAGCGTGCATTCGCTGGTGGGAATCTCTATGCTGTAATGACCGTCGCTGTTGGTAACAGTTCTTATTTGGTGACCTTTTACACTCACCACGGCACCAAGCAACGGGTCGCCACTTTGGTCAATGATACGACCGCTAATGGTACGCTTTCCGCCGTTTTTCACTTTGTCACTCAAGGCAATAAAACCTTCTCTGATCTCATAATTAAAACCTGCCTTTCCAAGAACCTTGGTCAATACACTACGTAGGGGAACGTTGTTTTCATGTACCGTCACTCTGGCATTCGACTGTGAGCCACTGGCCATGATAAAGTCAAGACCTGTCTGCTGCTTCACTTCGTTGAGGAATTCTCCCAACGTTGCTCTGTCCAGATTGATGGTTACCCTTTGGTCGTCAGACCCTTGTGCCATGATTGACAATACGCATGCCATCAGTGCACAAAGAAGGATCACTCTCTTTTTTCTCATCTGTCATTTTTTTAAGTTAAACATATAATGAATTACTATTTGATTACTACATGATTGTCTTTCATGGTAATTGTAAGCCCAGTGGCGAATTCGATTGCATGAAGAGCCGGAGAGATGCTCTTGTATTTATTGATGTTACCCGTAAAAGGAATGCTGCAGGCTTTCTGGTTCTCAAAAGTAACCTGAACGCCATACCAATGACTCAATATCTGCATCAGCTTGTCAAGTCGGCAGTCTCTGAATATATACTTTCCTTCGTTCCATGAAGTGTATATATCGGTTTCCACGTTTTTGTCAACCAACTCCAACTCATTTGTCTTCATTTCACCCAACTGCCCAGGCTCAAGTATCAATTCTATTCCTTTCGACGAAGTGAGTCCTACGCTTCCTTTTACCAAAACCACGGTGGTTGAGGCAGCATTTGTGTTCACATTAAACTCTGTGCCATATACTTTGATGTCGCCGTGTAGTGTATGTACAACAAATGGGCGGCTCCTGTCCTTGGCGACCATGAAATAAGCTTCACCATCAAGAATCACGTTGCGGTCGCCGCGGCCAAACTTCTCGGGGTATATCAGACGCGTATTATAATTAAGGTGTACCAATGTACCATCGTCAAGTGTCAGCCAGAACTCCTTGTCATGTCGCGTGGTGATGCGCTTCGCTGCCAACAGCTGATCCTTAGTAAGTGAAGAGGTGATATTAAGTGAAGAGTGAAGAGTGAAGAGTGAA
>JAFUVB010000058.1 GCA_017471245.1 Prevotella sp.
CATCGACATTACTGCATCGTAGGATATGCCACAATTTTTCCGCAGTTCTTTGACATATGCGACAGTCGGGTGCTGTCCATACGCGGAAAACCATGTCTCCGTGTCGCTTGTGTATTGCCCGCCATTATCCATGCAATACTCAGGAAAACCGGCCGTGCGTGAAATAATGGACATCAATTCTACTGTTTCTGATGCTTCAACTTTAATCTGTGCATCTGCAAAACTCTCTGCTGACAGCATTGCCAGCAGAAGCAGGAAACGTTTTGTCTGTTTATAAAATCTCATATCTAAATTGAAATTCACTTACTTAACATATCTTTTTCTTCGTCAACAGAATTACACCCAGTGTCAGACATTCTGAGACAGGAACGGCCAGCCACATGCCTTGTGGGAAAATCAACTGAGGCATCAGAATAAAAGCTGGAACAATGAAGACCAGGCCACGAAGCAGCATGTAAAGCGTAGCCCGCCCGTTCAGCTCGATGGACTGATAATATCCGATGATAGCTATGTTCAAAGCAAAGAACACGGAAGAGACGGCAAACAACGGAAGTCCTGCCGTTGCTATCTCGTAGGGCTTGGTTCCTGCCTGAAGGAAAAGACTGATCAGGGGTGTTGCGCCGAGCGTGAGGACTGCCGTTGCCAACAGTCCGCAGATGGCAGCGGTGCGAAGGCTCAGTCTGAAGGCTTCGCGAACACGATCCCCTTTGCCGGCGCCATAGTTGAAACTGATAATGGGCTGGGCTGACTGAGCCACCGAGTTGTTGACCATGAAAACGATGGGATAGAGATAGCAGGCCACGCTAAAGGCTGCTACACCGTCTTCGCCCATCCATCGGATAAAAACATAGTTCCCTGTCAGCATGATCATAGACATGGCCAGTTCTCCAAGCATCGACGAAAAGCCGCTACGCGACATATAGCCGATATTGCGAACCGTCAGATAAAGACTGGTGCGACTTAGCTTGAGCTGATATAGTCGGACGGACTGACTTCGACGGAGCATATACCAGGCAACCATTGCCGAAGCGATGGCACAACAAACCGTTGTGGCTACGGAGCTTCCGGCAATGCCCATCTTCATCGGAAACACAAACAGCCAGTCGAGAAAGATATTCAGGATGCCGGGAACAATGCCTACGGCAGAAGCAAAACGTGGCGAGCCATCCAATCGGATAACGAATGTGCCGATGGTCTCGATAAGAATGAAGACGCACCCAGGGAGAAGTGGTATGAGGTATTGCAAGGCCAGTGGCATCAACACATCGCTACATCCCATGAGCCGCAGGAATGGAATCCGTCCGAAGTAGAGAATAACGGAGAGAATAGCCATCAGCATCGGAGCCACTACAAGGGCTTGTGTCACATTGATGTCGGCTGCCTTGTTGTTGCCTTGCGACAAATGGATGCTGGCCACCACCGACACGCCTACTCCGAACATCAACGCTATGCCTGTTGTCACTAAAAACAAAGGTGCCACGATATTGACAGCCGCCAGCGCATCGCTCCCCACGCCCTGTCCAACGAAGATGCCATCAACCACGGTGAGCAGCGAGGTGAATACCATCGACAGCAGTGTGGGGAAAAAGATGCTGCGAAACAACGGCCCTATCTTCGACTTTCCAAAGTCAATGCTGTCTCTTTCAAGATTCTTCATTTCTTCTACAATTTTCTGTATTTCTCCATATCAATAAATAATACGAATCAAAGAATTCACTAAATTGGAATTTGCATGTCCGATTTCTGGCATCGCCTCGGCATAGCTCAAACGAGTTTGGTTCTGCTCTCGGCTCGCACATAAATTGGAATTTACTGAACAACCCCTGCAAGAAACTTGCGCATCAGTTGAGCAATCTTCGTGTGGTGACTCTCAAGAGCAAAGTGACCGCTGGGCACGAAATGTATCTCAGCATTGGGCAGGTCGCGTTTGAAGGCATTGGCTCCAGCTGGAATGAATGATGGATCGTTCTCTCCCCATACGGCCAACAAAGGTGGTTGGTAGGTACGGAGGTATTTCTGAAACTCAGGGTAGAGGGCAACGTTCGAGCGATAGTCGAGAATGAGGTCGTTCTGCATCTCTGCCCGTCCTGGCTGGCAGACATAATAGTAATCGAGTGAATAGCCGTCTGGACCTACTGAGCTTTCTGGAGTTCCGAAGGTATATTGTCCGATGATAGTTTCAAGGGCATAGGCCGATGCAAACTGTTGGCGTAGTTCGTCAGTAGGGTTCTGCCAGTATGCCTTGCGAGCCTCCCATTTCTTGCCAAGTCCTTCTTCATACATGTTGCCATTTTGGGAGATGATGGCCGTGATGCGCTCAGGGTGCCACATCGCCAAACGATAACCGATGGGGGCACCATAGTCAAAGACATACATGGCGAACTTAGTCAATCCGATGGCCTCTGTAAACTTATCTACGATGCGAGCCAGATGGTCGAAAGAGTAAGTGAAGTGTTCACGGTCAGGGCTTTCCGTTTGTCCGAAGGCTGGGAAGTCGGGAGCTATCAGATGATATTCATCTGCCAACTCTGGCATAAGTTCACGAAACATGTGACTACTGCTTGGAAAGCCATGCAACAACAGAATTGTTGGATTCTCTGGATTGCCTGCCTCGCGGTAAAACACGTGGCAATCTTCGACTTGGATTTTATTGTACTTCATTTCTTTGTTCTTAGTTTGTGCCCCCATGCTGATGCTGCTCAGCATGAGAGCGATGATAAAAAATAATTGTTTCATTTCCTAAACACTATATGGGAACAGCAGTTCGGCTATATGATAGTGGGGCTGACCAGCAAGTCGTAACCCTTCTGTGCAGTAATGGCAGTAGGCAACAACCTTTTTTGTCTGATATTGTTGGCAATGTCCTTCCATCAGTTGCTTTTGCTCCTCTTCCGTATGTGTGACAAACATACCCTCTGCATCCTCTACGAAGCGCTTGGGAGCCATCTTCAGATTGCGGGGAGGTGCAGGACGATAGAGTGAAGTACCACAGAAACGAGTATGCTCACGGTTCTCGGCCATCTCAACAACCTCTATATTCATCCGTCGCAACAGTTCACGCACGGCAGCTTGTTCTGCATGGTTGTCGTATTGTCGCCAGCAGTCTTGTATCGTCATACGCTCACAACCATAGTCGGGATAGTGGAAATCGGCATCGTGTTGCAAGATGAACTCCCAAAGAGAAAGAACGTTGATGTCAGGGTGGCTCTCTTGAAAAACAGCAGTGCAGTTATGACAGATGGAAATCATCGTGGTGTTAGGCTCAAAGGGGATATAGTGTGGCGTTGCCTTCCACTGTTCACAGACGGATGGTGCCATCACCTCCTCAAACTGCCGCACTTTGTATTTCTCGGCACAGCAGCGGATAATCTCCATTCCAAAACGCTCCTTCAGATAGTCCTGTATGCGCAAACTTAGTTCCGGGTAGTCCCTCGTAAAGACGCAACTGGCAATGTATCGGTATTTCATATTTGTTTCTGTTTGCTAAATTGGAATTTGCATGTCCGATTTCTGGCATCGCCTCGGCATAGCTCAAACGAGTTTAGCTCTGCTCTCGGCTCGCACATAAATTGAAATTTACTTTTCAAAATTGACAAACATATCTCGGAAATTGAGAATGGTTTTCCTATGCTGGAGAACGGCGGCTATACCGATATTGCCATGACAATGGTCGTCAACCAGCGAGCTTTCTTCGTCAACAACGGCCTCGACAAGTTGAATTGGCATGTTGCCAATAGAAAGACAGAATGGTCGGATGACTTTCATTTCCCTTGCCCCTGCTATTCCATATCCACCACCCGAGATAGTGTCTGTTGTGGCAATTTTATCTATAGTTTCACGATGGGTATTGTAGTATGCAGCGTAAAGATAGCAAGCATTGTTGTTTGCGTTGCCGGTGTCAAAGAGAAATCTGAGTTTTTCACCGTCTGCAGTCGCTTCCACATGTGAGTTATACAGCATGTTTCGACCATATACAGGCAATGGCGATGTTTTAAGAGGAAATAGCATAGTGCTGTCGTCCATGCAAATCTGTGTTTCGCCGATGGCTGTAATAACATCACGGCCTAATATGGGTCCGACTCCTACCAAATCAAGAAGTTCGCTCTCCTTCTCAAACCCCACACCAGCTACTATATTACGGACTGTTATCTCGCCGATTTGCAGACTGTCGATGAACGTGCGTAGTCCTTTGGAATTTCCAGTATAAGTCATGGTGTCGCCTATCAGTGGCAGTCCCTTCTCTCTGACGAACTTCTCGGTGACAAAAGTTTTTCCTGCACCTGTGTCAAAATGAAAAGGTATGGTTTCGCCATGAAGCGTTACGGGAATACTCATCAATACCGACTTGGCATCAGGATTTCTTTCATCTTTCTTTCTCATCCACGATTCAATCCGCTTAGGCTTCAGTTCCTTCAGGGTGAATGGCACTGAGACATCATGATTAGGACGCGACAGACTCAGTGCAGGCAACTCACGCAGAACATTTACATGCTGATAATAATACTCCATGGCATCCAGCCCTTGCGTCACGCCTTGCCCTTTTAACTGGTCAAGAACGTTTTTTATGAAATCAACTGCTTCGGCATACCGCCCCATTCCTTCCAGCAGCTGGGCACGCAGGATGATGAAATTAAAAACTCCTGCTCCCAAATCACTTTGGTGATTGGCCAACAATTCATTCAGGCATTCCAGCGCGCGCTGCTTTTTGTTGAAGTTGCGGGCAATCATCGCCTCGGCCACAACTTTCAAGAACGGTGTTTGAACAGAATCCTTTAATATCGGATACTCTTTGTCAAGGCGAAACCAGTCTTCTGTGTTGACGAGTTCACCGATTCGTTGGTCTGGCTGCTGAGCTGATATCACAAGAGAAGAGAATAGCGACAGCAGGATTATTAACAATGGTCGTAGCATATAAATTCCGATTTATCTGTTTATATTTCATTAGCATTCTGAACTTCATACTTCAGCGCATCCGACGGCCATCCCGTGACATTCCTGCCAGTGTCAAGCAAGCGGATCTCTTGGAGGTCATCATCTGTCAGGGTGAAGTCAAAGAGATTGATGTTTTCCATCATCCTTTCCTTGTGCGTCGTCTTGGGGATAATGACAATGCCGTTCTGAATCAAGAACTTCAAGGCTATCTGAGCGGATGTCTTGCCGTACTTCTCGCCAATCCGTAGCAAAGATTTGTTCCTGAAGATGCCGTGCTTTCCCTCTGCCAGCGGACTCCATGCTTCCAATGCCGTGTTGTACGGCTTCAGGTATTCCAGCATCTTCCTTTGCTGATAGAGCACATGGGTCTCGCATTGGTTCACAACAGGCATCACCTTTGCATCATTTACAATCTTGGGG
>JAFUVB010000002.1 GCA_017471245.1 Prevotella sp.
CATGATGGGGGAACTCTGCGTACGGACCGGTGCTTGTCCCACTGGTACGTGTGGAGAGGGCAAGGCCCAATAATCTGGCGCCCCGTTCCGCATCATCGTCTATCATCTCGTAGGAATCACCGTTGCGCATCAGAATCATTGCATCAGGATGCTTATCCTTCAGTTCGCGCTCCAGCCACTGAGCCGTATTCATGGAATACTTCTCGTTGATGGGGTTGAAATTATCTTAAAACAGAGGACAATATTATGCTTTTAAGAAATTCTTGCGTAATTTTGCAGCCGATTTAGAGACGAAATTCATTTTTAAGAAACAATTTGAAGCGATGAAAGACGGAATGATAACCATAAGCGAACTGGGACCGCGCATCAGGATGGTGCGCGAGAAGTTCGGAATATCACAGAAGGAACTGGCCGATGCCATCGAAATCAACACGTCAATCATGTCGAAGTTCGAGAATGGCGGCATGGTCTATGCCCGCGTACTGCTCGACGTGATGGACTATTTCAGGGACAAAGTGAACCTGAACTACCTGCTACAGCCCAGCGACGACTTCTCGCTCGACGACCCGCGAGCATTTTGCGCCACGAACGAACAAATGAACGCCCTGGTGAAAGAGACCGTCGAGACGGAAAAGCGCAACATGGAGGAAATACTCAGCAGGGCATATCAGGATATTCAAGCCTCCATCGACCGCGCAGCGAAAATGTGTATGTCAGAAGGCTAAACCACGCTTGCAAAAAAGGCAAACGGAACAAAACCGTGCAATCCAAAAAAAATGCTGCCCGAACATCTTGCGACATTCGGACAGCACTATCAAATCAATTTTCAACAATGAACGAGCGTGTGAGAACTCGTCATTTCCTTTATTCCGGCCTCACGGGCGTCACCTCGCCACCATCAGAGCCGCCCTCATCGGGGTCTGGCGTCGGTTCCGGTGTGGGCTCGGGTTCGGGCGTAGGCTCGTCGCCGCCCTCGCTTGATGGGGACGATTTCAGGTAGTACTGCTTCGCATAGTCCTCGATGGCCTTCAGCTTCTGAGCCAGAGCCGTGATGCCGTCCGAAGGTTCGAGCACCTGAAGGGCGGTCAGCACCTGATAGACCTGCTTCACGGCAGCATCCGTGTTGGCGCGGGCCTCTTTCAGTTCGCCTACTACGCGGCTCGACAACTCGTCGAAACGCTGTGAGAGAAGCTCCTGCACGGCAATGGCCTGCTGGCGGGCTTTGCCGAAGAACGTCCATACACCCAGTGCCTCCGCGTCGCTCTGACGCTTGGCTACTTCCTGATAGATGTTAATGATTTTCGAGGACTCGCCGCTGTAGCTGTCGTTGGTCTTGAAGTTGAAGTCCTTCCACAGTTGCAGGATTTCCTTCGCCGGCTGCTTCAGCGCCTCGCCGTCGGGGAAGGCTGCATAGCCGGCCAGGATTGAGCGCAGACCAATCATGTAGTCGTCCATCTTCTCGTCCTCAGCCTTCAGCCGTTCCACATTCCAGTCCTTCTGCGTCTTCTTGTACGCCACATCCTCGGCGTTGACGGCTCTGTTCAGATTTTCACCAGCCTGAATGAGCTTCAGATTATCCGTCTCATACGACTGAATCCGATTGTTAATCTGAGTCACCACACCGAAATGGTCGGCATTTTTTAGGCCGCCGAGATAGCCTGCCAAAAGTTCTACCATACGCTACCGTTTTTAGGGTTTTACAATAAGTTTCTTGTTCGATGCCACAAAAATACACAATTCCCTGCAATTTCCCTACAATCTGATGCAAAATTTTCGTTTTTAGCACAAGATTATCTCATTTTATCACAAATTTTACGGAAATCGCGCCGCTTTCCCTCAAAATTCATCACCGTACAGCGTTGAGCGCCTTTTTTGTCGCAAGATTTGTCGGCGTACAGAAATGGGGCGTTAGAATGTCGCAAAATTCCGCCTCAATCAGAAATGGGGCGCAGGATTCTTTCAAAATCATACTTATTCTCCAAATTTTGCTCTTTCTGACGAGAAAACATTGCGTCAATCATAAACGGTACACAAGAATGTGAAATTCCTGCGTACCGTTTTCAATCGTTTTTTTGTAGTATTTCTATATTTTCAATATTCTGTAGGCTTTCCTGTTTCTTGCCAACCAGCAGCCCAGATATAACTCTCAGAGCTACCTTTAGGGATAAGCAAATGTACTTTGCGGAACATAAACGCATCTTCATGACATTGTGGAGCTGTTGGAGATTCCATCTTTATGGTTAGAACTGTTTTCCCACCACTTCCAAAAGCTTGAGCACCAATTTTTGCTAAACTTGATGGAATTTCGACAAATTCAAGACTTTCGCAGTGCCTTATAGAAGCCCAACACAATTCTTTTATACTTTGTGGAAGGACTATTTTATTAAGTGCCTTACATCCATCAAATGTACGTGATGCCAAACTGTCGAGGCCAACAGGGAGAATGGCCTCTTTCAGACTTTCGCAACCCTCAAATGCTTCTGCTCCGATGCTCTTCATTCGCTTCGAAAATCTTACTCTGACCAATGACTTGCAGCCAGCAAAAGCCCGTTTCCCTATAATTTCCATCGTATCAGGCAATTCAACACTTTTAAGGTTCTCACATTTGTTAAACACTTCATTGCCTAACAATCTTAAACTGCTCGGAAAACTAATTGCGGAAAGGTCGTGACAGTCTTCAAAAACATTGTCTTTTATTTCTGTGAGTCCATTTCCCATAGATATACTTTCCAAGTGCCAACAACCTTTAAAAGCATTGGTCTCAATCTTTGACACAGAGGATGGTATGTGGATAGTCTTTAGTTGGTCACAATCAGCGAATGCCGCAAAACCAATGCTCTGTGTCTTGCTACTTATCACACATGACTGCATATGGCTGCACCCATCAAAACAATTATCTGGAATACGCTCAATAGAATTTGGAATAATTATTGAGTCAAGATGCACGCATCGGGAGAAGGCACAGACTCCGATTTTCTTAATATTATCGTTTATTTCTACTTTGCTAAGATTGCAACCATCAAAGGCGTGTTCTCGTACAGCAACGACATTTGCAGGAATACGATAATTCGATGTAAAACTCCGAGGGAAGGCAAAGAGTTCGTTGTTAATAATCAATGGCATGGGAACTGATAATTTTGCTAAGGCACCACCCTCAATGGTGTCAATCTTTTCTGGAACGCTGATGTACTTACACCCTGCATCAGCAAATGCTGCCAATCGAATGACTTTTATGCTTTGTGGAATGCACAAGGAGTCAATAGCGATACAGCTTTGGAAAGCATTTCTTCCAATTTCTTGCAAATTCTCGGGCAATGTGATTTTGTTAAGAAGGCTGCACTCTCTGAAGGCGTTCTCTTTTATCTCTACAACAGTTGGTGGCAGATGGACTGCCCTTAGTTTTTCAGAATAAGCGAAGGCATTCTTTCCCACAGCAACAACGGTAAAATCGGCACCTTCATAGTTGACTGTCTGAGGGACTACTATTGTTCCTATATAAGTATTTTGATATTCTGAGACATATTTTCCAACAACCTCTATCTGCTTGGCATCAGCATCAGTCACCATGTAGTTGATGGTGACCCCCTGCTCATTTTTGGCTTCAAATATTTCCCCTGTAGGAACTTTTGAATTTTGCTTGCATGCTCCTAAAAGTATAATTGAGAAAAACAAAAGATATGCTCTAAATTTCATAAATCGTAGTTCTTTGATGGGAATTTGTGAAATAATTTCTTCGGTCAAACAATCTAACCTCAAATTCATTATCCTTCTTGCAGAATTTCATCCACAATATATCTGTCGCTCATCGCCTGCAGCCCCCGCGTCGGGTCGGCGAAGAAAGTGTAGGTGCGCGAGTTGTAGAAGCGGTCGAGGGCTTCCTCCTCGCTGATGTTCAGCTCCTGTGCGAGCATCAAGACTATGCGGCTCTGCTTGCGCCAGCGGACGGAATCTCTCATAGGACTTCGGGGGTTAGAGCCACGGCCTCGACAAAGCAGAGGCAGCGGTCGATGACGGACTGGTTGATGATGCATAGCTGGTGGTTCACGGGCTTGTAGCGCAACTGGCCGAGGGCTTGCTCGGCAGAGATAATGCCCATGGTGTAGTCCTCCACGGTGTCGATGACATTGTCGTTGGCCACGCCGCCCTCCACGATGTCGTATTGCTGCCAAAGGTCTTCACCGGCGCGACAGGCCACCACGTAGTCGAGCCATTCCAGATTGTATTCCTCGAAACGCAGCCAGCGGCTCTGGCTGGCAAGTGCTTCGTCGAAGTGATAGACATTGAGCTGCGGGATGCCGTTGCGCGTCTTGCGCTCGGTGACCAACTGTGCCCACCGCTCAGCCTGTGGGCGCAGCGAGGTGAGGTAGAAGCCCCGCCCGAAGTCGAGATTGCGACGGCCACGGGATGCCTGGGGCTGGCTGACTGCGGCGTATGAGCCGTGATAGAGTGTAGTCATTCTTGATTCTCCCAGTTTTGAAGTGTTTCGGCTATGTCCTCGGCCACGTAGTCGAGGCTCTGCGTGTGCAGCAGGTCGTAGTGGCGCATGAGGCGCTGGTGTATGAGGTCTTGCCGCTTCAACCTCCGATACATGGCCTGTGGCGTGATGCCCAGCCGCTTGGCACCGCTCTCCACGGCCATCGTGGCGAAGTGGATGCGGTCGTAGGCGGGTGTCCTGTTGTAAGTCGTTCCTGTCATAATCTTTTCGCTGCTTATCAGAATACGGCGACAAAGGTACAACTTTTTTACGAGAAACGAGCAGAAATGGGCTAATGATTATGAATAATTAGGCGAAAGGGCATCTTTACTTGACCTTAGTTCCTCCACATTATTACAATTATAGGCCGTCCGAACGCCGGACGGCCTATATAGTTCTGCTTATTCCTCGTCGGGCATCTCGATTTCGGGCGCAATCTCGCGGGCATTCTCCATCCACCGCTTGAACTCCTTCGCATCCTTGGGGACGGCTGAGAGCTTTCGAGCCTCGGGCGTCTGCTGGCGGGCATGGTCGAGCAGTTGGCGCGCCGACATCGTCTTCAGCCGCTCCAGATGCGCGTGCATCTCTTGCTCGCGGTCGGCGTGGGTCAAGTCGAAAATCTCGCGCTGGTCGCTAAACATCATCTTGCGCGGCACGAAGGTACGGATGAGCACCACGTTGTCGTGGTCGTAGGACTCGCCGAAGCAGAAGCCCTCGTCCATCGTGCCTATCACCGTGACGCGCCCGTCGGCATGGGGGAAGAAGAGCAGTTCGAGCGTCATCGTCGTGGTCATCAGGTGGTCTATCAGGGCCTCGCCGCTCTCCTGCCTGCCCATGCGCTCGCGGTAGCGGCTCATGTAGTGGGGCTTGAAGACGAGGGTGCGGAACTTGCCCAGGCCGCGCTGCAGATAGGGCACGGGCAGGTAGACGAACTTGCCCAGTTCCGACTCGCAGATGCTGTAGAACACCACGGCCGTGCGCCCCCGCGTGTTCTGCCGGGAGTAAGCCAAGAGCATCACCTTCCAGCGGTTCTTGCGCTTCGTGTTCTGCTCGTATCGCATGACGACGGGGAAGCGCGTGGCCTTGAGCACCATGCGCCGGAAGTCTTCTTGCGTGTATTTCAGTTTGCTCTGCACGTTGGTTATGTCCTCGTGCGTCTCGCGGTCAATCTCCGCCGGGGTCATCCTTGCTGTGTACATCGTTTCAGGTTTTTTTCGATTGCGGGTGCAAAGTTAGTAATAATTGGCCGCATTGCCAAATATATGCGGGGGAAATACCACATTCATGGCCAGACGGTCGAGCTTCTCATAGACATTGCCGGACAGAAAGTGTTCTGCCGTATCGTAGGCCAGGGGATTGTCGGGATTGCCGCTGGCCTTGTCCTCGATGACCATCCCGTCACGATAGAACGGCTTCAGTTCGCTGTCGTATGGGCGTGGCTCCAGCGACGGCTTTTCGTGTTTGACCATTTCTGTCTGTTGCGGAACAGGCTGCCGGACGGGATTGGCCACGCCCGATTCCTCGGCCTCCCACAAGGAGAAGAGGTCGAGCTGCACAGGGGCACTCTGGGCCACAGACTGCACTTTCGGCTGTGCGGCCACCACCTGGGGCTGCACCGTCAATGGGCTCTGCGCCTGTGCCGGCTCCTTCATGATATCCTCTTTCTCTTTTGACGCTTTCTTCGCCTCCATCTTAGGGGCATGCGCCATATAGTAGTCCACGTAATCATGATACAGGTCACGCTTAAAATACTCCGCCAGCAACTTGGTGATGCCTTCCATCCCGCCCTCATGGGTGAACACCAGCGTCGGATTGCCGTAGGGGTCAGTACCCCGTTCCATCTTGGTCGAGATGAAGGCTTCCGCATCCGGTGCCATCAGCGACTTCCACCAGTGGGAGTTCAGGCTGATGTCCGTCCAGTCCTCACCGCTCATGGCCTTGTAACCGTTGTTCACCTCGCAGAAAGCGAGGGTGTCTGGGTCGAGCGACTTGTCATAGTTGGTGTATTTCTGCAGCACCACGAGGTCTGAGCCTACATCCGTACCCGCTTCGTCACGGAACATGCCGTCGGGCAGACGGAACGCGCCCACGAGCCGGGCATTCTTGCTGATTTCCTCGCGGATGATGTTGTTCGCCGGCGAGTCCATAAAGCCCCTTGACGTGATGAAGGCCACAAAGCCGCCCTCGCGCACCATG
>JAFUVB010000059.1 GCA_017471245.1 Prevotella sp.
CCTGTTCGCCCACCTTGAACTTGCCGCCAGCAACATCGCCCGGGTCGGTCACAACCTCCTCCGTCGCCCCCGCAGCACCGCGCCGCGGCTGGTCAACGAGGAACACCGAATAGCCCTTCTTCAAGAACAAGTCCGACCATCCCTCGCGCCCGTCGGGCGTCGATTGCCAGCCCGTGCGCGTCTGTCCGTAGCCGTGCAGGAAGACCACTGGCGTACCGCTGCCGCCCGCCGGAATCTGATACAGCGTGTTCGCATGATCCACGTGCGTCGTCGTGCCCTTGCGCTCCTGGTCGAGCCAGTTCTGCGTCGGGTCATACTCGCCCGCAATCGGTTCCGTCACCCGTCCGCCAGACGAGAACACGCCCTGCCGTTCAATCACTAAACTGTTTGAGGGGATTTGTAATCCCCGGTTCTGCTGCTCCGTGCAAGCCACCAGTGCGCCAGCCACCAAGGCCACTGCGCCGAATAAATACTTCTTCATATCCATTTCTACTTCCATGTCATAAACAGTTTGGCGGTCTCGGCATCGTGGTGGTCGAACACGATGCTCTTGCCTGTGTCGAGCGTCAGTATTTGGGCCATGTCGTCGGCAGAGAGTTCGAAGTCGAGGATGTCAAGGTTCTGCGCCATACGCTCCTTCTTGCTCGACTTTGGAATGATGATGACGTCGCGCTGATACAGATAGCGCAGGGCCACCTGGGCAATGCTCTTGCCGTACTTCGCACCGATGCCGGCCAGCAGTTCGTTCTGGAAGAAGCCGTTGCGACCCTCAGCCAGCGGTCCCCACGACATGTGGGCAATGCCCAGTTCGTCCATATACTTGCGACTTTCCACCTGCTGCTGGAAAACGTGCGTTTCCACTTGGTTCACCATCGGCTTCACCTCCACGTTGGCACACAGGTCGATGTAATGGTCAGGGTAGAAGTTGCTGACGCCGATAGCCCTCAGTTTGCCCTCCTTGTAGGCAGCCTCCAGCGCGCGATAGGCCGTGTAGCGGTCGCAGAACGGCTGGTGCAGCAGCATCAGGTCGATATAGTCCGTCTGCATCTTGCGCAGGCTCTCGTCGATGCTGGCCTTGGCCTTCTCGAAACTGGCGTAGTTCGACATCCACACCTTCGACACAAGGAACACGTCCTCACGCTTCAGACCACTCTTCTTCCAGGCGTTGCCCACGCCCTCTTCGTTGTGGTAAGCCTGCGCCGTGTCTATCATCCGATAGCCCACCTCCAAGGCATCGCTCACACAACGTTCACACTCTTCAGGTGACACCTGAAACACTCCGTAACCCACCTGGGGCATCTCCACCCCGTTTGCTAATTTGATTGTCTTCATAATTCTTTATTTTAAGTTTGCGGTTGCAATGTCAGAGCCGCTCGACCTTTGGTCGCTTATACCCAAAGGGTCTTAAGAAACCGAGTGCAATCGAGCTTGCTCGAATTGCCGAGGTGCCGCCTGACTTCGCGGTGTAATGAAATTACGCCGCAAAGGTACACAAAAATCCCCGAACCTCTTTGATAAAAAGTTCGGGGATTTTTTCACTTTTTGCCGAAAACGTAGCCGAATGAACGTAAATGCTGCTTGCATGAGTATAACAAGATAACAAAAAGGACTGGCAGCTTGTATGATGCTGTCAGCCCTTTGGTAAGATTGCGCTTCGTAATGTGCGCTTAGATGTACAGTGGTCCGTGGCCCATGCAACTCGTGGTGGTGAGGGCGGTCAGGAAGGCGGTGAGCGCGGCTACTATCATCTTCACCGCAATCTCAATCAGGCGCTGCTTCTTCATTGGTTCATGGTTCATGTTTAATGGTTCATGATTCATTTTCCAACTCAAGTTTCAGGTCTTGGCTCACGGGGAACTTAACCGTTCACCGTGAACCGTAAACCCTTAACCCTTATCCGAAGCTGTAGCCGTTGTCGCCGCCGCCAGAGCCGCCGTCACCGCTGGTGCCGCCATCGCTCTGCGAACCGCTGTTGCCGGAGCCGGAACCGCTGTCAGACGAGCCGCCATTGCTGGTGCTACCGCCAGTAGTGCTCGAACCGCTGCCGCTCTCAGACGAACCGCTGCCGCCCTGCGAAGTGCTGTTGCCGCTATCCTGCGAACCGCCCTGCGAGGTGCCGACGTTGCCGCTGTCCTCGCTGTCGGTGGTGGAGTCGGTGTCGGGCTCGGTGACGACGTCGCCGCTGGTCGAGGTCACGCGGCGCACGATGTCGCCGTTGCGGTCGTAGCAGGTGATCTGGATGGCGGTGTCCTTCAGTTCCTGCTTCAGGCCGGTGTTGGGGGTGAACACGATGCGGCGCGTCTTGATGAGGCCGGTCTTCACGTCGTTCACGTTGCTCACGGTGCCTGCCGACAGTCCGAAGCGCATGGTGCCCAGGCCGGGCAGCGCCACGCTGTGACCCTCGGTGGCCCACGCCTTGATCACCTCTCCGGCGGCATCCCAGCAGGCCTGCATCACGCCCTGACTCACGCCGCTGCGCAGAGCCGCCTCGCGAATCACCTTGTCCTGCGTCAGCGCCGAGTACAGCTCGGGTTGCATCTGGTAACGGTACTCCCCGGCGTGCGTGCCGACGGTCATTTTCTTCTCAATTGCCTTGATCTTAATTGCCATAGTCTTTGTTGTGTTTAAAAGTTTAACATCCTTCTGCCTTCGAAACGGTGTTTCTGCCCAGCGGCTGCGTAGTTTTTGCAGCGGCGCGCTCGCGCAATTTTTCTGCAACTGCGGCGCAGATTCTCCGTTCTCAAATGCAGTGGCAAAGGTACGACGCGGCCATTGCGGTTCACGAATGTTTTGCAAGAAAAAATAAAAAAAATCTGCTCTCGCTGTTACAGCGTTGACTTCGTCGACACTGTTGGCGCTCGGCATACAGAAAAACATGTCTTTCGTCTGCTCTCGCTGTTACAGCGTTACAATGTTACAGTGTTACAGTTCTCAAAAGGCTATTTCAATCCCTAAAAATACTTCTATATTTATATATAAATATAGAGTTAATTTCTGCTTTCTCATCATCTGTTTTTGGAACTGTAACACTGTAACACCGTAACAGGGTTTGCCAAAATGATAGGCATTCCTGCTGTCATCCAAATATTTCCTAAGATTTTATAAGTTTTTTGCTAATTCGGAACATCTTTCGCAGAAAATCACTAACTTTGCAAAATAAAGAGAGCGATTATGAGTGTCATTATTGTAAATACAGACAGAATAGCGCATTATTCTATCAAAGAATACAAGGGACTTGTCACTGCCAACCAAGTGGTAGGAGCTAATCTATTTGCAGACATGTTCGCAGGCTTAACGGACATTGTAGGTGGAAAGTCTGGAGCTTACCGTGAAAGGCTTGACATTCTCTACAAAGATGTTAAGAAACAGCTTTCTCAAAAGGCTGCAGAACTCGGGGCAAACGCTGTGGTAGGTTTCCGCATCGACTTTGATGAGGTTTCTGGCAAGGGTAAAAGTATGTTCATGGTGACCTGCATTGGTACTGCTGTCGTTATTGAGCCTGACAGGTATGAGATGTATGAGAAACTTCACAATCTGAATGTGTATCTGAAAGACGGCCTGCTGACCCAAGAACAATACGACTTTGAGAAAAACCTGATAGAAAGCAACAACGAGAACTTCCTTGCCAACGATGTCAAGCGGCGTGCCGAAATGATGGAAGAAGAACGTAAACGCCAAGCCGAACTTGAAGCAGCTCAGGAAGAGGAGCGTCAACGACGCGCAATGATGACTGAGGAGGAGGCAAGAAAGAAGGATGTCATTTCTGAGAAGTCGGAGAATCTTTGGATGATGTCTCCTGAAGGCATAGAAAGTGCAGAAGTGCCTTATACGCTGAAGGGCAACACGATGGATGAAGTGATCATCAACCTCATCGCTGAAGATAAGTTCAACGAAGCAGGAAAGTACTATATGGAAGAGACCGGTTTGGATGCAGAGTCTTCTTACGATTACATATATAAGTTGTTCGAGAACAACGAATAAAGGGATTTTGTGCACTAAAGAGTAGGATTGAGGACAATGGCAAACGATGACATAAAGGCTCTGACAAAGGATCTTGATGATAAATATCCATATAGCACAGACAAGTCTAACTACGGACAAATTCTTAGTGGTGTAGCAAGTAGAGTCAAAGTACACGATATCATTCAAGATATTGTGACTATAGCAGGTGGAATTTCAAAGCCTCCTTACAATAAATCTGAAAGCAAACAGTTTTTGTATGGCTACATGAATGAACTCATTGCAAATCTATATGAGCAGAGAAAGGATTCATCTTTGGATAGTTTCTGTGAAGCTTGGATCAATATCCGTGAAAACGAGAATAGGAATACAATAAGAGGCAGGATTGAACAGATTGCGAATAGTAGAGGTTTGGAGGTTGACAAGACCATAAATGATATTACCAAAACATTTAACGAGTTTGAGCACAACTATAAGATGTTAAAGCAGTTCAGTTATGGATCTAACGGATACAACCAATATTTGCCACTTAGCAAGAAAGGAGCTGCTTTGCTGCTGAATTACAAATTTGACCCTTGTGGTCTGCCCTATGGATTAGGTTGGAGTAGCAATATTTTTACCGAAGTTGAAAGAGAAAAGAAAAGGAAAAAGAAAGAGGAAGAAGAAAAGAAACGGAAGGAAGACGAGTTCAAAAAAGAGCGCAAAAAAACTTATATTACAACAGGAATAGGAGTGGTTGTGGTTCTGGCCATTCTGACTGGGATTGTTGTATGGTTTGCTTCAATGGATTTAGGTAGCGATGATGGTACTATAGGTAACTGGATAGTCGCCATTATAGTCCTGCTTGCATGGCTTAAGGGTGGGAAAAGATGAAACCATAGAATCACTATTATAACTAATAATCATAAGGCAAGGAGAAATGGATAGCAGAAGTGAGGCCTCAGAACGATTTCTAAATGGAAGGCGAGAATACTGGAGAAAAGTCAGAGAAGAAGAAACTGCTTCAGCGGAAGCAAAGAAACAAAAAGAGAAAGACTCCAACAGCCTTTCTGTGTGGCAAATCGTCTTGTTGGTCATTGTTGGCGGTCTGGTCGGATGGCTTATGGCAGAAGCAGGCAATCTGATTATCTTATTTGCTCTTTTCATCGGTGTGTTGTTTTTAAAATGCTTAAGGTAGTCAACTGGGTTAAAGTGTACACCCATTGACAATGTTTACGAACCATTTATTGTCTGGCATTTATTAAAATATGTATATTTTCTGTGGGCTTTCGTATAAGTCTCACAGAAATTTCGTAAATTTGTAGCCCAAATGTAAATGACATAAAGATTCAAGAACATGACTAAAGAACAGAAGCAACAAATCATTGATAGTGGAAAAGATTTCTTCCGCGAGATTATCATACCCGCTCATTTGAAGAATCTTAATGAGCTACAGTTGAAGGACTTTAATGTAAATCCCTTCTTGATAAACTACTTGGCTGCTTTCCTCTGTGGTAATACTGAGCCTGAATCTTTGGCTAAAGCTTTGGTTTATCCAAGGGTGCTTGGCACAAGTATCAATACGACTTTTGGAACGAGTCTTCAGTCTTTCATTACGGAAATACAAGCTATCGTAAGTAGCGGTTCTGCAATCCCAGGGATTGATATTGAGTTTGAAGATGCATTTGACGGCAGAAAGAAATACTGCCAGTGTAAGGCTGGTCCACAGACGATTAATCACGATGATGTGGACACGATTCTTGCCCACTTCAAGCAGTTTAAGGGAATAGCCCGCACAAACAAACTCCATATTTCGGATGATGACTTGGTGGTAGGAGTGCTTTACGGCTCACCAAAGAAGTTGTCTGCCAACTACAAGACGATAGCCACCACATATCCTGTATATTGCGGTTCAGAATTCTGGGAGCATTTGACTGGTGACAAAATGTTCTATCACAGACTTGCCAAAGCATTTGGTGAGGTCGTGGAAGAAGACAACATTGACGGTAGCCAGCTTATCACGAAAAAGGTAAAGGAGATTGCCAAGGAAATTAGAGACAGAGGAGGTCTATAAACGATGCCTACATTTTTATCTGCAACGAACTTAGCCGACCTCACTGGCACATCCCTCGCTACTGCACAGAAGTGGGGGGAGAGCGGCGTATATCCATATCACAAGAACGAGAAGGGCAAGGATGGTTTCTATATGGAGGAACTGACTGATGTTGAACCCGTCAGGATGATGCTCGATACCAACTGGGACGAGGAATTCCATGTTGC
>JAFUVB010000084.1 GCA_017471245.1 Prevotella sp.
ATCTCTGCTTTGGAAAAGACCTCGCTCAGAGAACTTGTTACCAAGCCGAGAGACTCTGTCAATCTCAATCAATCTGTCAAAGAACTCACTCTATTTTGAATATTTATACCTAACGCGATTTTATCGCATCAGTAGTATTTTATAATTACTTTTCGAGATGTATCGCCAATGCGGATGATATAGACTCCGCCAGGCAGCGAGAGCTTCACGGAGTCCTCACCTGTGGCAACTCTTCTTCCGTCATAACTATAGATTGCCCAAGGTGTCCGTGTGTCTGTTACGATGTTGCTGATACCTGAAGCAAACTCCATCTCGGGCTTTATATCCTTGACCTCGTTCCAGCCTACGTTATCAGTAGCAATGGCACAGAATGCATAATTTACCTTTGAATCATAGGGCATTGTATAGGTGTTCTCGTTTATGCCCGATGCCAGCAGTTCAGCGGATCCTCCGTCTTTGAACACATAGATGGTGTATGACGAGATGCCTGACGTGGCATCACTTCCCTCAATTGTCAGTACGAGTTTATCGTCATTCCGTTCCACATTGGCTATTTTCGATGTTGGATAGTCTGTATCGAATGTGTTCACGTAGGTGTTTGTTTCGATAGGCTGGTTGGCATCAAATATGATCGTGGCTTTATTGCTGACCGTAGAGCCGCTGGCGGGATCAGCCTTGTGCTCTATAGAGAAGCTGACGAAGCCTTCGCCGTCACCATTATCGTTGTTGGGCAACAGGTAGCCGAGATCCGGATCTTCGATGTGCTGTCCGTTTTTGTCGAGTGATACCATGCTCCAGCTGGCTTCGCCCGTCTTTTCGTCAAACTTACCGCTGACGCGTACCAGGATGTCCGTCCCGTTGACGGTATAACTGATGTCACGCGTAAACTCCTTTATCTTTGAGCCGCCTACGTTCCAGATTTTGTCAGCCCATCCGAAAGCAGTGAAGCTGAAGGTAGAAAGGTCATATTGAGATGCGTTAAGTTTGTCATTGATGAATACCTCGTGTGCTGGAGCCGTAGCCTCAGGCTTGTTCTCGTAGGTGATGAGATAGCCCATGTCGCGGATAGGCCGGATATAATGAGCGTTGTCGTCGTAGCCGGCAGGACCTGTCATCTCGTTAGGGTCCTGAGACCATTTTATTTCTATAATACGGTGGTCCCTAATGCTGCCAAGACATCCGTCCCCATTCCAAATGTCTTGCATTACAGCATTGAAAACCGAATCGGCACCAAATGTTACAGTTCCGACACATGCTAATAAAGATGCGATCTTGTTAACCACCAGGTCAGACACATTATTCTGGCTGTTATCTTTTGTTACTTCCAAGACTTTGTCAGACGCATAGATACAATCGACATCAATACTTATTTCTGTGTTTCTTGTCCATCCGAAGAAATATTGTGCCAGGCACTCCGCAATACTATGATCCCATCGATCATGTACATTCAAATGTTCGTTCCAATCATCAGCGGTTTGTTCTCCTGACCCTTGTGATCCTATTCTGCCTTGTTCATATGCTCCCACGGGAATACCACAGGAGTATACCATATGGATGGCTGGATCAGAAGGGGCTTGACCATTTACACGAATACGGAAGATGTAATTCGCCTGACCATTCGGCGCAATATAGGGTATGTTAAGCACATAGCCTCGCATCGGACCATACTGGGGTGTATTGATGACAACGCCATTTTCTTGATTCTTACAGTAATCTTTCACGGATTGAGGGATTGCATTTCCATAGTTGTCAACAGTGAAGTTGAATGAGGCATCAAGTTGCCCGTCTTTATCGCTGACAAAAAGAACGAAGGGTGTATTGTATGCTGCCACATTTGAATGGTTGGCAAAAGAAATAGAATAATTCTGAGCTCTTCCGAAGAGTATGTCGTTTCGCCCAATGATTTCAACCGAAACATCCGGATAGCCATCACCGGCCTCCAGTTCAAAGGCATCTTTAAGGATCATGTCGCCAACGCAAACATCATATTTGCCCAGCTCGGCCGTTTGCAGATTAAATACTGCATCAGGGAAGTCGTCAAGGGACATAACATTCTTCATGTTGAAATTATTGTCAATATCCCATTTGCCAACGATATCACCTTTGGCGTTGCGTAATGCTATATAGGTCTGATTCGAATAACTCAGATCATAAGAGCCAAGAATCTTTAGGCGGACAACATCTGAGGGAGCCGCTTTTTCAGGGAAAACTCTGATTAATTTGTATTCACCGTCTCCTGTTTCTTCGTTGCCTGTCATTTCAACGATGTTAGCGAACAGACTCCATCCTGTTGCCACCTCATAGGCAGCCTTGCGGCCGACGGGTACGTGGAGCGTTATATTATTAATGGTAAATACAGAACCCTGTTCTGTCCAATCTTCCTGTACGGGGAATGTATGATCACTAATAGCCTGTGGCGTAGTGGCCAGATTGTAGACATCTGTCAGATACTCACATCTTTCGAATGCTCCTTCGCCAATCTCTGTGACGCTGGCAGGAATCGTGATGCTGGTGAGGGCTGCCCCCTCGAAAGCGAATCTGCCAATGGTCTTCAGGGTGTTTGGCAGGGCGATGGTGGTTGACTGCAAATCAGCAAATGCTTCACTGTAGATGACCTCAGTGCCTTCGGCAATGACAGCATTCTTTCTACCGCCGGGATTGTAGAGTAGTGTTTTCAGATCCTTGGTGTAGAGCACACCGTCAATATCGGCATAGACTTCATTGTCGGCATCCACTTTCACTTCTATCATCTCGTCGCATTCACCAAACACATCAGCGTAGAGTTCGTCTTCCTCAATCCACTCCTTGTTGTCGCCCCACTCGAACCAGTAACTCTCGTTGCCCAGATACATCACGCTCTTGGGGATTCTGATGCTGGTCAGCAGGGTTCGTTCGAAGGCCTGTTCTCCGATGCGCACGAGCGATTCCGGCAGGGTTATCGAGGTTATTTTGGTGCGACTGAAAGCCTCTTCGTCAATCAACGTTACGTTGCCCTGTATCTCGGCATAGGTGATGCCTGAGCGATAGAACGCCTTTTTGCCGATCTTCGTAACGCCTGACGGTATCGTGACACCTGTGATTTCAACATTACGGAAGGCCTCTCTTCCGATTTCCACAACGGTGTAGCCGTCGAAAGATCCTGGTATCACGATGTTACCAGACGTGCTTTTGGCAACGGCCAGCATAGCGTCAGAGTCAATTTCGCCGTCGGCGTTTCTCTTTTCAGGCGTTCCGACCATACAGGTGGACTCATCGATGGTGGTGTAGGTCCATTCGATTCCGTCCACGGTTGCTTTCTTTTCTGTCTGGGCAAAACCCGCTGCAGCACAAAGGATGGCTGCGCAGAGTGTAAAAAATCTCTTCATAATACTATTGTTTAAATCATTATTAAAGAGTTTTTGGTATTTTTTTCTGAATAGAATTCCATTGTGAGCCGAAAATATACTTCGGCTGCAAAATTAGTGAATTCCTATGAAAAGGTATTGGTCCAAATTGGTCCATTTATCAGTTTGGTATATAAATGGACTCACATGCTGAATGGGAAGAGCCGGATACTCATGGATGCGATGAGCGAAGAGCGACCAGCCTTCAGCCTGACGATATGCTTCGACGGAACCATAGGGAACATAGATTTCCGGCTCAGGAAACCCATGAAGACTTGAAGGGAAAAGGGTGGCCTGACCGTTCAGGGAATCATAGGCAGGTGGAACGGGCGACTCGCAATAGACTCGCTTAAACAGACAAGCGAGACTCCAGTGGCCGATGTGGGTGATCTGCGAGGGAAGTATCAGCTCATCTCGGTTGAACCAGTTGAAACACTCATCGCTGAGACTGGTTACGCTGCGGGGGATGAAGGCCGTGGTGCTGCCTGTGAGCATCCGGTTGGTACGAGTCTCAATGATGGCGTTGCAGTGTTCTCGACTGTCATAGACAGGGTTATCGGGACTGACAATGACTTCAGACAAATGCCAGTCAGACCCGAAGGAGGTAGAGGCTATCCGTGTGGTTTTAGCAGGAATAAAGAGGGAGCGGATGTCGCAGGCGAGGAAGGCATTTTCTCCGATAGCTTGCAGGGTGCTGGGCAGACGGACGGATTGAAGGAGGGTGCAGCGTTCAAAGGCACTTGCCTCAATCTCGGTCAGCCCAGTGAAGTATTTCAGTTCGTCGAAATGGCGGATGGACGTATTTCCTGAGAAGACGGATCCAAGGGTGGTGACAGCGGCAGCCTCGTCGATGGACAACTCGTGATCGCCGTTCCTGTCCCATCGGCTGACGCAGATCTGCTTTACTTGAGTGTCACGGAATGGAATGTTATGACAGACGAGGCGGGAAAGCCGCCGCCAACTCTGTTTTTCCTTCTCAGGAGTGAGCCAGTATTGTGGGGCAAAAATGGCTGTTAGCTTAGGACAATGCTCTAATGGGCGACTGCCGATATTGGTATTGGGAAGGACAGCCTCGAATATGACCGTTTCGAGTTCGGTGCAGTCTTCAAGCACATGGTCGCCGATGGCTGCCACACTGTTAGGAATAGTCACCATTTCTAAGGCTGTGCCTTGAAAAGCACTCTGGCGGATGTAGCGTACTGTTCGCGGGATTCGTACAGACTCCAGACGGGAACAGCCGGAGAAGGCATTCTGGTTGATATCCGTTAGCCCCGTGAAATGCTCCAGCTCGTTGAAACTGCGAAGTAAGGTGTCGAGGGTGAAGACATTGCCGAGTGTCTTGACGGCTGCTGCTTCGCTGTAACTCAACTCGCCGTCGTTGTCAGTATCCCATTGTTGTATGCAGCATTGTTTGGCATGCGGGTCATCGAACCCGATAATCTCGTGATTGAGGATTCTTATCTGCTGGTTCAGTTTGGCTGAATGCCTCTCCAAGTCTGTCGCCTTCTGGTTGACACTGTAAATCTGCCATACCAGTGCGCCAATGACGAGGGTGACGAGGAGTATGGCTGTCCACCACCAGTGGAGCGTTTTGTGTGGTTGCAGGTCGGCCAGCAGCTCGTTCATATTCTGATAGCGCTGGTGTATAGGTTTAAGACATTGTCTTGTCACCTTATTATATTTACCCCCCCCCAAGTTCCATCTCTTGGAAAATAATCCCTAATGAGTATATGTCATTGCGCACATCGGGTATGGCTTGCTGTGCTTGTTCTGGCGACATGTATTTCAGGGTGCCGGCTGGTTGCTTGAGGATAGCGTGACTGTCGGTATCGGCCAGTCCGAAGTCGATGACCTTCAGGTAGTGTCCGTTGTGGGTCACCATGATGTTTGAGGGTTTCAGATCGCGGTGAACCACTTGCTGCGAGTGGATGTAGGCCAGCGCCTCTGCCAGTTCTGTGGCGATGTGTCGGCGTTCTGCGAGAGTGGGATGTGTTGTCAGGAAGTCATCGAGTGTGTCACCGTCGATCCATTCTGTCACGATGCAGACGGCGGCATCCTCACGGTCGGGTAGCATCACAGGCTCAAAGTTCACCGCTTGCAGGATGGCGGGGTGCTGTAGGCGCATCAGTATCTCAAACTCCTTGCGCAGCATCTGCTGATAGACAGGTTCCGCGCAGAGTTCCGGTTTCAGGCATTTCAGCAGAAAGTAGCGCCCGTAGCGTTTGGCGCGGTATAGGCAGCAATGCCCCTTTGAAGGCATTGCGGAGATATCAGTAAAGGTGGTGCTGATACCCTCATAGTCGGTTGTGAGGTAGCCGGAGACACTTTTGCCTGAGGATGCCATTGGTCGTTATTGGGATTGGTTGATTTCAAATCGTACTCCTCCCTTTTTGCCACAGACATAGTTGGCTGGTGGGTTGTCGCCATGAAGCAGTCGGCTCAGGTAGAGAGGTTCTCCCTCGATGATGAGACCACACTGGAAATAGTCTCCTTTCAGCAGGCGTGTGTTTTGGGAATCGATCACCCTGAACTGCAAGTTACCAAGATAGCGGACGTTGCACAGACGGTCTGGTTGCCACGACAGGGTTAGTTGGTCGTTCTCGATGAGATCTTCCAGCACGTTGATGTGACGGCTGATGACAGGACTGCTGACAATCACGTCGGGATTGGAGGCATGTTGGCAGAAGCTTTCATAGTCTGAATAACCGATAAAGCGGGCCAGTGTGTCGAGTGTTCTCTGACCAGGAATGTTGTCGTTAGGAAGATATTGCCAAACGCGTTTCAGGGTAGTAGGGCTGATGAGCAGCCTTAAGCGAGCGTATATCCTTTCGCGGAGCTCTTCAAAGTCCTTGGGTACGCGCATCTTGTGACCAATGGCAGCCTCTACAGCCTTGCATAAAAGTTCTGTGTTCTCCATTATCTGAAGGAATCTGTTAATAGCTTTATCTCTATCTGCGGACTGATGCGCTCGTACAATATATTATATACGGCATCGAGGATGGGCATGTTCACGTGCATGTGACGGTTGATTTCCTTCATGCACTTCGTACCGAAGAAGCCCTCGGCAATCATCTCCATCTCTATCTGAGCCGACTTCACGCTGTAGCCCTTGCCAATCATCGTACCGAAAGTGCGGTTGCGCGAGAAGTTGGAATATCCCGTCACCAACAAGTCGCCCATATACACCGAGTCGTTGATGTTGCGCTCCAAGGGATGCACCGTGTTCAGGAAACGGTTCATTTCCTGCACGGCGTTAGACATGAGCACACTTTGGAAATTATCTCCATACTTCAATCCGCTGCAGATACCGGCGGCAATGGCATATACATTCTTCAGCACGGAACTGTATTCTATGCCGATAACATCGGTGGAAGTCTTTGTCTTGATATACTCCGAAGCGATGAGGTCGGCAAAGCCCTGCGCTTTCTTGCGGTCGGAACAGCCTATGGTAAGATACGACAGGCGTTCCAGCGCCACCTCCTCGGCATGTGAGGGTCCGCCAATGCATGCCAGATTGTCGTATGGCACATCATACACCTGATGGAAATACTCTGAGCACACCAGATTCTCATCGGGAACGATGCCTTTGATGGCAGTGATGACGAACTTGTCGCGTATGCGCGTCTTCAGTTTCTTGAGGTGATTCTTCAGATAAGGCGACGGTGTGACGAACACCAACGTGTCATAATTCTGCACGATTTTGTTGATATCGCTGGAGAAATCAATCTCGTCGATGTCGAAATGCACACTTGTGAGATAGGCAGGATTATGCCCCATGCGACGGAAATCCTCTATCCTGTCGTCGCGGCGCATATACCATCCGATGTGATGGGTATGCCCCACCACAATCTTGGCAATTGCAGTAGCCCAGCTACCACCGCCAATGATGGCAATATTTCCGCAGTTATACATTTGCCTTGTCTATCCAAGCCTGAATGTCGTTGACACTTGGCTTCTGAAGTTCAAGTTTGTATTTCTTCACGATATCTCCTATTTTCTGCTGCAGGCCCTGCGCCTTCTCCTCTTTGATATTGCTGATGAGGTTGAAGCCAGCCTTTCTGAGCACGGGGACCCACTCTTCGCCCACGCCGATCTCAGCCCACTCGGCCACAGAGCTCTGCGGAATCTTCTTTTCAGGCTTCATCTGCGGGAAGAAGAGCACCTCCTGGATATAGGTCTTGCCAGTCATGAGCATCACCAAGCGGTCGATGCCGATGCCGATACCCGAGGTTGGCGGCATGCCATACTGAAGTGCGCGCAGGAAATCCTGGTCGATGATCATCGCCTCATCATCGCCCTTGTCGGCGAGTCGCATCTGTTCCACGAAGCGTTCCTCCTGGTCGATGGGGTCGTTAAGCTCTGAATAGGCATTTGCCAGCTCCTTTCCGTTCACCATCAGCTCGAAACGCTCGGTCAGTCCGGGCTTTGAGCGGTGCATCTTTGTGAGCGGCGACATCTCCACGGGATAGTCTGTGATGAACGTAGGCTGGATGAATGTGCCTTCGCAGAACTCTCCGAACAGCTCGTCGATCAGCTTTCCCTTGCCCATGGTTTCATCCACCTCCATGCCTTTTTCCTTGCAGAAGGCGCGAATCTCCTCTTCGCTCTTCCCTGCACAGTCGAATCCGGTTTTCTCCTTGATGGCATCGAGGATGGGGAGCCTGCGATAAGGAGCCTTGAACGATATCATCTGACCATCGATCTCCCGTTCCGGCTTTCCGTTCACGGCGATACAGATGGTTTCTAAGAGTTTTTCGGTGAACGACATCATCCAGTTGTAGTCCTTATACTGCACATAAAGCTCCATGCAGGTGAACTCAGGATTGTGGTTGCGGTCCATTCCCTCGTTGCGGAAGTTCTTTCCGATTTCGTAGACACCCTCGAAACCGCCCACGATCAGTCGCTTGAGATACAGCTCCGTGGCGATACGCATGTACATGTCCTGATCCAGCGCATTGAAATGGGTGATGAACGGCCGTGCCGAAGCGCCGCCGGCGATGCTCTGCAGCGTGGGAGTCTCCACTTCGGTATAGCCTGCCTCGTCGAGCACGCGGCGCATGGTGCGCAGCACGGTGGCACGTTGCAGGAAGGTATCCTTCACACCCTCGTTCACCACAAGGTCGACATAGCGCTGGCGGTAGCGCAGTTCGGGATCATCAAACTTGTCGTATGCCACTCCGTCCTTGTATTTCACGATGGGCAGCGGCTTCAGGCTCTTTGACAGAAGGGTGAGTTCCTGCGCATGAACGGATATCTCTCCCGTCTGGGTGCGGAACACGAATCCCTTCACACCGATGAAGTCGCCGATGTCCATGAGTCGTTTGAACACTGTATTGTAAAGGTCTTTATTCTCGTCGGGGCAGATATCATCACGCGTGATATATACCTGGATGCGGCCTTTGCTGTCTTGAATCTCGGCAAAGCTTGCCTTTCCCATCACGCGACGGCTCATCATGCGGCCTGCAATCACCACTTGGCGCGGCTCATCCTCATCTTTGAACTCGGCACGTATGTCGGTGCTGAAGGCGTTGGTTGGATACTCGGCTGCCGGATAGGGGTTGATGCCCATGTTGCGCAGTTCCTGCAGGCTCTGGCGCCTGCCTATCTCCTGCTCACTTAGTTCTAAAACGTTCATATCTTCTTGTTGAATCTGTTCGAAAAAATGCAATATTTGGTGCAAAGTTACAAATAAACGAGTGAAATGCAAAAGAAAAAACGGTTTTTCTTTGTATTTCCGGATTATCGGCAACTTATTTTCGCGTTTCTTCTTCATTGTTGATAAATATATGTACCTTTGCCGCCGAATCTGAGAAAATAATCACGGAAAGAACTACTTAACAACAAAAGAATGCAATATCTTGGAGAAACCATATCACTGGCTGTGGCAATGCTGTGGACGGTGTCGGCTCTGGCTGCCGAAGTGGGCAGCAAACGCCTCGGGGTGTTTGTGATGAACGTGTGGCGCATGGGCTTGGCACTGGTGTTTTCGGCACTGCTCATGTGGTATGTGTTCGGTGCGCCCTACCCTTTTTATGCCAACTGCGAGGCGTGGATGTGGCTGGCGCTGTCGGGAGTGGTGGGCTATTTCTTCGGCGACTGGTGCCTGTTCAACAGCTACATCTCCATCGGCTCGCGCTACGGACAGCTGTTCATGACGCTCGCACCCTTGTTCACTGCCGTCTTCGCATGGGTTATGCTCGGGCAGACGCTGGGCTGGAACTCGCTGCTTGCCATGGTCGTCACCTTGCTGGGCATAGCCATCTCCGTGCTGGGAAGGGGCGATCATCACGCGTTTTCGTTTCAGCTGCCCACCAAAGGCATTCTTTTCGGCATCGGGGCTGCCCTGGGACAAGGCGTAGGACTGGTGTTGAGCAAGATAGGACTTGACACCTACATCGCCAATGTGCCTGCCGACGTGCTGCCCAAGGTGGAGAACTACCTGCCTTTCGGTGCCAACATGGTGCGCTGCATGGCGGGTCTGGTGTGCTTCTACTCGTTCTATGCCGTGATGATACGCAAGCGGCCTGACGACCCGCAGACGCTCCGCACCTCGATTCACAACCGCAAAGGACTGCTTGCCATGCTCATTGCCGTGTTCTCAGGGCCGTTTTTCGGCGTGAGCCTGTCGCTGATGGCTGTGCAGCACACAGCCGCCGGCATTGCCAGCACCATCATGGCGATGACTCCCATCATCATTCTGCTTCCCTCCTACTATCTCTTCCACCAGCCCATCACCACGAAGAGCGTCGTCGGGGCTGTGGTTTCGTGCATCGGAGTATCGCTCTTTTTCCTGTTGTAGAAGCTTTGGTTATGGTCTGAACCATGCAGCATTCATGAAAACCTATGGTTTTGCGGCTTAAAACCTATGCTTTAGAGCCTCAAAAACTATGCTTTTGAGGGGTAAAACCTATGTTTTTGAGGTTCAAAAACTATGCTTTCGTGCACCAAGACCATAGTTTTTGTTTCATCGGCAAGTTGGCGATGAAACGCACGCATTTCGTTCTTCTCCTAACGAGAAATCGATTATTTTGCGCAGTTTTGCGTAAATCACTGAAATTCAGAGAGTTCAAGGAATTCATCCGCTACCCGCTGCGTTACCAGCTGCGTTACCTGCTGCGTCATTTCATTGAACATTGACCATTGAACATTGACGATTGAACATTGAACGTTGACGATTGAACATTGAACATTGAACATTGACGATTGAACATTGACCGTTGACCATTGAGTATTGAACATTGAGCATTGAGCGTTGGTTATTTTCCATCGACTATTAATCGTTAACCATCTACCAAAGCAACGGTCAATGGTCAATCGTCAATGTTCAATGAAATAACGCAGTTGGTAACGCAGCGGGTAACGCAGCAGGTAACAGAAGATTTCTTCGAACCAGCTGGATTTCACCGACTTAAGCGCAGCGACGCAACAATTGTTTTTTTGCTTAGGGAGAAGCATTTTTCAAGCCCTTTCGCCCACCGCAAAGACGCTATACCACGACCGCCTTGGGGGCGCTTTCTCGCCGAACCTCAGATTTTGATATAAATCTTTTTCCTGTAAAGCGGATAGCCCACGAGACCGCACGTCAGCACGTAGGTGAGCGCATAGCACAGGGATGCCAGATAGGTGTTGCTCACCACGGAATGGATAACGCCGTAAATCCAGTCGTTAACGCCGCAATTGCCGAATGCGATGGCCATCAGTTCGCTCAGCACATAGAGGAACAGCGGATTCATACCGAACACCAGGAAGGGCATCGTCCATCCTCTGCGCCCCTGAATGTCGATGATCCACATCAGTATTCCCTGCATGGTGGCGCACAGTCCGCACGTCATCAACACGTAGCTTGGGCTCCAGATGCGCTTGTTGAGGGGCATTCCGTATTGCAGCAGGTATCCCGCAATAATCAGGATTCCACCCACCAGCAGGAACATAGTCACCTTCCCGAGCTTGTCTTTCGTCTCCATCATCAGCTTTCCGCAGAAGAATCCGATGAGCGTATGCGCGATGGCAGGAAGTGTTCCCAACAGTCCTTCGGGATCAACGGCACTCTTATGATACAGATGGTCGTAGCCCAGGATGGCATTATCTATGCGCGCGGCAATGTTTGATGCATCCTGCGCATAGCCGTTGCCCAAGGCGAGCACGAGGGTATAGGCTATCAGGATGGCGAATACCACGGGCAGGGTGTAGCGATGGTTCACGAATATGGCGAAGAATGATGCCGCACAATAGCATAAGGCTATGCGCTGCATCACGCCCATGATGCGCAGATGCTCCAAGGAGAAGCCCTCCTTGAGCAGCAGGGCGAACCAGTTGATGAGCAACCCGATGGCAAAGATGACCACGGTTCGCCTGAAGATCTTGCGGATTACCTGCGCGGTGGCTTGGAACTGATACTTGCGCAGCGAGATATAGGTGGATATTCCCATGATGAAAAGGAAGAAGGGGAACACCAGGTCGCAGGGTGTCATGCCGTTCCACTTGGAGTGTTGCAGGGTGACGAAGGTGTCGCCGTAGCCGTCGTTCACCAATATCATGCCTGCCACGGTGATGCCGCGGAGCACGTCTAACGATACCAGCCGTTTGCTGCTGCCTGTATTGCTTTCTGTATTTTGCTTTTTCATATCGTTTTCATTCTTCGTTTACTCTTGTTTCTTATTTCTTGCCTCTTGCCTCTTCATCAGCACATCTCTTGCCTCTTGCTTCTTGCCTCTTGCTTCTAAATATCCCCTCCTGCTCCTCATTGCATCAACCACGCGATTACCTCCTTCGCCACATCCACGGGAGAACCTTCGGGCGTTGCCGAATAGCCACCGTGCTGCAAGGTCCACGGTTCTTCCATGGCATAATAGTCGAGTTTCACCTCTTGCGGCAGTGCCATGCTGAACAGTTCGCTGGCGGTTTTGTTGCTGTTCTTGCCGGTTCCCAACAGTTCGGGCTGCGGTTTGGTCTGTTCTTCCATCTGTTGGGCGAGCGCATCGAAGTAGCTCTTCCAGCGCATGTAGTAGAAATCTTTCAGCAGCCCCTGCCATTCCTTGTGGGCATAGTCGCGCAGTCCGCCCGTGTCGGCGCAGGTGCGGTTGCCCCAGGTGGTAATCTGCACACGGGCATTCCATTCATACTGGTCTTCCTCGGCTGCCGAAGTGCCGCAGCGGCGTGCCGCTTCTGTCCAGTGTCCCAAGCGGAACTCACTGCGCGTACCCAATAGCTTGTCTTGCAGGAGCAGCATGTCGAGGAACCGCTGTGAGGATTTGGCGAAGGCGGAACGGCTGAACGACTTGTAGTCGGCTATGGCATGCTGATACTGAACGCGCGCCTGGTCGGCCAAAGCCTGGCGACAGATGTCCACCAGGTCGTATTCAAAGTTGTTATTGCCACGGTATTTGTCTGCAACACTCACCATCAGCTCTGCCGCACGGCGTGTATCAGCAGGATCGTAGTAGTTTTTCATTTTCGACCAGCTGCTTGCCTGGAAATTATTCAGCGAAGGGCGACCGCAGAAAATACTCTCATGAGGTCCCTGCTGGTTGTTTCCGGCAGGACAGTTGTAGATGCTTTCCGACAAGAGCTGCCATGCAGCCTGCAGCACAGGGTCATCTGCGCCATACCGAGCCTTTACATAGTTGCCTATCCATTCCTTTTTGGTGAAGGGTTCCTGTCGCCAAGGCAGCTCGCTCATCAGTTCGAACATCACGGGATTGTTCTCCGAGCCTTCCATGGTGAACCCTATGCCCTTCAGGTGCTTACCGTATTCACCGCTTGCCATGCGGAAATTGGCCAACAGCTGATCCATTCGGCCGTGCAATCCCACATTAGCACCGAAGTTCTCCAGCATGCAGAACAGCCACGGATGCTGCTTATAACCCTCTTCGCGCTTCCAGATGGACGGGATGCCGAACATGGGGCGGCACTCGGAAAACAGGTCGAGCACCAGCAAATCCTTGGGATCCATCGAGTCAACCATCTGCGGGCGCGGGTTCTCAGTCCATCCCTGAATCACCCAGACGGCATCACTCCTCACTGCTTTCATGGCTTTCATCATCGCCTTGCCTGCCGCATCGTAGTCGATGGCTGCGTCGTCGTTGCTCTCATGGAACGGATCCATGGAGTAATACTTGCTGGTTCCGAAGAGCCGAGTCAGTTCTTTATAATATAAGGTGGCGATTTCATTGAACCGCGGATCAGTCGGCAGCAGGTTGGCAGGTCGCTGGTAGCCGTTCCAAAGGCCGCCGTCGGTCACGTTAAGTCCCAGTTTCTCCTTGGCATCGTGGGGCATCATGCCGCAATAGCCGGGCAACACGGGGTGCATACCGTATTCCTGCATGCGCTTGAGTATCTGTTTCTGCAAGGCTTCCTGCCGCTCATACCACGACAGAGGCAGCGGACCGCCCCACCCTTCCAGGTTGTTCATCTCCCACCAGGCAAGAAATGCCGGACCGGCAATGAACTTCCCGATTTCTTCTTCCATGTAGCCAAGCTTCAGCAGCATGTTCCGCCACACGCATTCCTCACCAACGATAGCCAAGGGAAGGTTTACGCCGTGGAGCGCCATCCAGTCTATCTCACGTTCCCAACGCTGCCAGTCCCAGAAAGCCATGCTGTAGGAGAATGTGCAGTAGTTGAAATCATACCTCAGACTCAGGTTCGTCTCATGCCGCTCTTTCTTTTTCACGGGCGGAAGCACGGCGGGCAGCTTTGCCTGCATCTGGTTCCACGACAGATGAATGCCGGCATGGTATTTCAGATACCAGTTGATGCCTACCGCCACATCCACCCAGCTTTGCCCGCGAACCACCACTTTCGCGCCCTGCTGGTCAAGTTCGAAGAACTCCTTCCCGTCGTTCTTCAGCAGTTCAACCTTGAATTTCCGGGATGCCCCGGCATCAATACGCTCCAGCAAACCCGTAATGGGATTGCCTGCCAGTGCGCCGTGCATGGCAAAGAAAACCATTGCCAGCATCAGCAGTCGCGATTTCAAAATATGCCTGTTATTCATTGGTGTTTTCTGCAAAGATAATCAATTGCTGATGAATGTCGCTCCTCCGCCCCCATTTTATAATAATCTTTAACGGAATTGCCGTTTCACGCCAGCAATTCTTTGAATGCACACCAGCGCAGTAGAGGAAAGGCTGCTGCCATTTTCATCTCTGATGTCACCATATCATCCGCCCCGTTTGTCTAACCACAGACTAAGAAAAGAGGAATCATATCCAAATTACCAAAAAAAAATTACCGAAAAAAAAATAATTTGTATAAAGAGGGCATGATAAGGCTATAAAAAAGAGGGATTATGGCTATAGAAAGAGGGATTCTAAAGTCAGAATCCCTCGCGATAGAAGTCGAGCGCTTCCTTTATTTCGTCAGCATTGGCGGTTTGGTTGATACGGATGTCACCGATATCGCCAAGCAATGTGAAGTTGATGATGCCGTTGGTGTTCTTCTTGTCGTGCGTCATCAGTTCCAAGAGAGTTGGATAATCATTGCAAGTGATGTTGAAACAGCCATAGTGTTCACGTATGTAACTGACTGTCTGCCGCATCTTGTCGGTTGGGAATCCCACCTTCACGGCACTGAGATAGAGTTCGCAGATGATGCCGTATGCAACGGCATAGCCATGAAGTATCGGTTTTCCGGCTTTCAAGGCAAAGCTTTCGAAGGCATGCCCAACGGTATGCCCCACGTTCAAAGCCTTGCGGATGCCGTTTTCCAACGGGTCTTCTTCCACAATTCGCTCTTTCACAGCCACGCTGTCGGCAAGCATTGCACCCAAGGGAGCCAGATGATCGGCGCTGGGAGAATAGTTCATCAGCTCTGCCCATGTCTTTTCATTGCTGATCAAGCCATGCTTCAGCATCTCTGCATAGCCCGAAAGGATGTTCTCCTGGTCGAGCGTGGTGAGGAAATCGGTATCAAGTATCACGAACCGCGCATCGTTGAACACGCCGATTTCGTTTTTCAGTCCGTTGAAATTGATGCCGGTCTTCCCTCCAACACTTGCATCCACCATTGCAAGAAGTGTGGTTGGAAGATTGATGAAGTCAATGCCCCGTTTGAATGTAGAGGCAGCGAAACCGCCCAAATCGGTCACCATGCCGCCGCCCACGTTAACCATCAGCGAATGGCGCGATGCCCCGTTGTCGCTCAATTCTTTCCATACATGGGCGACGGAATCCAGTTCTTTATGTGCATCGGTAGGGGGAATCTTGATCAGACGGGCGTTCCTTAGCGAGAGAAAGCCCTGAATGCGCGGCCAGCATACCTGCGCCGTGGTATCATCGGCAAGCACAAATATCTTGTCGTGTTCACATTCAGCGATAGCGATTGCCAGCTCTTCCTGAAGATTCTTTGATATTACAACTCTCTGCTCCATAACATTTCACGTATTTATGCGCTGCAAAGATAGCATAAAACAAAGACAATACAAAATAAAAATGAAATAAAAATTCGAAAGCATTAAACGATTTGAAACCCGTTTCGTCAAAAAATCACTAACAACCACCCATAATTTTATGAGAAAAACTAATTTGCTAATCTTGTTTTTGCTGCTGATAAGCATGTCAGTAAATGCGCAAGACAGAAGGATAACAGGAACAATCATAGACAATGACACAAAGGAAGCTGTGATGCAAGTTACCATACAACTGCTGAAAACCGACAGTTCATTTGTGTCGGGAACGCTCTCCAACGAACAGGGAACATTTTCTATTGCCGCGCCAAGCGACGGTTCGTTTATCCTGAAAATCACCAGCGTGGGCTACAAAACCATCCATAAGAATGTAGAAATCAAGCAAGAGAAAGACGTGGCATTGGGCAAAATAGCATTCAATCCGGATGCCATCATGCTGAAAGAGACCACGGTGACCGCGCAGGCTGCAAAGGTGGTGGTTGTGGAAGACACGTTTATCTACAACGCAGCGGCCTATCGCGTTCCCGAAGGTTCGGTTATCGAGGAGCTTGTGAAGAAACTGCCGGGTGCGGATGTTGACGAGAACGGCACAATCACCATCAACGGCAAGACGGTGAAGAAGGTGAAGGTGGACGGAAAGGAGTTTATGACGGGCGATACAAAGATTGCCATGAAGAACCTTCCCACCGCCATCGTGGAGAAAGTGAAAGCCTACGATGAGAAAAGCGACTTGGCACGCATCACCGGCATTGACGACGGCGACGAATCCACAGTTCTCGACTTCGGACTAAAGCCTGGAATGCACAAGGGAGTGTTTGCCAATGCCGACTTGGGTGTGGGAACGAAGCACCGCTATTCTGAGAAGGTGATGGGTTCATACATGAACAGCAAGGCAAGACTGATGGGATTCGGCAGTGCCAACAACGTGAACGACCGCGGATTTCCCGGCGGTGGAGGCGGCGGACGTTTCGGCGGCGGGGGCCGTGGAGGCCTTACTGCTGCAAAAATGATTGGCATCAACTTCAACTATGAGGAGAAAGACAAGTTGAATGTTGACGGTAGTCTGGCATGGAACCATTCTGACAGCGACAGCAAATCAGAGACATCTGCCGAGAATTTCGTGAGCACGGTGGGTTCGTTCTCGAATAGCCTCAGCCAAAGCTTCTCGCGCAGCAACAATATCGACCTGCGCCTGAAAGTGGAATGGCGCCCTGACAAGTTGACGAACATCATCTTCAACCCGAATATCAACTATTCTACCGGCGACGGGCGCTCAGTCAGCAGCAGTGCATCATACAACCAAGACCCTTATCTGTATGTTACCGATCCGCTGAACGATGAAGACATAGCCACGCTGGCAGCAGAAAACCTGATGGTGAACAGCCGCAGCAACCAGTCAGTATCCAACAACGACCGCCTGGGCGTGGGTTCTTCGCTGCAGCTAAACCGCAAACTGAACGACAAAGGAAGAAACCTGACCCTCAAAGCATCCATCAACTACGACAATAACGGCAGCAAGAGCCTGTCGGAATCCAATGTTCACCTTTTCCAAGTGAAGAATATTGCGGGCAACGACTCCACCTATCTCACCAACCGCTATAACCTTACACCATCGAAGAGCTGGAGCTACGTGCTGCAGTCCACCTATAGCGAGCCCATCTTCAAGAATGTGTTCCTGCAGTTTAACTATCAGTTCAACTACCGCTACAACAAAAGCGACCGCTCAACCTACGATTTCAGCCTCTACGACTACCGCATGCTCGACAGCTTCCACGGAAAATACGGCGGATGGGATGAGTATTTCCTCTCGTTGGGCTATCCCCTTGACTATTACAGAGAGGAAGACCTGAGCCGATTCTCTGAATATTCCAACTACGTGCATGAGCTGAACACCACGCTGAGGGTGGTTCGCGAGAAGTATCAGCTCACAGCAGGATTCATGGTGCAGCCGCAAAAGTCGCACTATGTGCAGCACTATCAAGGCGTGAACACCGATACCGTGCGCACGGTGGTGAACTTCACACCCACCATGACACTGCGCTACCGGTTCTCTAAGCAGAGCCGCCTGCAGTTAGACTACCGTGGAAGAACCTCGCATCCCAGCATTGAGCAGCTGCTGGACATCACCGACGACAGCGACCCGCTGAATATCAGCATGGGAAATCCCGGACTGAAGTCGGCATTCACAAGCAACATGCGCATGAGCTATAACAATTACTTCCAGAAACACCAGCAGTCGATCAGCGTGAATGCAGGCTACAGCAACACGCGAAACTCCATTTCGAACATGGTGACCTATAACGAGGCAACGGGCGGACGCACCACGCGACCAGAGAATATCAACGGCAACTGGAACGGAAACATAGATCTTACGTTCAGTTCTGCCATCGACACCGCCGGCATCTGGAACATGAGCAGCTCCACAAGCCTGAATTACAACAACCGGGTGGGCTATCTTTATCAGAACGATTTGCACAAGTCGGTGAAGAACATCACCCGCACCACGGCATGGCGAGAGCGACTCCAGCTGAGCTATCGCAAGGACTGGTTTGAAATAACGGCCGACGGAACGCTGAACTACAGCCATACACGCAACCTGCTTCAGAGCCAGAACAACCTCGACACATGGCAGTTCTCCTATGGAGCAAGTATGAACATCTTTGCACCATGGGGCATGTCGCTCTCTACCGACATGCATGAGCAGAGTCGCCGAGGCTATAGCGACGCAACGATGAATACCAACGAGCTGATCTGGAACGCACAGCTGTCGCAGAGTTTCCTCAAGGGAAAGCCGCTCACCGTTACCTTGCAGTTCTACGACCTCCTGCACCAGCAGAGCAATTTCAGCCGCACCATCAATGAGATGCGCCGCAGCGACACCCAGTATAATGCCATTACCAGCTATGCCATGCTGCATGTCATCTACCGGTTCAACGCCTTTGGCGGCAAGGAAGGGCGCAGGGCAATGCGCGGATTGCCACGCGGGTTTGACGATTCTTTCCGTGACCGCTCACGTGGAGGTATGGGACCGCGAGGCGGTGGCGGCGGAAACCGAGGCGGAGGCATGCGTGGAGGCGGTGGCTTCGGCGGCGGTTTCGGAGGGGGAAGATAAGAAACGGGGGGCTACGGCTTCCCGTTTTCTTTTGGTTCTTTTGCAATTATTTTTTTCTTTTAAGTTAGTTTTTTCTTAAACGATAGCCGCAGGCATGCGTCAAAAGGTACGAACAATCGCATATTTCGATAGAAAAAACAATAATTATATATGAAAAAAACATTTTTGCTGACATTGGTACTGATGCTCGCATCAGCCTACTCTTTCGCCCAAAACCGGAGAATCTCTGGTGTATTAACAGACAAAGACACAAAGGAAGCCGTGATGCAAGTCACCGTGCAATTGCTGAAAACCGACAGTTCTTTTGTATCGGGAACGCTTTCTAACGAAGACGGAGCATTCTCACTGACGGCTCCCGCCAACGGAAAATACTTGCTGAAGCTGACCAGCGTGGGATATAAGACACTGGTGAAAGATATCAGCATCTCCGGCGGAAAGGATGTAAACCTGGGGAACATCACATTTGCCAGCGACGCCATCATGCTGAAAGGCACTGAGGTGACAGCTCAGGCATCAAAGGTTACAGTGAAGAAAGACACCTTTATATATAATGCAGCCGCCTACCGCACACCCGAAGGCTCTGTCATAGAGGAACTGGTGAAGAAGCTGCCCGGCGCTCAGGTTGACGACGACGGCAAGATTACCATCAACGGCAAGGAGGTGAAGAAGATTCTCGTGGACGGAAAAGAGTTCATGACAGGCGACACTGAGACCGCATTGAAGAACCTGCCCACGTCGATCATCAACAATATCAAGGCATACGACCAGCAGAGCGACCTGTCGCGCATCACTGGCATAGATGACGGAAACGAGGAAACCGTGCTCGACTTCGGCATCAAACCGGGAATGAACAAGGGACTGATGTCAAACGACGACATAGGTATAGGAACGAAAAACCGATATGCAGAGCGCGTGATGCTCGGCTATTTCAACGACAAATACAGCCTCATGGGCATGGGCAATGCCAACAATACCGGCGATATGGGATTCCCCGGCGGCGGTGGAGGCGGCCGATGGGGTGCCAACAACGGACTGAGTGCCAGGAAGATGCTTGGCTTGAACTTCAACTACGACGACAAGAAAAAGCTGCAATTGGATGCCAGCGTGCGCTGGAACCACCGCGACGGCGACGTGTATTCCATCCAGTCGGTGCAGAATTTTGCCGGAAGCACCACATCCTATTCAAACAGCCTGAACCAGAACTATACGCGCACCAACAGCTGGGACGGCCGTATGCGACTGGAATGGAAGCCTGACAGCATGACGAACATCATGTTCCGACCGAGCCTGAGATACTCCACGAATGACGGAAACCGCTACTCTTCGTCGGCAATGTTCAACCAAGATCCCTATGAATACGTCACTGACCCGCTGGCAAAAATATCCATCGAGCAGCTGGCAGCCGACGAAATAGCCGTGAACACCCGCAACAACGGATCGGTTTCCTATAGTGACAACCTCAACGGAAGTGCCATGCTGCAACTGAACCGCAAGCTGAACAACAAGGGAAGAAACGTTACGCTGCGAGGAGACTTCAGCTATGGCGATGCCGACAGCAAGACCATATCCACTTCGGATGTGGTGCTCTACCAGATCAAGACAGCTCTCGGCAACGACTCCACCTATTACACCAACCGATACAACCTCACGCCCACCAAGAACTGGAGCTATGCCGTGCAGACAACCTACAGCGAGCCCATCTTCGACCGCACTTACCTGCAGTTCAGCTATCAGTTCAAATACAATTACAACAGGAGCGACCGCTCCACCTACGACTTCAGCAACCTCCCAACGAATATCTTCAACGGCGTGACGCAGGAGTATCGCGGATGGGATCCGTATCTCTCAAGGGTGAGCGGACCGCTCGACAACTACTTGGACAGCAACCTGAGCCGCTTCTCTGAATACAAGAACTTCATCCACGAGGCAAACGTGATGCTCCGTTTCATACGCGAGAAGTATAAACTGAATGCCGGCGTGATGGTGCAACCGCAGTCGTCGAACTTCAAACAAGACTATCAAGGAATCCATACCGACACCACGCGCCACGTGATAAACATCACACCGACCCTGGATCTGCGCTATACGCCTAACGACCTAACCGAACTGCGCGCCACATATCGCGGATCCACAGCACAGCCGTCAATGAGCGACCTGCTCGATATCACCGACAACAGCGACCCATTGAACATCACCATGGGTAATCCGGGACTGAAACCGTCGTTCAATAACAGTCTCCGCATCCACTACAACACATTCATTCAGAGTCACCAGCGTGCCATCATGGCATTCGGAAACTATTCGAATACAAGGAATTCGATATCAAACATGGTGACCTACGACCCCGTTACCGGCGGACGTACCACACGCCCGGAGAACATCAACGGCAACTGGGACGCCAGACTGGGTGTGGTGTTCAACACAGCAATCGACAGTGCAGGCGTGTGGAACGTGAACACTTTCACGATGGTGGGCTATAACAACTACGTGAGCTACCTCTATCAGGCTGCCAAACAGCTATCTGAAAAGAACACCACACGCACCACCGACGTGATGGAACGCCTGCAGGCAAGCTACAGAAAAGACTGGTTGGAGGTGACGCTCGACGGTTCCGTGAACTATATGCACACGCGCAACCTGCTGCAAAGCCAGAGCAACCTTGACACCTGGCGGTTCTCATACGGTGGAAGCGTAAACATTTTTGCTCCTTGGGGCACAAGCCTTTCAACCGACCTGCACAATCAGAGTCGCCGAGGCTATAGCGACAACTCCATGAACACCAACGAACTGGTATGGAATGCACAGCTGTCGCAGACTTTCCTGAAGGATAAATCACTCACCATCTCACTGCAATTCTACGACATACTGCACAATCTGAGCAACTATTCGCGCCAAGTGAACGCCATGCAGTTCAGCGACACGCAGTATAACAATATCAACAGCTATGCCATGCTGCACGCCATCTACCGCTTTAATGCCTTTGGCGGTAAGGAAGGAAGGAACATGATGCGCGGTCCCGGCGGCGACCGCCCAGGCGGATTCGGTAACCGGCCGGGTGGTTTCGGTGGCAATCGCGGTGGCTTTGGCGGCCGTCCCGGAGGATTCGGCGGCAGACGTTGAGAGTAAGAAAAAGAAGTATCAACAACAAACTAACCATATAGAGAAACTGATCTTTATGTTGAAAGCAGGCTGTCTTCACAGGAACGACGGCCTGCTTTGTTGTTATCGGCATGCAAATGCGCTGTTATCGGCATGTAAAAGCATAGGTTTTGGTGCCGAAAAGCATAGGTTTTGGTGCTTAATACCTATGTTTTTGAGGGATGAAAGCATAGTTTTTTGAGGATAGGAATATAGGTTTTCGAGGATGAAAGAATAGGTTTTTCAAGGAGTATGTCAAAACGTTGAATGCCGAAGAGCATGCTTGATGAAGAAAGAAGAAGGGGATTGATTGTAAACAAATTTCACTCCTTCCCTGCTTAAAAAATGTATTTTTGGCGCACCTACGATTAACATGCTGATAATTAAGTACTTAAACGAATTTATCCGCCACCCGCTGGCGCACCCGCTGCGTCACCTGCTGCGTAAGTTTCTGACCAGATTTTGTAAAGTTTTCTACATAATCACTGTCCCGGATGCACCGCATCGCAGCCTGCTTGAATTGTTCTCAAGGAGTCAATGATAGAATTACGAGTTTTTCCTTACAATATCTGGGCAGAAAATTACACAGCAGGTGACGCAGCGGGTGCGCCAGCGGGTGGCGGATAAATTCGCTTAAACACCTCATTATCTGCATGTTAAGCGCAGGTGCACTAAAATTCTGTTTTTTACGTAGGGAGGAGGTAAATAATTTCAACAACGATTCCAGTATTTATTTCATTCCTTGACGTTGCCTGCATCATTACATCATAGCTCTTTCTATGACAAATTTGCGGCGCTCAAGGATTCCACTCGCGGGCTAAAATCTCGGCTTCGCGGTGCTCAAAGGCCCCACTCGCGGGCTATAATCTCGGCTTCGCGGCGCGCGGGCTTGCCTGTTTGGGTCATCGGCAGACGCCCCACGGCTATGAAGCAGCGCGGTTGCCAGTATTTGGGAAGCACATGCCTGCATACGTTATTCACCGGTTGCCCTCCTTCTTTCGGCACATAGAGCATCGCAATCGCCTCTCCGAACTTCTCGTCTTTCCGCTTCGTGATCATGAAAGGAACCGTAAGATGAGGCTTCAGCAGCCGTTCCACCTCCTCGATCTGTATCTTGATGCCCCCTGAACACACCACATTGTCTTTCCTTCCGATGATCCGGAATGACCGCCCATCGGCTCCTATCTCGGCTATATCGTTGGTTGTCAGCACGCTTTCGCACACCATCGGTGCATCAATCATCAGGCATCCGTCATCGTTGAGCGAGATATTCACCTGCTCGAAGGGAGTATACCACGTGCTGGCATCAGGTCCGCTCAGCCTTCTCAGTGCGATGTGCGAGAGCGTTTCCGTCATTCCGTATGTGCTCCACACGGCATTCGGGAAATCGCTCAGCTGCTTTTCCAAATCATGATCGATGGCACCGCCGCCGATAATCAGGTTTTTGATGCGCATCAGCTTTTCACGCTCCGCTGGAATCTGCAGGGAATTGAACACCTGCATGGGAACCATGGCGGCAAAATCGATGTCGCGGTTGACCGAAGCGAGCGGATGACCGTCGGGAGGTATGCTCACTAACTGCATTCCGCGCTCCAACGCCCTCACCACCATCATCTTTCCGGCGATGAAATCTAACGGCATGCAGAGCAATGCCACATCGCCCGGCTTCAATCCGAGGAAGTCGCACGTGATGCGGGCTGATGCAAGCATGCGCCGTTTCTCGATATGCATCGGCTTGGGCTTACCTGTTGAGCCGCTGGTATGAACGAGCACGCAGTCATCCTCGCTGTTCCACTCCGTGAGAAACGCCTCAAGCGTCATCTTCTGTCCCATCTCTTTCTATGCAGTAAAAGAATAAATAAAAAGCGATTCAGCCACTTGTGGCAGACTGTCTCTTATACCACAGCATGTCGCCCCTGATTTCGAGAGGCATGGAGATATTGTCGGTGAAGAGCTGACCTGTGCCGAGACCTTGCGGAAGGGCGATATGACTGCCGTAGATGGCAGCCGTGAAATGGGCAATGGCATTCAACCCCACATTGCTTTCCAATGCACTTGTTATCCATGAGCCTATTCCCCGCTCGCGAGCCATGCCGATCCACTCAGCAGAACCTGCCATGCCGCCGTGGAGTGATGGCTTTAAAATAATGTACGCAGGCGCGATGGTGTCGAGCAAATCCTGCTTTTGGTCGGGGCTGTTCACTCCTATCAACTCTTCGTCGAGGGCAATGGGGAGAGGGGAATGCCTGCACAGATGCGCCATTTCCTGCCATTGATGCTGGCGGATGGGCTGCTCTATGGAGTGGATGTCGTATCTTGCCAACTGCTCCAACCGCCGCATGGCAACGTCGGGAGTGAATGCGCCGTTTGCATCAACGCGTAATTCAATCTGCTCTTTGGTAAAACTGCCGCGGATATGCCTGATCAGATCCAGTTCTTGATCAAAGTCGATGGCACCAATTTTCAGCTTCACGCAGCGGAATCCGGCATTCATCTTCTCTTCAATGCGTGCCAGCATCTCGTCGAAAGAACCCATCCATACGAGTCCGTTGATGGGTATGCCTTCCTCGCCCCGTGCGAAAGCCGTGTCGAAAAGAGCCGTGCCGCCCCGCTCCAAATGGCATAACGCCGTCTCGATGCCGAACTGCATCGACGGGAAAGGGCGGAAAGCAGCTTGCAGGAGAGAATCTTTGCCGAAAGCCGACTGCCTGACGGTGGCGGCAGACCACTGCCCGCGCGCGGCTTCAAGGCAGAGCATCTCGCACAATTCGCGCAGCTGGAAGGCATAGTCGGGGATATCGTCGCACGAAAGGTTAGGCAGCGGGGCGCATTCGCCTATGCCCTGCCTTCCCATATCGTCGGTCAGGGTGACAAACCAGGAGCGGCGCGTGGTGTAGATGCCACGCGACGTGCCTGCCGGTTGCTTGAAATGGAGCAGTCGCTCGCTGATATCGTATGTGAGAACCATTCTGAATGCGTTGGCACGGCTGCACATCGGCAGCCCGAAAGCTATGGAAGGATGGGATATTTGTCGAAGTCGGGCTTGCGCTTTTCCAAGAACGCCTTGCCGCCCTCCTGCGCTTCGTCGAGGTAATAATAGAGCATGGTGGCATCGCCGGCGAGTTCCTGGATGCCCGCCTGTCCGTCGAGCTCGGCGTTAAGCCCAGCTTTTATCATGCGGAGGGCAAGCGGAGAACGTTCCATCATGACTTCTGCCCACTCCACGCACGTATCTTCCAATTGGCTCAGGGGCACCACCTTGTTCACCATACCCATCGCCTCGGCCTCGCGAGCCGTATATTGCCTGCAGAGGAACCATATCTCGCGCGCCTTCTTCTGCCCCACCATGCGGGCAAGATAGCTGCTTCCGAACCCCGCATCGAAACTTCCCACCTTCGGACCAGTCTGCCCGAAGACGGCATTATCTGAGGCAATGGTCAGGTCGCACACCACATGCAGCACGTGACCTCCACCGATTGCATAGCCGTTAACCATGGCAATGACGGGCTTTGGCAGCCTTCTGATCTGCATCTGCACATCTAACACGTTGAGCCGAGGCACTCCGTCCTCGCCCACATAGCCTCCCCTGCCCTTCACATGCATGTCGCCGCCGGAGCAGAAGGCATGTTTCACATCCTCAGCCTTCGTTCCTTCGGGAACGGGCGACATGGCTCCCGTGAGCAGAACTACGCGGATGTGGGGATTCTCACGGCAAATGCTCAGCGCCTGCGACATTTCCCACGTGGTGCGGGGCGTGAACGCGTTGCGATAGCGCGCGCGGTTGATGGTAATCTTTGCGATGTGGTTGTATTCCTCGAACAGTATTTCCTCGAAATTCCTGATCGTTTTCCATTCTCGTTGTGCCATAATATGTTGCTTTTTAGTGTGTGTCATGAGGCCGGATGACAGGTAAGCCCATTGATGAATTCATGCAAAATTACGACTTTTCTTCTGATTTACCAAGAAAAAGGCATGAAAAGAGGCAGCCGATTCCCGTTTTTCGTTTTTTTTGCTTACCTTTGCAGACATAACTAAAAACACCTTATCATCATGCTCCAAATACGTTGCAAGAACAACAACATGACCAAGAGTTTCCCCGAGGGAGCCTCGCTGCTCGACGTTTACCAGGAATTTGCAGCCGACCTGAACATGCCGTTCCCCGTGGTTTCTGCAAAAGTGAACAACACCTCACAAGGTCTGAAATTCCGGCTCTTCCAGAATCGCGACGTGGAATTTATGGATGCGCGCGAGGGATCAGGCCACCGCTCCTACGTGCGCTCACTTTGCTTCGTGCTCTACAAGGCAACTTCCGACATATTCTCTGGCAGCAAGCTGTTCATTGAGCACCCTTTGTCGAAGGGATACTACTGCAATTTCAAGAAGAAAGATGGCTCACCGCTCACCGACGGCGACGTTGACAAGATACGCGAGCGCATGCAAGAAATCATTTCGCTTGATATGCCGTTCCGCAGAAACGAGTCAACCACCGAGGAAGCCATACGTATTTTCTCGGAACGAGGCTTCTCCGACAAGGTGAAACTGCTGAAGACGAGCGGCCAAATATACAGCGACTACTACACACTGGGCGATACCGTTGACTATTACTACGGTCCGTTGGTGCCGTCGGCAGGTTATCTCACCGTGTGGGAGCTGGAACGCTACCACGAAGGGCTGCTTTTGCGCGTTCCCGACCGCCAAAACCCGCTCAAACTGGCAGAAAAGGTTGACATGCCGCGCACTTTCGACGTGTTCGCAGAGAAGGTGCGGTGGGACATTATCATGCGTTTGTCGAATGCTGGAGATGTGAACGAGGCCATCCTGAGCGGCCATGCATCGGAGCTGATACAGGTGAGCGAGGCACTGCAAGAGAAGAAAATCGTGCAGATAGCCGAAGAAATCGACCGCCGCTTCCACGCCAAGGAGAACCCGATACGCATGGTTTTGATCACAGGACCGTCGAGTTCGGGCAAGAGCACGCTGTGCAAGCGCCTCTCCATCCAACTTCTTGCCTGCGGACTGCGCCCGTATTCATTCTCAACAGATGACTATTTCGTGAACAGAGTGGACACGCCGAAGCTGCCAAACGGCGATTACGACTTCGATAACGTGAAAACCGTGGACAGCGACCTAATGGAAGACCACCTGATGAGGCTGATGAAGGGCGAGTGCGTGGAGGTTCCGGAATACAATTTCGTAACCGGCAAGCGCGAATACAACGGAAAAAAGCTCCAGCTTGCTGACGACTGCGTGCTCATCATCGAAGGTATCCACGCCCTGAACCCGCTGCTCACCGCCAAAATACCCGACTCGCTGAAGTTCAAAGTGTATGTCTCCGCCCTCACCAGCATCTCATTGGATGACCACAACTGGGTTCCCACGCGCGACAACCGCCTTCTGCGCCGCATTATCCGCGATTACAACAAGGGAGCATTCACTGCCCAGCAGACAATAAGTCAGTGGAAGAACGTGTGCGCTGCCGAAGAGCAATGGATTTTCCCCTTCCAGGAGTCGGCCGACGTGATGTTCAACTCCGCATTGAATATCGAATTCGCCGTGCTGCGCACGCATACAGAGGTGATTTTGGCATCTGTGCCGAAGAATTGTCCTGAATATGCCGAGGCACACAGGCTGCTGAAGTTCATCCATTACTTCATTCCCGTGAGCGACAAAGAGATTCCGCCCACCAGCATCATGCGCGAATTCGTCGGCGGATCGAGCTTTAAGTATTAGATTTTTAAAGTTGAGCGGTTTCACCTGCTCAACTTTCAGAGGTGAGAGGTGAGTATTTTAGAGGTGAGAGGTGAGAAGATTAGAGGTGAGAGGTGAGAAGATTAGAGGTGAGAGAATAGAACTATGCTATAAGCCCTGGTGAAACAAGAGCCTTGTATCTCATTAGATATCTCTCACCTCTAATATTCTCACCTCTAATTTCTAAAAAAAAACAATGATGAGAGTGTAATAATTTGCATGCCGGTTGGTCTTATAAGCAACAAAAGACCACTTCTCAATGGAAGACAGAGCCATCGTAAGCAACATACAGAGAGGCAAGACCAGCCAGTTCAAGCTCATCGTTGAGAAATACAAAAGGCTGGTTTTCAACAAGTCGCTTGCCATCACGCGCAGGGAAGAGGCCGCCAAGGAGGTGGCTCAGCTCACCTTTGTGCGCGCCTATACACACCTCGACGACTGGCGCGGCGGGGAATTGGGACCGTGGCTCGTGGCTATTGCCTGCCATCAGTCGCTTAACTATTTGGAGAAAGAGAAGAGAATGCGCGGCATTGATGCCGAAAAGGTGCAGATTGCCGATGAAGAATACTCTGAAGAACATGAGCTCCGGCTCTTGCGCATGGAGCAGGCCATCGCCAAACTCGCCGACGATGACCGCGAAATCATACGACTTTATTATTACAAAAAGGTGAAAACCGAAGTGATTGCCCGCATGCTCGGCATGTCGCAGGCAAATATTCTGGTGCGCCTGCACCGTATTCGTGAACGACTTAAAAAACAATTGCAAGATGAAACATATTGACGACCGGGAGATTGAGGCGCTTATCGGCGCTTCGTTTGAGAGACAGGAGCAGCTGCAGGCAGTGAGCGATGCCGTGATGAGTGAGATCAGGAGCACCGCCCGCAAGGAATTGTGGCGCAAATGGGGGCGTTTGGCAGTGCTTGCGTTTGGCATTCCCTTCGTGCTGCTGTGCTTTTTCCTCGGCACCTACTATGTTTTCGCCCATACGGAGCTGCAGCCCGCCATGGCTATTGGCTTGCTGTTGTCGGCGGTGAGCATGATATTGCTGGCGGCGAAGGTGGTGAAAAATATTTCCATCCATGAGGTGTAATAAAACGAAAGCAGTGCTGTCATAAGAGTGAAGTTTAACAAATAAAAAAAGGATAAGACTATGGATTTAAAAGATTTAGCAGGCGTTTTCGCCATTGTTCTGTCGCTTTCGATTCCCATTGCTGCCGTTGTGGGGTCGTGCATCGTAAGCATTAAAAACAAATTGCGCGAAACAGAGTTGCGCAAAGCCATCATTGAGAACCACGTGGATGCGGAAAGCATCAAGCTGCTCATAGAGGAAAGGCAGCCAAAGAGCAACAAATTCACCATGCTGAGGTGGGGATGCGTGCTCGTGGGCGGCGGTTTGGGAGCCGGTCTCAAGATGATGATGCCGTGGTTGGAGTATTTCGGTCCAGTGGCGTTTGGTGTTTTCATTGCCTTCGGCATGGGTATCGGCATGCTCGCAGCGTTCATCATCGAGAACAGGATGCAGAAAAAAGAGAACTCTGACCTGCGGGATACCGACGAAACAAGCCAGGAATAAAATCGCAGGATATAAGTACCTCATTTTCAATACTTTAGGTATAGCGCAGAAAAAGCATAGGTTTCAGGGGTCAAAAACATAGGTTTCGAGGCATAAAAACATAGGTTTTGAGGCTCAAAAGCATAGGTTTTGAAAATCAATTTCTAAAGTATTGAAAATCAATAGCAAAAGTATCGGAATTCAATAGCAAAAGTATCGGAATTCAATAGCAATAGTATCGGAATCCAATAGCATAATTACCGAAAAACGGGATGCTGTTTTCTGGTCTTGGAGAGGAATTTTTAGAGAGTTTCTTATAATAGTTGGTTATAGTTATTTAGACAGATGTTAGCTAACCGGAATGCCTATCTGCGTGATGCAGAGGGGGCATTCTGCTATAAGCTCCGATAGTAATCGCGGAACGCCTGCTCGTCTTTTGCATCATCGGTGAACACTTCCAAAAGCACGGGGCGACGGCTTTCCATCGCCATCAGCTGCCCAATGCCGCGGCGCATCTGCTCTTCATCAACGGCTTTCAGGTAGACAATGTCGTTCTGCATGCATATTCCTTCGGCAGAAGCATGGTGCTCGCCTGCCACGTAACGGTCGCGCGCGCTGCTCTGTTCCAGCCCTTTCAGCTGGTTGAAGATGCCGCCCTTTTCGTTGTTAAGCAGCAGAATGCGGAAGTTGCCCCGCAGGTTCTGGTTCCAGAGAGCATTCTGATCGTAGAAGAAACTCAGGTCGCCGATGACGCAGAACACACGCTCCTGACTCACTACAGAGAAGCCTGCCGCCGTGGATAGCGAACCTTCGATGCCGTTCACACCGCGGTTGCAGTATACGGGATGGCCGGAATAGATGTTGGCAAGCCGTATCGACGTGCTGTTGGCATAGTGAACCACGCCGCCGGAAAAATGCTCCTCGAACCACTTCACCGCAGCCATCTGCGAATAATCGGGCAGATATTGCTCGGCATGACGGGATGCGCGGCGCAGCGATTCCTGCCAAAGGGCGCAGAAAGAAGGGTCGGCAGCCGATTCATCTGCACGCGAAGCAATGCCGGCAAGGGCATGTTCGGGGTGGAAAACCGTGATTTCTGAAAGATGCAGGAACGTGTCTGCCACTGCACCGTCGGTGCTCAGGCGATACACCTGCACACCTTCGGCGTTGCGGAGGAAGCGCTTCAGCCGCTTGCTCACGATGGAATCGCCTGCATAGGCCACCACATCGGGCTGATAGCGCATGTCGTCGCCCACCTGATAAAGCACTTCGTCGAAGTGCACCGTCTCTATTCCGTAGTTGCACAACCGCTCCGTGAGCACCACGAAATGCGCCGACAACGCGCGCATCACCTGCCTATACGCATCGTCGCAGATGAAATCCGAGCGTGTCTGCCCTATCACGATCATCGGCCGTTTGGCATTCAGGATCGCGCGGGTCATCACCTTTTCAACTTCAGGATCGTCGCCACGGGGGAAGCGGCGCTCTATTTTCCGCTCACGGGGAAGGGCGCTTTGGGTGAACTGGAACAGCGGTTCGGAGATGGGAACATTGATGTGCACGGGAGCGCCACTGCGGAACTGTGCGTCAAGCAGAGCCTCGTTCACCAAGCGGTTGCAGTGCCACCGCTCCTCGTCGGCATGGCTGCTGCCTGCCGGTATCTCAGGCAACGCGACCGACTTGCGCACAAACCGGCCGAGCGCATCGGGCTGCGGCAGTGTCTGACCATCCAACTGGTCGATCCATCGCTGCGGTCTGTCGGCCGAAATCACGATCAAGGGAACATGCTGGTAGTAGGCTTCGGCAACGGCAGGAGCCAGGTTCAGCAGGGCGGTACCGCTGGTGACGCACACTGCCACGGGCAATCCTGTGGCGAGCGAGATGCCCAACGCATAGAATCCGGCACTGCGCTCGTCGGTGACTGCATAGCATTCCATGTCGGGACACGCATTGAAATTATGGACAATGGGCGCATTCCGGCTTCCGGGACAAACCACGGCGCATCTCACCCCGTGGGCTACGAGCAGGGCAGTCAGTATGTTTACGTTTTCTTTATTGCTATACATTATTATATTAACGCGCGCGATAGATGATGTTACGCATGGTTTCCATTTTCGCCTCCGTCTCTTCCCACTCCTGTTCCTCTATGCTGTCGGCAAGCAAACCGCCTCCGGCATAGAGCATATAGCCGTCTTTGCGAATGTGCATGCAGCGGAGCGACACATAAAGATGGGTTCCTGCCTCGGGATTGAGCATTCCCGTGAAACCGCTATAGTATGTGCGGGGCGACGATTCATTGTGTATGATGAAGTCGAAAGTGTCGTCCTTGGGCAGTCCGCATACCGCCGGCGTGGGGTGAAGCGCCTTGAGCAGGGTGCCGATGCGGCTGCAATCGTCGAGTTGGAAGTTGAAATCGCTCCTCAGATGCACCAGATTGGCAGCCCGCACCGTATAAGGGCCTTCCTCTTGCATCCTGTGTGAGAAGCGCTCCAAGCACTCGGTGATGTAGGTTGCCACATATCTTTGCTCCTGAATATTCTTCTGATCCCATAGGATTTCTGACATCTGGTGGCCGTCGGCATTAGCCGTAGCGGTGGCGTCGCTGCGGTCTTCAGTACTGTTGCTGAGGTATTCAGCAGTGTTGCTACGGTCTTCAGTACCATCGCTACGGTCTTCAGTACCGTTGCTACGGTCTTCAATTCCGTCGCCTATGCTGTCGAACCCCAACTGGTGGTTTTCCAGCTTCATGGTGCCAGCCAATGCTATCGTGCGCCAGTCTGTTCCCTTGCCGTCGAGCAGGATTTCGGGCGTTGCCATCATCCATGTGCCGCTCTTCTTCGTAGAAACGAGCGACACGAACATGCGCGGATAGAGCCTGCAAGCCATGCAGAACAAGTCGGCTGCATAGTTCTTGTTTTCCGGGTTCTTGTCGAAAGTGCTGCGGGCAAGCACGATTTTGCGGAAAGCACCGTCGCACAGATGGGCATGGAAATTGGCAAAGTCGATGCGATAGCGCATTCTTGCCATGTCGCCCGACAAGGGTTGCTCCCCATTTTTGTAAAAAGCGTGCGAGCGGTCGTATGATTCCTCGTTTGCCGTGATCATTTCTTCAATCTCAGCCTTTACTGAATCCACCTCTCCCAGCTCCATCTGCTGCTGCTCATCGGGATGTAACAGCAAGACAGGCTGCTGGTGAGTGACGGCAAACGGTGCGATGACGAACCCCGATTTCCGGTTCAGCTCGGTGAGGTTCGCCAGTTCTTGCGGCTCGCCTTCACGCTGAATCATCAGCGTGCATGCCTGTTCCCGGGGCAATCGGAATAATGCGAAACTGGCCATTGTATGTATTTTCTATGAGTATGATTATTCAGAGTCTTTCTTGGGGGTAATTACGTAGTTGGTGACATGCACGTTTGAGATGAGGTCACCTGACGTATCGGTGATCTTCACATCCCAAACATGAAGCGTTCTTCCCTTGCTCACCAACTTGGCATGTGCCGTTACGGTGTCGCCTTCGGCAACTGCCTTCACATGATCTCCGCTCACACTGATGCCAACGCATATCTTTCCGGGGCAAAGAGCTGACGAACCCACGCCCGCCACATTCTCTGCCAATGCCAAAGAGGCACCGCCGCTGAGGAATCCAAATGGCTGACGGTTGCGCTGATCCACCTGCATGGTTGCCATGCAGGTATCTTCTTCGGGCGTAGAATAGAATTCCATGCCCAGCGCTGTAGAGAGATTCGGCTGTTTTTCAATGATTTTCTTGATAGCTTCTACATCCATCGTATTGATAAGTTTGAATGCAAAAGTAGGAAAAAATTCTGAATTAGCAGAATGTTCATACCATTTTCTTCATATAAACATGCCAATTTCTTCAGAAAAAGAAAAAACAAAGGAAGTGATGATGCACATTAAAGCGCTCTCACCACTTCCTCAATGACTTTCGGAAAATGCGCCATTTCGAGCACATGCTCCTTTTCTGCAATGTCTTCAGGGGTGTCTTCCGGCGACAAAGCGGTCTTGAACTGAGCGATAATCTCGCCGCCGTCGCACACATTACTAACATAATGCACCGTCATTCCGGTTTCTTTCTCCCCTGCGGCCTTCACTGCTTCGTGCACATGATGCCCCCACATGCCCTTGCCACCATACTTTGGGAGCAGCGAAGGATGGATATTGATGATCCGCTGCGGATAGGCATCAATCAGAAAATCAGGCACCATCAGCAGAAAACCGGCGAGCACGATGAAGTCAACATGATACTGCTCCATCAGAGGAAGCAGTTTTTCCGGCTGGTTGAAGTCTGACTTCGGCATCACGACACTTGGTACATTGAGGTTTTTTGCACGTGTCAGTGCGTATGCATCTGCCTTGTTGCTGACCACAAGCGCAATCCTGATGTCCTCTGCCGCAGTGGCGCTTTCCTTCCTGCCCATTCCCTGATGGAAATAGCGGATGATATTCTCGCAGTTGCTGCCGCTTCCAGATACAAAAATGGCTAAACGTTTCATTCGGTATATCGTTTGATTCTGTTGGTAAACTATTCTTCGTCCATTTCAAAGTCATCCATATCGTCATCGAAACCGAACATGGCGGGATCGATGAAGTCATCAAGTGCACGGCGTTCTTTCTTGGTGGGGCGACCAGTACCGCGCGCCCTGTCCATGAAACCGCTGATGCGGCTCATCTCAAGCAGCTCATACTGATGCGGATCGGTTACATTCTCATAGATTTCAGGCACCAGCTTGGCACCCACCCGCTGCTCTATGCACTTGAGAACCTTAAAGGAATAAGTTACAGGAGGTTTCCTCACGCTGACCACTTCGCCCACTTTCAGCGGGCGGCTCGGCTTCACGTTCACCCCGTTAATTGTCACCCGCCCGTTCTTGCAGGCATCTGCGGCAATGCTGCGAGTCTTGAAGATGCGCGATGCCCATAGCCATTTGTCAATCCTTGCTTCACCTGCCATAAGCCCTATGCTTTGTTTTCGGTTCTTATTCCTTCCTTACCTTTCTTATTATACTGGTTCATCGTGATGTCGATGCCTGCCAGCACAAAACTCTTGACCACATCCACGGCAACGTCGATTGCCGGTTGCAGCACACTCATTTCCTCGTCGCTGTAGCGGCCGAGCACCCAGTCGATCTGCTGTCCGCGGGCAAACTCATTGCCGATACCCATCCTCAGACGGGCATACTGCTGACCTATCAGCTGCTGGATATGCCCCAGTCCGTTATGGCCGCCGTTGCTTCCGTTGGCTTTCAGCCTGAATGTGCCGAGCGGCAATGCTATCTCATCGGCCACGACAAGCAGCCGTTTCTGGTCGATATTCTCCTTCTGAAGCCAGTAGCGCACAGCATTTCCACTGAGATTCATGTATGTAGTGGGTTTCAGCAGGATCACCTTCCTGCCTTTCAAAGACGTTTCAGCCACAAATCCGTAGCGCTTGTCTTCAAAAACAATATTGGACGCTTTCGCAAAAGCGTCCAATACCATGTATCCCGTGTTGTGGCGGGTGCCGGCATATTCGCTTCCGGGATTCCCCAAACCCACAATCAGATATTTATCCATGTCCTCGGGAGTTGTTTGTTGTGTGCCGGATTCAGATGCCTCCTTCTTCAACAGGCGGCAAAAGATGCCGAACACGTTGCGAAGATTATGCATTCTCCTCAGCAGCATCCTGGGCAGCGGCATTGGACTTGCGTGTTGCCTTGATGGTGCAAACCACAACTTCCTTGCTTGTTGCCATCTCCAAGCCCTCGAAATTCAATTCTCCCACCTTGATGCTCTTGCCGATGGTCAGGTTGGTAACGTCGATATCAAGAGTCTCAGGAATATCGGTATACTTGGCTGTTACGTCCACCTTGCGAACGATAAGTGACAGACGACCACCGTCGCGCACACCTTGAGCCAGACCGTTCAGCTTCACTGGGATGCCAATAGTGATTGGCTTGTCCTCATGAATCTCATAGAAGTCGATGTGGAGCAGCGCATCCGAAACGGGATGGAACTGCAATTCCTTCATCACAGCCTTGTGCTCCTCGCCGTCGATGTTCAGATTCACCACGTAGATGTGCGGTGTGTAAACCAATTTGCGCAGGTCAACCATAGGCACAGAGAATGCCAATGCCTCAGGAAGTCCGTTCTCGCCTTTTTTCTCACCATAGAGATTGCAGGGAACCAATCCCTCTTTTCTCATCAACTTGCTTGCTTTCTTACCGGTTTCTGTTCTTTTCTTACCGGAAATGTTGATTTCTTTCATAAATAAATGTGTTACTCTAAATTAAGTTATAATACATAATTGCCTAATTCGCCATCACACGATGCAAAAAAGCGGTGCAAAGGTATTACTTTTTCTGCAAACGCGCAACATTTCTCTTAAAAAAAGTAGAAATTAAGTGCTTTTTCTTGCAGGTGTACTCATTTTACACTATCTTTGCATTTGAAATATAAACATGTGAAAGATGATTAATAGAGAATTAATCCGAATCAAGATAGTACAGCTGATATACTCTTACTATCAGAATGGAAACCGAAACATCGACGCTGCGGAAAAGGAACTCCTGTTTAGCCTCTCAAAAGCTTATGACTTGTACAACTATTTGCTTGCACTGATTGTGGCTGTCACCAAGGAGGCAAGGAAACACGTGGAAATAGCAACCGCAAGAGCCAAGAGAGAGAACAAAGAACTTCCTTCAGAAAAATTCATCTACAACAAGTTCGCCCTTCAGCTTGAAGAGAACAGAATGCTCAACGAATTCATCGAAAGCCAAAATGCAACTTGGGACAATGACGTTGAATTCGTGAGAAAGCTCTATTCTCAGATCACGCAGAGCACGATTTACCAAGAATATATCGCCAGCAAGGACGACAGCTATGACACCGATCGCGAGCTTTGGCGCAAGATATACAAGACGCTCGTGGTGAACAATGAAGACTTAGACGCACTGCTCGAAGAGAAAAGCCTTTATTGGAACGATGACAAGGAGATAGTCGACACTTTCGTGCTGAAGACAATCAACCGCTTCGAACCCAAGAACAAGTCGAAGCAGGAACTGCTTCCTGAATACAAAGACGAAGAAGACAAGGACTTCGCCCGCAAGTTGTTCAGGGCAACCATACTGAATGCCGACCAGTATCAGCGCTATATGAGCGAGACAAGCCGCAACTGGGACTTCTCGCGCCTTGCCTATATGGACATCGTGATCATGCAAATCGCCATTGCCGAAATGCTCACCTTCCCGGGAATACCCATCAGCGTGACCATCAACGAGTACCTGGAACTGTCGAAGATATATAGCACACCGAAGAGCAGTGGCTATATCAACGGAATGTTAGACAGCATTGCCCGCCATCTGTCGACTCAGGGTATCTTGCTGAAACCCGTACCCGAGCGCATGAGAAAACCAAGACCGGCAGCAAAGCCCAAACAGGCATTAAAGCCCAAACAGGACGAAGAGCACCAACAGACAGAAGATGCGAAACAGGCAGCCGAGCCAAAGCAGGCTGAAGATGCTAAAGAGAAAGAAGCAAAGAACTAATAAATACAAATTGAAATGACTACAATCGTATTAGCAGCACAGGCCGCCCAGCAAGGTGGAGGCGGCATGAGTTTCATCATCATGATGGTTGCCATCTTTGCCATCATGTGGTTCTTCATGATCCGTCCGCAGCAGAAGAAGCAGAAGGAAATACGCAATTTCCAGAATGCGCTCGCTGTGGGAACCAAGGTTGTTACCGGCGGTGGAATATATGGTACGGTGAAGAGCATTGATCTCGCCACAAACACCGTGGAAGTGGAAATTGCCAGAGGCGTTGTCATACGCGTTGACCGCGGCTATGTATTTGCCGATGCCAGTTCTTCAGCAATGAACGGCCAGCAGAACGCTAAGTAATCAACCGAAGTGGGGCGACTGTCAGACACATTGCATCTCGTCAGGAATTTCTTTTTCAATTTAGTGAACAAGGAGTTCCTGATATTTCTGTTTTTTCTTCTGCTGAGCGGAGCGTTCTGGCTCATCACCACCATGAACGAAACCTACGAGAAGGAAATACCGATACCGCTGCGCTTAGAGGGTATGCCAAAGAACGTGGTTGTGACAAGCGACACTGAAGACACGCTCCGGGTAACCGTGCGCGACCGCGGCTATGTGCTGGCATCCTATCTTTACGGCGGAAATATCATGCCGTTGCGCCTCAACTTCAATACATATAATAAAGGTAACGGGCGCGGATCAGCCTCCACATCCGACCTTCAGAAGCTCATCTACCAGCGAATCTTTAAATCATCGCGCATCACATCCATCAAGCCCGACAAGTTTGAATACACTTACAACAACGGCGAGAGTAAGCTCGTTTCCGTCAGTCTCGCAGGTAAGATCCTGCCTGGAAAGAGCTATTATCTCTCGAAAATCAAGTTCACACCCGAGTTCGTAACCATATACGCGGAGAAGAACAAGCTGGACAGCATCAAAACCATGTTCACCGAAAAACTGAACATCGCAAATGTGACCGACACGCTGGAGCAGACGGTGAGCCTCACTAAGATAAGAGGAGTGAAGGCATTGCCGTCGACAGTCAAGATGAGCATCTATCCCGACGTGCTTACAGAAGAAAGCATCGAAGTACCCATCACTGCTGTGAACATGCCCGAAGGAAAAGTGCTGCGCACCTTCCCTTCACGAGTGAAAGTACTGTTCACCACAGGAGCCAGTATGTATCGAGGCATTCATGCAGAGCAGTTCCGCGTGGAAGCCGACTATAATGAAATACAAGACCACCCGTCGGAGAAATGCTCCATTCGCGTGGTTATGGCACCCTCTTCCCTGCGAAACATCAGGACAGAACCCGAGCAAGTGGATTATTTGATTGAGGCGCAATGAGGATCGCAATCACAGGTGGCATCGGCAGTGGAAAGAGCTTTGTATGCCGGAAACTGAACGAAATGGGCATCACAGTATACGACTGTGACCATGAAGCCAAGCGGTTGATCGCCACGTCGGCTGAGATACGCGAAAAGCTCATCGCCTTGGTGGGCGCAGAAGTATATCTCGACGGCACGCTCAACAAGCCCGTACTCGCCAAATTCCTGCTGCAGTCGGAAGCCAACAAGCAAATGGTGAACGACATAGTGCACCCCGCCGTTGCTGCCGACTACATGCAATCAGGGAAGGAATGGCTCGAAAGCGCCATCCTCTTCGAAAGCGGATTCCACAAGAGGGTTCCTTTCGACCATGTGGTATGCGTGTCAGCACCATTAGAAGTGAGGATCTCACGGGTGATGGCACGCGATGGTATCTCCCGAAACAAGGCATTGCAATGGATACGCGCACAGATGCCGCAGAAAGAAATCATCAGCCGCAGCCAATACGAGATAGTGAACGACGGGAAACAAGACATTGAACAACAATTAAATCATATCATAAACCAAATAACAAAGAAACGACAGCAATGAAACAGACAATTCTTTCAATTGCAGGCAAACCAGGACTCTACAAGCTGGTTTCGAGAAGCAAGATGAATTTAATCGTGGAATCAATCGACGAAACACATAGACGCATGCCGGCATTTGGCACCGACAGGATTACGTCGCTTGCCGACATCGCCATGTACACCGATGCCGAAGATGTACCCCTGATGACCATCCTCGCCTCCCTACGCGACAAAGAAGAGGGCAAGGAAGTATCCATCAACTTCAAAAAATGCCCAAGCAAGGAGCTGCGCGAGTATTTCTCGCAGATTCTTCCCGGCTTCGACCGCGACCGCGTGCACGACAGCGACATCAAAAAGCTCTTCCAGTGGTACAACATTCTGGTGAAGAACGGCATTACAGACTTCGAAGAGGAGATGAAACCCACGGAAGGCGACAACATCGACGACCGAAAAGAAATGTAAAAGACCATTCACATTCGCCCATTTATGACAAGTTGGCATTCCTTTATGCCAACTTGTCTTGTTTTTTCTGCTGGTACACTTGTTGCAAATATATCAGTGAGCGCCGCTGATAAAGCAGCGACGGCTCAACAACATTAACAACAAAGTAAACATTTAAAATATAATTAGGAGGTAAAAATTATGATGTACCCTACATTTGCAAGAAATTCATGGTTACCAACAGTGTTCAACGATTTGTTTGATGCCGACTTTATGCCAAAGGCAAACGCCACGGCTCCCGCCATCAACGTGAAGGAAACCGACAAAGAATATATCGTGGAGCTGGCTGCTCCGGGCATGAAGAAAGAAGATTTCGACGTGAACATCAACCACGAGGGCAATCTGGTGATCAAGATGGAGAACAAACATGAGTCCAAGGAGGAGGACAAAAAGGCTCGCTACCTGCGCCGCGAGTTCAGCTACACGAAGTTTGAGCAGACACTGATACTGCCCGACGACGTTGACAAGGAGAAAATCGGGGCAAAAGTGAGCGACGGAGTGCTCACCGTAGCACTGCCCAAGATGGTGAAGGAGGAAGTGAGGGTGGCTCGCCAGATATCTGTAGACTGATGCACCCCGCCTTCATCGAAAGGCAAAACGACATAGGTATTCATAAGAAATGATGATTCAATAGATGTTATTAGTTTTGGGTTAGATTATTAATTGTGTGATTGTTAGATTTTGTGCTCCCCGAGTGTGTGAACATTCGGGGAGTTTTTATGTTTATCAGTATCTGTATCCATACTGGTAAAACGGAGTTTCCGTGCTGTTGCGCACAAATAGCTGTGTATCAACTAATTACTAAAATCTATGCGTTACCCGCTGCGTTACTCGCTGCGTTACCAACTGAGTATTTCGTTGACCATTGAACATTGACCATTGACCATTGAACGTTGGCCATTGACCATTGAACGTTGGCCATTGACCATTGAAAATTGACCGTTGAACATTGCTTTGATAGATGGTCAACGATTAATAGTCGATGGAAAATAACCATCGCTCTATGGTCAATGCTCAATAATCAATGGTCAATATTCTATGGTCATCGATTAAGAGTCAATGGAGAATGACCAACGCTCAATGGTCAATGGTCAACGTTCAATGGTCAACGGTCAACGTTCAATGGTCAATGGTCAACGGTCAATGTTCAATGCTCAACGTTCAATGGTCAATGGTCAATGTTCAATGGTCAACGAAATACTCAGTTGGTAACGCAGCGAGTAACGCAGCGGGTAACACATAGATTTACATAAACCATTGATATACAGATATTTGCACAAAACTACACAGTAATACTGTTTTTCATGAAGGAGTGAGATAAATCCCATGATTTCACGAGTGCTCGGCATACGCCGCAAAACATACGCTTTTACACTCTGAAACATACGTTTTCAGCGTGCAAAAAATATGGTTTTGCATCTCAAATGCTATGGTTTTTCTTTCTCAAAGCTATGGTTTTTCTTTCTCAAAGCTATGGTTTTACCCCTCAAAAGCTATGCTTTTCCTCCCCAAACCTATGCTTTAGGGCAGGCTTACGATGCCACTCTGAAAGAACCGGTATTGCTTTTTGCCCGCAGTAGCTGCCCATGGGGTTGCGGCGAATTATTAAACTTCTTTAATCTGCTGATTTGAGCAGTGTGTTTTCTTCTCCGTTTGGAAAGAAAGTGTTATTTTTGCAAAAGAAAACAATAACTTAAAAACTGAAACATCATGATTAGAGTAGTTTGCGTTCATACCGCCATGGCTCTCGTGGAGCCGATGACGAAGATTTTCAAGGAAATTCTTCCCGAAGTGAAACTGAACCACATCGCCGATGACTCGCTGATTCAAGAGGTGATTGCCAACAACGAGGTGACTCCGGCGGTGCGCCGCCGACTGCTGTCTTACTACAATGCAGCAGCCGATTCGGGAGCCGACGTGGTGTTCAACACCTGTTCATCGGTGGGCGACATAGCCGACTATGGCAACATATATGCGCGCATCCCCATCTTCCGCATCGATCAGCCCATGGCAGCCAAGGCTGTGGCATCGGCAAACCGCATCGGCGTGATTTCCACTCTGCCGACAACGCTCGCCCCCACGCGCAGACTGTTAGAGAATGAAGCGAAGAAAGCTTGCAGAGAGGTGGTTTTGGTTGACGGACTTGCCGACGGAGCTTTTGCTGCCGGGCAGAGCGGCGACGGCGAAACCCACGACCGTCTGATAGCCGAGGCTGCTGCGCGCATTGCCGATCAGGTGGATCTGTTTGTGCTGGCACAGGGATCCATGGCCCGCATGGAGCAGCGCCTTGCCGAAATCACAGGCAAGCCCGTGCTTTCGAGCCCTGTCTTAGGTGTGGAAGGTCTCAAGAAATTCCTGAAACTGGGCTAACGCTCACGGCAGATGAGCAGTTTCACATAAAGGAACTGAACGGCTGCGAATCACGTAGCTAAACAAAAAACATCATTAAAAGCAGCAAAAAACCGTGAAGAAAAAGAATATCATCCTGACAATGCTTGTGATATTAGGCGTTGTCACGTTCCTCGATCGCATCAACATCAGCGTGGCTGGGTCGTCAATCATGGCCGACCTGGGATTGTCGCCGTCAGAATGGGGATGGGTGCAGAGCGCGTTTATCCTCAGTTATGGACTGATGCAGATACCGATGGGTGCCTTCGGCGATCGCCACGGTCACCGCAAGGTGCTCTCGCTCATCGTTCTCTGGTGGTCGCTGTTCACGGCATTCACCGGATTAGCAGGCGGATTGGCATCGCTGCTCATCATCCGCTTCATGTTCGGAGTGGGTGAAGCAGGATCATCACCGTGTTCCACGGGCGTGATCAGCCGCTGGTTCGAAAAGAGCGAAGTGGGAAAGGCTCAGGGTTATGTATGGGCTGCCAGCCGCATGGGTGGAGCACTCACGCCCTTTGTCGTCATTCCCGTGATGGCATGGCTGGGCTGGCGTTCCGCTTTCTATCTGTTGGGAGCCTTGGGCGTGGTATGGGCCGCTGTGTGGTATTGGTACTATCGCGACAAGCAAATGGGCATTTCTGCCGCTGACCATGCCGAGAATGGCGGCGATGCGGTGCCTGCAGCCGAGAAAAAAGCCCTGCCCTGGCGCACCATCCTCCATTCCTCTCAGTTCTGGATCATCTGCGCCATGTATTTCTTCTATGCTTTCGGCAGCTGGTTCTTCTTCAGCTGGTTCCCGACGTTCATGGAACTGGGTCGCGGATTTGCCAAAAGCGAGCTCACATACGCCGTGGCAGTGCCGTTCATCATGAGCATGATTGGCAACATTTCCGGCGGTTATCTCACCGACAAGCTGTCGGCAAAGTACGGACTAAAGATCGGGCGCAAGGCACTGGGGTCTACTTCGTTGGCTGTTTCGGCTGTTTGCATGTTTCTCGCGGCATTCATTCCCGGAAAGATGGCAGTCTTCGTGTTCCTGTCGCTGTGCTTTGGCATCTTCGATTTGATGCTTCCCAGCGCATGGGCATTGTGCATCGACCTGGGCAAGCAGCATGCCGGAGCTATCTCAGGAGCCATGAACACCGCCGGAAACATAGGAGGTTTCTTTTGCGGCATTCTGTTCGGATTCCTCGTTCAGTCATCGGGCAACTACAACTTGCCGCTCTATATGATTGCGGGAATGCTGATTATCAGTGCCATTCTCTTTATGTTTATCAACCCTGAGAAGCCAATTATTAAGGAGTAGAGGAAAGTAATAAGAAGCAAGAGGCAAGAAGCAAGAGTATTTTAGAAGCAAGAAGCAAGAGGCAAGAAGCAAGAGGCAAGAAGCAAGAGATATGCATTGAGATACAAAGCTATATATGCCAGACTCATGGTTCTATTCTCTTGCTTCTTGCTTCTTCTTTCTTGCTTCTTAATACTATTCTCTTGCTTCTTGCCTCTTGCTTCTTGCTTCTAAAATACTCTTGCTTCTTGCTTCTATTTTCTAAACTTGCAATATACTTCTTTCAGCGAACCGGCATCGCCCACATTACCGGGGAAGATGATATAGGGGAATTGTTCGGTCATGATGCAGGGGACACTGGGAACTATCTGCCCGAGCACCTCTGCCGATTTTACGTTCAAGCCTTTTGTGAGTATATCGTGCGAGGTGATTCCGCCTTTCGCCACCAAATAGTCGGGAGTGAACGGAAGGTTGCGCACACTTTCCACGAGGAAATCAGACACGTGCTGCCCGAGCAGCTGCCGTTTGTCGGCATCATCTAAGCGGAGTTCCTTGCGCGAAGTGTATACTACGGGGGTGATGCCTTGTTTTGCGAGTGCTGATAACGCGCTGCTGGTCTCTTTCATCAGCACTTCCGGTTGGTCAAGAATGCGCTGCACATCCACTTCCACCCCTTCCACTCCGTCGGAATCGAGCAGTTGCTGAAGCTGCAATGTGGTTTTGTTCACATGCGACCCTACAATGAAACACCCCACCCCAGCATGATGCTTCAGAATGGATCGGTCGAGAAGAGGCTTTTCACCGATACCGCTCATCGCTTTTGGCAGCGAAGAAGAGCTGCGAATCACCACGGCACCGCTGAAATCCTTCGTATCGGCATCCATCTGCTCTGCAAAAGCATAGAGCTCCTCGTATGTTTCAGCATTCACAATCTGGTAATCATCAGCATTTGCGCCCTTTTCGGCAATATAGTCACGCAGCACGGAGGTGTGATAAGCGAATACGTTGTCGCGGGCAAACTCCGTTTCAGATACAGGAATCAGCCTATCACCGTCTTTCATATAGTGAATGCCGCCGATGGTAACGCGCCCCGCTTCAATAAATGCAGGACAGAACGGCACCTTCGGCCATACAGGAATACCCCACTCCACCAACACTTGTCTCATCACATCCGTCTCCAACGGGAAATGACCGCGCAAGCAGGAGTCGCTGCGACTGATGAAAACAAGCCGGTAACCGAACTCACGGTTCACCCGCAGCACCGATTCCATGGCTCCGCGCACCACTGCCGCTGCCTCTTGGCGCGTCATCGCCCGCGTATTAGTGAGTATATAGAAGAACGGCTGCGCGTCTTGAAAGGCATTGCTCACCTGTTCGTCTTCCCAACTGGTGATGAGCCTGCAGCCATGCACGGTCTGAATGCCCGTAGGGTCGTCGTCGAGCACGACGAGTTTCGTATTCACATTCATATCTCTTGCCACTGTCTATCTTGATTCAACCACCGTCCTATGCCTTCAGCTGCGGTATTCCCTGCATCTCCCTTGCCTCGGCGGGTGTTGCAGGCTCACATCCCATGGCACGAATCAGACCTACAAGCCGCTCCACAAGCTCGGCATTGGAACGGGCAAGCTTGCCGGGAGCATAATAGAAACTGTCTTCGAAACCTATTCTCACGGCATTGGCTCCCATCCCGATGGCGCAGGCAAGCATGGAGAAGTCTTTCATGGCATCATGGGTGATGCCCCAACTGGTACCCGGTTCGCACAACTGGGTGAGGAAAGCCAGGTTGCGGCCCGTGGCTGCAAGGTTGCTGCTGTTGCCAGGACCTACGCAGAAGTTATAGTGCAACGGACGTTTCAGCACGCCTTCATCTGCCAGTTTTGTGCATGTTTCCACCATGCTCAGGTCGAAAAGCTCCATCTCTGGCACCACGCCTGTCTCTTCCATGCGCTTTGCCCAATAGCGGATGTCGGGCAACGTATTCACATACACCGTTTCACCGAAGTTCACCGACCCCATGTTCAGAGAAGCCACTTCCACTTCGGGAACGTTCAGGCATACGCAACGTTCTGCCAGCGTCAGTGTAGACAGTCCGCCCGTGGAGCCTTGAATGATCATATCAGAGTGTTCACGTATGCGGCGTATCGTGTCGCTGAACACATCCAGTTCGAAAGTCTGCTCTCCCTTGAGATCGCGCGTGTGCAGATGCACTTCACATGCTCCGGCTTTATAACAGTTGATGGTGTCTTCTGCTATCTCTTCGGGCGTTAACGGGTTCTTACATCCTTCGGGAATCACTTTTCCCACATGGCATACGGGTGCTACGGTAATGATAATCTTTCTCATCTTCTTGTTTGTTTTAGTTCCAGAATGGCAGGGGTAGCGAGGCTGAATGGCTGCTTGCCGGTCTGTCCTCGTATTGCTGCTTCTCTGCAAAGGTATGAAAAACCGTTCAAACTGCCAAATATAACCATAGTTTTCTGTTCGCATGCATCAACATGGAAGTATAATTCTTAAAGTGATTGCAAAAAAATTTGGTTGTTGGCGTTTAATTCACTACCTTTGTCGCAGTATTTTTTTGAATGTCTGATTAGCAGCAACTGTTTTTATTACAGAACATCTGATTTGCAGTAACTTTTATATTTGAATGTCTTATGAAAATAGCAGTAGCAGGAACAGGTTATGTTGGATTGTCAATTGCCACCTTGCTGGCACAACATAACGAAGTAGTGGCAGTGGATGTGATTCCCGAGAAAGTGGAACTCATCAACAACCGCCGTTCACCCATTCAGGATGAATATATCGAGAAGTATCTGGCTGAGAAGGAACTGAACCTGAGAGCAACACTTGATGGTGCCGAGGCATACCGCGATGCCGACTTTGTTGTCATTGCCGCACCTACCAACTACGATCCCATCAAGAACTTTTTCGACACCCACCACATTGAGGATGTCATCAATCTCGTGCTCTCTGTGAATCCCAATGCCGTGATGGTCATCAAGAGCACCATTCCCGTGGGCTATTGCCGCTCATTATATGTGCACTATGCCCTGAAGGGAGTTCCGCATTTCAACCTTCTGTTCTCGCCGGAATTCCTCCGCGAGAGCAAGGCTCTCTATGATAACCTCTATCCATCGCGAATCATCGTCGGCTATCCTAAGCTCATCAGCCAGTTCCCCGATGAGAACGAAGCCATTTGCAAAGTTACCGACGTTCACATGCTTGAGCAAAAAGCACACGACTTCGCAGCCCTTTTGGTGGAAGGAGCCATCGGTCATTCTGCCGAAGCCGATGGAAATGCAACCCTTTATGCACAGTATCCCAAAGGCATACCCACGCTCTTCATGGGCATGAAAGAAGCCGAGGCAGTGAAACTCTTCGCCAATACCTATCTTGCACTGCGAGTAAGCTATTTCAATGAGCTCGATACATACGCTGAAGTGAAAGGTCTCGACTCTCAGGCAATCATCCAAGGCATCGGTCTCGATCCGCGCATCGGCACCCACTATAACAATCCGTCATTCGGATATGGCGGTTATTGCCTGCCGAAAGACACTAAACAGCTGCTCGCCAACTATGAACATGTGCCGCAGCAGATGATGACTGCCATCGTGGAAAGCAACCGCACACGCAAGGATTTCATTGCCGATCAGGTATTGAAGAAGGCTGGCTACTACGACTATTCCACCAACAACCAATACGACTCGCTGCTTTCGCACAGCGACACCCGTCTCGAACCACCCACGGTCGGTGTGTTCCGACTAACGATGAAGTCGAATTCCGACAACTTCCGCCAAAGCAGCATACAGGGAGTCATGAAGCGCATCAAGGCAAAAGGTGCCACCGTCATCATCTACGAGCCCACATTGCCCGATGGAACATTCTTTTTCGGCAGCCGGGTGGTGAACGACCTCAGACGGTTCAAGGCACTGAGCAACGCCATCATAGCCAACCGCTACGATGCTGTTCTGGATGATGTGCAAGAAAAGGTGTATACCCGCGACCTGTTCCGCAGGGATTAGTATTCGCTATTCATGGCGGATTGCCTCAATGGGATCCATATTGGCTGCTTTCTGGGCAGGAATGTATCCGAAAAGTACGCCGATGAATACGCATACGATGAACGAAACATAGATCGACCAGGCAGGTACGCTTGATGGCATGTGGAACAACGGCACCGCGAATTCGCTCGCACTGCACCCCACAAGGATGCCCAACAGACCTCCGGTGACGGAGATGATAACCGATTCGATAAGGAACTGAAGCGAGATAACGGTACCCGTTGCTCCCACCGCCATGCGCAAGCCTATCTCCTTGGTACGCTCGGTGACACTCACCAGCATGATGTTCATAATGCCGATACCTGCAACGAGCAGCGAGAAAGCAGCTGCCACCACAAGGATAATGGTCACGGTGTCCATCGTGCTTGACATGGTGTCCATCATCTCAGCCTGTGAACGGATGGTGAAATCGTCGTCGGCATCTTCCTTCAGCTTATGGTTGTCGCGCAGCATCTGCGTGAGTTCCTCAATGGCAGCGTCGGAAAGTTCCTCAGTAACGGCAGAACAAACGATGCTGGAGAAGAATGTCTGCGCCGCAATACGTTTCATCACCGTTGTATAAGGGGCAATCATCACATTGTCTTGATCCATTCCCCAACTATTATAGCCTTTCGATTTCAGCACGCCCACAATGCGCACGGGTATAGATTTGAAACGAATGGTCTTGCCGATGGGATCCACGCCTTCGCCAAACAGCTCGTCAACGATGGTCTTTCCCACTACCACCACTTTAGCCGACTTCTTGATGTCCTCCTCAGTGAAGCATTCGCCTTCTTCGATGTCCCATTGTTTGATGTCTAAGTAATCAGGACTCTCACCATAGATGGTGGTGTTTGTATTGTTGTTACCATAAATAGCCTGTCCGCTGGCGGTAACTTCCGGCGACACCTTGGTGACAAACTTCTTCTCAGCAAGGATGCGCTGATAGTCGGCCATCTTCAATGTCTGCATGCTGGAAGGGTCTTGCCGCACACCGCCACGCATGTCTGCACCCGGACGGATGGTGAGCAGGTTGGTTCCCATGGTAGACAACTCTTTGCGAATGCTCTCTTTGGAACCTTGACCAATGGCCATCATGATGATCACTGCCGCCACTCCGATGATGATGCCGAGCATGCTCAGAAACGATCTCATCTTGTTATTGGCAACAGCCTTGATGCTTACTTTGAATAGATTGAGTATGTTCATTGTTCTAACGGAATTAGAATGTCGTCAATGCAGCACTGCATGTTGCTCACTCGTCCTGCGGAATTGGAAGTGCTGCCAGTGCTTCTGCTGCCGATTTGATATTCGTATTGATGGTGTCTTCGCGGATTTTCCCGTCGCGCAGATTGATATTGCGGCTGGAATACTCTGCGATCTCGGGATTGTGGGTCACGAAGATAATCGTATTGCCTTGTTTGTAGAGTTGCTGGAAAAGCACAAGCATTTCAAAAGAGGTGCGGGTGTCGAGGTTTCCCGTAGCTTCGTCGGCAAGGAGCACTGCAGGGTCGTTCACAAGTGCACGTGCAATAGCCACGCGCTGCATCTGTCCACCCGACATTTCATTTGATTTGTGCTCAAGGCGGTCGCCCAAGCCCACTGCCTTCAGTGCTTTTATGGCTCGCTCCCTGCGCTCTTCGGCAGAATAATCGGAATTGTACATCAGCGGGAGCTCCACATTCTCAACAGCCGTTGTCTTGGGCAACAGGTTATAGTTCTGAAACACAAAACCGATTTTGCGGTTGCGCAAGTGTGCGCGCTGGTTTTTCGACATGGAACGCACTGATACCCCGTCAAGAAAATACTCTCCGCTGGTGGGTGTGTCAAGGCAACCGAGCTGGTTGAGCAGCGTCGACTTGCCCGAACCTGATGTTCCCTGAATCGTTACGAACTCGCCCTCATAGATTTTGAACGATACTCCACGTAGCGCCTTTACTGTCTCACTGCCTACTTGAAAGTAGCGCTTAACGTTCTGCAGTTCGATAACGACTTTCCTATTGTCTTTTTCTTCAGCCATACTGCTATTTCTTCATGTTATTATTACCGCCGCTCTTGTTGTTATTGTTTCTGGGTCTTGGCATGAACGGGTTGCTGGCTTGCTCCCCCTGCGGCATTTCTGCCTGCCCTCCGCTGATGTTAAAGTCGGAGAGCACTGCCGTGCCTTCACTGATGCCGCTCACTATCTCTGTGAGAACACCGTTTGTTGTACCGATTTCCACGGCATGCGCTATGAATGTGTTACCTTCTTTTGTCCATAGCTTATGGTCGCCTTGGCAGTCTTTGATAGTCTGCTCCTTTGTCAGAAGAGCTTCATTGGGAGTGAAGCGCAGTGCCTTGGAAGGAACGGTGAGCACATGGTTCTTCTCTAAGGTGAATATGGTGACATTTGCCGTAAGTCCCGGCTTCAGCTTGAGGTCGTTATTACGAGCGGATATCACCACTTCGTAGGTCACCACGTTGCTTTCGGTGGTGGCTTCCTGCCGCACCTGTTGCACAGATCCCTGGAAAATATCATCAGGGAATGCATCTACGGTGAACGAAACACGCTGCCCTTCTTTCACGCCACCGATATCTGCCTCGTCGATATCTGCAATCACGCGCATGTCGGTCAGGTCTTTGGCAATCACAAACAGTTCTGGCGTGTTGAACGAAGATGCCACTGTCTGTCCTTCTTCTACTGATTTCGAAAGCACCACCCCGTCGATGGGAGAAGTAATTGTGGCATATCCAAGGTTAGTCTGTGCCTTTTTTACGCTTTCTCTTGCCTGTGCAACCTGCTGGTTGGCCTGCTGGTAAGAGAGGCGCGCACTCTCAAAGTCATCGGCACTCACCAATCCTTTGTCGAAGAGTGTCTTATATCTGTTGAAGTTGGCAAGCTGGTAGCTGAGCGAACTTTGAGCCGAGGCGAGATTGGCCTTAGCCGTGTTCAGTTCGCTGGTAAGGTTTGTCTTGTCGAGCTCGGCTATCACCTGACCTTTCTTCACCACGCTATTGTAGTCAACATACAGTTTGCTGACAATGCCGGATACCTGTGTACCCACGGTAACCGATGTCACCGGCTCGATGGTTCCTGTGGCTGTGATGCTTGTCTGAATGTCTGACACTTCCACTTTCTCTGTTTCAAACGTAACAACTTCCTTCTTTTTGTTGCCCGACAACAGCCAAACGGCAACGGCGATAATGGCAAGTATGCCGGCAAGAATCCATAATTTACTCGTTTTTTTCATATCTTCTTCTTTTTTGTTTTTCGCTTATTTCACTTCTCCACTTTCATAAAATTTCAGCATATTGATATTCAAGATGGTGAGGTATTTACTCTGTAACTCATTCTGCTGTGCCTGCAGCAGGTTGTCTTTTCCTGTCATCAGCTCCACAATGTTCTTCAATCCGAGGCGGAACTGCTCGCTCAGCAGGTCATAACTGGTATGCTGACTCTCCGTTGTCACTTTGGCAGCTTTGAATTTATTCTGGTTGGTTACTGCCTGCAGCCAATAATTCTCTATTGTGGAATAAAGGGATGTCTGCTTGTCTTTCAGGTCGAGCATGTAGTTCATCTTCTGAATGTTAGCCTTGTTCACAGCTGTCTTGGCTGATCGGTTGTCAAAGAGCGGAATGTTCACGTTGAAACCTGCACCGAGGTTGAAATTTGTCTTTAGCTGAGAGCCCCAAGCGTTATTGCTCATTGACGTGGTATTCGTGGCAGCATTGGCGCTCACACCAATGGTGGGCAGCTTCTGAGCCTTGGCAATCTTGATGTTCAGGTCGCTGGTTTCAATACCCAACTGGGCGTTTTTTATTTCGGGTCGTTGCTCCAAGGCTGCTGTATACACAGCATTCATGGCGGGAATGGGCTGAAGAGCCATTTCATCGGTAGCAGCAGGAACGACGATGTCGAACTCTTCCTCACTGGTAATCTGCAGCAACTCTTTCAGCTGGCGCTTGAAATTGCGCAGATTGCTCTCTGCCTCAACGATATTGTATTCATCCTGCGCACGCTGCGAAGTGAGCTGCGAGAGATCAGCCTTGCTCATCTTGCCCACATTCACGAACTCCTTGCCGCGTTCTTCGTTCTTTTTGCTCGTTTCCAGGCTCGACTTATGCACATTGATGGCCTCCGCAGAATAAAGAATCTGCACATAAAGCTGCGCTATCTGCTCCTGAATGGTGTTGGCCGTAATGGCAGAATCCAACTCTGCCTGCTGTGTCGCCATCTCATTCAGTCGCACTGTGTTCTTGTTGCGGTTGCCGTTCCACACCGTCCAGTTGCTGTTAATGCCGTATGTGCCGTTATAATACACCTTGTCCACACTTGTCACGGCATAGCCGTTGGCTACTGTGGCAGAACCTGTCTCGGGCCAGGGGCGCAACGTGGCATTATGCGATGTGGTTGCGCTCAGCGACGGCAACAGTGTAGACTTACTCTGCAGCAGGTCTTCTTGCGCACTTAACTTGTTCAGGCGGGATTTCTGAAGCGAGATATTGTTCTGCAAAGCATAGTCAATACATTCCTTCAGCGTCCATTGCCTCTTCCCTTGTGCCGTACTTTCCAACTGTTGGGCTGTTGCATACCCGGATATTGACAAAAGAACGCCTGTCAATAATGTCATCCAAAACTTCTTCATAAACATCTGATAAAAAATTATAATATCAAAAAACGCACAGCATTTTCTATTTAAGATGCAAAAATAACTAAAAGTTTAAGATATGGCTACCATACTTAACATTATTTACAAAAATACTTGAATTCCGTAACAGATTGAGCATTCGAGTGGCTATGAATACAGATTTGTTCAAATCGCAACAGTCAATCACTGATAGTGCTTATCAGAGCAGGTGACTCTATACTTTCCACGTGCACCTACATCACAACAACAAAAAACAGAATAGATGTGATTATGTAAAAAAGAATTTGTAACTTTGCAAACGAGAAATGAATTTGTTTTATAAATATAAAAGGTTATGAAGAAGACTATTAGTGTTGTTTTGACCCTGGCACTGCTTTGGGCATGTGGTAATAACAAGACACGCCAGACAGAGCAGTTTATCTATGATAGTATATCAGATGTTGAACAGTCGAGACCAGACACCGTTGCATCATCTGTTCAGGAGGAGACATCAAAGGTGAAAGAGAATTCATCTAAACCAATCAGTTCCTCTTCTGCCTCCGCCATACGCTCTCATAAGTCGAGTAGCTACGACAACATGCGCAGCTTCGACCCTGTGTCAGAGGATGACACTGAGGATAACGGCATGAGCCGCTATATGGAAAACTATGATGACGAAGGATGGGATTAAACTAAAAAAACAAGAAATATGGCATACAAACCTTGGGAAGTACAAGAAAATCTTTGGAAGGAGAAATGTAGCTGGGGAAAAAGTCAGAATAAAGCTTTCCTTGTCAACCACATGGCTCAGCGTTCTGGTAAATCAATTGTTGAAACCCTTCGCGATTTAGAGTTGGCAGAACGGTCAGGTATGTTAAGAACCAATGATGATGGCTCGGTAGAAATAAGATAACAAACATTGTTGATGGAAAAGCCTTTGGCGGGTGGACATATAATAAAGAAACTCCAACTGAAAACAAATTTTCGTGGAGTTTCTCCTTGTATGTGATCCCGTTGGGATTCAAACCCAAGACCTTCAGAACCGGAATCTGACGCTCTATTCAGCTAAGCTACGGGACCGGATGGCTATAAAGCGGTGCAAAGGTACATTTTTAAATTAAGAATGAAGAATGAAGAATGAAGAATTAATTTCTTTTAAGGATTAGCCGCCGGTGCGTAACTATTCAGCGAATCGGTTTAAAGGAGTCGCCTACGGCGAGAAATCTTACAAATCTATTCAAAATCTTTCAAATCTCTTTTTCTTTTTGTAAGATTTGGCCAGATTTGTATGATTTCTACCCCGAAAAGGGGTACTAAAAGGGCGCAGAGCGTGGTTCGCTGAATATTTTCGCCGGTGCAAAAGGATAGCAAAAATCAATTATTCGTGCCATTTTGCAAAAATATTGCGCTGTTTTATTTGCAAATTAATGTTTTATCGTTACCTTTGCAGGCGCAAAACGTAACATTGCCAATGTGTTAGTTGTGAATATGAATCGTTTAATAGTAAAAATATACTGTTTAATAGTAAAAATATACTGATGAGTCAACTGATAAAACCTATAGATTACCAGTCTGTGCTCGACATGCAACAGACGGAGCAGGGTATTAAGATGATCAAGGAGTTTTTCCAGCAGAACCTGAGTACTGAATTGAGGTTGCGCCGAGTGACCGCTCCCCTCTTTGTGTTGAAAGGATTGGGAATCAACGACGACCTGAATGGCGTGGAGAGACCTGTCACTTTTCCTATCAAGGACTTGGGCGACACCAAGGCAGAGGTTGTGCATTCGCTCGCCAAATGGAAGCGCCTGACGCTTGCTGAGTATCATGTGGAGCCGGGCTATGGCGTTTACACGGACATGAATGCCATCCGTGCCGACGAAGAGCTTGATAATCTTCATTCACTATATGTAGACCAGTGGGACTGGGAGGCTGTCATGACCCGCGAGCAGCGGAATTTGGATTTCCTGAAGAATGTGGTGAGGCGCATCTATGCAGCCATCCTGCGCACCGAATTCCTGGTTTGCGAGCGCTATCCTGCCCTGAAGCCATTCCTTCCACAAGACATCCACTTCATCCATAGCGAGGACTTGCTCGCGATGTATCCCGACAAGAGCGCAAAGGAAAGAGAGAACCTGATAGCACAGAAATACGGTGCCGTGTTTGTGATTGGTATCGGCGGCAAGCTCGCCAATGGCGAACCGCACGACGGCAGGGCACCCGACTATGACGACTGGACTACGGAATGCGGGGAAGGAAAGAAAGGCTTGAACGGCGACATCCTGATATGGTATCCCATACTTGATCAGGCTGTGGAACTGTCATCGATGGGAATCCGCGTGGATAGCGAGAGTCTGATTCGCCAATTGAAGCTTTCCGGCAAGGAAGACCGCGCTCAGCTGTATTTCCATCGCAAGCTGCTCAACGGAGAGCTGCCTCTGAGCATCGGCGGAGGTATCGGTCAGAGCCGCCTGTGTATGGTGTTGCTCCACAAGGCGCACTTGGGTGAAATCCAGGCAAGCATCTGGCCTGATGAAATGCGGCGTGAATGCAAGTCGATGGGGATGACCTTGATATAAAAGACTATGACAATTCAAGTTCCAGAATACTCTGCAGTTTTTCGATTGCAGAGTTTTTTTGCATCATTTCCATAAGCAGTTCGCGCTTGGAGAGCACTTTCCTTACTTCGTCGGCCTTAGCCACGCGAAGGTTCAGCTCGATATCGCCATTGTGAAGATCCTTTGCCAGCGTGTTGCGGATTCTCATTTTGATGCCAGACATCTGTTTCATCAGGATCTCATTGTCGACAACCACTTCAATGCGTGGGAATTCTGTGATCGCAGGCTGCATGTTCTTCATTCGCGCTGCCATGCCGGCCATTTCCTGGGGCATACGTCCGCACATCGCCAGCCACTGCCTGCGCAGCATGATTTCGTCGAATGACTGGTGCTCTCCATTGTCTTTCTTCTCCTCATCCTTATGGATCTGCACCTTTCCGTCTTCGTTTCTGATCTTGTTGAAATTCATGCCGATCGACGAAATCTTGACCGACGGTCTTACAGTCTTGCGTTCAGCGACCACCTGCTGAGCCGCTTTCGGTTGAACGCTCTGACTATTTCTCTTGAACAGGGTTTTTAATCTTTTAGGGCAACGCCCCGCGGCGGGGCTGTCTTCTTCCTGCGTGATCTGCGCCACCTGTATCAGCGTGAGCTCAACCAGCAGTCGTTTGTTGCTGCTCTGCCGGTAATTGATGTCGCAGTCGTTCATTATCTTCAGCGCCTTATACAGGAATTGCGGCTTGCATTTCTGTGCTTGCGCCGCGAATTTCTCCTTCTGGCGCTGGCTAACCTCCAACAAGGGCAACGTCAGCGGGTCTCTTGCCATCATCACGTTGCGCACATGAGCAGCAAGTCCGCTGATGAGATGGCCGCCGTCGAACCCTTTGTTGATGATATTGTTCAGCAGCACCATCTCGTCAGCCACTTTGTTCTCCAAGGCGAGATCGATGATGTTGAAATAGTTTTCGCTGTCGAGCACGTTCAGGTCTTCAATCACTTTCTCGTAAGTGATGTTTCCCTGACAGAACGACACAGCCTGGTCGAATACAGACAAGGCATCGCGCATGCCGCCGTCAGCTTTCTCGGCAATGACGTTCAGTGCGTCTTCCTCGTATTTCACCCCTTCCTTTTCAGCCACCATCTTCAGATGATTCACGATGTTGGAAACGGTCATGCGTTCAAAGTCGTAAATCTGGCAGCGACTGATGATGGTAGGCAGTATCTTGTGCTTTTCGGTAGTGGCAAGAATAAAGATGACATGTGCCGGCGGCTCCTCCAAGGTTTTCAGGAAAGCATTGAAGGCAGCCGTTGACAGCATGTGCACCTCGTCGATGATGAACACTTTATACTTTCCCACCTGCGGGGGTATGCGCGTTTGCTCCATCAGCGCCTTGATATTCTCCACTGAGTTGTTGCTGGCAGCGTCGAGTTCGAAGATGTTGTATGAGCGCTGCTCGTTGAATGCCTGACAACTCTCGCAATGGTTGCATGCCTCACCTTCATCAGTAGGCGACTCGCAGTTGATGGCTTTGGCGAAAATGCGGGCGCAGGTGGTCTTCCCCACGCCTCGCGGACCGCAGAACAGATAGGCATGAGCCAGCTTTCCGCTTTTCACCGCATTCTTCAGCGTCGTGGTGAGTGCGGTCTGCCCCACCACCGTGTCAAACGACATCGGCCTGTATTTTCTTGCTGATACGATATATTCCACGTTGTATAACAGATTGAATGATTAATGTCTTCTCTTTTCTTCTGCAAATGTACACAAAAATTCTGAATATCATGCGAGCAGAATCAAGTTTTTGCTTTTTCTTTCTGCGATGGTGCATGAATACGATCCGCGCAAGCCGCCTCTTCTGCACAGCTCGCCTGCAGCGTTAGACGGTTATCTCACCTGATCCGAAGCATCGGTGATGGTCTTCGTCGTAGACTACGCAGAACTGTCCGGGTGCAACGCCGTGGATGGGATGTGCCGAATGAACCATGTATCTCTGCCCGTCGACCATCTCCAAAGTGGCAGGATGGTAGTCCGGCGTGTGCCTGATCTTGAATGTAACCTGAGCAGAGGTGAAGGGAGCCGTGAGGAAATGGAAGTCGTGCACCATGAAATCTGTCTGATAAGCATCCTGCGGATCATAGCCATGACTCACGTACAGGATGTTCTGCTCCACATCTTTCTTGACGACAAACCACGGGCCTTCTCCGAATCCGAGACCCTTGCGCTGGCCGATGGTATGAAACCACAGCCCCTTATGCCTGCCTATCCGCCGCCCCGTATCCATTTCGATCACGTCGCCCGGGTTCTCACCCAAATAGCGGCGTATGTAATCGTTATAATTAATCTTGCCCAGGAAGCAGATGCCCTGCGAATCCTTGCGCTTGGCATTCACCAGATGCTCCCGCTCAGCAATCACGCGCACCTCATCCTTCATATAATGACCGATGGGGAAAAGCGCCTTGCGCAGCTGCCAGTCGTAGATTTGCGCCAGGAAATCGGTCTGGTCTTTCACCGGATCGGGGCTTGTCGTGAGCCATTTCTGCCCGTCAATCCATTCCGTCTGCGCATAATGTCCCGTTGCAATATAGTCGTAGTCGCGACCTTTCTTCTCATCGAAAGCGCCGAATTTCACCAGTCGGTTGCACATCACGTCGGGATTGGGCGTGAACCCGGCTTTCACTTTTTCCATGGTATACCGTGTCACCTGGTCCCAATACTCGCGATGGCAGTCAACCACCTCAAGCCGACAGCCATATTTGTGAGCCACCGCCGTTGCCATCTCCAGATCCTCCTCAGAAGAGCAGTCCCATTCTTCCTCTTCTTCCGGACCAATCTTGATGTAGAAGCAGTCGGGATGCAATCCCATACGGGCAAATTCGTAGACCACCACCGAACTGTCGACACCGCCCGAGAGCAACACGGCAATCCGCTTATCCTTGATTTCATCATAATTGATCATGCCACAAAATTACGAAGATTCGGCGACATGACAAAGCGATTTCGGAAGATTAACGCTGTTTGCCTGAAAATATAGGCGTTTAAGAAGCAAGAAGCAGTGATTTAGAAGCAAGAAGCAAGGAATTTTAAAGAAGCAAGAGGCAAGAGGCAAGAAGCAAGAGATTAGTATTTAGAAGCAAGAAGTAAGAGGCAAGAAGCAAGAGAATAGCATTTAGAAGCAAGAAGCAAGAGGCAAGAAGCAAGAGATTAGTATTTAGAAGCAAGAAGCAAGAGGCAAGAAGCAAGAGAATAGTACTATGATATTGGCATCTGTACAGAGAACTGCATCTCTGTTCATACCTCTTGCTTCTTGCCTCTTGCCCCTTGCTTCTTAAAAAAAACTTGCTTCTTTTTTATCCAACGTCACTTTCTGCTGTATCTCATTGATTATAACCGAGTTACACAGGGTGACATTAAAAATTTCAATGTCACTTTTACCACCCTCCGACACTTCTGAAACTTGGAAACATTTACGAATAATGGTCGCTTGCAGTTTGCAAAACAACTTGTTTTACTTTGCTGAAACATGCTTTCAACGCTGCATAAATGCCTTTCTTATGGTGAAAAACAAGTTGTTTTCCTTCTATATAATAAGGTGACATTAAACAAATCAATGTCACCCCATCTATCACACTGTATATCAGGCACTTAGAACGAAAAGTGACATTGAGTGATTTTTTAGAGGCAAGAGGCGAAAAGAAAAAAGCAAGAGAATTGAAATAGGAAAAAAGAAGGAAGACAAGATTGTTTTGCTTTCCACCATGTTAAATTTTAGGATTCTGCTGCGCTGAATCCGATAATTTTTTATTATCTTTGCATCGTGTTTGTTAAATAAGTACTAACTTTCTAAATAAAAAAGATTATGATTGGAGCAATTATTATTGGTATCATTGCCGGATTCCTGGCAGGAAAGATTATGCGTGGCGGCGGTTTCGGTCTGCTCATCAATTTGTTGTTGGGCCTTGTCGGCGGTGCCGTTGGCGGTTGGCTGTTCGATTTGTTGGGCATCAGCTGGGAAAACGGTTGGATCGGACAGATTGGCACAGGCGTTGTGGGTGCCATTGTCGTGCTCTACATTGCTTCTCTGTTTAAGAAATAACCGGGCTCCGGCTATTAAACATTTCCCGAAAGTGGCACTTTTCAATACGAAGGGGCATGAAGAAGCATCTTTTCTATATGCTGCTCGCTGCCATGTCATGGCAGGACGGCAATGCACAGATAGTGATCAACGAGCTGATGCAGTCTAACATCGACTGCATCATGGACGATATCAATGAGTTTCCCGACTCTTGGGTGGAACTGTATAATGCAGGAGAAGAAGCCGTGAACCTGCAAACTTATCGGTTGGGAATAACCGACAAGGCTGCCGAAGCATGGAAACTGCCCAACAAGAGCATTGAGGCGCACGGATATGCACTGGTGTATTGCGACAAGGTAGGCAAGAACATGCACACGCCCTTCCGCTTGGAATCAGGGAAAGGATGCGAAGTGTATCTCTTTGAAGGCGAGACAATCGTTGACCAGATAACCGGTTTGAAGAAACAGCCCGCACCGAATATCGCCTACGGACGGCGCGAGAGCGGAGGCACAGAATGGGGATACCAGGCTTCGCCCACACCCGGCACTGCCAACTGCGGCAGGCTTTGCACCAAGATTCTTGAGGAACCCGTCTTCAGCGTTAAGGGAAAGGTGGTCACTTCGTCGCAATCCTTCAAGCTCACCCTGTCGCTTCCCGAAGGAACACCTGAAGGAACGTCAATCCACTACACCACCGACGGACGCGAACCCTCACAGAGCAGCGCCCAATACAGCGGTCCTATCACCATCAGTTCCACGAAAACCGTCCGTGCGAAACTGTTCTGCGACGGCTATCTGTCACCGCGCTCCACCACCCACTCCTACATTTTCTTCCCCCGCAAGCTGACGCTTCCCGTCATCTCCATCGTCACCAACAAAGACTATTTCTACAACAACACCACGGGCATCTATGTGGACGGCACCTACCAGAACGGGAAAAAGAACTATGAGTTTGACTGGCGACGCCCCATCAACCTGGAGTTCTTCGTTGACGAAAACAAGGAAAGCGTGATCAACCAGCTGTGCGAGACCCGCATCATGGGTGGAGCCACACGAAGCAACCAATACAAATCGCTCGCCGTCTACGCCAACAAGCGGTTCGGAACCAAGCGCCTTGAGTATGAATTCTTCCCAGACCAGCGCCCCGGGATTACCGACTTCAAGTCGATTTCGCTCCGAAATGCAGGAAACGACTTCGACTATCTCTACATGCGCGATGCCATCATACAGCGCACCATGGCATCTCATGTCGACCTCGACTGGCAGGCATGGCGCCCCACCATCATCTACCTGAACGGAGAATACATGGGAATGCTCAACATCAGGGAGCGATCCAATGAAGACAACATATATACCAACTACGACGGACTGGAGGATATCGACATGTTCGAGAACTGGAACGAACTGAAGGAAGGCGACTGGGACAACTACAACCAGTTCAAACAGTTCTATGCCGAGCACGGTCATACGCTCCAAGAATACGAGAAATGGATTGACTGGGAGGAGTTCATCAACCTGATGGTGATGAACCTGTATTACAACAACCAAGACTTTCCCGGCAACAACATCGTGATGTGGAGGCCTCGCACTGAAAACGGGCGCTGGCGATTCATTGCCAAAGACACCGACTTCGGTCTCGGACTTTATGGTTCTTCTGCCAGTTTCAACTCCATTAAGTGGATCTACGATCCCAACTATGACTACAACCACAACTGGGCTAACCAATATGACCACACCCGACTGTTCCGCAGAATGATGGAAGATGAAGACTTCAAACGTGAGTTCATCGACCGCGCCGCCATCTACATGGGCGATTTCATGAACGAAAAGGGAACGCGTGCCATGTGGGATCCCATGTATGAAATGATCAAGACGGAATATCCCAATCACCGGAAACTGATCAACCAGTGGTGGCCTAACTATAATGATGAACTGAACAATGCCCGTAATTGGATAAAGAACCGCACCTCGCAGTTCTACCAACAGCTGGCCGACTATTACAAGACTGGCACTCCCGTGGCGATGACCATCAATCAAGGCAGCAAAAAAGAAGATCTCGAAAAGGTGAAGATACTCTTCAACGGCATCCGACTGAGCGAAGGACTCTTCGACGGCAAGTTCTTCACCGACCGCAGCGTGACGCTGAAAGGTGAAGCCACTGACGATGAGAACGTGATTAGTTGGACAATAACCACCGTTGGCAACGACGGAACCTCAACAACCACCACTGCCCAAGGTGAGGAGTATTCGTTCAACATGCCGTCGTGCAAGCGTCTCGACATCAATGCCACAATCGGAAAGAGCACGGGCATACGACAGGTTGGCAACCGCCAATGGACTTGGACTTCCAACGGCAACATGCTTAGACTGTCGGGCGTGGAACGTGGAACGACGGTTCGCCTGTTCAACCTGCAAGGACAGATGCTTTGGCAAGCAACGGCATCGGGCAATGACATGCAAATACTTCTGCCAAGCGGCGAAATACACTTGCTGAAAGTGGGTAGCGAGACGCTGAAAATCAGATAAAATCAGGGAAAGGAAAGAGCTTTTCGACAAGGAATGCAAAAGAAAAAATGATTATTCTTTTGCATTTCGCCCGCTTATTCGTATCTTTGCATCATCATCTAAAAGAAAATAACAATGGAAACACTTAAAAACGAACTACTCGAAGTGAAAGTGGCTGCCATGGGCGCCGAGATGCAAAGCATCAAAGACAATAACGGTAACGAATACCTGTGGCAGGGCGATCCGGCATTCTGGCCGCGCCGCTCCCCCATTCTCTTCCCCATCGTGTGCAGCGTGGAGAACGACACCTATTATGTTGACGGGAAAGAATATCACCTGCCACGCCATGGTTTCGCCCGCGACACCGAATTCCAGTGCATTGCCAAGAGCGACAACCGCGTGACTTTCGCACTGCACGAGAACGAAGAAACGCTGAAGGCATACCCCTTCCGCTTCAATCTCGGCATTACCTACCGCCTCGACGGCAACCGCATCCACGTGATCTGGCATGTGGAAAACACCGATAGCCGAGAGATTCATTTCCAGATTGGAGGTCATCCGGCATTCAACGTGCCGGAAATGCAAGTGGGCGACCAGCTCGAAGGAACGTTCCGCCTTGACAACGACCAGCCGCTCGACTCTCTGAAAAGCTATATTGACGGTTCTCATGAGATGACGGAAGTGCCGGCTGAAGTGGAAAACGGCATCATCAGATTCAACAACCACTTCTTCCGCAACGACTCAGTGAAGATCCACAAGAGCCAGACCCACCAGGTGGCACTGCTCCATCGCAACGGAGAGCCCGCCGTGACCGTCGACTACAAAGCGCCCATCATCGGGCTGTGGAGTCCATACGACAAGAACGCGCCTTTCGTATGTATCGAACCTTGGTATGGTTTGGGCGACCCGCGCGGCTATCAGGGAGAATTCAAAGACAAACCCATGATGAACCACTTGCTGCCAGGAGCCTCATTCCTCAGCGAATACATCATCACAATAGGATAGTTTTTTAGAAGCAAGAGGCAAGAAGCAAGAAGCAAGGGTTACTTGATATTCACCATCTTGTGCATCTGCAATGACAAATGCCAGTGCGGATTACGTTTGATGTAATCAATGCACTGGCGTGTCAGTTCGCTGTTGCGCTCTGCGTCACCAGTGTCGCAGGGCTGCAGACAGAGATACGCTTCACCATAAAGGGTGGCGTATGGTGCAGGATCATGAATACCGTCGAACACCACTTTCACTTCATCGGCTCTAACCTTTGCCAAAGCTGGTGCGCAGTTGATGAAAGGAGTCTTGGGAGAAATGGTCACCCAGTTGATGTTGCATGGCAAAGGCCGTGTGCCGTTGGTTTCGATAGCCACATAGAATCCTTCTTGTTGAAGCGCGGAGACGAGTTGCTCATCCGCCTGCAAGGAAGGCTCACCGCCTGTCAGCACAATAAAGCCACACCGGTTCCACTTTTTCACACTTTCGATAATCTGCATGGCTGTCATTTCCGTGTAGTCTTCGAAGTCGGTATCGCAGAAAGGACAATTCAGGTTGCACCCGCTGAAACGAATGAACACGGCAGCTCGCCCCGTATGGCGCCCTTCGCCCTGCAGGGAGTAGAATATTTCGTTGATACGGTATGACTTTTCCATCGTCGGCACGTTCTATTGCCCTATAACAGAAGGCTGGAATCAATGGGGAAATGGTCGTCGGTTGCCATTGCCACGTTTCCGTCCGACTCGCGCACGATGGCCTTATAGCACATGGGGAACTGCTCTACCACCCATGCTGCGATGTTTTCTGCCGTAGGATTGAAGGGCAGAAGTTCGTTGAAATTGCCATGATCCAGATGGCCATGAACCTTTTCCTTGATATGCTTGAAGTCAACCACCATGCCCTCGGCATTCAGTTCGCGCGATGCCAGAAATACGGTAATGATCCAGTTATGCCCGTGCAGACGGCTGCACTTGCTTTCATAGGGCAGTTCAAGATAATGGCATCCTGCCACTTCCATCGTCTTTGATATACAATACACCATAAGGTTATTATTTTAAAGCTTCCACCATAAAGGGTGGGTAGGGAAAAAACGATCACGTTTTTTCAGTGAATCGCCAAATGCGCTGCAAAGTTACGAAGAATCAGACAAACAGCAAAGGGTTTTGACAACATTTTTCTTCCGCAGTCGGAAAATGCCCCATTACTAATCACAAACGATGGATATCATTTCCCAAGAAACTTGCTGCCAAGATACTGATTGAACTGTTCCTTGTAGTTGTCGCCGATGGGCAGATAGGTGTCGGCATCCATGATGACACGGTTCTTGTTCACTTCGCGGATACGACGCAGATTGATGATATAGCTGCGGTGGATACGCATGAAACGGGAAGGAGGCAGGCGCTCTTCCAGTTTCTTCATACTGAGCAGCACGATGATAGGCTTCTGGTTGTCCAAGTGTATCTTCAGGTATTCGCTCATGCCCTCCACATATCGGATGTCGGAAATGCAGACGCGCACCACTCTATAGTCGGTTTTAAAGAAGAGCACATCCTCTTCGTCGGCAGCCGGTGTGACGGTTGCCGCATTCATCAGGTCGTAGCGAGCCTTCACCTTCATGGCTGCACGCTGGAAATCCTGCAGACCAAAAGGTTTCAACAGATAATCCACGGCATCCACCTTGAAGCCCTCTATGGCATATTCGCTGTAGGCTGTGGTGAAAACCACCAATGGCGGCATCGCTAACTGTTTTACGAATTCCATGCCGTTGAGGTCAGGCATGTTGATGTCGATGAATATGGCATCTATCACGTCGTTTTCCATGATGCGCATGGCATCAAATGCACTCTGGCATGAGCCTGCCAGTTCCAAGAACGGCATCTTCTTGATATATGCTTCCAACTGCTGCAATGCCAGCGGCTCGTCGTCGATTGCTAATACTCTTATCATTGTTGTTTTATTAGAGGTGAGATGATTAGAGGTGAAGGGTGAGATGATTAGGGGTGAGAGGTGAGATGATTAGGGATGAAGGGTGAGATGATTAGGGATGAGGGGTGAGGGGCAGCAGCAGCAGCACCTCATAGGTATCGTCTCCTTCCTCAAAATCTAAAGTATAGTTTTCTCCATAAAGCAGATTTAGACGTTGTTTGATGTTTGCAAGTCCCACTCCCCCTTCTGTTTTACCGAGAGAGTTTTCTTTTTTAGGCTGACGACTGTTGCGGCAGAAGAACTTCAGCCGGTTGTCATCCACCGAAATCTTGATAAAGATGAACGATTCATTCTGGTAGCTCACCCCATGCTTGAAAGCATTCTCCACGAAAGTGATCAGCAATAACGGAGGGATTCCTGCATCGGGCATGCGGTCGGGCTGTTCAAGGGTGATGCTCACTTTGTCGGAATACCTGATTTTCATCAGGTCGATATAGTTGTTCAGGAAGTCAATTTCCCGCTGGATGGGAATCTGGCTCTTGTCTCCTTCGTAGAGCACATGTCGCATAATCTTCGACAGGATGAGGATCGTTTCCTTCGCTTTCTCAGGGTTAATATCCACCAAGGCATGGATATTGTTCAGCGTATTCATGAAGAAATGCGGGTTGATCTGGTATTTCAGGTAAGCAAGCTGCTGTTCCAGACTGCGTTTCTCCAGTTCTTTCATTCCTTTTGCATCCTCATCCATCTTGAAATAGAGCTTGATGCCCAGGTTCATGCCGAGCATGAGAAGGAAAACGATGATTGAGAAAACATTCTCAAGCCCCATGTGCAGGGGAGGCATGCCTTCGGGCTTGTGCCGTTCATCGAATGGCGGGTGGTGCATACCTTCGGGCGGAGCCATTGCCAACGTATCTGCTCCCTCTTCAAAGGGGATTGCATCCATGGGAACATCGTTTTCACCGAACATCATCTCGCCATGCATGCCGGGCGCATTGAATGCCACCTCCTTGTCGTGCATCATCCGGTCGCGTGGACCGTGATGCCTATCGCCGAAACCCATCGGTTTCGACTGACACTGATACAAGATGAAGGCAACGAGCATCAGGGTGATGGAGGTGAAATAGAGTGCTTTCTTGTTCCTGTAGATCAGGATTGGAGCCAGCAGATAGTTGTGGACGACAAAGATGACCAGATAGACGGCATAGAGCCTCCACACATCTATCACCTCGTGCCATTGAAAAGACAGGTGAGAATCTGCAATCGAGCGCACGTAAGTGGTGATCACCGGTGCTATGAACATCATCAGCCATAGCACCAGATACACCAGATTCTCTTTCCATTCACGTTTCGTGATCTTCATATTTCTATAACGCAATTATTGCTTTTTATTGTTTTCGCGAAAGCTTCATCGCCATTCTTTTTCGCATCAGCTGTAACAACAGGAGTATATTACCTGCGACCAGGCCAACTGCCACCACCTGCATTGCCGCCAGGAAACCCGCCGCCACCCATGGCGCCTCCTCCCATACCGCCCGATGTGGTGGTCGACGTGGTGAATGTGCCTACCTTGGTCTCGCCGCTTACCTTGGCATTAGAGATGAAACCGTAGAACTCATCATCGCCGCTTGCCGATGTTGCCGTGCTGAGCGTGTAAGTGCTGCCCGACGAGAACTTGGGCGAGCTCACCTGCATGGTGGCATTGCTGTATGCGCGAGGCGACTTGAAGGCAAAGATGTTGTTGCCCGAGGCATCCTGAACTGTGAGGTAAGCGCCATTGGAAACGGTGACACCCGTCAGCGTGGCTTTCTGCTGAGAACCCGAAGTCGCCTCGGCGCCGCCGCCGATACCGATGATTGTACCTCCGTTGAAACTCAATGTCTTGCCCTCGGCAGCATCAATGCCCTCTTCGGGAGACCCGGCACCGCAGCCAATCACCACACCTCCGCTGATGGTGAGGTTGCCGTTGGCATCGATTCCGTCGTTGCCTGTAGAGTAGCAGAACACATAACCGCCGCTGATCACCATGTCTTTTGCCGAGTTGATGGCATCATCTGAGCTATAGGCAGCCACTGTTCCTGCACTGATGGTCATCTTTCCCTTACTCTCCATTGCCTCGTGTGAAGCGGCGCGCGCCATAACCGAGCCTCCGGCAATGGTGATATCGCCATCCATCTTAATGGCTTTTGCCGACACGTCATTGCTGTTTTTGCCTGTTGCAATTGCCTTCACGGTACCGCCATTCAGCGTAAACGTCTGATCGCCGCTGATGCCCTTGCCACCGCCGCCGGTGCTCTTCACCAGCAGTTCACCGCCGTTCATCACGATGATGCTGTCAGCCTTCAGTGCGGCACATCCCTTATACTCCTTGTCATCAGAATCATATTCAGTTCCTCCTGAAGTTATCAATGTGGTGCGACCACCGTCAATCTGCACAAAACCGTCGGTCTTGATGCCCTTGGAAGCAGCTGCCGACACTTCAACATTCACCACTCCACCCTTGATGATGATACCATCGTTAGACTTGATGCCATTGCTTGCCGTGGAGTTCACATAGATATTGGTGTTCGGGCGGATATATACGTAGTCGTCGCTCACGATGCCGTTCTTTCCCTTGGCATACACCGACAGCTTGCCCGACCCACTGAATGCCAGCTTGCCTTCGCTGAAAAGGGTGGCTTTCTGGTCTTCACCGTCAACCATGGTGTAGGTGCTGCCGTCGGTTAGCGAGTTTTCGGTATCATCTTTCACCACCACGTAGGCGCGCTTACCTTGGTTGTTGATGGCTGCACCGGTGGGATTGGTGATGCTCACACCGTTCAGCGTGAGCTGGAATTTCTTCTCGCTGTAGATCTTAAACGAGCCGTCTGTGGTTGTTCCGCTCAGTTCGTAGGCAATGTTCTTTACGGTGGAGTTCACCGTAACGTGTGCTCCGTTCTTGCTCACGGTAACACCATCTGCGGTGCCGCTTACGGAAGCATCGTTTCCGTTGTAGGCAATCTTGATGGTTGCCGTGGGAGAATAAGTTTCCACATAGTCTTCGTAGTATTCGTCGGTGGAAGCCGGCAGGGTTTCGGTTTCCTGAAGCGGGGCGGTATTAATAGTGATGTCGAAGGTGCCCAACTCGGTTGTCAGTGCAGTTCCTGTGCTTGATGCACCGCCGTTGATGTCGCCGCCCATGTAGTTTTCCTGACTTTCCATGTATTCCTCATATTCTTCCCATGGATCTTCCGATGCGCAGGAAGTGATGATTCCTGCCGCCGCTGCTATTAGCATATAAACAATCTTTTTCATAATCTCACGTATTTAATTATTCTACATCTGTTGTTTGTTGATGCAAAAGTATATATAATATAAATAGGTGACAAATTTATTCAGCGAATCGGCAGATTCTTTCAGCGAACCGCCATCGGGTCAGAATGCCTCGCGGTATTTGCTTTCGTCCTTATCCTCCAACATGCTGAGGTAAGAACGATAACGGCTCTCGGCAATGTAATGGTCTTCTATGGCTTTTCTCACTGCACAGCCCGGCTCATGCGTATGCGTGCAGTTGCGGAAGCGGCAGTCCTTTGAGAAACGGAATATCTCTTTGAAATAGCCGCATATCTCTTCCGGCTCCATGTCGAAGGTGCCGAAGCCTTTGATGCCCGGTGTGTCGATAAGCCAGGTAGTGTTATTAGAGGTGAGGGGTGAGAGGTGGGAGGTGAGAGATTTGCTATTAGGGGTGAGAGATGAGGGGTGAGAAGTGAGAGGAATCATTTCAGAGAATGTGGTGGTGTGCATACCCATGTTGTGGGCATCGCTGATTTCTGATGTGCGCAGGTTGATGCCCGGCACAAGCTTGTTCAGCAACGTGCTCTTCCCCACTCCACTGTTACCGCTGAACACGGTGATTTTTCCTTCCAGCATCGGGAGAAGACTGTCGATGCCCTCGCCTGTTGCTGCCGACACCGAAAGGCATGGATAGCCTATGCTCTCATAAAGCGTTATCATCATCTCCTGATAGTGCCGCTCGTCGGCATTCAGCAAATCGGTTTTGTTGAATATCAGTATCACCGGCACGCGATAGGCCTCGGCAGAGGCAAGGAAACGGTCGATGAAGGTGGTGCTGGTTTCCGGATAGTTCACCGTGATGATAAGTGCAGCCTGATCCACATTGGCTGCAATGATGTGGCTCTGCTTGGAAAGGTTGGGCGATTTGCGAATGATATAGTTGCGGCGTTCCTCTATTTCGGTGATAAACGCCGTGCCTTCCTGGTTGGTGATGATAACGACTCGGTCACCCACAGCCACCGGATTGGTGCTGCGGATGCCCTTCAGTCGGAAATTTCCTTTTATTTTCGATTCAATGGTCTGCCCCTCATCGGTCAACACGGTATACCATGAACCGGTGTTCTTAATGACTAAGCCCTTCAACGAAAACTATGAACTAAAAAAACGATGAACTTTGCGCTATGAACTGTGAACAATGCACGATGCACTACACAGTCATAATCTCCTTGTTCTTTGCCTCGATCAGCTCGTCAATCTTCTTGATGAACTTGTCGTGAATCTTCTGAAGCTCCAGTTCGGCATCTTTCTCGTTGTCCTCGCTCAGTCCGTCCTTGATGGCTTTCTTCAGTTTGTCCTTGATGTCGCCACGCACATTGCGCACTTCAACCTTGGCTTTCTCTGCAATCTTGTTGCACTGCTTGGTCAGTTCGCGGCGGCGCTCCTCCGTGGGCTGCGGGATATTCAGTCGGATTATCTCGCCGTTGTTCTCGGGAGTGATGCCCACATCGCTGCTCATGATGGCCCGCTCAATGTCCTTGATGGCTTTTTTGTCCCAAGGACGGATGGCTATGGTGCGCGCATCGGGGCAGTTCACGCTTGCCACTTGGTTCAACGGCACTTTCGAGCCGTAGCTTTCCACGCGCACTCCGTCGAGAATTGCCACGTTGGCACGCCCTGCGCGGATGCGGTTCAGGCTGTCTTCCAAGAACATGGCAGCCATCTCCATTCGCTCTTCACTTTCCTGTAATGTTGCTTTTACGTCGATCATATTGCGTTGTTTGTTTGATAAGTTTTCTTTTTATGATTGACAAAGATAGTGCTTTTTTCTGAAACGGCAAACGTTTTCGCGTAAAAAAAGAAAATTTACGCGGGTTTTCTGTCGCCGAACATAAGCAGGGATGTGCAAAAACTATGGTTCTGAGGCATGAAAGCTATGCTTCTGGGCCGCACAAGCTATGCTTTGAGGGAGTAAAAGCATAGGTTTCAGGGTGTAAAAGCTATGTTATTTTGACATGAAAACTATGTTCTTGTGGATATTCAGTGCATTTTGCCTGAAAACTTCCCGCCTCGCCTCAGTCACTCCATACGCGAAAAAACAAACAATCCCGCACCCAAGCTTAACAGCCTGAACATCAAGTGCTTGTAGAGAAATTAACTCGCACCCGATCCCACACCCGATCCCGCACCCGAAGCGTTATTATGTATGAAAAAAAATGCCCGTCTGGTGCAGGTCTGGGTGTGGGATCGGGTGCGGGATCGGGTGCGGGCTGATTTCCGCGCAAATACCTGATACCCAAACGGTTATGCTTGGGTGCGGGTAAAACAGATTTTTACGTAAGGAGAGATCCCCTATTGGACGACGATCAACGATAGAGCTGACGCGCCACGATGGCTGCCAATGCCTCAAGCTGCTCCTTGTCTACTTCGTCGAAAGTGGCAAGTTCGGTGCTGTCGATGTCGAGCACGCCCACCACTTCGCCTGCACCGTTGAACATAGGCACCACTATCTCGGAGCGGCTTAGCGACGAACAGGCGATATGACCGGGAAACTCCTCCACGTCTTTCACCACAAGTGTCTCCCGTTTTGCCCATGCCGTTCCGCAAACGCCCTTGCCATAGCCAATGTGATAGCATGCCACACTGCCCTGGAACGGTCCCAACGCCAGCTCATCGTTCCTCACGAGATAGAACCCCACCCAGAAAAACTGCATGGTTTCCTTAATAGCAGCCGTCACGTTAGCAAGCACGCCAACCTCGTTGCGCTCGCCCTCTATCAGGCTTTCCACCTGTTGGAGCAACTGCCGATAGCTTTCTCTTTTTTCCATGATTCTTGTTATTTTTATGCTTAAATATACGATTTCCTGCAATAACTGTCCTTTTTTTCCTGAAAAAACATTACCTTTGCACACCGAAAACAAACGACATGACAAACGACTCTCTGTTTAATACGGTTAAAGAACTGGACAGCAGCATCCTTTCTGCCATCAATTTCAACGGACCGGATGCCTATAGCCTGTTCTGGAGTCTCTACACCCAGCGCCTCACGTGGCTGCCCTTGGCACTCGTAGCTTCTTACTATCTGCTGCGGCGCGGAGGTTGGCGCAATGCGCTCCTGCTGTGCGTGTCGCTCATCATCATGTTCTTGCTCAGCGATTTCATCGTGGCGAGCCTCATCAAACCGATGATTGCCCGTCTGCGACCGTCGCACGACCCGAGCATCATGGATGCCCTCAGCTACTATCAGGGCTATCGGGGCGGCATGTTCGGGTTCCCGTCTAACCATGCCAGCAACGGTTTCGCTGCCGCCACACTGCTCACCTTGCTGTTCAGGCAGCGCGCCATCTGCATCACGGCGTTCCTCTGGGCGGTCGGATCGTGCTATTCGCGCCTCTATCTCGGTGTACACTTCCCCACCGACATACTGGCAGGAGCCTTGCTCGGATGTGTGTTCGCCTTGCTCGTTTACCTTTTCTATAAAAAGAGCTACCTCTATCTCCGCAACTACTGCCCCATGCCCGAATTCAACAGCATCTACAAGGGGCGCGAGCCGTGGGGCATTGCCGTGGTCTTCGGGCTCACCGTCGCCGTGCTGGCGGTCGTTGCGCTCGTCTAAAAGCCTTGTCTTTCCACCATGTTCGTCAGTTCAACGAATTGCTGAATCGAGAGTTGCTCCGGTCGTTTGGTCATCATCTCCTGTTCAAAGAATGCCGCACTGGGCATGTTTTCACGAGAATACAGTTGGCGCAAGCTAACGCGCAACATCTTGCGCCGTTGGTTGAACACCGCCTTTACCACCCGTCGGAACAGCTGTTCATCACAACCAAGACAGGTAACATCGTTGCGCGTCATGCGGATAACGGCACTCTTCACCTTTGGCGGCGGATTGAACACGTGCTCGTCAACCATGAAAAGATAGTCCACATGATACCATGCCTGAATCAGCACCGACAGGATTCCGTATGCCTTCGTGCCCGGCTGAGATGCCATGCGCAGCGCCACCTCATGCTGAATCATACCCGTGCAGCAGGGAATCAGGTCCTTGTTGTCGAGCATCTTGAAGAATATCTGCGATGAAATATCGTATGGATAGTTGCCCGTGAGCACAAAAGGCTGCCCGCCGAACACCTGTTTCAGATCCATCCGCAGAAAGTCCTCACCCAGAATATTGTCGCGCAAACGGGGGAAATGCTCATTGAGATAAGCCACGCTCTCGCGGTCTATCTCCACCACCTTCAGCGGTCGGGGCTTCTCCACGAGGTATTGGGTCATCACACCCATGCCCGGTCCCACCTCCAAAACGGGCAAATCGGGACAGGCATCCACCGTGTCGGCAATGGCTTTGGCTATGTTCAGGTCGGTAAGGAAATGCTGACCCAGGTTCTTCTTCGGTCTTACTTGTTTCATCTTGCTATTCACAGATTGTCTGTTATTGCCTGCAAAAATACGAATTAATCCGCAAAATCTCTTTCATTTAACCACAAAAAACACCATTTGCCCCATCGTTTCAACGCACTTGAACAGCTTTTTCTCCATTTTGCCCCATCGTTTCGACTCAGCGGAATACCTTTTTTCCATTTTGCCATCATTTTTTCGTGTTCCGTGTCCCCACTTTTTCTTTTACAGTCGTTTCACTAATAAAACTCCCTTTATCATGAACATCAACGAAATCATATACCGCAAAATCGCCGGACAGACCTCTGCCGAGGAAGATGCCCGTCTGAAAGAATGGATGGAAGCATCGCCATTGCACCAATCACAGTATGAGCAATTGCAGAACGATCCCGATTTTTCTGCCAACTATCAGATTTACCAACGCCTCGATGTAGACAAAGCTTGGGCGAAACTGATTGAAAAGGAGAAGATTGGTAGTGAGTTAGAGGTGAGTGGTGAGAAATCAGAAGTGAGAAGTGAGAAATTAGAGGTGAGAGAAATGAGAAATCTTCTCAAATACGCCGCTGCCATCCTCGTACTCATTGTTGCTGGTGCCGGTTATTGGTATTCTCAATACACGAAAGTAACTCCTCCCGAGATACCCGAAGCCGTTCAGCTCGCCATGCAGCAGAGCATCCAAAGCGGAAAGCAGGAAGCAGAAAGTGAAGAGTTAAGAGTGAAGAGTGAAGAATCTTTTGGAAGTGAAGAGTTAAGAGAAAGTGAAGAGTTAAGAGTGAAGAGTGAAGAATCACATGGAAAAATGAATAAAGAAGACGGGTTGTTGAGCGAAGGCGAAAAATCACCAGCGAAAAATTTTTCACATTCGTTCAACAACTCGTCTTCACTCTTAACTCTTCA